>JANQJB010000007.1 GCA_028281865.1 Marinagarivorans sp.
CGTGACTTGATTTTTTTCCGACCGACTTATATTGGCTAAAATACCGATCCGTCCTCCATTACTTAAATCCCAGGTCTTTGTGCTAAAAGCACCGAATTCATAACCTAAATCGCTTTCAAGCGAATTATCGTTCAATTCAAGTTTGGCTTGAACCGTCTGTTCATCAAAGTCAAAGGGTTTGCGCTTTATCAACGCAATGGTTCCGCCAACGCCACCTTCAAGCTGATCGGCCCGCGATGTCTTTTGTACTTCGATCGCCTTTACTAACGAAGAATCTAACGCGCTAAAACTGTTCACACGATCGTCAAAAGTATCACTCGCAAGAGCCTGACCATCTATCGTTACCTGGACTCCCGAGAGACCACGAATTTGAAAGCCTCTACCCTCACCTAATTCATCGCGTTGAATACTAATACCCGTCACGCGTTGCAACGCTTCAGCAATATTATCATCTGGCAATTTACCAATATCTTCAGCAGAAATCGCATCGACAATTTGCGAGGCATTTCGCTTCATGGATATAGCATCTTGAATCGATTGCCGAACACCAAAAACAATCGTTTCTTCAGACACAGTTTCCTCATCTTCACCATCCTGCGCTAACACTGCTGGGCTCGCCGCTAATACAAAAAGCGAACAAGCAACGCTTGTCTGTATGTCTTTCAACAGTTGGTAATATGAAATACTTTTTTTCATTGGTCCCCCCCAGGTAAGTCACAAAATATTGTGACTATATATACCGCAGCTTTTATTGGTATTGCATTAGAAGCGCAATTTTTACCACGGAAAATAGTAGTTTTATTAAACAATAAGATTAATTTTCATGCAGCAAGAGTGTATACACTCTTGTGAGCGACAGATTCTATTAATAGAAATGGGGATTTGTCTACGCGAATGTATATTTAATCCGTTATAGCTTAAAAAATTCTAACGTTTAAACCGTTAAAAACGCTTATATATAGACTAGGAGAATACTTAACAATCAATATGATTATTTAACAAACAGAAACAACAAAATTCTACGATTTTTTCGATTCAACACGTTGAACGATATTCCAGCGCTTAGCCACGGTAAAAAACTCGTCCAAACTAAAAAGCCCTAAGCAGGGCATCGCGCCTAACTTTATTTTTCCTTCCAGCATTTTTTTAACAAGCAATTCCGCTGCAATCGTCGGAACATTGGGGCCAAGCCCATTTTCGGCAACAAGATGCCAAACAAGCGTTTTATTCCCTCCATTAGCCTCCCGGCCGTGAAGCTCGACAAACATACCTCCCGCATCAGAACCCCAAGCCATAAACCGCTCACTCAACCAAGTCAAAAAACTTGTGGCAAAGCTCCAGTTCTTAATAAGGCGAATGCGCGAAAACCCTGATAAAAACCACAAACCAAGATGTAACAACGAAACTTCCAAGCCCGCTTTAAAAGTAATGGTTTGTATTTCTGGATAACGCTCGGGAAGTAGAGTTAAATCGGGAATATCACAATAACTCATCCACCTTTTACCGAGCGGTTCGCCAAAATCATAACGACTCAAACCCTGCCATCCATAGATAGTCACGAACTCGCCCTCTTTTTTAGTTAAAAAAGGCTGGCCGGTATAAGAAAGGATTGAACCAACCGTAGCGGGCCCCCGCTCGGTTTTATTACCTGGCGAAATACCATAATTTAAGGTGTTAATTTTGGCAAAATTTTCCTTGTGGTAATCGATAACTGCACCCGTCAAACCCGGGACAGTGCTTGCGCCGGTTACCAACATCACTTTAGCAGCTTCTGCCCGGTCATTGAGGTTAGCAGCAAACTGCGATACAAAAACTCTGTCATCGGCTAAATCAACGTAATGACAGCGGGCTTCAACACACGCTTGCGCAACACGGTAATTATTTTTTGTATTGCGCTGCATCTGATAGGGACCAGAAGCGTTAATCACAATAAAGGGGCGTAGCTGTTTAAATACCTGCGCCAAATCGTCATGCAAAACATCTAATTTAATGACTGCGATTTTTTTTGAAAATTGAGTTTGCGCACGCGCTTGAAACTGTTGCGCTTTTTCCAGTGAACGACCCGCAATAACTAAATTGACTGAATAGTATTGCAACAGACTCGTCGCTAAGCGTTTACCAAAATTACCGTAGCCACCGATAACGAGAATAGTTTTCATATCAAAGTCTTTTCATCCATCGAAAAGCGTAATCACGTCAAGCTCACCGTTGTAAGCGATAACCCTTCCTATAAGCGGCATTTTAACATCGACAAAAAAACGATATTTATCATCTACCTCGCTTTCATAAGCAATAACCAATGGCGAAATAAATTTTGGTAGCCGCAATCCGAAATAAGTCATAAAAACAGGCTTGTAATGCAAACTGGTATTTTCCTCGATAGCATTAAAATAAATTTTAAGCATACCGAGTTTTTCAAGCAAAAAATCTTTTTTTATTTCGAAGTAGGACTCCATTTTTACACCTGCAAAATTGCGTTTCCACTCCATTCGTGTTTTGCTATGTTTGCATTCGACTTTCAGTTCACACCTCTGCGATGCTTTCGGAAACCTCATCACATTGCATATCAAGTGTGCTAACCAATTTCCACGCTCAACAGTTGCCCAACCACGCAAACACACGTGCCCTACATGCGCTTGCTGTAACTTCGGGGCCAAACGAAAAAACGCATCTCCCATATATGAGGTGAGCACATTGGTTTGTATCGTCATCGTTTTTGTCAAAATATAGTCGTGCTTGAGAACAAACAATAGGTATTTATTCGTGTATTTTTTTATTTTAGATTGAAGACTTTGTGTAAGCGGAACAATAAATTCCGCAACCACACTAAAGTCAACCTAGCTTGTTTCAACGTAGCTAATACCAACGTAGCTAATATCAATGTAACTAATGTCAATATAACTGGGCTTACTTTTGGTTATTGACTCACTTGACCAAATAAGTTGGTTAAGATTGTGGCAAAAGTTAGCTATGTATAACTCGGCAAGCCGGTTACTCCTATCGTTTGTGCATTACAATAGCCACCGGGATTTTTTGCCAGGTACTGTTGATGATAATCCTCGGCATAGTAAAAAGCTTTGGCATCGAGAATTTCAGTTGTTATAGCCAGTGCACCGCCATCTTTAGTCAGCTTATTTTGATATTGCTGTTTGCTTTCTAAAGCCAGGGATTTTTGCTCTTCACTAAAAACATAAATTCCTGAGCGATACTGGGTACCGACATCATTTGCCTGCTGCATGCCGCTGGTTGGGTTGTGATTTTCCCAAAATAAACAAAGAAGATCGCCAAACTGTATAAGCTCTGGATTATAAACAACTAACACAACTTCATTATGCCCTGTACGACCACTACAGACTTCTTCGTACGTTGGGTTGGGTGTATAACCTCCGCTGTAACCCACCGCCGTAGTGTGTATCCCACCAGCTTGCCAAAATAATTTTTCCACGCCCCAAAAACATCCCATACCAAACAAAACTTTTTGCAGGTTTTCCGGAAACGGCCCTTTCAATGGCGCGCCCAACACAAGATGCTTATCCGACACCAACATCGCCTGAGCGCGACCCGGCAGCGCCTCACTGGCCGCTGGCATTTTCTTTTTTTGTTCACGACTAAAAATGGACATATTAAACCCTTGTTTAACTAATTTTAAAACTAAGTTCTTTTCTGCTTCGCAACCCAAGCAAAATGCTTCTGCAGAGCATTATCCGCTTGAAGCTTTTCTAGAGTATTTAAATTTTTTGCCAAATACATTTCGTCGTAAAGGCGATGAATACCTGAATGACAAAGGCGACAAATGTTTATACCAGAATTGAGTTCCTGCTTGGAATAATGGCGCTTAAAGAAATTGCGACGATGCAATTTACGCGGAATCAAATGATGGAAGGTCAGCGCGACTTTGCGCTGGCACAAACTACAGGGCTCAATCGTCACAATTCGTTTCGGCAGCTTTTAAGGCTTTTACGCAGATGCTAAGGCTTTTACGCAGATGCTAACACAATCGCTTAAACAATAACGAAAACCCAGAATCTGGCACTGAGCTCAAGGCCTTTCCCAAGGTTATTCACGACCCTCAACAACACGACGTTGGTGAGGGAGTCTACAGGGAAGTATTCACGACGTTCGAGAATAACCTTGGGACAGGCCTTGAGCGGAGTCTCTACAAAGAAACCTTTATACGTCAGGAGCAAGCTCTTTACTACAATAAGGGAGAAAACTACCTATTATTAGAAGCCGTAAACGGCAAAGTATTCACCAAGTTTTCCAAAAACGACCCAGAACTGTTGAGGCCATTAAGAATATTTTCCATCGCAATAAATTGCTGCATTAAACGCTCGTGGTAAGCGTCCATTCTGGAGTCTAGCAGCGTTTGATCTTCATCGATATCATCTAACTTAATTGTTAAATTATCCTCGCGCTGATCAAACAAGCCATTAGTTTGCAAAAACTGATCGATAAGCACATCAAACTCGCCGGAAAACCCGCGTGTAAAATTTACCGTTGAAGTGGTTGCAGTTTCGCTAACAATCAGGTTCAGGCCGTCAGCATTAGAGTCCAGTTTAGGACGCAGTACATTGCCCAAACCAAAACCTGTCTCCCCACCTACAGTACCCGCAACATCAACGCCCGATGTAGTCGTCGCAGTCGTAGTTGAAAAACCAAGATGCGTATCGGCGTCGGTGCTCGGATCAACGAAACTGACCGTCGAGCTAGAACCATACTTATTGGACGTTAAAACGAAGTGGTCCGTGCTGTAAGAAACAATGACAGAAGCATTATTGGCCTGCAACGTAGAATCGGCGTTAATAGCCGATTGAATGGCATTGGCTAACTCATCGCTAGAACCATAATCAACGTCAGTAGGAATGGTAATAGTCCCCGACTCCGTACCATTTACATTGACCTTAAATGTATATGTATAACCATTCGTGTTAGGGGCTAAATAAGTGCCGCTCGTTGTCGCCGCATCGACATAACCTTTTGCAGGATTTGTCGTAATCGAAACCGCGTACGACCCCGCTTGAGTTTGGTCACCATAACTGTTGACCTCAATACCAGATCCCGTCGAGCTGGTATAGGGCGCCATCAAGCGCTGTATATCTTCAAAGTTACTTTCCAGCGCAGTAGAAAAATCATTTTCGTCGATGGTGAGCGTGCCATCCAATTCTGTGCGAATGCCAAGATTGGTAATTGCCGTATAGTTAGTGTCACTTAAACCGGTGACAGTAGAGCTAATCAAACTTCTAAATTGCGAAGTGACGGACTTGGCAAGTGAATCCGAATATAGAGAGCCGCGCTCTCCCTCCTCTGATTCAGGGTCGACCCCAACCAACGGTTCGATCTCTTCCAAAAAAGCATTGTAGGCATCGACAAAATCACGAATTGTTTGTTCAGCAAAAGCCTTGTCATCTGAAACCGTTACGGTAATAGTTTCCGTCGGTGCAGACTTTAACACGTCTAGCGTAAGACCCTCGACAACGTCGCTAATGGTGTTAGATGAACGTGTAACAGCCAAGCCATTAACGGTTAAAGACGCATCTTTACCCTCTTGGTCTTGGGTAAGCTGCTGGCCACCCGCTACAAACGAAAAACGCGACAAATCACTGCTATCGGTATTGGTTGGGCTGCCGCCGGATTCAGAAACAGTAATTTCCAGCTCGTTTGATGCACCTGATTCTGCAGTAATTAAAAGTACATAGTTCGAACCATTGTTGACGATCGAGGCCTGCACATTCATATCGGCGTCGTTAATCGCGTCGCGCAAGCCGTTTAGCGTATTGTTACTGCTATCGATTGTAACGGTTACCTGATCTTGGTCGGTATCTTGAGTAAACGCCGTAAGGCCAGCATCCCAAGAACCAAAGCTAAAGGTGAGAGTACCCTCACCCACTGCATCAGTGGGGTCTGAAAAAGTAGTGGATGAAAACGACTGAGACTGGGCAATATCACTAACGACAAACGAATAAGTACCCGTTTGCGTGTCTGTATCAAGCGTTGTGGGAACGAGTGCATCACTCTCGGTAAACGAAGCAGTTTTGCTGTACAAACCCTCTTCGTCCGTTAGCGCTTGAATGGCCGTTTGCAGCGTGGACATCGCACTTTTTAGGCTCCCATAATCCGATATTTGTGATTCGTATAATTCCTTTTTTGTATCCAAGCGAAGTTGCGGACCCGCTCTTTCAATTTCGACGAGTTGCTCCACGATATTGCTCGTATCAATACCGGAACCGGCACCAATCGATTGAATGATATTGTTGTCGATCATAAATTAACCCTACTTTTGGACTACACCCTTGGCAACACAAGGGACACGGGGTTTATATGGCAATCGGCCGAAACAGTTAGCGGCCAATAACAGCCTTAACAAGCACCGTTGCTTGGGGTAAATAGCTGTCCATCGTCTGGCATTTCCAGCCAAACGCTCTCCTTTCAACCGCCTTCTAAAAGCGGAAGTATCCAACCGCGGTTGCAATCAACCTGCGGTCCTGACAGCTTACCCTAGGCGGGCTTGCCTAAAACTGGCTAATTATTAACCAGTCGCATCCACTAAGTGTAGTTCACCGCGTTCCTTCATGTTTCGTGCCAATTCCAGGAACGTCTCCTCAGGTATTTGTCGAATGACGTCACCCGACTCTGTGTCGACGACTTTCACGACGGTACGATCCAAATCGTTGTCAACGGTAAACAGCAAATCGCGCTGGACAGACTGTACAAAGCTGTTCATAGATGCGACTGCGTCTTCTACTTCCTTAGCAGTGTCATTTTCCTCGGCTACATTAGGTTTATCGGCATTTTCCGAGCGAAGTTTAGAACTTAACTCGGCAGACTCGCGACCAGCCGGCAAAGTTTTGCCGGCGACTTGGCCACTTGAACCTGCTGCCGTTGTATCAACCTTAACGGCGTCAACTTTTTCAGTCGGCGTTGCCTTAGAAGAAGCTGACACAGGCGGCTGTTGCGTTCCGCGTAACGAGCTTACTTCGTTCATGGGCTACCTCTACAAGGTGTTCGGTTCTTCGCCTCGAAACTCATCATGATGTTTCTTAACGACATCCTTAAATCGAACCGCTATATCCAATGTTGCTTCACTAAATTTTGGGTCTCAAAGCCTTGAGACTCAAACCGAAAAAGCCGGAGAGCTATACCCCCCGGCGAATTCACATTCCTTGATGATGGTGGGGGTCCTTCCCCCTTCCTACTAACTACTCAATCTTTAAAAAGTGTTCCTTACTGTAAGAGTGAAAGTACTTGCTGCGGTCTTGCATTCGCTTGAGCCAACATGGCCTGCGATGCTTGTTGCAGTACTTGTGCTTTACTCAATGCAGCTGTTTCTGCGGCGAAGTCGGCGTCCATGATTCGCGATCTCGCTGCCGAGGCGTTTTCCGACACGTTCGACAAGTTGGAGATGGTGAAATCGAGACGGTTACTAACCGCACCCAGTTGTGATCGGAGGTCGTTCACACTCTCAAGTGCGTTATCAATCACCGTTACAGCTGATTGTGCATTTGAAGCTGTATCAACTGAGATCGAAGATACTGACGTACCGAAGGACGAACTTCCGAGGTTATTTGCATCGATTAGACCCAAGCGAGCAAAGTCAGTACCATCACTGAGTTCAACGCTAATCGGGTTACCATTTTGACTGGTTAGTTTAAGACCGGCTTCAACAGTAAATGTCGCTGAAGAAGTCAAAGTGGTTGTAGCCTCAGCAAACGTTCCTGTCGCAGACGCAGTGGTAATGGTTACCTTGGTGACATCCACTAAGAAGGCATTGGCAACCTGTGTATCCAGCTCAATAGCACCTTGGTCGGACTCTAGGACAATACGGCTACCCGATAGTCGAGCACTCACGCCTGTTTCATCCGTAAAGGTGTTAAGTGTGGTGACAATGGACTCATCCGAGTCACCACTGGTGATCGCGAGGTCCACCGTGATACCGTTGATGACAATGGTATCGGAGGCTGCGGATGCTGTGTAAGTGCTCATATCGATCACTGCCTGCGCGTAGGCGTTTGCAGTAACACCGGTCTGGTCACTTACTTCATTGATGGCATCGATCTTTTTGATCAAGCTACCCGTGTCGTCGTTGTCGATTTCAACACCGTTGATTGTCAACTCGCCAACACTTAAGGCCTCATTAGCACCATTATCCGTCTGCACAAGGCCCGCGCCAACAATTACACCGGCGGTGGCCGTTTCACGGAAGCCATAGTTGTTCAAGTCGGCCATTGTGCCGGTAGCGCCGCGTTGAATGGTAATGTCCTCACCATTGTCTGACTCAAGCACGATTTTAGCGGTAACATTATCGGTCGAAACAACCCCGATTACGCTAGCACCTCCTCCAATAGTAAGCTGCTGAGCATCCTGCGCCGAAACAGTCAGGTAGCCATCATCATTGACCGAAGCGCTGACCAAGCCACCGGAGTTCTCAACAACTTTACTGGCATATTCTTCAAGAGTATCCGTATCGAGAACATTGACCACAAAGGATGTACCGTCGTTTTTGGTCACAGTAATCGTGGACGCGGTACTTGTACCAACGATACCGGTACCAATTGAAGAGGCCACCATTTCAACGACGGTAGAAGCGGTCACACCGTTTACATTTTCGTTGATATTGCCAACTAGCGTTTCAAGCGATTCGGTGGAAGAAAACGCTCCGATAGCCTGGCCGTTAATAAGAATATCGTTCTCAGATAGTCCCGTTAGCGTACTAACAATCTCGCCGCCGACCACATCTGCGCTCAACGAACCCATGCCTAATGTGTCAGCATCCACAGCTTCAACTTCAAAGCTGATAGTTTGGTTCGCTTCTGAGCCCACTTGAAGGTCAACTTCTGAAAGTGTGCCATCTAAGATGTTTTGGCCGTTAAACGAGGTGGAAGTCGCGATACGATCCAATTCTGAAACAAGCTGTTGAACCTCAGCATCCAATGTTGCACGGTCGGTATCACTGTAAATACCGTTGGCCGATTGGATGGCTAGTTCACGCATACGTTGCAAGATGTTAGTACTCTCTTGCAGTGCACCTTCTGCTGTTTGTATCAGTGAGATACCGTCGTTTGCGTTACGAACTGCCTGGTCCAAACCTCGGATCTGGGAAGTTTGTCGGTTGGAGATCGCCAGGCCCGCAGCATCGTCAGCGGCAGAGTTAATTCTGCTACCCGATGATAAGCGCTCCATAGCGGTCTCCATCATCATACTGGACTTGCCCAACTGGCGCTGAGCGTTCAGTGATGTGATGTTGGTATTAATTACTAGAGCCATGGTAAGCCTCCTAACCTTTTTATTTACCAGTGCACATAGATACAAGCGTGCCTGAAACCAGAAGCTCACTAATTGAGCGCTTCTAGCCAGACTTTCGGCCTAGGAGGAAAATTCTTTAGTACTTTTTTACTATTTTCTAAAAACAACGCAAAACGGCCTGTTTTAATAACAAGCCGCAATAGGATGATGTGTCTTGCTTAAATAGAGTGAATTAAAACACCGGTTTTCACTCTTGGTCCATGGTTTCTACCTTATTTATCCTTGAACTGCTTCCCTGCAATTCTGCCCAACTCTTGTGTTCTTTTAACTCTCTTTATTAAGTGTCTTCGTAGAAAGACCGCTTTAGATCCATCCCACCTCTAATAGGGACCACCGTATATACATCCGTGTAGGTTTCGTCGCTGACTCACTGGAAATTGCTCCGGACCGCCGGACCGCTGCATTTCCAGTATTTCCTCCATCCGTGGAGGTCATCCTGTCAGCTACGATCCCTATTAGAGGTGGGATGGACCTAAAGCTGCGTGCTATTTTTCTGCACCTTATCCATAAACTAAACTCTCCTTTCAACAATCTCGGTTTTTTCTCTTAACCCTGCAACAGCTGCAACACTTGTTGCGACTGAGCATTCGCTTGTGCGAGCATCGCTTGCGATGCTTGTTGCAGTACCTGCGCTCGACTCAAGGCCGCGGTTTCGGCGGCGAAGTCGGCGTCCATAATTCGCGATCGCGCCGCATCGGTATTCTCTGCCACCACCAGCAGGTTATTAATGGTGAAGTCGAGGCGGTTGTTTACCGCACCGAGCTGGGAGCGCACGTCATTAATTGCATCAAGTGCCCTATCCACCACCGGAATAGCTTTTTGCGCGTTGGCGGCTGTGTCGATGCTAATCGAGGCTATCGCCACACCAAAGCGCCCTTGTGCTGTAGAGTTTGCTTCGATTATGCCGACGGTAGCGGGGTTTACATTGTCACCAAGTTCGATACTAATCGGCTGGTCGTTTACGCTCGAGAGTTTTAAGCCTGCCTCAACCGTTAATGCAAGAGAGGAACTACCCGTTACACTGGACGCTGTCAGCGAACCCGTACTAGCGCCAATATAGGAGGTGAAAGTCGCTCCACCAAGCGCCGCACTGGTCGAGGCCAACACGCTGGTCGCGTTGGATGTGGTTGGTCCAATTTGGATTGAACCCTGGTCAGATTCGAGCACAACTCGCGTACCCGATAGATAAGCTGTTACACCCGTTTTATCGGAATTGTTGTTAAACCCTTCCACGATATCGGATGCGGTAATACTCGCGGTCAAGCCGAGGTCAATGGTTACACCGTTTATGACAATGTTGTCATCACCACTGCCCGCCAGGGTTAAATCTGCGGTACTTAAGTCGATAGCAACGGTAGCAAATGCCGCGGCGGTTACGCTGGTATCCTTACTCGCCTCGTTAATGGCGTTGACTTTACCTTGCAGGCTATCGGTATCGTCATTGTCGATCACGATGCCATTGATTGTAAGGTCACCGACGTTCCAAGCGGTTGCAGCGTGAGTAGAACTCATACCCACACCCTTGACGACGCCCGACTCATCACTTTCTCGGAAGCCAAGATTTTGCAGTGTTTCAACGGTTCCAGTGGCGCCGCGCTCTATCGTAATTGGATCTCCGTGTTTCGAGCGCAGCACAATCTGACCTTCAGCCGAATCAGTAATTGCCTGGTTGGAGCCCGATAAGGTCGCATCATAAGTATCAAAACCGGTAGCACGCTCGATAATTTCGGATGCGGCTGCAGTAACGGAGTTTGATGAATCGACTGCTGTCACAACAATGGTCGAACCGACATCGTTGGTAATGGCTAGCTGTCCCAGATCATCGATATCGGCGGAAACCACACCGCCGGTAACTTGCTCAATTTTATTCGCAAGATCTTGTAGGGACTCGGTATCGGTAATGTTAAAAACGTTATTACCTGAGCCGTCAGCAGCTTCCACGGTGATGCGCAATTTATTGCCGTTTTCCAGCACACCGTCACCGACGGTTTCCGCTTCCAGCGACGTATAGCCGGAGGCTTCAACACCGATAACATTATCATTAATGTTGTCGATCAAATCTGCAAAAGTATCCGAGCTACCTTCAAATGAGCCAATCGATTGGCCGTTAATCAATATATCTGTTTCGTCGAGGGAGATAGAGGTTAAGCTGGCGGTAATTTCCGCACCCAAAACATCCACCGATACCGATCCCATTCCAAGTGTTTGCGAATCCATGGCTTGAATCGAAATTTCGATGGTTTGGTTAGCCTGTGAGCCAACTTGTAATTCCACATTACCCAAGCTGCCGTCTAATAAGGTTTGACCGTTAAACGTTGTGCTTCCAGCGATACGATCTAATTCTTTTACTAGCTGCTGCACCTCGGCATCCAACGTTAAACGGTTGGCGTCATCGTAAATACCGTTTGCAGATTGAATCGCAAGTTCCCGAATCCGCTGCAGAATATTGGTTGTTTCATCCAGCGCACCTTCAGCAGTCTGAATCAACGAAATACCGTCATTCGCATTTCGCACCGCTTGGTTGAGGCCGCGCACCTGAGCTGTCATTCGGTTTGAAATCGCCAAGCCGGCCGCGTCATCTGCCGCAGTATTGATTCGCTTACCCGAAGACAAACGCTCCATCGCTTGGGTTAACTCGTTGCCAGAATGCACTAACTGACGCTGGGCATTGAGTGATGCAATATTGGTATTAATGACTAGAGGCATTGCTCTTCTCCTGTTACTTAAAATCTGCCCCGTGCGGTTTAAACGAAAAGCCAGTTGGCTTAAATTTTGTCTTTACCTTAATTGGACCGACGTTTATTGCCGCTTGGGTTGCGTTAGATTTTTCTAACAATTTTTACGACTACAAAGGATTTAGCAACGGCTATGCCAAGCCTTTTTATTCTTTATATTTCAATAACTTACGGACTTTTTTTGGTAAAAACGGAGAAAAGCGGCAATGGTTTGCAAGGTAAAGAAGAATTTTATTGCCGCCAAAATTTGCCGATTTAGCGCGCTATTACCGCTTATGAGTGGGCAAAATAGGTAAATTTGTAACTACCCACGATTTATCTTTTCTTAAAACCCAGCGATACAAGCTTTAAAAATGGGAAAACAATGAAGAAATATCTCTATAAAAATTATTTTTGCGATTTTCTGGTCGCATGCGATGGTAAGAATTTATCGAAGTGGAAGTCTGAAAATGTGCTTACTAGATGACTTATCTTTTATACGCTTCTACGAGCTGAGCAATTTAACAATCGAATTTATCAAACCCGTTAGTCATTATATTCAGCGCTAAAATAAGAAACAGTACCCGTTCTTAAATCCAAAGAGCCGCTTATCGCTTGTCCACTTTCTTCTAGCAGGCCAACAAAATTCAGAATTCGAAATTTTGCGTTTAATGTGTAATGTGTAATATCAATACCTGTCATCGGCAATTGGAATTCACCTCCGCCTTTAGGATAATTACTCGCATAAAGTTTTTCGTCTGCTAATTGGATTTGAAAGTCGGAATCATCAGGTAAAAATGTCGAAAATTCTCTCGTTGAAGAAGCATTATCGACAGAGTTTGCATCTAAAAATATTGAATAATTAGGCGAAAAAGTATCTGGCCCACTTTCTACCCTTATATCGAGATACGGTGACTCTCTAGACAAACTAACGGCAAAACTATGGGGCTGTGGATAAAGGGGAACAACCGGATTCGCAATTATTAAACCGTCATCATAATACTTAGAAAAATAAAAGCTCAGGTGCTCCGAAAATGGGTATAGACTGTGGACAGGTAAACCTCCTGATAAGTTAAATGCAATGCGTTTTTCTTTGCAGCCGATATGTCCGCTTGAGTACGTCGATGCTTTGGCGGTCTGCGGGTCTAAATTAGCCACAATTACTCTTGTAAGGTCGAGCGGCAATGCTTCGCTTTCGTTTCGGCATGACGCTTCATCAAAAAAATCGAGAATAAGTTCCGAGTCCGAAATTTGTAACATCCTAAGGTGGCTAGGATTAATTTTGCGAAGCATTGGGCGATATTGAAAATTTTCCAGCAATGTGACCGAGCTGTTATTGTCGAGATCAAACGCGACAATTCGCCGCTCGAACATGCCGTTATTTTCCTGCGACAATAGCAGTATAATTTGCTCACGAGAATCCGTATCCTTGCGCGAGTGGCTGCTCAGATCTTTTGCTTTGTTATTAAATATATAATCAATTTGCTCACCTGTATTTAACGGGATATCGAGTTCGACAATAGAACCATCAACTTTTTGAGAGAAAGCTTTATCCTTTGTATAGGTGATAAAGGGATTAAAATCACTTGAATAGGAGGCTCCCTTCCATTGATTTTTTTCCGGCGTGGCCGATAAAGAAATGGTTTCGTCAGTTGACTCACGTTTCAGTAAAAGCTCAATTTCATAAATTTCCTGATTTACGTCTTGCACGTTGAGCGAATAGTTTTCACGGGATACATGCCAAGCACTTTGTATAACTGCGGAAACAGGCGTGTTAACCCGCCATACGGCATTTGTGTTAAGCGGCTTTAGCTGTTCTGGTGGAGATAAATGCGGCTGAGTAAGTTCCACCACCACAGGAAACGGAGCTCCGTCTTCTACTTTTAATATCGAACCATTTATTGGAAAAATAACACGTCCATAATTGGAAGTGTCGCGGTAGCTCTGATAGAGCGCGGGTAAATCTTCGACAGCTATATCAACGACTATCGCAGAGTTTAAGTCAAGTGAATCACCAAACGAGATTTCGACTTTATAAATATTATCTCGATCCCTGTCTTTGGGTTGTTCAAAATTTGGGGGGTCAATAAATCTTAGCGACCTTGTATGGCGATCGTAAAAAAATTTTTCTGCATCTTCGCCGGCGAGGCTGATAACGAGATTTTCCGGCTGTGTACCCTCATCTACAAGCTCAATAACATAAACAGCGCTCGTGAAGTTCTCATATACGGAAACAAAATCTCCCGGCTTTGGCAGTTTCTCACCAACGCATGCCGCTAGAAAAGCGTAAACGTACATCACAAAAATACGTTTTATTAAGGCATTGTTTTCCATTTTTTTCCCTTTCGTAAAGCCGATATCGTATTTGGATTATATTGAAAGGAAAAAAGTAGATAAATACGTAAATTCACGTATTTGTCCAATAAAAATGAGACTTTCGTACAAAGTCGATAAATTGCCCTAAAGCTGACTAAACAAGGTCAACTGACTAACCCGAATAAAGCTCTGTTGAGCCGCTTGTAAAATAAGACTTTGTTGGGATAGGCGCGTAGCAGCCTCGGCATAGTCGAGGTCGCGCAAATCTGAAAGGACTTCCTTATTTACTACTTCACTATCAAAATGTAATTCGCGTGTGCTGGTTAACGTATTCATGCGCGCGCCAATCGTGGAAGTAACATCGAGAATACTGGTCTGTGCATTCGCCAAATTATCTAAGGTTTGCGCCACAGTATCAGACAAGTTCTCGCGTGTTGCTGTCTCGCCATCATATTCGCGCATCGCCTCTGCAAAACGCGCAAACGTTGTAATAATGTCTTGTTTTTTTGAAGAGTCGATAAAAGATCGATCACCAGCTTGTGCCTGCACTCCATTGGTCGATGTTGAACCGTTCTGAGTATCCAAACCCATCACATCATCAATAGTTGCCGAACCATTGGAGACTGTGAGATTCAAGCCATCAGGCATTTGTATACCCTGTGCATCAACGGTCAACCCAAGGCGCGTGAGTTTTTGAGCATTGCCGTTGGCAGTATCGTTTAATACAGTGGATAAATCTGCAGTTGAATTTATTAAGGCATCGAGTATAAAAGTCTCTGACTTTCCTTTTACCGACATTGTAAAAGATTCAGGCGTTGTGAAAAAATCTTGTGGAAAACTTAAACTAGCCTCGCTACCAAAAATACGTGTAGCCGGTGTCGCAGCAATACCGGATACTGGGCTGCCCGTCATTCGAAATGAGACGCCATTGATAATATATTCTCGGCCCGCGATATAGGGTTCGTTTTCAAGAATAACCCGGTCAGTTGAGCGCTCGGTTGCGGTAAAATTTTTTCCAGGAGGGGAAATATTGGAGTCCGCATTAAACGTAATGACAATATCCTCTGGGTAAAAGCGATCGTATGCGAGTTGATCGACGACACGCCCTATCCCCATTTCCAAAGGCGGGTTAGAGGTATTGGCTGAACTTGCATAAGTATTGACAGTATTGGTTGAACTTTCGATATCGACAAAAGCCCGCTTACCAGAATCCGTTGCAGCCACTGTCGTATTGTTAGCGACTTTAATAAATTGCTGTCCGTCATCACCGTTATAGCGGAAACCCGTTAACGGGCTACCCGTAAAAGGTTCCTGCGTACTTTTGAAGCCACCAAAAATGTAATCACCATTGGCGTTTTTGGTGTTAACCAGATTGAGCAATTCGTCAATTCGCGCATCTACTTCGGTCGCCAATACTTGATATTCGTTTAAGCTAAGCGTCGCCGTGTTCGCTGCTTGTACCGCTAGTTCTTGTACGCGCTGAACTAAATTACTCACACTGTTTAAAGTCGACTCTTCAAGAAATAAATTATTTTCCGCAATATTAATATTATTCTGATATTGTTTAATTGACGCTATTTCTTCCGTTAACTGCATTATTTTGGTTGCAGCAACTGGGTCGTCCGCAGGCGTCAAAACACGCCGTCCAGTCGACATTTGTTCCTGCGTTTGAACCAAACCTTCGTTGACTTTTGCGATACTATTGGTCGCAATATTAAATATTTCTAAAGATGAAATACGCATTTTACTTCTCGCAGTTAAGCATACCCTTTCGACACTAGAAGGAACTAATTAAACGATCAAACAAGTCACGTGCTACGCTAATCACCTGAGCGTTAGCGGAAAAAAATTGTTCAAAACGAATTAAATCAGCAGCTTCGTCATCTAAGTTGACACCTGAAATCGAGTTGCGCAAAGCTTGAGTTTGCTGAAGAACTTCTTCTGCTGCATCTGAATTGATTTGCGCTGCATTTGTCTTAATGCCAATAGTTTCTACCAAGGTTCCATAACTTTCACTATAAGTAGAAGATTCACCATCTATTATTTTCTTATTTTCCAGGTCGACAAATGCAATTGCATTTCGGTTATCCAACGCAGCATCCAAATTAAAATCCATGGTAAACGTGTCACCCACTTCAGGTACACCATTAACTTCCACTTGAATACCAAGATACGTCGACTGTGCGAAATTGCTTGCCGTCGTATCGCCAAAAAACATACTCTGTGGCGGGGTTGTCGCAAAGCTTACGCCATCAGCTAAACTGACATCGATTCTTCCACCTACAACGATATCCGACGAGACACTGTTACCAGCACCCATAAGAGCTAAATTAGCGTTTTGACCGTCGCTAACAGCAATACTCTCTCCAGCAGTTCCGCGAAACGAAACATGAATATCGTCGCCTTCTCGCGAATAAATTCTTACCTCGGTATCTCCAGTATCCGGGTCTTGGCCCGAAACCGCATAGATTCCAACATTACTCAACGTCCTGTTTTCATTTATTTGCGCAGCAATAAAATTATTAAAGCGCTCTGGTTCATTAACTGGATCGGGAACATTACTAGCCAAGGCTAATTGATTCGTAGTGGGATCAGTCCTGTAATTAAATAAATTTTCACCGTTAATTGATATTTGCAATGGTACGGTCCCGGTAACCTGAAAATCCGTCAACTCAACATAGTTAAAAGCATTTGCTTCTACCCCAGAGATATTACTTAACTGGCTGGCAATTTCTCGTGCACTGGCGTGCAAACCGGTAAAAATATTTGTGGTAGTAGGGTCAAGCCCAACCGACTGAGGTGCTTGGGTAATTGTGAATAACTCCGACGTGTATTCGTTGGACAATGCGCCAAAACCAGAGATACCATCGGCATTTCCAATCGTAGTATATGTCGTCGCCTCGATATCAAAACCCAACAAGTTATTCGCTTGACCTACAGGCGAGGTATCGGCGCCACCGTCGGGATCACCATCATAGTTTTGTAAGCTAATATCTCCGTAGCCCGGCGTAATAAATCTAAACCCCAGCGTACCTGCATCCGTCATGTACGCCTCAACCGGTGTGGTTGAAATTTGAGAATTTATGTTCTGCAGTAATGCATTTTCATCTAACACGCCAGGACTACTGACAGTAATGGTATGTGTTCCATCGTTTGTACCCGAAAGCGATCCCGATATGACAAGATCAAACGAGAACTGGTTTGCCGATCCGCTAAAATCAGTGACGGTAAAATCCGGTGGTACCGCTGCCGCAATTTGCAACGAAGTTTGCGTTACCGCTTGCCGCCCTTCGGGTAAGCCAATCATCGGTCCGTTAGTCGAGATCATCGTCTCTCCCGGGTCCTCTGAAAAGACTTTATTGTTTACTCCGGGAATAAAATGTTGATTACGCATGGGCGGTGAAAGTTGAACGGGCTTACCTGGATCAGAATTATCTAGCACATCGTAACTGGTAGGCGAGGTAAAATTAATTATCAGTGGTGGTTGCATTTCGCCAGGCGTACTCAGTAACGGTATGGCATTGCCTGTTTGATCTGTCAGAGACAAAACCTCTCCTAAGGTAATTGAACCAGAACCCGTATTGCCAATGTAGGCATCCGTTAACAGCGGGCTACCAAATGCAATATCTTTTGGGTTAACAATCGCGCGACTAAAGTCGGAGGCAGCCGAAAAAGTCGGTTGTAACAAAAAAGTATCGCCTCTTTGAAAAGTGCCGCTTTCAAATACCAATTCTAAGCCATCAAAAGTTGCCGAGAACGGGAAATAACCTGGAAAAAGCCCAGTCGCCACTTCGGTATTGTCACTCAAACGCTCAACAGAATATAAACCATCACGCGCAATAGTAACGCTGTAATCGCTAACGGTAAGCTGAGTAGAATCTTCAATAAGCAGTTGCATGCGACGATCAGCCGGTGGCTGATTTGTCGAGCCGCCAATAACACGATTTCGCGCTACCGCTTCATCATTTACATCATAAAAAAAATCATCACCGTATTCGTTTTCTAACGATACGCCCATGTTGTGAATATTGTTAAAGGAATCGGCCATTGTCACCGCGATACGGCCAATATCACGAAAGGAAGCTCTAATATCTTCACGTATACGAATTAAGCCCCCAATTTCGCCACCATTAATAAAATCAGTTAACGGTTGTGTGCTGCCAATGTCGCGAAAAACTAAATCGGCAAAGGATGGGTCTTCAATACTTGGGGCCAGCGCAAGTTCGCGTGAGTCCTTACCTACCACCAAACTTTGGCCACCTGCGATTATCACGTTGATATGTCCATTACCCTGATCAAAGGTCTGAATCGGAATCAACTCTGAAAGTTTTCTAAGCGCCTCTTCTCTCTGATCGAGCAAATCATTGGGCAGGGAATCAACTCCCAAACCAGATGCGTCTGAAATTTTTAAGTTTAATTGTGCAACGCTCTCTGCAACCGCATTAATTTGTGATACAGCCACCTGCATGCCTGATACAACACCGTCTTGAATAACTTCTAAGCGATCATAAATACTGTTAAAACGATCGCTAAGGTTCTCTGCTTCGCTGACAATTAATTGTCGTGCAGGTAAGGAAGTCGGGTCATCTGCACCATTTTGCATAGCAATAAAAAAAGACTCTAAACCGCTGCTCAGCCCCGTTGATACGTCGGATAATAAATTATCTACCTGGGTAATATGTTGACGGTAAGCTTCGAGGTCCTTAAACAAAGTTGAATCTGTGCGCAGTTGTTCGACAACAAAACTGTTAACAACACGGTCAATTGACTCGACGTTTACGCCATTACCAATATAACCAGCACCCGCAAACGTAGCTGGATTAGTAATAGCTTTTACACTTTGCCGGTTATATCCCTCAGTACCGGCATTGGCAATATTGTGTCCTGTCGTGCTAAGCGCAGCTTGGCTTAATCGCAAACCTGTAATACTAATTCCAAGTAGATCGCTACTCATAAGTCACCCGTCCCTGAACTTTTTATAGGGTTATAATCACCATTTTTTATTCGATTAAATATAGAAATAACTTTATCGCTATATTGCGGGTCAGTCGCATAGCCGGATTTATGAATTGCCTTTATAAACTGTTTTGCATCTGCGGCAAGATCCAGCGCTTGCTTATAACGCGAGTTATTTTGGATAAATCCAGCAAAGTCTTCGAAACTCTGGCGGATAGTAAGATATTTTCTGAAGTTTGCAGTCTCTTTTTGCGCGATACCGTCACGATACTCAAGCGTATCAACCGATACTTTTTCCCCTTGCCAACGAGCATCCGCTTTTATATTAAATAAATTATTACTTGTTCCACCTGTCGAATCGCGTGAAACAAATCTCCCCCACCCCGTTTCCAAGGCAGCTTGTGCCACTAGCATATCGACGTCAACACCAAGCCCAATTGCGGCCGAATGAGCAAAGGGTCGAACTTTGTTGATAAAATCTTCCGGCGATACAGCGCCAAATTTCTGAGCCGTATCGATTCGCTCGTTTCCTCGAATGGTCGCCGAGTCCACAACAGAAAAACTACCCTGCTCACGGGGAGGAGGTGGTTTGTCTGGAGTGTTGGCAAAGCGAAGATCGAATATCACACTATTCTCTGCATGCTTACGAACATCGTCTATTTTGAGTGGATCTTTTGCAATATCTGGATTCTGATTTTGCACGCCGTACTCTCGCCGCATTTGTTGATACATAGCTTCGGCAATGCCAATGCCTTTTCCGCTCGACATCGTAAGTGCTAATTGCTGGTCGTACATATCACGATAAAATTTTGAGGATTCGCTTTGAAACAAACTATCTTCTTCAAATGCGGCATTGGCGTTGCGCATTGACTTTAACATCATATGTACAAACATCGATTCAAATTGTTGCGCGACTTTCTTTAAAGCCGCATCATCGTCACCCGCCTGTTTTATTGATTGCACGCCGTGTAAATCAGTAAAAATTGCACTTGCGTCACTAGGCGAAGATAGGTACGCCATTTAAATCACCAAAATTTTTGCTTTTAGCGCGCCAGCTTCCTTGAGCGCCTCCAAAATAGCCATTAAATCCCCTGGCGCTGCGCCGACATCATTAACAGCTTGCACAATATCGTCGAGTGTCGGCCCCGGAGCAAACTTAAACATTTTCGTTTCCTCTTCCGTAATAGTGACTTCACTATTGGGAACAACAACCGTTTGCCCTTCACCGAAAGGTTGCGGCTGACTGACCTGTGGGTTTTCTGTTACCAAAACGGTCAATGAACCGTGTGTAATCGCCACCGGGGACACGCGAACGTGTTGACCGACGACAATAGTGCCCGTACGCGAGTTAATGACTACTTGCGCAGCAACATCTGCAAGTGCCACCTCAACATTTTCGAGCAACGAAATATATTCGACGCGTTGAGCGCGGTCTACGGGCGCTTGCACAGCAATGGAAACCGCGTCGCGCGGTTTTGCGATATTGGGCCCAACCAATTGATTAATACTCGCCGCTACACGTTTAGCCGTTGTAAAATCCGGAGAGTTTAAATTAAAAATAATTTCATTGTTTTCACTAAAACGAACTGGGACTTCGCGCTCGACATTTGCACCGTTAGGAATGCGACCAACGCTTTTTAAATTGACACTGACCCTTGAACCATCTTTACCCTCAGCGCCAAAACCACTAACAATTAACGAACCTTGAGCAATAGCATATACATTGCCATCCAAGCCCCGTAGTTGTGTGGCAATTAACGTTCCTCCGCGCAAGCTCTTAGCATTTGCGACTGAGGAAGCTGTAACATCGATGGTTTGACCAGGTTTAGAAAATGCAGGAAGTTCTGCGTGAACAACGACTGCGGCAACATTTTTTAACTGATAGCGCAAGCCTTCTGGAACCGTTATGCCAAATTGTTTAAGCATCGCCGAAAACGATTGCGTCGTAAACGGAGCCTGATTAGTTTGATCGCCTGTGCCGTCCAAGCCGACGACCAGTCCATACCCAATCAGCTGATTTGAGCGCACGCCCTGCACTGAAGCGATATCCTTTATTCGTGCGGCATTAGCTTGGGTAACAAGCAAACTCAATAATATGACAAAGACAATTCTCACCATTATTCACCTAGGAATTAAAAAGGCCAATAAGCACTATTAAAGAAACGCCCCAGAAAACCTTGACTTTGCGAATCTGCCAAAGCACCGGTTCCGGAATAGGTAATACGCGCGTTTGCGATCTTGGTCGACTGAATGGTATTGTCGCCGCGAACATCTTGTGGACGAATGAGACCACTCAAGCGAATAAATTCATCGCCGGTATTAATTCTCATCCACTTTTCTCCACGCACAACCAGAGTGCCGTTGGGCCATACTTCCATTACCGTGACAGAAATGCTGCCACGCAAATTATTGCGCTGGGAAGCATCAGCTTCGCCAGAAAAATCACGTTCGCTGGTTGCACTTGAAGAGAGATCGAGCCCTCCAGCTCTGGTAATTTCACCCATTAATGTTGCGCGATTATTGGCAATTTCGGAATCCTTTTTAATTTCAACATTGGCAGATTTCGATGATACGGTAGACTCGCTTAATATCACTTCAATAATGTCCCCGGGTTTACGCGCTTTAGTGTCACTAAACAACTCGAATACCTGTGCGCCCGAATATAAAGAGCCGTTAGTTTTTTGTGCCTCTGGCGGAGTGAGCGAAAATGCTGGCGCATAGGCAGGGTCATCAATAACCGGTGGCTGATGAATGACACAAGCAACAAGTAGCTGAGTCATGCTGAGAGTCGATAGTATTTTTACAATTCTTTTAAACATAGCGAAGACAACCAAAACCAAATCAATTACATATTTTGTGTAATAAACTGCAGCATTTGATCAGCTGAAGATACAACCTTGGAATTCATTTCATAAGCGCGCTGTGTAGTAATCATGTTCACCATTTCTTCAACGATTTCGACATTGGAATTTTCCAGCATACCTTGTTTAATTTCACCGAGCCCATTTTGTCCAGGAACCCCTTCCAACGGGTCGCCACTCGCACCGGTTTGAACGAACAAATTACCGCCAATAGCTTGCAGCCCTGCTGGGTTAATAAAATCTGTTAGTTGAATATTTCCAACGGCAGTCGCCTGCGGTTGTCCCACCGACTGCACACTGACTGTTCCATCAGTACCTATGGAAATAACGCTCGCATCCTCAGGTATCGTGATCGCCGGCTGTAATTGCAAACCATCAGCATTTACTATCACTCCCTCTGAATTAATATGAAGTTGCCCTGCGCGCGAGTATGCAGGTGTGCCATTAGGCTGCAGAATTTGTAAAAAACCTCTGCCATCTACCGCGATATCTAAGGCCTGTTCAGTTACTTGCATACTGCCAACAGTAAATTGTTTCTGGGTACCGACGATACGTACACCCGTGCCCAACTGTAACCCGGATGGTAGCTGCGTATCTTCTGTATTCTGGGCACCGGGCTGGCGCTGAATTTGATATAGCAGATCTTCAAACACTGCCCGATCGCGTTTAAAACCGACGGTGGACGCATTTGCCAAATTATTTGCGATGGTGCTGAGCTGGGTATCTTGTGCGGACAACCCTGTTTTACTGATATAAAGTGCAGAATGCATAGTTCACCTCTTTTCCACAAATACCTATAAAAAACTATTTAAAAAATTAATTCATTTTCAAAGCTAATTGTTGAACTGCAACAACCTTGCTGAACTTTCCGACTGTTCTTTTACAGTCGACATCAATTTAACTTGCATTTCATATTGTCTCGAAAGAGCCAACATACTGGTTAATTCGTTAACCGCATTCACGTTACTCCCCTCCAAAAACCCTGAAACAATTTGCACTTCTCCATCCGGTGGCAAACCACCCTCAAGACCCAATATCCGGAATAAGCCATCTTCACCTTTAGTGACAGTTTGCAAATCGGGGTTAACTAATTTAATGCGATCAATTTGAACGGTCGCTTCCGGTCCCTGCCCTACCGGAACAACGGAAATGCTTCCGTCCATCGTAATATCAATTTTTTCTGCCGCCGGAACCGCGATAGGACCGCCATTATTGCCTATTACCGGCAAACCATTGCCGGTTCGCAGTATGCCAACGCTGTCGATATAGAGTGAACCCGTGCGTGTATATGCCTCCGCACCACTTGGGTCCTCCACGGCAATAAACCCATCGCCCTCGACTGCGATATCCAACATTCGACCTGTTTCTTGCAAGCCCCCCGGCCGAAAATCACTCGCCGGGCGCTCAACGAGTGCATAGGCTCGCGTTGGCATTCCATCGCCGTAATAAATCGGCATGCTGCGCGCCTGCGCAAAATCAGCTTTAAACCCCGCCGTATTTACATTGGCTAAATTATTGGCATGACTCGCCTGCGCCAACATATTGTGTTTTGCACCGGTCATTGCAATGTAAAGTGATTTATCCATTAGTTGTCTCTTACTGCTTATTTATTTGCGTCAAAAAAAATTAAAGATATTCGCAAATAGAAAGATTGCAAGAGCAGTGCCAATCTAAAGGCGATGAACAATAAATCTTGCCAGATTAGATACGAAAGGGAGTAATAGCGGGAATATAAAAATAAACATCCGTGTTTTTTAGTGAAGCAACAAGCTTTTGGGGTAGCTTATTTATTATTATTATAATTTCTTTAAAATATTATTAACTAGCGTAAGTTAATAATTGTTTGCGTTACCGTATCAGCCGTTTCGATGGTTTTTGCACTCGCTTGGAAATTACGCTGTGCAATAATTAAATTTACCAGTTCTTCAGATAAATCAACATTGGAGTCTTCCAGTGCGCCGGCTTGCACTGCGCCTAATGCTCCGCTTTGCGGAACACCCACATTGGGAGGGCCAGATTTAAAGTTTTCTGCCCACATCGTATCACCGACAGGTTGCAAACCTTGAGTGTTAGCAAAATCAGCAAGCGCCACTTGACCTAATATTTGTGATTCACCATTGGTAAATCGCGCGAAAATAATACCGGTCTCATCGACATTTAAACCGGATAATCGTCCAGTCGTGTAGCCATTCTGATCCACATCATTAACGGAGAAGTCACTCCCAAACTGCGTACTGCCTGTTAGATTAATAACGAAATTAGAGCTACTAGGAGGATCGGGAATTAATGTTGTTCCCCCCGCTAACACGTTTTGTGGACCGAGCGCTCCGTTGGGAACTCCGTTTTCGTCAAGCGGTGTCCAGTTAGAAATTAAAATATCTTCTGTTAACAGGTTATTTAATGATCCATCCTCATTAAAATAAATATTGTAAGATGCCCGGGTCGCCACAGTATTTTGCGGCGGGGGTAAGGTTGTATCGGGGTCGCCAATATCGCGGCCATCTATCTGCACATACATTACCCAATGATTCGGCGAGGTCGTTGGGTCGTTAGGATCGTAATCCTGTTTGACAAAATACTGGGTTTGCACGTGAGGGTTCCCGAGGCTATCGTAAACCGTCATGGATGTCGCTGAGTTATATGTTGCTTGGTCCGCTGGATCAAAAGCATTTAAGGTTACATCGGTAAATGAGTCAGGTGTTAGCGGGCCAAACAAGCCAATTGAGGGAGGAAGCGCATTGGTAATGGAAAAGCCTTCATCTAAAGTTACTTCAATCGTGCCACCAACGACAATCGAATCCGTAGACGCATCATTGGCTCCTGCGATTGAGAGAGCAGCATTGGTATCCACCTCCAATATTTGCGATGGCGCCAAGGGATCACCCAAAACTTCGAGAGAATCTTGATCATCAGAGCTGCTAATCGAAATAACTAAATCGTCACCGACCGCTGAATTAACCGTTAAATCCCCGGAAACGGCGTCCAGTGTTGCTGTAACTCCAGGTAGCGTTGTATTGGAGAGATCATTAATTTCAGTTTCCAAACCCGCTAAGTTATCCGAGGTCAAATTCACACCATTTAAATTGATAATTAAATTCCCGGCACTATTAGTGTAATTGGCAGACAGCAATGTCATTTGCGTCGTCGCGGTCGCTGCAACACCTGATAACGCATTTAATTCAGCTGCTGTTGTCGCGGCCGTGGAGGCGGCTCGTGAAGTGTAGGTAACAATGTTTCCGGTTTGGTCAGTGATATCAATGCTCTGTTGTGGATACCCATTATCGACGGCCGCAATGCCCGGAGTAGAAACATCAGTTGCTGGAGTGACTGCCAAGCCAATGCCGGCAGCACTGGCAGAACCGTTTAATATACGAATTTGCGACGACTCACCACTTTCTAACTGGGCAAAATCAAGACGATAATTACCGCCCCCCAAATCGACCGCAGACACCGACACATTGATTCTTGTCGCCGGCGGAAGCGGGTTTGATAACTGCGCATTTATCACACCTGCTAAAGTGCTTAACGCGTTAAAACTATTAACCACAGCCGGAACACCAGCCGCAGTGTTAAGATTTATACTCACAGTTCCCTGGTTTTGACTTGCACCTGTAAGTTCAACGTCAAATGTTACCGGCGTAGTATTAAAGTCGTTTGCTAGAGGCAATGTAAATGTGCCGCTTTCCAATGTTGTCGTTGTATCGGTTTGAATCCCGACCTGCGCAACGCCTATCGCATTACCCGTGGTTTGAATGCTCCGGCCGTTGGATTGCAACACCGGATCAGCTGCATCCAAATTATAAAGTGCATCCACACTCGTTGTTGGGCGCGGCGATAAATTACTCGTTTGAATACGAATATCATTCTGCAAACCGCTAATATTTCCCGCATCATCTGCAGGAAACCCTTGTAACCGGCCGCTGGTACTGTTAACGATATAACCCTGATCATCCAAACCAAAGGAACCCGCACGAGTATAAAATTGCTCGCCGTTAACTTGCATAACAAAAAAACCATTACCATTTACGGCCAAGTCCAATTCATTTTCTGTAAATGTAATACTACCTTGATTAAAACTCTGCGATACGTCATGCAACTGGACCCCACTACCTATCGCGTTACTTCCGGCGCCCAGTACAGAGATAGCATAAACATCACCAAATTCTGCTCGCGATTCTTTGAACCCTGTGGTCGAAGCGTTAGCGATATTATTCCCGGTTACACTTAAATCACTTGATGCGGCACGAATACCACTTAAAGCAGCTTCAAAAGGCATAAACTTCTCCTACTATTACTCGTTTGTATTCTTACTCATTAAATTGTTTAACGTCTTCAAGACTTACCGCACCGACACCGGATAAATTAAGCGTGAGTGCGCCATTCGCACCCACAGTTACGCTATTAACGTTTGCACTCAAAGCGGTATTTAATTGCGTTTTTTCTCCGTCTATCGATGCGTGAACATTCCAAGTATATTGTCCCGGAGGTTGACCTCCTTCGCGCGCGCTTTGCCAAGACAATAACTCGCCGTCAACTTCAAGCGCGTGTCCATCCCAGCGCAGCACCATTTCTCCAGAGGCTCTTGGGCCAATATCAATTTCCTCGACCAACGCGCCAGATTCGTCATAAATATTTAAAAAGACTTCACCCGTGCTGGAAGGAATATCCACACTGCCAGCAACAACGCCTCCCGCCTCTAGCAACGCCTTGTCACTGGGTACGGTAA
Organism: Marinagarivorans sp.; assembly: GCA_028281865.1. Classification (GTDB taxonomy): domain Bacteria; phylum Pseudomonadota; class Gammaproteobacteria; order Pseudomonadales; family Cellvibrionaceae; genus JANQJB01. The sequence goes on from JANQJB010000007.1 coordinate 26,874, forward strand.
CGGAGCGACCAACTAAAGTAGAAGCTTGCAGCGCTTGATTAGCAACAAAATTATCGGTAAACGAATCAAAATTATTATTTAAACGATCGAGGCTTTCGACTGAGCTAAACTGCGCGAGCTGAGCAATAAATTCTGTATTCTCTTGCGGGTCCAGGGGATTTTGGTTTTCCAATTGAGTGATCATTAACTCCAAAAACGCGCGTTGACCCAGTTCGTTACTTTTAGTCTCGTCGGTCGATTTTTCTTTGATTGAAAAATCATTGTAAACCGCGCTGTCGGTTATTGCGTTTGTCATACAACGAAGCCTCTAATTCTGTTCAATTGACAATTGGAAATAAATTTTTATTGTCCTAATGTCAAAACCCGCTGCACCATATGTTTAGCTGTATTCATAATTTCAACGTTGACCTGAAACGAGCGCGACGCGGAAATCATGTTTGTCATCTCCTCCACGACATTTACGTTGGGGTAATAAACATACCCATCTTCGTCTGCCATTGGATGATTAGGCTCGTGGCGCCTTTCTAACGGAGCATCACTTTCAACGATGCCTTCCACCGAAACACCTACTGCTTGCTGGCCCAAGACACCAAAACCATAATTCTCTGCCAAAATGTTTTCTTGTACCGCAGCAAAAACCGGGTGACGTCCGCGATACACTTGATCAGAACTCGAGGAGGCCGAATTTGCGTTGGCAATATTGCTGGCGGTTGTGTTTAAACGCAGCGTCTGCGCATTCATACCGGAACCGGCAATGTCAAAAATATTAGAAAGTGGCATGTGTTATTCTCCTTTTAATGCACCAATCAAGCCTTTGAAACGACTATTTAACAAGGTAAATGCTGTTTGAAATTCAAGGCTATTTTTCATAAATTCCGAGTGTTCAACATGTTCTTCTACAGTATTTCCATCAATCGACGGCTGTGTAGGAACACGGTATTGGATTTCAGTCATTGGCGTTACTGAACCCATTGATCCCGCGTGACCTTCGCGCGATACGCGTAGGCTTGAAGCAGATGGCTTACTGTTGAGTCGCGACTCCAGTGCAGCGTGAAAATCAATATCTCTCGCTTTATAGCCCGGCGTGTCAGTGTTAGCTAAGTTACTCGATAGCAACTGAGCTTTTTCCGAGCGCAACTTAAGCGCGCTTTCGTAGAGCCCTAGAGCTTTGTCAAAGGAAATCGCCATAAACCTTCCCAATACGACTGAAATAATTTCTTAAAACTTTTACTAAGTAGTTCTTGAGCAAGTGACATGCCAAGCCGTAAAATTGATAAAACATATTGATTTTTATCAGTTTTTTATATGGCACTTTCGCCAAAATTTTGGCCGCGGCAAAGTCTTGCCGAAAAGCGAGGGAAAAGAGGAACGGTTTACCCTTTTTCTATGGTCATCAGTTTTATGCAGACAATAAATAGGTGCTAAGGAATATAGCTATTACAGATCCGAACAAAAATTTCAGCGCGTTTTACTTTGGGATGGGCTCACAGAACTTAGAGAACAAGATTATTTTGCGCGAAAAGCTAAACCAGGGTGACAGCTCGTCAGTTCAAAAAACTCCTCCGCACCTGTGATGCTTTCAGAGGAGCCCAAAAACAGCAAACCGCCAGGCTGCAAGAGACGACGTATTCGGCAAAGAATATCTTTTTTGAGTTCCGCCGAAAAATATATCAAAACATTGCGGCAAAAAATCAGGTCGAACTGGCCGAGGTTAGAAAAATCATTTTGTAAATTGAGAAGGCGAAAATCGATAGAACTACGAAGATCCTGGTTAATTTGCCAACTTTCATTTTCTTGCGCAAGAAAATAACGGTTCAAGTGATCAGGCGTCAACCCGCGCATCACTGAAAATTGATCGAACAAACCGTTTTTTGCCGCAGTCAAGACAGACTGCGACACATCTGTTGCAATGATATTTGCGCTAACGCGTCTAGACGGCACGGCAAGCCGATTTATCTCTGATAAAATCATACTAATTGAGTAGGGTTCCTGCCCTGTCGAACAGGCTGCGCTCCATATGCGCGCCGGTTTTGTCAGATTGTCTTGTTGCCACTGTGGGAAAAACTGTTTTTCTAAGAAGTCGTATGGATAACCATCGCGAAACCAAGACGTCTCATTGGTTGTCATCGCGTCTAAAACTTCTTGTTTTAATGTCGATGAGCAGGAAGCCTGTAGCTTTTTAATCAGTTCTGAGAAGTCATCGATCTTGTTGCTAATCAATAATTTCCGCATTCTCGAGGTGACTAAATACTGCTTATTATCACCGAGCTCTATACCGCAGGACATACGCAAGTATTCTCGAAACTTGGCATATTCCCCAGAATTCAGTTCCATCTAAGCATTCCAATTGCGAATATTATCGGTTTCATGATTTTGTTATGTAATTGTATTAACTTGCGTTGTTAGTATTTTCTTGCATGCGAACATTGACACGTTTGGCCAATTCGTCCGGGTGGAATTTCGCTAAGAAATCATTCGCACCAACTTTCTTGACCATCGCTTCATTAAATACACCTGACAACGATGTATGCAATATAATATGCATATCCGATAACTTAGGGTTTGCTCTTACTTCTGCGGTAAAGGTGTAACCATCCATCTCTGGCATTTCAATGTCACAAATGACAAGTAGCAATTCGTGATACGGATTTTTTCCACTCTCAACCATTTCTTCAAGAAAATCCAACGCCTCGCGGCCATTCTTCCGAACGGTTACTTCCATGCCCAACGATTCAACTACTTTTTGTATTTGTCTACGAGCAATCGCAGAGTCATCGACAATGAGAATGTGGCGACTAGCAACTTCTATGGTAGACGACTCTTCAACTACATCGGCACTAACAACTGAAGGTAACGGGGATACTTCCGCAAGGATTTTTTCGACATCAATTATTTCTACAAGGCGTTTATCAACCTCAGTAACAGCTGTTAAGTAACTATCACGTCCCGTACCTTTAGGTGGCGGATGAATTGAACTCCAATTCATATTGACAATGCGCTCGACAGAGTTGACGAGGAAGCCTTGGGTCGACCCATTATATTCAGTAATAATAACGAAACAATTTTGAATATCATCCAGCGGCTTGCTGCCAGTGGCATGGCGCATATCCATGATTGGGATGGTGCCACCTCGAATATGTGCAACACCACGCACAACCGGATGACGTTTGGGAATTTCACTTAAGGGCGGACACTGTAAAACTTCTTTTACTTTAAAAACGTTTATGCCGTATTGCTGAGCACCACCCAGATTGAAGAGAAGTAATTCCAGCCTATTTTGTCCTACCAGCTGCGTACGCTGATTAACGCTATCGAGCACCCCAGCCATTGCCTTTCCTCAACTATTTATTACAAACAAAATGTTACAAGCTAAACGCATTTTTTATTAACCCGGTAACAATTATTGTCGGATTAATACACGGTGCACGGATACACCACCATCGCCGCGTTATAATGAAAGCCTAGCCAACGGCGCATTTTTTTTTAATTTATCGTTAAAAAACTCGGATTATCGGTCTAAGCTTTGCTATATATTAATAACATGTTCCTCAGTGACAAAAAATTGACAGACAACGTATCCATAATTTCAGAAATAAGGCTTTTTGTCCCGAGTTAGCAACGACAAAATACAGTCATCAAAGTTAACTCAATTGTCTTGGCGAACATTGATCACTCTTCATACATTTAGCATAGGACAAGAATCATGAGCATTCGCTTTTTTTTCTTCCTTCTAGCGACAACCGGGCCAGCCTCTCTGTGGGCGGTAGAGTATGAAAACGCGCAGGATATTGAGCAGAAGGTCTACACATATATTGAAACGACCTTGGCCGAGAAAATCGGCCGGGAGTCATTTGATCAAGATTACGAAGTTACGGTATCCAAGCTCGACCCCAGGTTACGCCTGGCAAAGTGCGCAAAACCGTTAAAAATTCAGACAAATAAAAGCTCTAACAATCGCAGCCATATCACAACACGCGTTGCCTGCGAAACAGATACTCGATGGAGCATATTTGTTCCAGTAAAAATCGATCGATTTGCAGAGGTTGCGGTGGCAGAACAAAGCCTTCATCGCGGCCAGACACTAGACGTGAATGCCATACGCATGGAAAGGCGAAATATCTCTCACTTGGGGAATGGTTACATAGATGAACCTGAGCGTGCATTGGGAATGGTTATGAAACGCTCTGCACGCGCAGGTGAGCTGGTTAAATTATCGATGGTTACCCAACCTAAGGTGGTAGCAAAAGGCGACAAAGTCACTATACAAGCGTCTCGTCGGGGGCTAACGGTATCAATGATGGCAACTGCACTTGAAAACGGTAAGTTAGGCGAAACAATAAGCGTCAAAAACAATAGCTCAAACCGAGTTCTTGACGCATTGGTCGTGGGTCCCGGGCGCGTGAGAACCGTTCGATAAACACCGAGAGCTTGGGTTGAACCCAAAAATAAGACCTATCTCATTGATTTTTCTATAAAAGTATATAGCCGCCAGCTGTTTTCCACGACAACCCATTTACTTTGGCCCCAAACCTGCATACCTGCTAAACGTTTTGCCGTTGAAAACGATTGTCCGTACTATTGGTTGGGAGCAATTGTTTTCGCGACTGCGTTGAAAATTCGACGTTTTTAGAAAAATTGAAAAAAAAGGGCTAAAGTTAATTAAGAAAAGGCCGATAGCGAGTATGAACCTTTTCGTTTAACAGCTTTGGTAAGAGAATATGGTTATTGAACCAGGCAATTCTGGGATAGGCAAAGGCATGGCTGCATCGGGGACTAGTGGTCCCAAGGCGCGTCAAACCAGCGCTGACGGTCAGTCGTCTGCAAATCCATCCAGCGATAAAGCCATCGGCGACAGCGTTTCGCTCAGTGCTGAGGCGCGCTCTCTCGAAAAGCTTGAAGACTCTCTGCGAACAACGCCCGAAGTAGATAGTGATAAAGTCGCATCTATCAAACAAGCAATCGACAACGGCACTTATACCATTAACCCCGAAATAATCGCAGAAAACCTACTACAACAAGACGAGCTCTTTTAATTCTGCGGCTAAATAAATAAGCCGCAAGCTTAGTTGTCCAGGTGACGCGAAAAGGTACTGAGCATGTCGCACCCCTCGAACGAACTCACCTGTGAAAAACTCGTTTCGCATATTAATAACGATATTAAAGTGTGCGAAAAATTGTTAACGCTATTAAAAAACGAGCGTGAATACTTGAAAAAGCGCAATTTCGATGAGCTTGACAAACTTATCGAAGACAAAGCCAAAGCACTGAAACATCTAGAAAATAGCGCAAATTCTCGCACAAACATTCTCACACAATACGCGTCCAATTTAAGCGATAATGAAGAAGTGCGCTGGCAAAAGCTAATTGAAAAATTTAACTCGCATGACTTACTGCAAAGCTGGGTTAGACTTAAACAATTGATCGTCGATTGTAAATCCGAAAACGAGATAAACGGCAAACTAATGACTCGCAATGAGCATACGTTTAATCGCTTGCTCGACATACTACGCGGCCAAGAAAAAGGCCCCGAATTATACACGGGCAAAGGATCGAAGTCCGGCAACGGTGCTAAACACCAGCTCGGTTCTGCGTAAGATAATCACTCCCCAAAAACGCGTTTTACGCATGCTAGGTAAGTCAACTGTTTTTACCAGACCAGATATGGGAGGCGAACTCAAGGTCTTCAGGCCTATCTATATCGTGTAATGTACCAAGACAGCAATGTGTTTTCCCAACAGACTTTATACGCTCTAATGTTTGAGCTAATACCTGTTCTGTCCCCCAGTCGATCGAGTAAAAAATCTCCGGTATAAAATGATTTAAACCAATAAGTACGTAACCACCGTCATGTGCCGGCCCAATAACAACGTCGACTTCGTTTAACTTTTGCCAAGCCTCGGTGATATATTCAGAGTCGATTTCAGGACAGTCGCTACCAATCAAAATAATTTTTTGCCAACGCAAAAAGGCCTGCTGCAATGCAAAAATAATCCTTTCACCTAAATCACGCCCTTCTTGTTTATAACACCATAGTTGCATATGTGAGGAATAATCGAAAGATTCGATTTCCGGGTCGGTCGTCCACAACTCGACTGCACAATCAGTTTGCGCAAGCATATTTAGCGTGTAATTTACTAATGCTATATGCAAATCTAAGCATTCTTGTTCACTGTAATGACCGCGCATACGAGTCTTGACTTCTCCCAGCCTAGGAGATTTAGCAAATTGTAGAATAGCTTTTTGCAGACACATTTTATTTAACTTGGCGATAAAACCGTGCAAGGATTTCCGGGTCTACCCCCAGCCAATAGGCGAAACGCAAGCTCCACATAAGCACCACAGTTTTCGCTATTCCCGCCTGTTCCCAACGTCGAGCTGAAGACTCCATTTTTTCTCCAATGACCAAAGGCTTAGTTTTTTTTCTAAAACGTTTGGCAATTTCAATATCCTCCATAAGCGGAAGTGTTAAAAAACCTCCCGATTGCATAAACGCTAAACGTTGAAAGAACTGCCCCTGATCTCCGGTTGAAACTGAGGTGAGAGCTGAACGCAGGTTAATTAGAAATGCAAGCAAACGAAATATTTTTTTATTATTTGACAAGCGCAGTTTGAAAAAACCCCAAAGCGGTTTGCAGTTTTTTATCTGGTTTATAACGATGTTAAAGTCTTCAGGAAGGTCCGTATCTACATGCAAAAACAGTATATATTCTGCATGAGCAAGCTCTGCACCAGCATTCATCTGACATGCACGACCAGATTTGCTGCTAATGCAATGGAACCCATGCTCACGAATCAACTCAATACTTTGATCCTGGCTACCACCATCAACAAAAATAACATCTATTTGCGTTTCAAACTGTCGTGTGAGTATCTTAAGTTTTAGCAACTTTTGCTCAAGCATACCTTGCTCGTTGAGAACCGGAATCACAATACTCAATAAACGCTTGCTGCTCGTTAACGCATCATTCAACGAGCGCTCCACCACAACTACTCCCCTGCCCCGCTGTGCAACCGTAACAGTGCTCGCCCACAACTATTTCACATCCAGTCAAAGACCGGTCTAATAATTCTGAAATATGTAACCTTTTTTTATCCGAAGTGATAATACTGCGATTTGCATTTTTGAGCGGCAAACCGAGCATTTGATTAAAATCGCAATCATAAACATAGCCTTGCCAATCCACGCTCACTAGACTTTTACACATCAACGAAGCGAGATTGTTTTCGCTGTAATTGTCACGCAAAAGCTGCATGTAGTTATCAAACTCACCTTTAGAGAGCAACATGCTGCCGAAACGAGATATCGGCATATTAGTCAGTACATACAGCTCGCTAAAATCGATATCGTAACGCTGTTTAAGTTCTTTTTTATAAGACGCTTGTAAACTCTGCTGAGCCGGCGGCAAGAAAATTCCATTCGGGTTATAAACCAAATTTAAAGGTAATGACGCTTCTCGACCATAGCCTAGGTTGTTTAGTTTCTGCAACGCAACAATCGAAGCTTCGAAGACTCCATTGCCACGCTGCTTATCAACATTCTCCTCTAGATAGCAAGGCAACGACGCTGTTACATTTACTTTGTGAGCTGCGAGAAATTCGCCGAGATCCTCGAAACCAGGCTCTAATAGTATTGTAAGATTGCAGCGATCAATTATTTCTAGCTCGAATTTAGAAGCTTCTACTACCAGCTGGCGAAAATAGGGGTTCGTTTCAGGTGCTCCACCTGTGATGTCGAGCGTATTAATTTGATGCCTTTCAATATAGGACAAAATGGTTTCCATAACAGACCACGACATTAATTCAGTGCGCTTCGGCCCGGCGTTTACATGGCAATGCGTGCAGCTCAAATTACAACGATAGCCCAAGTTGACTTGCAAAGTGTTAACGCTATCGCGATAGAGTTTCGGGAAGTTGGTTTTTTGTAAATAGGGTAAGGTATCAAGCACGGCTATAACGTCGCTTCTTAACTCGCTAAAACAGGGTCTAATGACATTTTTAGATAACTTTAGCGGACTTGCAACGCCCTCTTACAACAATTTAACGATTAGTTCGCAGGCTATTAACGCAGTCATACTTGTTACCGGGTTCATAGTCTGTGTATGGATACACCGCCCCATTGCCGGAGAGGCAACACAAGCCAGTGAAATCAAGCCTCTAAATACAAGAAAGTTCGCGCATTTGCGCCGGTATTTGAGGAGCGCGCAATCAAACAGATGAGGCGATCTATTGGTTTACCAGCTCAATAACTCCGATCATCTACTAAAAAACCGAGAGCTTTAACTCAATTTTGGAAACTGCTAAAATCCGCGGCCGCAAATGCAAACAGCGCACCTAGCTCGGTTTGCCTGCGTCGTTCGTTCCCGTAGTTTAATGGATAAAACAAGGACCTCCTAAGTCTTAGATGCTGGTTCGATTCCAGCCGGGAACGCCATTTGTGGGTGTTTATGGGTATATTCGCTGCTGATATTTAAAGCGATATTTTTATCATCATACCTGAAAAAACCCATAAAAACGCGTTTCACCGACACAAACGCCGACAATAACTCCCCTCTTTTACTGTTTTTTCATACAGCGTTAAAGCGCCTATCCGCACTACTCCCCCAGACTGGAACGGAGAAAAATACAAACCCCTTGTTTTCTAAACCAAATATGGAGGTTAATCATGCCCGATAGCTCAATAAGCGTAATACCGCCAAAACGACCCAAAGGCGATGGCTGGGAGTACAAGGGTATCGTGCCCAATCATGTAACGCTTGGCTATGAGGGACACTATTGGTTTTACCCGGAGCAAAGGATTTTTGTTATTTCAGCACTTGAAGTCGCTCAAGACAAAGACGGTTTTTCTGTCGGCCCGGAATATCACATATCAATTAGCAAAGGACACGGGAAGCGCTGTAACCGCAACGAAGCTAGATTCGCACTCAAAGCATTCGGAATGGAGGACAGCAAAGAAGACAACCACGTGCCCGGTGGCTATGTTCGTAATTTCTGGATGCCTGTTGCTGAAAAATATGTTGGACGTGAATGTGAGTGCGTCAAAACCGAAAACACCATCAAAGAAGACAAAGGCGATTTTGAGTGGCGTACCTAATTTAATCGAGAGGACACAAAGCATGGCTGATAGCGATACTGAATACCATGGCAATTATTGAATACAGATGCGGAACTACACCGCGAGAAATAATTAATAGAATTAAGCGCCGCAACGACAAAGAGTCGCTTGCCAGCACAATGCACCAACTTTGGATTACAGCTTATGACGAGCAGCTTACTGACGAACAAGCACGTGCCAGGCTTAAAGAGCTGCTGAGCTACGTAGTTTAACCAACCCGAATAAACGAGATAAAAATGCTATTACACGAATACATTGCTAGGTCTCTTCCCAATGATGTCTATCTCGCCAATCGCTACGGTGACGAGTATATCGATGATCGATTATGTGATTATGTCTACAGAGCGATGAAAGAAAAACTAGCCCTGGCGCGCGACAAAGGTCGAGGCGGATGGTATCGAGAGGATTGCAAAATAGATGATTTAAAAAAGATGCTTATAGAGCACATCGACAAAGGCGACATGATCGACGTTATTAATTTTGCTGCAATGATTTACGCGAAAAAGCTAATGGCAGAGACGCTAGTGAGCAGCTTACCTAGCTTGGGAAAGGAAAACCCATTAACGAAAAATCTTGCAGTTTATTTGCTCTATTGTAATCGAGAAGAGTCAAACGGAACTTGTCACGTTCAAAGAATATGTAAAATTAATTACAACGAAGCAGTTGAGACAATCAAACATGGAATTGAACTTGGCGTCTTAATGAATGACCCAGATAAAGAATATCTCCACAGAGTTGTAAACTAGATTAATTATGAATAGATCAGCCTGCCTATCTAAATGCCAAAATTATCGCTATTCGTTACGTAGAGAATGGAGAAAAGAGGGTTTGTTGTACGCGTATTTTGGCGTTAACCCTTCTACAGCAGATGCAAATATTGACGATCAGACGATAACTAAATTAATCGGTTTTACAGAGCGAAACGGTGGACGAGGTTTTATTGTTGGGAATGTTTTTGCGTTCAGAGCTACGGATGTAAAAGCGCTCAAAAAGGCTCGTGATCCGGTAGGAAACGATAATAATAAATATCTTGAAGAAATCATCAGTCAAGCTGATGTGCTTGTGCCCTGTTGGGGAAACACCAAAAAAGTGCCTGTCAGACTTCGCGACAATTTTAAAACCACAATGGGAAAAATATTGAACTCCGGAAAAGTCGTGAAGATATTCGGCCGGACTGTAGATCAAGACCCCAAGCACCCCCTTATGTTACCTTACAGCACTCTAATAATAGACCCTTAGCCCTCTGCTAGAAATGAACTGCATAGATTGCAAAAATTACTCAGTCGAGAATTATAAAAAAAACGTTCTTTATCACTTGGGAATTCCAGGCTCCTTGAGACACCTCGCTACCCTCAAGAACAAAAGCCAATAACATAAATCGGCAATCTCCTCGAAAAGGCTAATAATAAAAAGTATTGTTGTTGGTAACTTTAATGGCACTACAGAATAGCTGTAAAAATTGCTTAAAAATTATTAGTACGAAACCCTTTTATTGGCGTATAGTCTTAATATTAAACGCATTTCGTCTGAAAAATATAGCGAAAAGTACTAAAATACGCCAACTTAATGATATATATGCCAATATCTTGGCTTTTTATTGTATTATATGAATAATCCCCAAAAATAATGGATCTTGGGGGGGTTAAGGTGTATAAAAAAAAGTATGCCAACTATACTAAAGAAGATTTAATCATAGAGTTGGAGCGACTTAAATACGGAACCACAACTCAGAATATTTTTGCTTTTCTAAAGTACCTTGTTGTTAGTTTATCTGTTGTTGCCATAGTATATTGTATTTATCTTTCAGTAGCTGCTCTTTCAGGAATGGATACCGACGCAAATATTGCTATTAATTTTATGGCTAAAATTGAAGCATTAGTGGCTTGGGGAGTGGGTGCAGGCGGTGCAGTTTATGGATGGAGCCAACGTAACTTCAGAAAGAAAAGAACTGAGGAGCTTCAGGAAAGAATCATTGAATTAGAAAAGCAAATTGATGGAAATCGAACATCAAGTGAAATGCCAAAAGATGGTTGCACTAGAGAGGATGATAAGTAATGAGTATATATGTTGACGCTATTTTTGGATTGATCTCTCTTTTACTTTTAATATTTGGTTTCTGGTTTTTGTATCGAGATTTTATGCTTGATCGAACTAGGCAAAAGCTTTTTAAGCTTAGAGATGACTGGTTTGATGAAGCAGCCAGAAATGAAATTTCTTTCGACAATAAAGCCTATAAAACAGTTAGATTAGTTATCAACGGATCGATAAGATTTGCTCACAAGCTTACTTTCTTACAATTACTGGTATTACATTTTGCTCCTCATCAGTCCAACAGCGAAGGGGTATTTAGAACCAGGATTAACGAAGGGAAATCAGCCTTGCCAACTGAAAAGCGAAAATTGGTTGATAACTACATTAGGCGTTATCACTTTATTTTATCTTGTCATCTTGTTTTTTCGTCGCCAATTGCTGTTATAACCGTCATTTTGCCTGCAATTTTAATATTCTTAAATATCAAAATGGCGAATGCCTTAAGAACATATGTTGCTAGAAAAGCAGCAAACTTGGTTGGTGCAATTTTTAGTCAAACTGACGAATACACTTATTCGGCTCAATACCTAGAACAATAAGCGGTCTTAGGCTCAGCCTAACCGCCTTTTTCTTTGTCATCAAACAACCCAAACCGCGCGCCTAAAATCACTCGCCTCTTTCCAGATCAATAGCGGCCGATCCAACGAGCGCAGCACATGAGACTCACTAAATAGCAGGTAAAACGCCCGGCCGCACCTCGTCTCAATGTATAAGTCAGCATAATCGGCGTACACAGGCTCAATACGCGTGATCTCAAGTCGTATGGGATAGCCCTTGCTATTCGGAGCTTCAATAACCTGCTTACGCGTCCACTGATCAATCCAGCCGCCCTTGGACCGAGGATCAAATTTTGGTTTTAAACTGTCGTCTGCTTTACCGTGCATACTGTATATATATACATATATGCCAATTTGTGCAAATACACGTTAAGTATTTGTACTTATGCTTGACACCGGACGTTTAGTCCGGTAAGATTCTTATCAACAGCTAGGGAATTTCTCCCGGGCTAAAAATAGGAACTCAATCCATGATCACTGAACAGCAACAAGCAGTAATTAATCAAGCACTGGAAATTATAGAAAACAGTCTAAAAATTGAAGGGATACAATTTACTGAAACCACTCACGTAAAGAATTTTGTTCGACTAAAAATCGGCACGCTTGAGCATGAAGTTTTTGCAATTCTTTTTCTCAACAGCCAACACCAACTAATTAAGTTTGACGTGCCCTTCCAAGGAACTATCAACGAAGCTCCAGTTTATCCTCGCGAAGTTGCAAAACTTGCACTTAGAAACAACGCTGCTGCGGTGATCTTTGCACACAACCATCCAAGCGGTAATGTCGAGCCTTCAGACGCCGATTTACGCATCACAGCCAGATTAAAGGCTGCTCTTGAGCTTTTTGACATCAAGGTTATTGATCATGTTATTACTGGCCACATAAACACCCTTAGCTTTGCCGAGAAAGGTTTGTTTGCACAATGCAGGCTCTAAGCCTGCAGGAGATTAAAAATGACAGAACAAAGAGCAATTTATAAAACAGGCAATGACGACGATCTCAAAGAGCTATTAGCATCAAATTGCTGTAAGCGATTTGATACAGGTATATGGGAGCCTCCGACACATGCGCAATGGAGCGTAATACTAAAACACCTGGGATGGTCACAGCGGGACTATGCTGCAAAGTTAGGTTTGGACTGGAACGAGAAAGACGGGTGCAAATCTTTCCGCCGATGGAAAGCAGACCCGGAAAAAGTTAGCGCTAACGGTTACGCCAAAACACCGTATACGGCCTGGCGATTATTGCTTGTCGAAGCTGGATTGGTGGTGGAAAAAGAAAATAGCCTTTACAAAGCAGCCGAATAAAAAAGCCCGCGCTAACGGGCTCAAATCAGGAAATAAGGGTGCCACCCGCATAAGGCTTCCTCAGCCATTTGCTAGCGTCCTCGCTGCTCCGCGAAGTGGCAGGTGTATTATTCGAGATAAGCGGCTATAGGTCTGTACGAGATCTGTGACGGCCTTTGTGAGACATTGACTATAAAAGTTGTGCGCCATTTGCCATAAAACAACGCCAATATTGACACCGCTTATTGCACAGCATTCCGCTTTTGTAGGACTATAGCGCCAGTGTCAATAAAGGCATTTGCAAATAAAGTATCAAATTACCAATTCACCTAGCCCGTCGATAAAGGAAAAAAGATATGCGGCATACCTTAATCTACATTTTATCTTTAATGGTTTTGTGCTCTTGTGGTAGCAGCAATTCCAGTTCAAGAAACAACCAAAAAGCTTCGACTATTGACCCACCAAGATTTTTAAGTTCAGAATATGAATTAAGTGGTGATATTAATTTAGATTGGAGATCGAGCGAAGAAACCAATTACGATTTATATTATTCGAGTGAAAGTGATTTCGAAATCGAGAATTATTCAGTGTATGAAAATAGTGGGTTAATTCAAGATATTGTGCCACCTTTTCAGTTTAAAACACCTGCCCCAGCTCCCGAATATACTGTTAAATTAGTTAGTAAAAAAGGTGGAATTGTTAGTACTCCTACATCAAGACTATTTAGAACTCGACATCGTATCGAAGGTGATAACAACGAATTGTTTTCGGATGCACTAAGCGGATTGACTTGGAGGCGTTGTAGTGAGGGACAAACTTGGAACAACTTAGAGAACAAGTGTGATGGAGTAGCGTTAGAATTTAATGACGCAGAGGGAAGAAGGGCATTTTCAAATCTAACTGATGGTTGGCGAGTCCCTAGCAGAGAAAATTTTACTACATTTCAACCGTGCTACATAACGACTGAAAATCCACTATGTATGCTAGACGACGAGCAAGAGAATTTAAAACAACTTTTTCTTGGCTCGACTAAAAGAGCATATCTAGACGATACAATATTTCGACCCTATGTAAATATAAATATTTCCCTTGACCCTAGGATAAATGTTAATAACTTTATGAAATATGGCCTATATTCCGCCAATCATATAGCGGAGCTTAGTATTCATGCGGTACTTGTAAAAGATACGGAAACCAATTGATCGACTAAACGTCAAGCATACGCTATTTTTATTCCGGCTGACGAGGGATTGTCTCCGATCAGATAAAAGTTATTTCCTACCTGAGCAGCCAGGCTAAAAGCATCATCATTAGTATTTAACGATAAACCCAAATTTGATTCTGATACTGAATCATCGACCGTATCAACTATCAAAAAATTAGGTTCAAAATTCGGCTTCATAAAATAGATTTTATTATCAAGGCCGAGAAATGCTGGCTTACTGTAAAACCCTGTAAGTGCTGGACCAATCAATTGAGCTGTTTCAGCAACAACATTCAATTTCAACACTTTGCTTTCATTAAGCGCAATCATGTAGAGATTATTTCCAAAAACTTCAGCGTGCTGAACGCCGGAAATACCCAAAGAAAAACCAAAATCCAATAGGTTCGCTGTTTGTGCAACGGCATCAATAATCAGAAATTTTCCACCCGACTGCGGTGTAAAAACGACTTTATTGCCAACGCTAAAACTCTGCGAAAATGTTGATGAGCTAGACGGCATCGTAAGACTATAATTGCTTTCCGACGCCGTGTTATTTGATGTATTGATAATGACAATCATATCGGTTAGCTCGTTGTAACCGTATATGAATTGTCCATGTTTGCACGATACATTAAAGTCAAAGCGTTTAGCGAAGTTCGTTGTCAATAGAATTCCGTAGTCGTGTTCGTTGGCGATCGGGACAGCAGTGCTGATTCTGTTAACTTTTCCATTGTTAAGCGGCAGCGCATAAACCTGACCGTCATCACCATTATGTATATCAAAATAGCCGATTGAAAAATTACCCGTTTCAAATGTGTTTTGGCTTTCGTCACTGGGGTTAAATTCCGTCATATCCGTTCCACCCCCAGTGATAAAATACATTTTATCATTCGCGGCTAGTACACCATTTGTTGAACCTGAGGGTAGATCGCTTGTAACAGTACTTACTGCACTAGAGTCAGGCTGAGTCGTATCTAATATCGTTAGCCGTTGCGTACCAAAATCATCGACAATATAAATATCGCTACCACGAATAATAAAAAATGCTGGTTCGTAATTACTCAAACTGCCTATACCAAAATTATTGGTAATTCGCGAAAATGTCGGTGTGAGCGGTCCCTGCGGGGTATCGGGAAAAGACAATGCCATCATGCCTGGAATCATGCTGCCACCGTTTTACCGAACATTACCCAAGTAGCAGAGACGCCAGCGGTATATTCAACTAATTTCATCGTCACCATGTCACCTGGTGCCAGCGTTTGTGTCAAATTAGCAGGCTTTTTAACTGTTACCCCGGCAAGATCATTTAATATTAAATTTTGCGTCTTACTTTGGTCGTTAATGATATGTATTTCAGCATCGAGAATTGTCACGCTGTCGATATCAAAAGTAAGCGTAACCGGGACATCATTAGTAAATTGAGTAAAGCAACCAACATCAGAATTGGTAATATTTCGACTGGTGCCGCTATCGATCTTAGAAATGGGGAATCGAGGAATAACTAAAACGTTGCTCCAAGAAGCAACGTTGCTCCCCTGTTGCGCAGTCACATTGTATTCACCGGGATCAACATAAAAAACGATTTGACCGGGGTTTGCAATATTAAACGGATTAACTTTTGTATTGCCTGCCTTGTCAGAGTAAATCTCTGCAAGTCCGCTACCGTCTGAATGTGTAACCGACACGGATGTATCGATAGCCGGCGCGGGAAAAGCTGGCGAGCCAAAAAACACGGAAGCATTAAACGCTAATTTATCCATTAGTGGCCCCTTGGACATCTGCCGGATTAGTAAAAGTAACGAGAGAAAAACCATCGATCGCTGCGCCGGCAGCGCCTCCTGAGCCGGCAGCTCCTCCAATAATGTCGCCCCCTGCGCTGAACTGCCCATTTTGGCCTGGCTGGGCTATTGCTCCGCCATCACCGGATTCGTTAGAAGGACTTAGGCCGTTTCCTATTCCACCTGCGTCTCGCGTGCCTGCAGTTCCGTCACCGTCTCCAGTACCGCCTAAACCAGGTGTAATGCCTGCACCACCGCCCCCTCCATATCGTTCGAAACCGGTATAACCATCGCCATAGTCGATATTAAAACTGACAGCACCACCGCCCCCTGCGCCCCCATAGATTTCGATATACTGACCATCTATCTCAATGGCATATTCAACGAGCAATGCTGGACCGCCAGCCTCCCCGTCTAAATTGCCATAACCGTCGGCACCACGTCCGCCATATCCTTGTATGCGACCTTTCGTTGCCCCTGCCGCACCACGCAGTTTTAATGTTGTTCCGGCCGGCCAAGAGCCCGTACGCAGCGCATACGACGAATTATTGGTTGATCCAATATCGACACCAGGATAAATAATAAAAATAATGTCGTCGTCGAGGTCGACTGATGTGTAGGATTCGTCATAGATTTCTCTAAGCGATTCGTTAATAGACCCCGGAGGAATATCCAACTTCTTTTCACCCGTAAGGGCTGAGGTGTCGTAAGTAAATTCTTCAGCTTCAATGTGCGGCCCTTCTTTTCTGCTGCTTATTCCAGTCACAATGGCATTTACACCAGTATCGACATCACCGAAACAGTCCTCAATAACGGGGTGCGAAATAGGAAACGTTTGACCAAGACTCAGATAATTCATTTTGTCTGCGGGCAATTTAAAAATAAATCTGCGAGGCGGAATGGTGTAACGATTTATAAAACGTTGTCCCACATCAGTTGCAACCGTAAGTCCGGCTTTTGGAATCCATCGAGAGAATATTCGTTTAATGGACTCATTGGGGTAACGATTTTCAGGCGTTCCGTAAACATAAGTGCCGTAAAAGTTACCAGGCTCTTCCAGATTTTTAAACACATTGCGCTGGTTATAATAAACGATAACAATTGAATAACGCTTATCTGGCTGATCCATTTGATCAAATGAATTTTCGATCATTACTGAATCATCAACAGCGTTACCGGTAATCGTATTGGGCCTGAGAATGTCGAATACAATTTTCTGATTGACGTTATCGGCAAATAATAAAAGGCCAGCTTGCTCGATTAATTCATTGACCAGTTTTTTTACAGCCGTCGGTTTTACTATTTGAGTAGAATATAAAACAGCCGGGTCACTAAAGTCCGTGGTTATGGCTTGCCACGCAGTTAAATCCATTGTTGTATTATCGATCGGTGTGAATCGATAAATAAGATCATAAATTATAGCTGCAGCGGTTTGAGATGTGTATTCAAGTATTTCCTGTACAGAGTCACCCTCGGAATATTCTTCGCTTGTCGCAGCACCCAGCGTTAACACGTCAGCGACACGCGTAAAAGAAATAACTTCTTCACCTATCGCTATTTTGCCTGAAGCTGAATATTGTGCGTCGCCAACACCTGCAGGGGTAACAGTTAGGGACGTTGATCCCTGCGGTAACGTTGCGTCTAAAACACCTGTGTTAGGCTTAGGTGCAAGCGATGTTTTTTCGTCGAGCAAGCGCATAAAATCTGCACCCGACATTTTGACTTTTCCGCGAGAACTTGGTCCTTGAATATCATCTAAAACAAAATGCTCTGTACGCATTTCGCTATACGCTTGATCGGGTGAACCAAATAACGCGCGAAAATTATTGTGCTCATAAAAAGGGTTTCTTGCCTTAAATTTTCCCCAAAACGTACCTTTTTCAAAGGGGTTGTAAGCGCGATCGATAATGTACGGATCAAGCAGTGCATCACCCGTGCGATGGTTTTTAAACTCTGCACTAAACGTCGCTCTAACGCCAATGCTGCGGCCTGGGTCTACTTGTGCTTTTGATGTTGTAACCGATTCTAAATTAGCAAAAGCAAAACCTTCGGGAAACATCCCGACGTCTTCAACGCAACGAATTGTTTGTGTTGTGGGCGAATAATTATCAGGGTCTTTACAATCACAAGAATAGTTACGTGTGTTGAAACATTTTTCGCCAGTTGCCGTACAAGGTGCAACACCAAACGTGTGCTGGCAAACCTCGATGTCAATTTCAACTGCGCGAATACGTTCTAGCCCCATGGATAGAGCGCCCTAAAGTTGCAGCTAAATTGCATCATGCCGTTTGACATCTGGTTGCTGGGAATAATATCGCTTGTCGCAATACAAAATCCAACTTCATTGGGGTACGTTTCCGGACGCCAAGCAAAAACCCACGGATTTTCTGTTGCGTGTTGAACCCAAGGATCAATGAAACTTCGATAATATTCCGGTGTAATATGCTGTTGTTCGAAACTGCTTTCGAGCCGACGATTAGTCACAACTCTACCTAAATACTGACTGTTTTCTGAGAATTGATTTTGCGAACGAACTCGACGCGCATAAATTAACGGACTATGGCCAACATAGATTCGACGCTGCAAGCGAAGCTTTTCGCCAATGTAAACGACAGAAATTTGAGGTTTTAGTCCAACAGGCGCATTAATCTTTATTCGTGTATAGTCAGAAACGTTGCTTTCGATTAAATCCATTAAAACGCTGTTGTCAGGAGCAATTTTGTCGCTGGTTAAATCGGTCCAACTTCCACCAACACCAATCTTATATTGCCAACGGTATGTCATGCCTTTTAGATTGTGGCCGATTATCGATACATAATCATAAGTGGCTGAGGCAAAATTAAATTCAATATGCTGTTCGCCATCGTTATCGGATTTCCAATACTCGTTAGTTGAATTATTGCTAACGTTACTTGCGGGAAATCCCGTTACTTCACTATCGGCAGAAACCCCCGAATACGTAATTAAATTTTTGTAGCCAATCACGGGATTATTGGGGTTGAAATCACCTGACGTAAGTGCGCCCGATGTATAGAGTGCTTGCGATATATAAATTGGCATTAAGCTACCTGCAAAATCGCGCCGTTTTTCATTTCTTTGTTTATCCGGTCGACTAGTGTGCCAACGCGAACAAAATCATCGAGACCAACGCCTTCAAGTAATACTCTCGTAGGTTCTGCCGCGGCCTGAGTAGACGCAACGTTAGCAACTGGCGTCGGTGCGGTCGCTGATGAAGAAGGCGCTATACCAGCACCCCCGCCGGAAAAACTCTGCGACTTAATAGCGTTAACTTGTTGAAACGCGTTTGCTGCGTGCGCTGCAGCCATGCCAACATTGAGCGGGAAAGGATATGAACTCATTGTTAGGGAAATTCCTTTATAAGCATTAATCAATGCTTCCGCGATCCCTGCAGTTTTGTTCAAGTTGAACATTTTCTTTGAGTGCTGAGCAACACCGGCCGTCATTTGCACAAGCGAACTCGATACCTGTTTTACTTGGGAATCCCATGACTTTGCATTGAATTTTTCGACCGCAGTCATTTTTGATTCGCGCAATTTTTTTAGTTTTTCGAGATGGTCTTTTTCCGCCTGCTCTCGAATATCTTGCCACTCGTCTTCCGTTTCAAAATTCGCTTGATTCCATTCGGCGCCGATAACAGCCATTTGTGCCTGGTGATCGCGCAACAATTGTTGCTCCGTCATAAAACGACTTTTAATCGCTTCTAACTTAGCGTCATCAGCTTTATTTACGTTTTCTGCTTCGCCGGTACTCTCTTGTTCTCCCGAAATTGTTTTTGCAACTGCCTCCGCAGCTTCTTGTGATTTTTGTTTTACTTTTTCGAGAAATTCTTCGATATTGTCGGCCGGCATTTTTTGCATGGCCAAGTTATGAAGCTCTTGCATTAAAACTGAAACGCGATTGCGAGCAGTGTCACCAAGGTCGTGCACGCTCTTCATAAAATCGCTATCGCCGAGCGGATCGATCGTCGCAATATCGACGTTCGGCAATTTATTTAAGCTTTCGATTATTTTATTAATGGCGGATATATGAAGGTCTGCAAAACTCGTAACGCCAGTGGCAGCTAATTCGAAGGCAGACATCATCGCAGAACCAAATCCAAAGGCGGCAACCTCTATTCCTTTAAATACGACTCTTAAACCTTGAATAACATTTCCAAGCTTACCCGCTAGCCTTAATCCGGTTTCCATTGCTGAGCGAATTTCATCACCAAAACCACCGCTTGCTTTTGCAGCGTTTGTAAACTCATCAGCGGCCTGCTGAATAAAGGGCGCTAATTCAACTGTAAGTGAGCTCGCAACGCCTCCCAGTACTTGTTTTGTTCTGAAAATAGCATCATTCGCTGCCTCAACTTTCGCCGCATCCACTCTCGAAACCGTTATGCCAAGCTGGTCTAATTCTCGCGCAGTTGGTTCGATTCCTTCCTTTCTCAATGCGCCAAGAACTTTTAACATCTTGATACTTTCGCGACCAAACAAATCATTCGCGACTGAAGCTTTTAACGATTGGTTTTCTAACCGGCCAAAGCCATCTGCTAACGCCGTGAGTTGCTGATCAGGACTTAGATCAATAATATCTTTAATGTTTATTCCGACATCGGATAACGCGTCTGCTGATAGGCCCCCTTTGCGAGCAGCTTCTCCGAGCCGTACTTCCATTGTTTTTAGAGTTTTATTAAGTCTCTCAGACTCAATTCCGTTTAATTCAGACATATGCTGCAACGCTTGCAGCTTACGCGTAGTCAACCCAAGTGCATCCGATGTTTTAGCTAAGCTATCAATAACAGCACTTTGTTTTGTGACAAGTGCGGCTGTTAAAACAACACCGGCCGCTGTCGCTGCTCCACCATACTTAACTAAGTCATTACCACCCTTACGCAGTTTTTTACCAAAAGCCGACAGCATGGCACTGGCTTTTTTTAGATTGCGTTCAAACGGCTCGGTATCAGCGCCAAGCGTTGCTAAGATATTAGGATCTTGTGACATTAATCGAGCATCTCATATAACATGCGAACTTCTTCGTTTCGTGTGTTTTCAGCTAACATAGGATCAATAAAATGTGCTTCGTACAGCCACCAAAACTCTGTTGGATGCAACCCCCAGAATTCAGCGCGAGTACAAATATTTAATCGAATGAAAAGTTTAAAGAAGGTTTTTATTGGGTCTTTTTCTTGTTCTGCTTCCGCGGCTTTTGTTTGTTTGCCGCTGGTTGCTTTGCATTGACTTCATCCGTGGCTTCATTAAAGGGGTTTATAATTTTCCCTACTGTTTGACCTATGTATTTCGCGAAATCGTCATCGGTGGATAGCATAAATTTCTCGTAAACATCTGATGAGTCTACGTCCGCGCCGGCATAGTTAAGAGCAGCGGCAAAAGCAATACATAAATCAACTTCGTTTAGATTCCCAGCCTCTCGGCGAACCGCTTGAATTAAACGCATAGTGTGATCGATCGTATAACTTTTACCGTCATATTCGATAGTAATTTTGCCAAACATTAAACTGCCTCCGGTGTATAAACAGGACGCCCAGACGAAAGCAATTGAATTGAACCCGTAACCGCTTCAGTTTCTGAGCCCGTTTCAGTAAAATTAGAAAAATAAAAATTACCGGCGAGGTTTGCAGGTGTGCTTTTGGTATCATCAGTAATGATAAATTCCACGGTGATATCCGTAAGCAGTTTGTTACCGGCACCGAAGGCCAATACTCTAAATGTCTCCTCCTTCATAACAAGCTCGCCACTTAAATCTGTAATTTCTTTTCCGTGAGCATCCAGTAACGTTCTTACTCCTTCGTCGTCATATGAAGAAATATCTATCGGTTCGCTGTTAACCGTTATCGTGACAGCGCGGAGCCCTGCTATTGCAGTTCCATTCTTTTTGATTAAAAACATGCGGCCTGCGCCAGCTTGATTAGCCATAGTTTTAGCCTCTATTGGTGAATTAAAACTCTGAAATGCATAATGCCGTGTCGTGTTTTCTCGTCTTTATCGGGAAAACTGTCTTCATCGACATACTGACAATCAACAAATTTGTAACCCGCAACGTTAAGCACTTGCCTATTAAGCGAATCGAAAATTAGTTGTTGAATTTGTTTCGTTTCTTTGCGTCCGAGGTGACGCGACCAGGTGTGTATAGCTGTTAGAATATTCCAACCATTTTGATTATTGTCAGACCAGCTTGTTGCAACGTCGTCGCCTATTACGACATAAGGAAATTCTTCATTTTGCGGGACGTTATCATAAACACCTTTTATGGCAGACATGAGCGTAGTATTTGCCTCAAGCTTGATTTTGATAGCTGCTTGAACTGCTAAGGAATAACTCATTTTTTAAATTTCTTTTGCTCTCGTTTAACCTTTTCTAAAAGTTTTTTTAAAAATTTTTCGCGGTATATCGACTCTAAATTTGATCGGATAAATTCCGTAGCCGGCGCAAGAAACGGAACGGCAGAGGAAATACGCGTACCATGCTCAATAAAACGCCAGTAATAACCATCATTTTTAGCGCTTTTGCCAGAATCAGCGAACACTGCTGCAACAGGTTTGTCAGGCGGTGACTTAAGTCGACGTGATTTGATTGAATTTCTCAAATTTCCGCTCTTTTCGATACCTCGTGTTTTAATATTTTTTTTCGTTTGTTTTTTAAGCTCACCTGCAACAGCGAGATTGGTGGACCTTGCGATACTGCGCGCGTGTTTAGGGGCGATTTTCTCTAAGATATTCTGTGTTTCCTTAAGGCCTTGAACTTTGATTCCGTTAAAGCGCGACACCGCGTTCGGCCTCAACTTCTAAATACATCGCTCGACGACTCACTTTTGGAATTGACCGGATGTTATAGTCGTCACCATCCCAAGTAATTTTCATTGTTTCGTCAAGATCATCTCTATTACGAACGACAAAACGATAATTATGCGTATCGTTGACTTTGTTATGATCAGAACTTTCACCGCCAGAAAGCGCAACCGCTTTTGCCCAAACGTCCTTACCGTTTTCAATTACTTGCCACGTCACATCTTGGCCACCATATCCATCATCTGAATAAATAGGCTTTGATATAGTGATCAGTTCGTCTAGATCTGCAGGGCAATAACTCATACAAAGCTCTTAATTGTTTTATCGCCCAATATTTTGTTAACAAACTTGAGGTCGACATCTGTTTTACGCTCTTCATACATTTGAAGCACTAGCGCAAACATTGCAATTTTTAAGTCACCATCGAGTGTTTGGCTACTCGGATAGCCCACGGTATAAGTGATTGATGCGGCGTTTTGTTTTGGGTACAGCGTAGGCCAGCAATAACCGTATGCGGGTCGAATTATTGCTTTTAACGACGATAAATCCGAATCGTATTCAGCTACGGGAAACGTTTGTTGAGCGTTGTCAGTGTCAAAATAGGTAATACTGTTGATAGCAGTGACGGGCGAAAAAGGCAAAATGATTTCGTGTTCAAAATAATTTAAATCGAGCCGCCAAGTTTGCGAGATAAGCTTTCTATTTGTAATACTTTCAATAATTTTTTGCGCCGCAGCAATCGCAATCAGAATAAACGAGTCTTCCTTTTTCTGATCGATTCTCGCGTACACTTTAAAATCGTTAAGCGATATAGCACGCGTCTGCGGTCCGGTTACAAGAACATTTCCAGCCATAATAAATGCCCCCGAAGGGGCTCCAAGTTACGCTACGACTTCAACTACAGTTGCCAGGTCATCTGCAGGCTGATAACGCGCATCAAACCCAAGGACAATAGCTGCGCTATCACTTGTGGCAACACCGACTGTCATCGATAAACGGACGTACGCAAAATCATTTGCGATGTCCAGTTCTTCTGATCGACAATTTATAACCGCTTCATTATTGTCGTTCGAAGCTTTTGTTAATTGCGTTATGGCTTTGTTGTCAACGTCCTTCGCGCCGGTACCAGAATCATCCGTAGCCTGTTCAAGCTTTGCGTCGATTGTCGCACTCGCACCAAGTTCACCGGCCATGATAATAGCCATTATCGAACCAAAGTTAGCCATGCTAATCCAATCTGTTGTTAACACACCTGCGGCGTTAGCATCGGGATTAATAACACCGACGATAGGCGCTCGATTGGAAGGTAAAATATTAGAGTTCATAGTAAGTTCTCCGAAAAAACTAGTAGATTGCCGCTCTCAACGAGAGGCTTAAATTATTCGTCAATTAAGCGCGGGTTTGTAATGTAATAAAGTGACTTTCCGTTGCATTGCCTTTATTTGGTTGTACAGGCTTATTGAGATAGGGCTGACCGCCGACACGCAAAGTCCATTTAAAGGCTTGCATGTCATAGTCAAATAACAAATGAATCGTAGAAGAAAACTTCACACCACCCGTTTTCTGAGGCATGTAATAGCCCATAGGATCTATTAATTGAATGTCACCTTCTGTTCCCAGCTGCTCACACTGCTGCGAAAACAAGATTGGGAGCCCTAACAAAAAGCCACCCGGTGCATTTTTAAATCCTTCTTGTGGAGGTGTCCATATCAGTTGGTTACCAATCGTCATAGTTATTAATTGAGGCAGTATCGTCTTGCTGCAGTTCCACACGCTTCTTTGCGGATTCAAATTACGCGAATACATTTTCGCTATGTTCATTGGCGTTAAGGTGCCGGCTGCTTGACCCGATTCTTTATTAACAACAATTTTCGAAGGCGATTTATTTAATCCAAGTATCTGTCCCGCACCAGTACCGTATAAAATGCCTTCGTTACCTTTCCAGTTAAGTGCTCTTGCTGCGCCTTTTGTCAAACGACTATTCAAGCGAGGAGCGTCTTCGAGTAGCTCGTCAGTAGCCTCTACCGACGCATGTAATTTATGCAGCTTGACTGATTTACCTTCAGTGTCGATTCGAGAACGTTTTAGCTTTCCAGCCTCAGACCCCCAATAGGCTTGAATGCCTGTAGCACCCCATGCGGTTGACTCGTCTGCAAGCATTTGAACTTCGTTGCTGTTTGTCGGCTCCAAATCAACCAAGCTCATTAAATCCGGCTCGCTAAGCATCAGTTCGAAAATCCGGTCACTAAAATGTGGTGGAATCATATAGCCGTCGTTTGATCCACCCTCGCGATGGTAATTCGATGGAGCACCAAGAAACTTTAAACGGTCATCAGGTTCACCATCTCGCACCGCCATCACACACATACTCAGTTCTGCGAGATTATCGAAACCACCACGAGCTTCTAATTCTTCTGTTTCTTTCGACTTGGGCTTAGCACTTCCTGGCTTAGTTGCCTTTGTTTGTCGACCTTTCCCTTCGGTAAATTCTGCCTTTGTTTTTTCTAGTTCTTCAAGGCGTTTAATATCAGCCTGCAGTGTTTCCGACTCTGCTTTTAGGTCGTCAAACTGCTTGGCCGTCTCTTCGTCGAAACCATCTTTATTTGCATCGACAAGGTCCTGCATTGCTTTAATTTTGGCTTTTACAAGCGCACGTAATTCTTCCAAATTCATAGTGGAATACCTTTATAAAGTTAAAAATTTAATTTTTTGGATTGACTCAGCAATCCGAGGAAGCGACTAAGCGCCTAATTCGATAATTTCTAACGCTGCTTGGCGAGCTGATCGTCGAGACTTTTTCCGTGATGATAATTGAACGGCGTTCATCGCGTCTGCCATCGTTCGTTCGCCATCGATCAAACCTTTTTTAACAGACTCTCTTGGAAAGAAAACCCGACCGTCTGCAATCGCATCAATTTGTTTTTCATTTAGATTTCGACCGTTACTGATAACATTGCGAAATGAATTCATATACCCGTCGACAATGCGTTGTGTTTCGGCTATTTGCGCATCAGTCACGGGAGCACCGCGCAGACCCGTGCTTTTGTGGTCACCAGTATCAACGGGTATAACTTTAACGCCCGCCTCTTCGTAAAGTTTTGAGAAATCATAAAGCGCAGTGCGAACACCAATTGAACCAATTAAATTATCGGGGGCGGCGAAAATTTGGCTAGCACTCGATGCCATGTAGTAACCAGCACTCGCCAAAATACCGTCGACTTGAACCGTAATTTTTTTCTCTGCATTAACTTGTCTAGCGATTTGCGCAAATTCTTCTAGACCGTCAACGGTTCCGCCAGGGCTATCCATTAGCCACAGTATTTCATCAACATCATTATCATTCGCTGCAGAGACTAAGCTCATTTGCGTCTCACGAATTCCCGCTAAACCGTATCGTGCGGCCCAACCAGCGACTTTAATCACCGGACCGAACGTTTTAACAACCGCAACATTACCGATTTTCTCGATCGGTAAACCCAAATTTTCTGCCTCGTCGACCGGCCCTGCAGTGATTGCCTGCGTTATTAAAGCGGCAAAGTTATCAATATGCGTATCAGCTATTGACCAATACGCACTGTGAAAAATTGGATGCATGTTATTTACCTAGTAGATAGTGAACAAATCGGTTAGTAAGATCTGGCGCTTTATTTAGCTGCCATCGAACAAGCAAATCTTGTTTTTTATTTTGCTGTGCCGCCATATGTGCTTCGTCTGCGGAGTTTGCGCAATAGGTTCCGAAAAAATGCATAACTCTTTCTTCGATTCCTTCGATATCAACTCCATTGTAATTACAAACCGCAATTGCCAAATTCATAAATTTATCGCTTAAAGTCTTTGCGTGTTCGATATAAAAATTTCGCAGACCGCTTTCGAGATTGCCTGCAGATTTGGAAAAAATTGATTCAATGCGTTTTAACTCAATACAGCAAAATCGTTCTGCTTGCTCTTGCACCAATGCGTTGACATTGAATTTCATATTCGCCGGACCGCCTTTTATTAGCATTTCCGGCGTGGTCATATTAACCGGGACCATTCGAAGGCTACCAACATCACCACCGATCGGGTCCATATCTTCGAAACCTAGAATATCGTCAATGGTAAAAGCACCCAAGAATGACATTGTTTTATACCATTCCCTTCGCGCCGCACTATCACCGCGAAGTAATCCCATAATATTAAATTTTGTGTAGTGCTTATCGCCACGCTTTAACAACCTAAAATTTGCTTCACTTTCCCCACGCGAGACCCAAGGCACAATCGCATCGGTTACAAATTCAATATTCTGAGATTCAATATTGTTGTGAGTCGATCGCTCTAAATCCGCAACCTTATGCGGTGGAATGCGAAACCACCGTGCCATATCCGTATTCTGAAATTTTCGCGTTTGCAAAAACTGAGCATTTTCTGGAGCAATACTAAGCTGTTTTACATCGAAGCCATGCTCAAGATATTCTACCTTCTGGGTATTTCTCGATCCGCCGTGCTTTTTTCTCCACGACGCCAATAAATTTTTTACTCCACCCTCGTCTAAAACAATACCATCCGCGCCCTTGATGACAGTTGCGGGCATTGCGCCATTGCCGAAAAAAGCACCGCCGAAAGCCTCGGCAGCGAGTCCCAAGCTAATCGATTCTTTCGCCAAATCAATGACTGAATAACCTTTTAAACCGTCTCGACTAGGCCCGCGAACGTGGTAAATATCTTCCGCTTTAAGCGATTTATTAGCACCACCCTGTTGATCGATGTCGTAAAAAATTCTGCCATTTGAATCGCGGTCGATATTAACGGAGTCGGGATCGAGAGGCCACAAGTTAACAACGTCTCCTGTGCCACTGCGCTCAATTTCCGAGTAGTGATTTCCCCAACCGGTTCCGTGCTGGAAAATCAATTCTTTATACGAAAATGCAGACATTTCCGAATTTGGCTGTCGATAAATTACCGGGTCAAGTGGGTGCTCCCTATTAGCCTTTTGTTTTGATTCTTGGCCAAAAACATGCCAGGGGACACTGGCAATTGTCTCACTTATAATCCGTTGACAAGCCCAAAAGCTGGAAAAATTAAACGCAGTAATATCATCAACTTTTTCTCCTGCAATGGGTAATTTGAAAAAACTTAAAAGCGACCTAGGTTTACTCGGCTGCGTTTTTCTTTTTGCAAAAAAATTTAACATGAATTAAAGCTGTGTTTTGTTATAAATTGATTGTCTAGGAGCTTCTGCCGTCATTGCTAAACCTATAGCCATAATCAGCGCAACTGCGCCATCTATTTTTTTATCCGGTGTTTCTTTCGTTGGTCGCACAATATCATCATTACCGGTCATATATTTTCCGGTCACATTTGAAATACACCAGGTTAATAAGGGGTTACCGTCTTGGTGAAGACGACCGCCTTTAATCGCGGCGTCGACTTCCTTCATGCCATCACTCATGCCGGTAAAATTTTGCTGAATGATCACTGGGTCCATACCCTCTTCATCGAGTTCGTGCAATAGGCACGTTGCTCCATGAGGGTCGATACCGCAGGAATTAACAACAAATTTTTTGTTGTCCGATTTGCACTCCGACAGAATTGTGCGGTAATCCATTTCAGCACCTTGGACAACATCAATCTCGCCGGTAGACTTAAAAGATTTATAAATTTCGGCTAGGCGCTTGTTATCTTCGTTGTAATAAATCGTGTCGTGCGGAACCCAGAACGTTGGCGATACCACATAATAATGCCTAACACCTTCGATCATTCGTGTAAAAACTTTAACCTTGGCATTCAGGTCTGTTTTTGCCGCCAGGTCACAGCCCAAATGGCATTCTTGTCCTTCGAAGTCACTTTCGTCAATGGCCTCTTCGCACGCTTTCCATTTTTCCAAATTAAAATAAGCGGTTCGCGATCCAACCCAAACATTTAAATTTTTAGTCTTAAATGCACTTTGGGCGCGCGGTGTATTAACCGCATCTTTTTGGTCTTGTAAAATGATGTGTTCATACACGGACACACCAAAATTCGGATTAGCTTTTTTTACAACTTCCGGGTCTGTCCACTCGTCTTTTTCATCAATTGTCCAGATGTAGCCAAACGTTCTATCGCCGGGAATAATACCGTTGAGTACGTCGATCACTTCGCCGCGTTTTTCGTAACACGGCCCTGCGATATTGTCGCCGGCTGTCGTGATAATAAATATGAGTGGCTGCTTCCTTGCCAGCATTCCTGTGCGCATTGTTTCGTAGAGATCGCTTGTATCGTGTTCGTGATACTCATCGATTAACGCGCAAGACGGGCTTTGACCATCGCCAGGGTTTCCTATGATCGGCTCAAAAACAGATTCATCGTCAGTGATGATCATTTTCTTTGCGCGCACATCAATATCAAATGCCGACGCTAACTGCGGTGTTTTCAACACCATTAATCGAGCAGGCTTAAAAACTTCCCACGCCTGTTTTTCCGTTGTAGCACCGCTATAGACTTCTGCACCAAACTCGCTCGGATCGGTGAACATCGAGAGCCCGACCGCGGCAGCTAAAATAGACTTTCCGTTTTTCCTTGGAATTTCCCAGTAAGCCTCAGTAAAACGCCGTAGCTTATCTTTCTTGCGCTTCCAGCCAAAAATGCATGCCAGACCAAATATTTGCCAGGGCTCAAACGTAATTAACTTACGCTGGTAGGCCCACTCACCTTTAGTGTGTGGCAAAAGCTGCATAAACTCGATACGTTTTTGCACTTCCTCCTTATCAAATTTGTAGGGAAATTCCCTATACCGCGATCGCTTTAAATCCTCTAAGTGACGATCGCAAGCAAGCTGGACAAATTTACAAGCAGGAATATGCCCCTTGACTACCTTCCGCGCGAAAAGGTTAGCGACTTTTGCAAAATCCAAGACTACTTAAATTTGTCGAACGGGTTGGTTGAGTCTTTTTTCTTGATGCCAAGTCGAGCGCGAGATTCAGGATTCAGATAGAGCTGTGATTCTAACGCTCGCAACTCTCGTTTTTCTGCTGCAGTGTACTTTGCAGGGCAGGCCTGAAATTCCGCTTGCATTTGACAGTAACGCGCCAATATCAACGCGTCGGCCGCCGTGTAAATGTTCGATGACTCCATGACCACTTTAATCGAATCCCAAACACGAAGAGCAGGTGCATAGTCTTTCAAAAACTCTGGAACTTCCGGGTAACCCTCTGGAATAGCAACTTCTTTGCCGCCACCATGACGGTCATTTCGAAATGACCCATTTAGGTTATGGACATTGTTTGGCGTTTTGCGTCGTGACATTTATGGCGTTTGGAATTTTTCAGAAATTTCAAATGACAGTGTAAAAATGTGGCTACCCACGGCGGTCCCTGTGCGTTTCGCTATAAAAAAAACACCCCCTATCCCCTTATTCATCTGCGTTGGCCTCAACGTTTAAAAGCTTTACCAGTTCGCCTACACGGATATAATCTTGATCAGCGACGCCATCTAATTTAATAGAGACTTGGCGTGGTTCTCTCAATTCAAACTCATGCACTATTAACGTAACAGCAGCTTGTGTTACTTCGTTAACGCCCGAAGTGATGCTCAGAGTTCTAATGCCACGAACAGGCCTGCCAAGGTCATCGATTAGATATTGATTGCCTGAGTCGTCACAAGCAACACTAATCTTGCACTTACCATTTGCAGCATGCTTTGAAAGATCGGGACGATTTAATTTTGCCATTGCGCTTACCCCCTGCCTGCCATCTTCTCAACCCGATCAAAGGTAGTTTTTCGAACATCACCATCAACGACAGTTTTTATGTGGAGTAGATAACGCGGAATAACTTCGCCCTTCGGTATTTCGTCGAAGTGAGGAGAAATACATTTAAGTTCTTTGGTCCTAGTATTAAAGCTATCACGCGCTTCGAGTAATAGTATATTCGCATCGATAAATACAGCAAATGCTTCGCTATCTGCATCCATAAGTTCATCATATATTTCATTGCTGCATAAAATGATACCAAGTCGCATTATTTAACCTCGATTAATTTATCTAGGATCAACTGCAGATTTTTATTCTGCACCACTAATTGTTCTACTAACTCCGATACATCCTGTTGTATTTGAACGTCAGCAGTGGCATCACACACCAATAAGTCCAATCCTAGGTTTCTTGCAATGGTGCTTAACTTGTTTCTAATAGCGATCTCGTCATCCTGTGACAGATAGACTTGCGATTTAAATACCAATAAACCTTGCATTACATATCCTCAGTTCGAGTCTTACGGTTATGACAAGAAACACATAAACCCTGCCAGTTCTTTCGGTCCCAAAACAATTTCTTATCGCCTTTGTGGGGAATGATGTGATCAACAACAGTTGCAGGAACATGTAGCCCACGTTTTAAATGCTCCACGCAAAATGGATTTTTATTTAAATAAGCTTTGCTCTCGCGTTGCCATTTGCTGTCATAACCGCGCGCTGTTGCGGAACCACGTTGCTTATCAATCTTGCGCTGACGTTTGCGCTTCGCTTCTTCACGTTTGAGCTTTGCTGCCGGTGCACATTCTTCGCAATGAGTCGATCGTGTTAATACATTGCAACCGACAGCCGCGCATACTTTTTTAGGTCTTTGAGGCACTATTAGTCACCATCTTGAAACTGAGCAATGAGCTCTTTTTTCCAAGACCCGTCGAGCGTCCCACTGTTGGCTGTTATCTCCAAAAAGTAAACTCGATCTTCAACCAGTTCCAAAGCTTCGGTAAGTTGTACAGTCCACACCCCCAAATCTTGGTGAGCTAACGCTTGTGGCCATGTCATACCAATAACCTCGCTCCCCTGCGAATCCCTTAACGTACCCTCAACTGTACCGGTAGTAATCGGATTGTCGAGGTTGTCTTTTAAATTATGCGTGACTAGATTGTCACTGTTGATATACAAACAATCAGACATTACTGATTAGCAGACTCAAGCGCCTTTTTGATTGCTTCCTGCAAATCGTTTAGCGCTCTTACACGACGATCGAGCTCGGCTTGCAACGACTCTGCTTTTTCAACGTTGCCGCGCTCTTTGTTTTTCTCAATCGAAATTTTCAAACGTTGAATACGACCAGCATGACGAACAACTTGCTGTTCTTGAGTTGGGTTGATAGTTGCTGAATTTACTTTCGCCATTGTCGATCTCTCTATGCTGCTTTCGCTGTTGAACAAATGCCCGATGCATTCCAATTCAAGTTAAATGGACCTGCGGTCATGTCCGTAGCTCCTCCCAGATCTACATACCCAAGGGCTCGCTTACCAACGTCTGTGTCGTTGTAAATAATCCCATAAGTACCATTCGTAGGGTTTGCGCCATTTTGAGCAATCGCAATATCATCTGCATCAAAAACACTTGCACCACTAACCAATGTCACAGAGTTATTGGCCAACGTTGGACCACCAGCCGTATAGTTACCACCCGGCGTAACCTCACTTGTTGCATAGTTAGTTGCTCCTCCAGCACCCCAACGTGGATCAGGGTCGTTAGCAGCAGGAATAGCACCTGCGATAACTCCTAATTTAAATACGTCGTTTTCCTTGTCGTGCAATGCCTCGTCCGTGTCGACGTGCGACTGATCAAAAAAAACCACATCACCTTTTGCCATGACTGACCTCTTAAATTAATTAATTGAAATTTTACCGCTTAAGATGGGCGCTACTGTCAACGCTCCTTTAAGCATCGGCTCAATCGCAATCGAGCCAACTAAGAACGAACCTAAACCGGTATAAACTATCGTTGCAGAATTAGCTATAACAACAATGCTTTCAATATCTGCACTGATCTCATTATTAATAAGTGTGACATCAGCACTAAATGTAGTAAGCGACAACGTTTCTACAATTGCATTAATATTGTTCGATTGTCGAATATCAGCGTCAAATGACGTGAGCTCGATGAATTCCGTATTCGCGTTTATTAATTGCTCCAACGATACGTCAGCCTGCCCTGCACTTAATTCAATTACCTCCTGTGATGCCTGAATATTACTTCCTTTCACAACATCCGCAGAGAATGTATTGACTGAAATAATTTCGGTGCTCGCCGCTATTTGATCACCAACGATTACCGTTGCGGAGCCTGCTGATAACTCAATCGCTTCGAACGACGCGTCTATATTTGATGTTTGATAAACATTAGCATTCAATGCGCTAAGCCAAATAGATTCAACGCTAGCAGCAACGAGACTTGACTGTCGTACTGTCGATTGAAATGCCTGTAATGCTATCGTTTCTAAATTTACAGCAATTAAATTTGCCTGTGAAACTTGTGCGCCGAATGCAGTGAAATTTATATTTTCCTGCTGCGCATTCACTAGCGAACCTTTAGAAACGTCAGCGTTAAATGTTTCTAGCGATAAACTCTCTAAATTCGCCGCAATCTCGTTTGATAACGAAATATCCGCTTGATTAGCCGTTAGCGTCAATGACTCTAAATTTGCATTTATCAACGAGCTGAGAATGACTGATGCATTGTGTGCAGTGATCTCAATTTGTTCGAGATTAGCATCTACAGTATTCCCACTTCCTCCAGCACTAACGCCAACCCCAAATGGTAAAATCCGACTACCGCGAATCCGGTTAGGTTGAAATATGGACCACGGATTTGACGACAATAATCGACCTTCCGCATCAGATAATTCCCGGCTCGACATGGCGAACAAAATCATGTCGCCATTTAATCCGTTAGTTTGTCCTGTGCGAGTCCCCAACGATAAATTATTTGGTGATACTGCCGCTGCTGTTTCCGTTACATCAACACCGGCACCACCGTTTAACCAATTCCGCAGACGTCTATTTGATCCATCCGAATTCCAACTACAAACTAAAATATTCCAACCGTTGTCCGACGATATTCTCGTCGAGTTTGAGCCGTATAAGTCGCAAAAAAATTGGCTGCTAATATGACCAATCTCGAAGTTATCATCAAAACCGACGATGCGCTCTAACCCTGACCGAACGGGATTAAAATAAACAATTAGCGAACCCGAAAGCGGCGCTGAAAAATTTTCAACCGTTTGAATGTATTGAGACGCCGAAACATTCATGCCAGGCCCAACACCCGTTTTAATTGGTGTAGAACCACTGTTTGTAAACTTGTAATTACCGGTTATATCCAGTCGCAAATGCGGTAAAACGCACATGACGTCAGGTACAAACGCACCGCTGCGATTTATACCGGGGATATGATCTACATAGGTCGGTATGTAGCCATATTGTTTGCTGAGCATTTACGCCTGGTCGATTGCGATGGGAACAAATGCAAAAACAGTATTAGCTGAGTTGATAGCGCCCCCACTATCATTATCCAACCTAAATTTTGCGTACCGAGACTTAACCACAAAATAGTTAACAACCCTTACTACGGTGCTAGCTTGGCATTTTGCAGAATAAATAGTGTCTAAATTTTCCGTGTCAGAAAAATCAGTGTTGTTGTCTGACCAAGATACTTGCAGCGAGGCTTGATTAACCGAACCAGACTGACAATCCAGCTCTAATCGAAAGTTAACTTCTCCTGGAGCTTGCTCCCCGAAGTCTATGCTAGCCGTAAGCGGGCTTTGAGCACCATCGGCTAAATTAGCATTCAAAAGCGCAGGAGCTGTTAAAGCTCCTGAAAAATCGATTCGTATATCTTGAGCCATATCGTTTGCCTATTTATGCCGCTACGTAATCTCGCGCGGCAAACCAATCTTCCCTAGTCAAAACTGTATCCCGTCCAAATAACACCTCAGCTCTCGATGCATGAACAGCCCTATCGTCCTTAACATTCGCCCAAGTAGTTGATTCGGTACCAAATGCTTTTCTAAAGAGCTTTTTAGCGTGACCAAAAGTTAAAGTAGGGTCTTGCATCGCAGCGCACATCATTCCGTAAATAATATCTTTGTCAAAACCGTTGAGAGCGTTATATTCAGGCTTGTGAATTTCATCCATGCCGTCGTATAACGGGAATTCATCGAAAGGTACATTAACTGTATCGTTGACTTGCGGATTGTTCGCTTCAAGATTGAGTAAATCCAACAGCTTGGCCGTTTCGCTCACCACTGCTGCATAGCCAACTAACTCCGGGTCGTTATTGACTTCGTTTTGCAGTGAAACTAAATGAGTTGTGTTTGTTCGATCAAATGGCATTGTTTAATTCCTCTATGTAAACGACACTAGTCGCGCATTAACCTTTCTAAAAGACGATCAATTTTCTCCTCTACATCTTTGACGCCCTGATTTGTATCGCCAATTTTTTCGTTCATCGTCTTTACCTGACTTTTCATCAAAGCAATTTCAGTTTTGACCTGATAGTGAGTCTCGTTGAGAATAGCAACCTGCTTGTGCAATTCGTCTGCTTTTTTATTCGCTAACGCTGCTTGATTTATTGCGTCGCTGGATCTCGCATCATTTGCCCAATAAAGACCCACCGCACCAGCTACCACAAGAGTCCAAGTGATAAAAAAGTCGATTGTCATAAATCGCGGTAAAGAGCTTTTAGCCTCGACCATTGCTAATCTCCGAAATAAACTGTTCGCCATAAAGCAACGCACCGCTAATTAATGATAGATTCATAATGCAGGTTCACGTGAAACATTTATCGAAATAAAAAGAGCCCGCTCTATCGGGGGAATAAAGCGGGTAATGAGTTCAAGATAGGAGTGAAAAACGTAGGGAACTCAAGGAAACAAAAGAGCATGTAATGTTGCTAAGCTTCAACAGGGTACTATAACAACATACAAAAATTATTAATTAAAACTGGCGTTTTGTAAACATAGATTTTTCTATATAAAAATATGTATTAAAAAACTGGCTATGTTTACAGGCTTATAACCTTTCGATAATACTTCGCTCCCAATTATTGGTTACGCGTTTTATATCTTCGAGTAACAATTTCATCGGAGGGTCATATTCCTGCTTTTTTCTGGATTGAAAAACTTGTCGACTAATTCCCAATAAACTTGCAATACGTGCCGGTCTTATTCTTAGCCCGCCCTTGCTCTGAATAACGATGAAAGCGATTATGTATTTGATTGGGTAGGGCTGGATATTCTTTAACAGTCTCTTATCAACGAGCCTTTCTATGCTTTCATTTGCCTTTTTAATAACGTGCAAACGCAAATTATCGTATATTCGATCGACAAGACGATGCCTGTAAAACTCTTCGTAGTCTCTATCGAACTTGTTATTAATCCAGTCACGCCACATCTCACCTACCATGTTACCGCGCATAGGAATTGGGCTTGATCCTACACCCCCAGGAAAGCTGTACGAATGTACTTTGTTTATCGTTTCTACAGCATGCAGCGGCTCGGGAAAGCCCATAACTGTACAGGTATAGGTTAAACACCGATGACAATAAAAATAAGCTGGACCCACAACATTGTCCTCAAGATCTTCTTCCTGATTAATCCGACGATGACCACACTCGCCGCAAACCTTTACCGGCAGTGAACTTCTTTTTTCAACTAAATTGAAATTGACTAGGGGCGAGTCCAACTTCTGAATACCTTTGCTTCAATCGGGTTTTGAGGGTCGTTGCTATTCGCTGAATACATAAATAAAGTGATTAACCAAACTAATCGTAAGGTTCGTTTGCGCAAGAGTTTGCATTATCACTAACTTTCGTTGTGGGTGCTTGGGCGGCCTTCCTCGACTTCTTCCTCATATCAGCGTTAAATGCTTCCTCCCCTGCTAATGCAAAATATGCGCAGCCGTCTACATAGTTATCACCGTTGTAAGCACGATTCTCTGACCTTGCTAACTTGAGAGAAATCATGAATTTGTTGCCCTGCTCTTCAGTTAGCTTTATGCCCGTAATGGCTTCGAAAATCGCCACGGTTTTGGCCATCGATCTTTCACCCCCTTGGCAACCATACAACTGAGACCTTTTTTGCATTTCCTCACCTGCTTGTCTCAAGTGTTCGTGTGCTGATTTCATTAGCGTTTACTCCTGGGAATGTAGTCTTTGAAAAGATAGCCAAAATAAGCAGCTGAACGAGTATCAATGTTTGACTTACCCGTCCAGCCGGTCATGCGTTCGAATTTATTTTTGTATTTATTACGGTCGGCCCAGTTACCTTTTTGCGGAGGAACTAGCTTGAAAGGCCGTTCATAATATCTTAGAAAGTCAACTAAGTGCTTTTGCGCCTGCTGGCATCGACCCACAGACCTCGCAACGTTACGCAATACAACAGTACTCTTACCGTTGTATCGATCGTAAATAAAATTATTCTTTAAAACATCTTCAACAACGTAAAGATCAACACTTTCCTCATTTTTTAAAAATAGAGACATATCGACAATCGAAAAATTTACGAGCGTCGTTAGCTTGCCATGCGTGTAACCTGCTACGCCGTATTTATCAGAATCGGGATCAATCCCGATAATAATGCTCATTAATTTATTTCCTGGCTGCTTTCACGTGAAACATTTTTGGTTTAACCGGTTCACGTGAAACAATTTTTAATTCATACAGCCCACGTATCATCTTTGAGATCTTCTTGAATCGATCGATCTCGTGTGCTTTTTTTATTTATCGCAGTTGGTACTGCTATCGGCCTATTCCGATTTTGCTCTCTGGCCAGCCAAGCGTTGATGTGTTTTAACATTCCGCTCAGAGTTTTGCGGTTTGATTTATTCGTCAAATTCCACATGCGGATTTCGCGCAGTTCTTGGCGCACGTCGACTGCCGGGTATGCTACTTCGAATTCAATCACCAGTGATTCATGGACCGGAAATTCTTCTCCGCGAACGTCGTAGCCAACGGTTGGAATTTTTATTGCGATCGGATCGGGTTGCGGAGGTTCTTCGAGTTGAAAATTATTTTGCTCGATTGGCTCTTGAGCCGATTGAGCTAATAAATTTTTAGTTGACTCTTCAGTTGATTGTTCAGTTGACCATTCATTGTTCTTGGACGGTTTGTCCAAATTGGAGTTGGACATCCCGTCCAAATTGGAGTTGTAGTTCTGATCCAATTTGGGCGTTTCTTCCATTTTGGATGATTTATCCATCTTGGACGAATCGTCCAAATTGGGAGGTTTATCCAAATTGGTTGTTTTCTCCAATTTGGGCATGTAATTTTTCTCTTCTACGTGCTCGGTTATGCACACAATCGATTGGCCTGGTGGGCGTAAAAAATAACGATTGCCTCCCGTCCACCCCCGCTTACGTTTTACCAACCACCCAAACTTTTGTAACCGAGTAAGTACCTTCGATACATATGTCGTATCGTCGTAGCCACAACGCCCACCTATCGCACTGAGTTCCGGCCAAACCACAAAATCATTTTTCTTACTCGCAAAAGAATAGAGAGCGCCAAGCACTCTCAATTCGGGTTTACCAAGGTTTTCATCACTAAATACTTCGATAGGAACAACAGAAAGAGCATTCATTTATTAGCACTCCCGCCAATAGCCATTTTTTAGATACCCGTGCCAAAGTTCCTTTTCACCATCAGAAATTAAAATGGAAGGTTTTACAGTGATAGTGCCGTCAGGGTTTTCGATAACCTCATGATTAACCAGGTTGCCTGTGTGACACCCCGGAGGCCTCGCGTACCAATAACCATTGCGCGGATTTTTACCGTATTCACCCTCTGCCAATATTAATTCTCCGTCTACTGCATATTTACGTTTACCGCGAATTGGCTCTTTGCCCATGATTAAACCCCGGCATAAATTTCGGTTCGACAACACCGATACGGTCCTCGCCATATTGCAAGCGAAGCGATTTATAAAACTCAGCTAAGTCACGCTGTAACGTGTCGATCACTGTGATAAAGAAACCGTCTACCTCGACCCGGTACGCCCGAATTTTTGTCATCGACAAGCCCTCTCTCAATCGCAATGTTCTTGAGACGTGTTTTTCGTTTCGTCGCTAATCGCTTATCAAAATCACACTCGTCACGAAGAAAAACTAAAAATCCCTGGTCTCTTGCTTCGAGATGCTTAAAGTGCTCGGGCTCTAGCAGCGCATAAATTAAATCGATATCACTTTGAACCATTAGCACCCCCATCACTTTTTGGATCTGATTTAACGAGCTTAAATTTCGCTTGTTTCGCCGGCGCAGTAATGTCGATATTATTTCGACGTAGAAACAAAACGTGATCTCGAAGCTTTTGATCACTAGAGCCGGTCATACCCAATTTGCGTTTAACTCTTTCATACAACTCTCTGTCTTTTGCCGGCATTCGACACCTTTTTGCGTGTTTTTAAGAGGCTTTGCTCTTGCTATCTTGGTAATCAGGTATTTCGCGATCGATTCGGTTTATTTCGTCATTAGCAATCAGCTCGAGTATTTTTTCCTCGATAACTTCAACGGGAGCATTTTGAAAATAAGGCTTTAGCCTGATAACCAGTTTTCCCGACTGCCGAAGAAATTCAGGTATTAGCTGTTTGTCTCCCGCAGTTTTCAATAAATCGTCGTGCTGATAATCACTTACTCGAACATCAATTCGGTTTCGCTTTATGTTTTTGGGGTCGTCATATGACATACATCTTCTCTCGTTTCTTTAGTTTGTTGTGCACTAAGCTCTACCAGCATTTTTCCATCATGGTTTTTTATTCTGTTGAGAAAAACACTGTTCCGATTACGCAAATTCCTGTGAGTTTATTTCTCCAATTGAGTCGCTCAGTTTTAACCGTTGCGCATCTTCAGGAAAAACGTCGTCAAGTGTATAGCGATCGTTTCTTACTGAATTTAATCCGTATACCAGCTTCCTCGCGGTATCCAAATTGATAGTAAACGGCTCTCCACTTTCGGAAAATCGAACTTGAGCTAACTCGATTTTAGATATTGTTGCTTGCTTGACTCCAGACAACTCACAGAGCTTTGGCTGCGAGATTTTTAGTCTTTTTCTTAAAGATCTAAGATTCACGGATCACCTCACGGATCGATTTAACCAAAGTATACTACCTAGGTTGTATTTTTAAAAGCAAGAAATAGAACTTGGGTTGTTTGAAATCTGTACTACTAGAGTTGTAATCTGACCCCATGAACGAAACTGATAAGCTTGAAAAGGGAAAAAGAATTAGGAGCGCGCGGAAATCAGCTGGATTAACTCAACCCGAACTTGCGGAAAAGTGCGGCGTATCCCAGCAGCTGATATCCAAGCTTGAAAGAGGATTGATTGATGGTTCGTTTATTGAGCCGCATATCGCGCTTCATACTGGAGTTAGCGCATACTGGCTTAGCGCTGGTGAAGGCGATAAAGATGACTTCGTTGGTTCGGATGACGAACGAAATTTAATCAAGGCTTTTCGTTATGGCTCTCGGGAACTGCGAGATTATCTTCGCACGATCGGCAATGCCGAAGCTCCTCAAAAGACCGGCCAATAACACTCATAACTTTCTCTCGCCCCTCTTTGCTCAAGGAACGATATTTAAGCAATATTTCCCTCTCTTCTTTGCTGAGCTTCAGTACAGCTTTCGCGGATTCCACCCACACACCTCGTTAAGTTCTTATTAAATTTATTCTACATAAACCTCCGATTCCTAATACTTTATAAAAATTCAAATACTTAATTGCAAGAATAATTTTTGGTATTTTTTTTAATACTTTAGTCGCACCCAATAATAATAAAAACTAATGAATAAGGCGTCAGTTAGATTTAATTCGAATGATAACGGTGCCAATTTGAAAACCATCTAGAAAGTTTTGTACAAAACAAAGGTGTATCCGAATCATTTCGGATCATTAAATGTACAGACAACACTAGGTGGACACATGAAATTTAAAGAATACACGAATCAAAAGACCGTACTTTTTATGAGCGGAATGTTCGCAGGTAGCTGGATTTGGAAGGATTGCCACAAAAACATACCCGCTGCAAAACAATTATTTATTGAAAACGCGCTATGCGAGATTGGGAAAAGCGTTGACGAGATTTCAGCAAATGTAATCGATTCGCTTCACGCCATAGACTCAAAGGTAGTAATTGTCGGAAATTCGCTTGGGGGTTACATTGGTCTCGAAATCGCCAAACAAAGACCTGATCTGGTTGAAAAAGTAATCATATCCGGATCTGCAGGGTTTAGCCAAGTGAAGCTGCCGCTAAAAATTGATAGGAAAAACGTCGTTCCTTTTGCAAAACAGATCTTGGAATTGATCTGTTTCGACGAGACCAAAGCCCGAGAAGATGCATATACTGCGATAGCCAGGAATTTTGAAAATCACTTTAAGAATATCTTATATTTATCGAGGGAGAACAATGCAGCTGACGCAACGAAGTTAATATCTCAAGTAAAATGCCCTATTGAAGCGATTTGGGGCGAAAATGATATTGTTACCCCACTAAGCGATGCAAAGCCAATACTGGATCGCTTCGCTATCCCAACTGTGGTAATAAAGAACTGCGGTCATTCGCCAATGTTCGAACTTCCATGGGAGTTTTCCGCATCGGTCGATTTGTGGGACTCACCCGCGCAACTAGCGTCATAATTATACTTCTTAACATAATTTCTGATTGTGGAGTCGTGGTAGCCCGTTTTCTCAACAACTTTCGAAATCTGGCCACCACACTTATCAAGTTCCTCTTTGATGAGCTGCCACTTAATATCATTGTCGAAGCCTCTGAATTCATCTTTACTAGTTGTCATATTTAGGTACTTGTAGCAGAGAGTTACCCTGACGAGGAAGTTAGACAGGCCCGCAGACAAATCAAAAACTTGATCCCTGGAAATATAATAGAAAGAAACCGCCATAAAGATACTAACCCACGGTATCACTCCCACAACCGGCACCGGGTTTGGCCCCATCGACCTAATAATCAGATACGCGAAAGACAGAATTATTGGCGCGAATGACAAAAGCGCCAAGATATTTTTGGATTTGAGCGTCGCGTCAATAGATTTTCTGCTGGATGACCATGCCAGAAGCGAAATAGAAAATATGCTTGATGTCAGAATAAAAACGTCAAAGAGTGGTGCCAGAAGGCCATCGTTATGCAACATAACGTTACCTTCCAGACGAAAATCTTCAACCATGAGGCCGAAAATATGCAACGCTGTCAGTATACAAGGGAAAATGTAAATCCAAGCAAACCGCCTGTGAAGGAATTTCAGAGGACACAAAAAGAAGCTCGTCATTAGAAGGTGAGCGAAAAAGAAATACATTGATATCAAGTAAGCGCTTGCAAAATACTCCGAGATATCGGTTGAGATGAGCGCGGCCAAATATCCAATCATTTGACAGGCATTCATTAAAACGAGAGTAGCGAATAAACTAATATAATAGAATTCCGCTTTCTTCTTTTTGAGTCTCAGCAGCAGTATAAGGCAACTTATACATGGGAACGCTCCTAAGGCACTATATATCCAAAGTTCAGTCATTCTTACCTTTATACTGGCGTTTAAAACAAATCTTGAGAATATCAAAATTTAAACACAGCTTTGTTGATTGGAACGCCATACTGCAAGTCTAAACCACTATTTTTTCCCCTTGTTCTCCCGCGGGATTAACTCAATCGCTACAACAACCAAGAACTACAGATTTTTTACGTCATTTAAGAAAACTGTACGACTTTTTACTACTATAGTTGTTTACAATCTACTACATGGGTTGTATTATTAAATCAATCAAACAGTATTAACTGAACGACCACTGAGAGCAAAGCCATGGAAAACAAAGAAATTCCCGGTGCTGACGATCCCACGGATAGTGACATCTTCAGCAAAATGGACCAAGTAGTTGCTGAACAGCGATGTATTGACCAGTTTAAAGCCGACCTATTCAAGCAGATGGAAGGCATGACAGATGAGCAAAAAGCAGATTTCCTCGCTGACGCCAATTTGATTGTGCGCAATTTGATTCAAGAAATTGAGCAAGCTAGGCCCGCTTACTAGCCATGGGAAATCAAAAATACATTAGGTTTTCTGAGTTTCACAAATCAGTGATCAAAGCAGCTCTCGATAACCCTAATTGTTTAAACGACGGCGATTACGATTTTGTAAATGACATGGCGGGCCGGGAAAATCTAGAAAATATTTCTATAAGTCAGCACGACTGGTTAACGAATATCGGCGAAAAACTTTATCGAGCAGATGTTCAGTTTTAGCTTGGTAGGCTATGAGGATTTTTTTGGAATTTTTAGCAGTCAATTTGCTAATTCTGATTTGGATTAGTGTTTTATCAATCGTACATGTAATGGAGGAAAATACACGTGATCGAATCGTGGATATTCTTTGTAGCGATGTTGTGCATCAATGCAGTGACAGCAATCTTACATCAAATCATGGTCGTTAAGCCAAATGCGAAAACAGTGGCTTTAAATCGTTTGGAATACTTTATGTGGTTTTCAACAGTCTTGTTTTTTATATCGCTATTAGCTGTTGTTACCTGGGGGCTTCCGACATATAAAACGTTAGCTAATTGAATGAGAGATTAATTATGCACGACGTAGAAAACATGTCAGAAGTCGACTTTTTAGAACTATTAAAAAAATACAGAGAAACATACTCAATAAGCTGTGACGTTAGTACATCACTCGACTTACTGATTAAAAATATTGAGTTTGATTTACAAGATTAACCCAACAATTTTATTTGAGAGGAATAAAAATGCCAAAAGATCTAGTGATATCTGAAGACGGTTTTCTCAATATGCTCGCCAATCAAAATGGCGGCGCAATTATCGAAGAACTCGACAGAGAGTTAATTAAAGGAATTGCCGGCATTCAAGATTTTGGCGGCGAGTCCACAATTACTTTAAAAATTAAAATCAACCCGATCAAGAATCTTGAAAAGTGCATGAATATAACGCCGACTGTGAGCGCTAAGCACCCACAAGAACCGCCCGTTTCAAAAGCAATGTTTGTTAGCCAAGGTAACGGGCTGGTTGACCAGTATCAACAACAGGAAGAGTTACCCATGGAAAGACCCATTGCACCCGTTAAAGCAAACCTC
Source organism: Marinagarivorans sp. (assembly GCA_028281865.1). Taxonomy (GTDB): domain Bacteria; phylum Pseudomonadota; class Gammaproteobacteria; order Pseudomonadales; family Cellvibrionaceae; genus JANQJB01. The sequence goes on from JANQJB010000007.1 coordinate 70,572, forward strand.
AAACCTATAGAAGGTAATAAAAATGCATGAGAATAAATCAGAATTTCAAGCTGCTTTTGATGCTGGAGAAAGCTCCAAAATCGACATATTCAAAATCGATGAAGTGCCACACGCATCAATACCGATTGGTCGTAAATTAGAAAGCCTTGAGCATTTGATGCAGTACCCTATTCGCATTCGAGCAAAGATTCAGTGTAGCGATATTGTAGGTTTCAATCAGTATATCGAATCTTTCAAAGTCCAAGGTTCACGTATCTACGTTGACGATGGCGCATTTTCATTTACTACTATATTCGACGGTCATCGCAGAGAGCAGGCCGACTGGAATGAACACCGGGCTACGCTCAAGCTTGAGCACTCAAAAGAATGGTTGGTTTTCAATCAACAAAACGAATGTAAATTTGATCCTTATGATTTTGCCGAGTTCGTTGAAGAAAATATCGAATATATCGAAACTGAAAACGATTTGTCTGGAGCCGATTTATTGACAATGGCACAGTCGTTTAAAATTAAACCGAAAGGCGAGATCGAAGCCGAAGAGTCGCTTCACTCGGGTTTAAAAACTGTCTTAATCAAAGATGAGTCAATGCTAAGAGGCCAAAACTCCCAAGGCGCTGAAGTTGTCTTTCCAGAAAAAATAGCTTTCAAACTGCGCGTATTTAAAAACCAACATACATACCCAATCAAAGCGTTTTTTCGCTATCGCATTCGCGATAATAAGCTGAGCTTTATGTACAAAATTCCCAATATCGACGGAATTATTGAAGCAGCTTTCAACGATGTTGTGGAAGACGTTAGAAAAGAGACGGGTTTGCCATTGTTATATGGCAAGTTTATTTCTATCAACTAATTACTTAAACCCAACTAATGCGCCTGCAGTCTCGTTGTTTTAATAATCGGTTGTGTTACTCAGTTTTGGCAGCAATTTGAAGAGTAATGGTTGTGATTGAAAAATGCTGTACGAAGTGGCGCTAACTTTTGTAGTAAAAGCCCTGGGAAAACTGAAGTTTGTAGTAGTGAGTACCAGGCACTTAATTGATATACGAAGCGGTACGCGGTTGTAGAAATTGGCAAACCTACAATTAATCCGAAATTAAATAATGTCGCCGCGACTGGGCTTTCAGCGTGCCACTTCGTATGTTAATTAGTTTTTTAACACTTAATATTTTTCAACTGAAAATATGACGATAGAAGAATTTTTGTCTTTAGTGAGAGTTTTAGCAAATAGTAGCCACGTGCGTTACTGGTTGCACTATAGCGATTCAATGGCACTTTCAGTCTTGGATTGGAATGGCAAGCGTCCGCAGGGTTCATATATTCGAGAATTAAAAATGATGGGGTTTAGCGAAGACGCTAACGGTATTTTTGTGATCAATCGAATTGAGGGCGAAACTAAGAATGCCAATTCTGCCGGAAAATAAAAAACGCTACCCTAAAAACTGGAATTTAATAAGCCAGTTTATAAGGCGTATTCGTGCAAGAAACAAATGCGAGTGGTGTGGCGTTAGAAATTATTCGGTTGGGTATCGAGATAAAAACGGAATATTTCATGGCGTATCTGGAAATCTTTATCTCGATATGATAGGGCAAGGTTTGACTGAACATGGGAACCCAGTTACGTATAAAGAGGCACGGGAATTGTGCGATGAATACAATGAAAACCGAGTCGATGAGCCAAAAACTATCGTTATTGTTTTGACTGTCGCTCACGTTTACGACCATCGTCCAGAAAATGCATCGTTTTTGAACTTAGCTGCACTCTGCCAAAAATGCCATAACGATCATGACGCAAAAATGCGAGTAAGAAACGCGAAAATTCGGCGAGAGCGTAATCAACTTTGTTTGTTTTCTTAGTGTACCGGATAAAGGTTTTATTATGAGCAATGAAAAAACACTGGGTGAAATTATCGACGACGTCAGAGATGGCAAGGAATGTAATCAGGATGACTTGCGCTTCGCAATTTGTGTTATGGATGCACTAATGGCCTTTGACCGACAAGCATTTATGAGCTTGCATGAAGGTGAAATTGAAGATAAGAGTAGGAAGATCCCCAAGTACTCACCTGTTTGTCAATGTTTAGAAAGTATAAGCAGAATGCAGCTAGCAATGGAACAGCCACCAAAAAAATATTTGGGATGGGGGAATAATCCAGACAATCCAGAGTTCCTGAAACGCCGGCAATTTGCAAAGCGCTTGTGTGAAAGAATTGCCGAAAAACCTTAGGTTTAATAAATGAAAATTACAGCTAAAAAATTAATTTCATACGAACTTATCGTTAATCACAAATCGCTTGGTACTTTTAAGCTTTCTGACAAATGGAAGCGTTTCGTTCATCTCGTTAACGAGAAAAATCAAGAAATCTACGCACTTAAAAATGCGGCAGGGCAAAGGATAATCGAAAGCCTATGCCTTTTTGATATCGATGAAGAACAATTTATTATTGTCAGCTGTAGCCCTTCGTTGATGGGAGAAATTCTGAGTAGTCGTGATGAACCAAGAACCGCGGCTGAATGACTGGCTAGCCAAGAATAAGGCATGTCAAGAAATTGGCATTTCTGAGCGAACAATCGAGGGTTGGTTTCGTCGACACTTGACGCAGGGATATCATTATCAAATTATAGGGAAGAATACACTAGTCAGCTTACCGAGGGTAAACGAGTGGATAAACAAATATGGCCCGAATGTATCAGGCCAAGTGGAAAGGGCTTGCGAATTAGAATCTGGTCAAAAGGCAAGTGCATCCACTCAGAAACAATCAGTTGTGACCCCTATTCGAAAGCTGACTTAAAATCTGCAATTGAGCGTCGGGACTATTTGCAAAATCGCGTTAAGTTAGGCTTGCCACTTTTCCATGGTGAGCAAACAGCATTAAAAATCTTTGCCGAAGAAGCGCAGGCCTGGCTTGATCAACTTAGCGTTGCAGCGGAGACTCGGCGAAATTATGTAAGGGAATTAAATTGCTATTGGATGCCGGTATTTGAAAATTGGATATGTTCAGAAATCACCGATCGCGACATTAAAAAGCGTCTGGCTAATCTGACAACGCTGAATTGGAAGTCGAAGAAAAATTGCCTAACGCCGCTTCGTGGAGTTCTGGATTATGCTGGCGTTAACCCGAATCCAGCGCTCGCCGTAAAAGTTAAGCCTGGGCAAAAACCAAAAGTGGAGCGGTACACCCCCGCAGAGCGATCGACCTTGATTAGTCGTCTTGAGGGTCACTACAAAGCGTTTTTCGCTATTTTGTTTGGATGTGGGCTTCGCCCGTGTGAGGCGATAGCGCTGACCTGGGAAGACTGGGACGGGGAAAAGCTGTATGTGTGCAAAGATATCGTTAGGGGCCGCGTACAGCCAACCAAAACATATGAGAGTCGCTATGTGTATGTTCCCACCTGGGTGCGACCCTATATCACTGCCCTTCCCTCACGATTTAAAGGTGAGTGGCTCTTTTTGAATGCTAAAGGCAGCCATTATCATGATCACGAAACGATCAACAAGTATTGGAAAAAGGCGCATGACCATCCGCGTAAAAGCGAGAGAATCAAATATCGTCGACCCTATACCTGCCGACATACTCGCGCCGCAGAATTACTTTCAAGTGGATCCAGCGACTATGCACGAATGGCCGAGCAGATGGGCCACAGCTTAGAGATGTTCTTGAATATCTATTCTGAATTTATCGAGGAATACTCGACCAATGATATGAGCATATTCGAAGGTATCGGACTGAGTAGCAACGAAAAGACCAAGAAACTATAGTATGATCGCCTGAGATTCCTTCATCGGTTAACTATTGAGACCTCCAAATTATGGACTGGACAAATTTCTGGGAAAACTACAAAGAAATCATACTGACATTGAGCAGTGGGGCTGGCGTAGCTATTATTGGTTGGCTAATAAAATTACTTTTTATTCGCAATAAAAAAAGCTCTTCCAATACTGAAACCAAAAACAATTTTAAAATCACTATCCATGAAAATAACAAGCAAATAGGTGGAAATAATAATTCCGGCACTATTATCCACGGAGATAACAATCAAGTTGACCAAAGTATTCATATGCACAATGGCCATAGTGAAGAACAAGTAAAAAGGATTCATGAGGCATTGGAAAAGAAATTTTCGAATGATGAACAAAAGGATTTATCAGAGCAGATTTTAAAAGCTGTAAACAGTCTCCTAGATATGCAAAAAACTTCAACAGATGAAGAGCAAAAAAATAATGTCGGAGCTGCAATAAAGCAACTAGAACTCGGCAACACAGATCTTGCGACAGAAATATTCGAAGAGATACTGATTAAAAACAATAAGGAGTCTGCTGAAGTGAATCGACATCTGGGAGTGATCACATGGCTCAACAACGATATTGAAAAAGCTATAAAAAATTATGAACGATCGACCGAGCTAGAGCCCGACAATCCCATTGGCTGGAATGAACTCGGCATTATTTATCAAAGAGTAGGTAACGTTCAAAAGTCGATTGACTTATTCAGTAAGGTGTTAAAAATACCGAATTTAGACAATGTAACTAAGACATCTGTATTGGCGAATCTTGGACTATGTTATAAATTGCTAAACGAACTTGACAAATCAATTAATACCTTTTTGGCTGCTATAGAAGCTTCCAACTTTATCGAAGATGAAACTCTTAAGAAGAAAAGAATTTTAAACATATTTGGAAATATTGGGGAAGTCTATTTCATTAGGGGCACGGATGAATATGATCGGATTATCAACGAATCTGATTTGGGTCTAGCCGCTTCATATATAATGAAAGCTGCTGAGTTCAGCGCAGAACTAAACCTACCTGTAATGGCCGCGAACCAAGGTGTCCGATTAGGAAATATCTCTCGTATTTTGGAAGAATTTGATTTAGCGATTAATCAGATTAATCAAGCAATCTCTTGGTATAAAAGCTCTAGCAAAGAATCTAATCCACAAATAGAAGAATTCATCGGTGCCGCAATTGGTAGCTTGGCAAAAACCTATTTTATGAAATATAAAAAGAATAAGGACTTTAACGATCTATCAATGGCGCGTGACAAATTTAAGGAATCTCTTGATATCAGCAATAGAATTACGCATATTGATGGAATTATTCGTAACCATGCTAGCTTGTGTCAAGTCTACATACTTTTTAATGATTTCGAGCAAGCTAGATTCCACCTAGATAGCGCAACCAAATTGGCTGATAAGCACAACGTAAACAATTTAAAAAAGTCGCTGGCGGTGTTATCAAATAAACTTAAGGAAGAGGTTTAAAAAGTGAATCACTGTCAAGAAATCAGTGATTCTAGCCGATATGGCAAATGATGACCGACAAAAAACCGACAAAATTTGATACCATAAAGCTACATCCCGCGAATCATGGGCACTTACGTGCATTTTCGATTCCAGCCGGGAACGCCAAAATTTTGCTCAAGCTCACTTTCGTCTCTATGGCAGAACCTTGCTTTTCAGCTTTTCAAATTCACTTATTGCGAATAACACATAAGTAAAAAACCGCACAATGAACCTTTGTTTAATATTTGAAGATGACGTAAAAACAGGCAACGCTGTCGAATTGACAGGTCGGCGCGCCGAGCATATTCGCAGTGTTTTACGTGCAGATGCAGGTCAAAGGATTAAAGTGGGCATTTTAAATGGCGCTATAGGTTCAGCAGTTGTAAGCCAAATAAACTCAACGGCAGTGACAATCCAAATCGACTTCCCGCTCCTAGACACACCTCCACCTACCCTACCCCTAACACTCATTCTGGCCCTACCACGGCCCAAAATGCTACAGCGAACACTGCAAACGATTGCCACTATGGGTGTCCAGCGGCTTTGTTTAATCCACTCTATGCGAGTGGAAAAAAGCTATTGGCAATCACCACTACTTGAGAAGCAAAAAATTGCCGAACACCTCATTCTCGGCCTTGAGCAAGCGGTTGCTACACAGATGCCGGAAATTGAGCAGCACCCGCATTTTGATAGTTTTATGCAAGAGCGCCTCCCAGAACTCGATAAGGGCGCCAGAAAATTTGTTGCTCACCCCGGCGACTTCGCATCGGCAACTCCCCAAACAAACGCGGAAGTACTGCTTGCAATTGGCCCAGAGGGCGGTTTTGTCGCGAACGAAATCAAAAAATTTGTTGACGCTGGCTTTGAACCGATTCAGTTAGGCGCACGAATTTTAAGAGTTGAAACAGCAATCCCGGTAACAATTGCAAAATTGTTTGAGTGAAAACAGCAGGCCAAATAACACCCAAAACTCGGCAATAAGTTTATAAGACTTCGACAATGTTAACGGCGGCAATTGCTGGAGCTATAGACTGAGAGTCGTCGGGAGACTTTTCGGATGCTAAACCCTGAGGCCGCTGGGAACTTCTATCGATGGCTAAATCAAGAAAATTAAACAAGTCACCATCGGCCAATTGCGAGGGCGAAACACGCTGTAAAGCAGAAAAAATATTTTCAACTCGGCCGGGATGCTGTTTATCCCAACCGTGCAGCATCTCTTTAATCACCTTGCGCTGCAAATTTTCTTGGGAACCACACAGGTTACAGGGGATTATTGGGAAGTTCCTCTCGGCGGAGTAGGCAACAATATCGGCCTCCCGACAATAGGCTAACGGGCGAATCAGTACATTGCGGCCATCGTCGGAGCGCAACTTTGGAGGCATGGCTTTTAAACGTCCTGCGTGAAACAGGTTTAAAAACAGGGTCTCGACGATATCGTCTTTGTGGTGCCCGAGAGCAATTTTGGTCGCACCAATGTCCTCTGCAAACCCGTATAAAGTGCCGCGCCTCAGGCGCGAACATAGACCACAGGTCGTTTTCCCTTCCGGAACAACTGATTTAACGACGCTGTATGTGTCTTTTTCAATAATATGAAATTCAATTCCAAGCTTAGACAGATATTCTGGTAAAACCTGTTCAGGAAAACCCGGTTGCTTCTGATCCATATTCACTGCGACCAGCTCAAACGCGATTGGCGCCACCTTTTGCAATGCCAACAAAATATCGAGCATGGTGTACGAATCCTTGCCGCCAGAGAGGCAAACCATTACCCGATCACCCTCTTCAATCATGTTGTAATCGGTAATCGCACTGCCAGTTAGCCGGCGTAAGCGCTTTTGCAGTTTATTGAATTCGTAGCGAGATTTACGTTGCGAAAGGGGATCTGACATCTGATGAAGGCACAATTCGAAATAAGACTAAAAGCTCAATTGTACGTCTTTTAGACGACTGCGTGAACAGCGGATTATGCAATACTCTCACTCCGAGCTAGGCGAGAGAAAAAATGTGGAACCGAATGGTCCCACACCCAATGGTTTAGAAACTGACTATAACTGGGGAAAACGCTAGCTTTACCACTCTTCGTATCATTTTTTGTGTCGTTGCAACGCAAATCAGAGAGATCGCCTCCACATCCTTACCCCCTGCCTAAATACTCAAGCACTAACGCCGCTTCAATATACTTTGGTGCAATATTATTGCCGTGATCTAGGCCGAAATTTATCGTGTATGTAAGCGTAGTTTCGGCCAATTTCTATTTTGTGTAAGACACGTCACAATATCTTAAGCACTCCCTACCTCTTAGCTATCAAGGGTGCGGTTTGCTCATCTGATTTACACGGCCTTGGTCCAATCTTTGCTGCAATCCGTTTTAAGCACTTGTATATGCGAGTCGACAAATTATTGTCGACTCGTCAGCATGAAATATCTCGAGTTTAAAGGTGGTTTATGTATTTCCCGTTAAAACAATTAATTTCAATAAAGCAATGCTTTGAAAACTTTAAGCATAAATATGATGATCTCAGCGTTCCCAGCATAAGCCAGCTATTAAAAGCGGAAGAATCGCCGACGGAGTTGGGCGCTCACGAAGAAATGATGCTGCGTAAATATTGCGTTACGCAGAAACGCTGTTACATGCGACTTGAGGGAATAAAGCATCGATATCAATCGATAATTATTCATTACGACCATCGACAAATCGTTTTAGACGAATTATTTCCAAAAGTAGCCAGTCATGCACTAGATGGAATGAGAGCCACACTTGAGCTGTATGACGAGAGTTCCTATGCATGCGTTTTCTTCCACATTGTTTTTAAACGTGGCTCATCTGACACACACCTTACCATCGCCAAAATCATAACGACAAAGTCGCGCCAAGATAGACGCAACAGCGCGCGCCTGACTTTTAAAGAGCTTTATGCCCCCCCAGTTAAACTTATGATTCCGATGATGACTGTGCTAGAAGGAAAAGTTAGTAATATATCGACAGGTGGCGCGCTAATCACGTCGGAAGACATGTCGCTGGCACGACTGCAAATTGGTCACAATTATTCAGCCCTAGGCGCTGAATGCCAAATTACTTTCGCCAACGATGTTAATTTTGATTGTGCTGCTCGCCTCTATATAATCGATTTACAACGCTATCCAAAACTGACAGCAAAATTTCGCTTAAGCTTTGGCAATCTCTCCGAGGAAAACGAGGCTTTTTTACAAACATTAATTACCTTAGGTAAACCGCCAGAACCCAGCACGTTCTTCGACACTGATTACGCTATTATGCAGGCTTAAATCTAACGATATCTGCAAAAATTAATCGCGCGTTGAACCTTCGTTGGATACAATGCGCGTTTTTGCGATACCGTTAATGACTAATCAAAATCTCAAAAACCTCAAAAGTTTCGCTCAATCGCTCATTGCACGCGACAAATCGTTCCTTTGGCACCCGTACGATAATTGTTTTTCCGATAAGCCCTTATTTCCGATTCAAGCTGCCAATAAATGCCTGCTCAGAACGGCAGATGGTAGAGACTTAATCGATGCCATGAGCTCCTGGTGGAGCGCTATTCACGGCTACAATCATCCAATATTGAATGAAGCTGCCGAGAAACAGCTGCGTAAAATGTCACATGTTATGTTCGGTGGACTCACTCATGAACCCGCTGTTGAGCTAGCTGAAACACTTGCTGCAATCACGCCTGGAAATTTAAACAAAGTGTTTTTTTCTGATTCCGGTTCCGTCAGCGTCGAAGTTGCGATGAAAATGGCCGTACAGTATTGGATAGGACGCAAGCAGGCTAACAAACATAAATTTGTAAGCTTTAAACACGCTTATCACGGGGATACTTTTGCCGCCATGTCGGTATGCGATCCCATTAATGGAATGCACCATATGTTTCGGCAAGTTTTGCCGGAACACTATTTTGCTCCGGCACCTACACCCGGATTCGGGGAGAGCTGGAGCGAAACTCACTGTCAAGAAATTACAGAAATTCTGCATCACAACCACCAGGAAATCGCCGCAGTCATTATCGAACCTATTGTTCAAGGCACTGGAGGCATGCGGGTTTATTCAGTTGATTTTTTAAAACAACTACGACAGTTATGCGATACCTATAACGTACTTTTAATCGCAGACGAAATTGCAACAGGTTTTGCTAGAACAGGCCGGCTTTTCGCCTGCGAACACGCAGCAATAGCACCTGACATATTGTGCTTGGGCAAAGCCATGACCGGGGGTTATCTATCGCTGGCAGCAACATTATGTTCTGAACAAGTTGCAAGGGACATTTGTGCGACCGACGCGGGAGTCTTTATGCACGGCCCGACTTTTATGGCGAATCCACTCGCTTGCGCAATCTCGCAGGCTAGCATCGACCTGTTACTGCGCTCGCCTTGGCAAAACCGTATAGCATCAATTGAAAATCACTTTAACACTCATCTCTTACCGCTAAAAGAATTAAACGCTGTTAGCGATACACGTAGTATCGGAGCAATCGGCGCTATTGAAATGGCACAAAATATCGATGTAAAAACAGTTACGGAAATGTTTGTTAAACGCGGTGTATGGATTCGACCATTTGGTAAGCTACTTTACTCGATGCCACCGTATATTATTGAGGCGCATGAGCTTCAGCGAATCACGGACACAATGCGCGAAGTAGCGGAATTTTATTCTTAAACAACTTATTTTCTTAAACAAGCCTAAAAAAGCAATATAGTTAAGGTCAGATTAATTTTCTAGAGTAATTGAAATTGCAGTGCTATTGAAGCAGCGAAGTGTTGTACGAAGATAATTTTAAGCGAGTTTTATAGAGCGTTTTTGAAGCGGTTTAGAGAAACTCGTAAACCGCAGTGACAGTTCTACCGCCGTTCGAATATTCCAATGTTGCACAAAGGCTATTCAATAAGTACAAACCACGACCATGGCGTTCATCATCATCTCGATCCTCAAAATCCAGGTTGTTAAAATCAAAACCATCACCGCTGTCCGTTATAACCATTTCAACTTTATTAGGCTTACCACGAACATAGCGCATATCAATTGTTATCTCATCGTCGGTAAGAGCAATGAGTCGCTCCTGCCGCAGACGGTAATATTCTTCAAAACCCTGAGGTGAAGATTTAATTTTCGATTCAAGGCCCAGCACACCATGCTCAAGCGAATTTGAATATAGCTCGCTCAAAATCGTAAATAATTTATCCTGATGCAGCTCAATGCCTTCAATAGTACTTAAAAAAGCAAGTACCTGCCGAACAATATCCGTACGCCTTAAATCAACGGCGGTCAAAGTGATAGACAAGGCCCAGGGAAAGCATTCTGCATTCCGATAAGCAGCTCCCACGTCGACAATTTCGTCAGTTTCTTTATCGCGATGAACGATCGGTTCACAGCTAAACTCGACCATCGAGAGATCGTCGTCGAGTTCCTCATTACCCGCGAAGTCGCGCACTGCGGAAGTAATATGTTGAATCCGGTTTTCGCTATATCGTGTTAATATATCTTTGACACGCTCCTGGCCAAACTCTTCATTTTCTGTATTTTTAGCTTCATTTACACCGTCGCTATAAATATAAAGCTTGGTGCCTAGCGGATAGTTTAAAAGTTTCTCGTTTTCGTTAAATTCTTCATCGTCCAAAATACCAAGTGGCATATAGTCTGACTCAGTCGCTGTTATTTGAGTGCCATCCGGAGACAAAGCCAAAATCGGATTCATTCCGCCCGCCCAAACACTCAAGTCTTGCCCTGTTTGATCAGCGTGCATGATCGTTGCACAACAAAACATTTCCAACGGTAATACTTCGCGTAAGCGCGAATTTAGAGCATCAGCAATTTGCCCTACACTGCCCTGTTTTGCAGTCAGGTCATAGAAAATTCCAGTCAGAGGTAAACAGCCTATCGCGGCAGAAAGGCCGTGCCCGGTAAAATCGGCTACTAACAGATAAACTCCACCTGAAGGAGAAGGCGCAGTCAATACCACATCACCATTAAACATTGACATTGAAGATGTATAAAAAGAAACGTTATCCGTGTTGACGCTGTTTAGGTTGGTACCACTATTAAAGACGTGCTCGACAATTTTATGTTCTCGGTCCATTAGGCTCTTGTGGTAGCGCAACTCCTCGTGAGCCTTGTGCAAGTTGTTATACATTTCCTGGCTTCGAGCATGCGCTTTTAATTTGGATACTAATATGGTTTCGTCAATGGGTTTCGGAACAAAGTCGTCACCACCAGCATCCAAACACTTAACAAGTACTTCGGGGTTATCCAACGCCGTTACAAATATGATCGTCAGCAAACGATCATCCACTGATTCCCTAACTTTTTTTGTAGCACTTATACCATCCATGACAGGCATATTGACATCCATTAACATCAACTCGATATCGGGCTGGCGCTGGTAAAGTTCAATTACCTGCTCTCCGTTTTCAGCATGAATGCATTCATGACCCTCGTCTTCCAGAACGAAAGTCAATAAATCGCGATTATAAGCGTGATCATCTGCAATTAATATTTTCACACAAATGCCCTAAATATAAATATTTTTCAGCATTACAGTTAAACTGCGGAAATATATTCCAACTCTAGTTCAGGTTCTTAATAGGTTCTACGCTCACTCAATCGTAAAGCGCTGCTCAAACCGCGAGATCGATAGTATCTTACGTATCTGTTCATTAGGATTAACGATCTTGACCTGCGCGCCACAATCCTTAAAATAGTTTTTTATGTTTAATAACATTCCAAGAGCAGAACTATCCATATAACGCGTGCTACTGAAATCTATCGCTACGGACCGGCAACGCCCGGTATCAATTGATTCATAGTTCCTGCGAAACTCCTCCACACTCTTAAAATCAAATACGTCATCAAGCATGACACTGTACTCGCCTGCGCTCTTACCCTCGTTAACTTTCATGATTACCTCATAAGCCTTTGTCTAATTACTGGTTTATTCCCAACTCAATTGAACCTATATTAAAATAAATCTACTTCACCACCTGCATCACCCGCTGTTTGCAAGCTGCTATTGGTTTCAATATTTTTTAACGCTTTTACGCTTTCGGTAGAGTTTTCAATCGCATTTTTCAGAGAAGTCGCAGCTATTGATGCGCGATGAATCTGGCCCAAACCTTCTTTTAAGTCGTGGATTACCTGCCCTATCTGCTGGGCCAACTGTGCGACCCGATCACCTGATTGCAAGGCATGAGTTGCTCGAACAAGCTCTTCTTGAATCTTCTCTCCTATTTCGGCGCCGCGCGCTACACTATCGGCGATGCTTTTATTCACTCCCTCCAACTCAGAGAGCATAGCGTCCACATGTCCTTTAGCATCCAGCGCAATATTCATATCAATGGAGGCAATTTCACCCACCACTTGTTCAACACTGGTAACTGTCTCTTTCGCCGCCTGAGCACGCATGCGAATTTCTTCATTGAGATTATTTGAGTCCTGCGATAGCTTGCGTACCTCATCAGCGACTACGGCAAACCCTCTGCCGGCTTCACCCGCCCGCGCTGCTTCAATTGCTGCATTTAGCGCCAGTAAATTGGTTTGGTCAGCAATTCCGCGAATATCGTTGATCAACACAAACATGCCGTCCAATTGCTCAACCATATCTTGAATTGTATGGACTGCTTTTATACTTTTATCCGAGATACCAATAAACAATTCTACATAGTCATCCAAAATCCGCCCGACTTCAGCAGCAAAAAAACTCAGCGACACCTCCTTTTCACCAGAGGCTGAAGTGCTTGCAGACATGCGATCCACAATGCTTTTAAGCATGGCTTTTTCTTCACCGGCATAACTAGAGAGACCGTGAAAACTTTCGTGGAGATTTAAACTGCTGCTCTCACTTGTCTGCTGAACATCACTAGCGAGCTGTTCCAAAACTTCAAACACTTGGGATGAGTTTTCTGAGATTAACTTGTCCCGGTTTTGAAAATCCAATAAATTCGAATCAACGTCGGCAACATCCTCGACGTGTCCTGTATTTTTCCTATAGAATTTTTCGATCAATACCATAGCCAATATGACTACCGTACCGCCACACGCGACATAAACTGAGTCTGTCCAAATTGCCGCTGCAATTGCAAGAATTGCGACAACACAAGTTGGTATTATCATACGATCCGATCGATGTCCTAAACACTAAAAAACATCTAAAACCCTTGAGTTTTAGGGGCTATAACTTTTCACGCTTAACTCTATAAAGCCTAGACTGCAAGGTCCTCAACCGCCACTTTCCTTAGCGGAATCAACGTTATAGTGAACAATATGCTCGATTTGAAGAAACAACGGTTTGATGGGGATAGGACAAATTGGAAAAAGCCTTGGAGAAAGGCTTTTTTATTAGAAAAATGAATTTAAAACTAAACGCCTAAGCGTTATTGGAATCGATCACAGGTTGCTTAAATTTACGAGATAGGCCGAATACCGACAGCTTCGCGTATTTGTTTGATAAAAGGCATGCTATATTGGCGTGCCTTTTCTGCGCCAGCCAGCAGCAAATCTTGAACTTGATTTGGGTTATGAATAAGTTCTTCATAGCGTTCCCGAGCATCACCTAATTCTGCATCAATTAAAGCATGCAACTTTTTTTTCGACTCTCCCCAAGCAATGCCTGCCGCAAACTCTTGACGCATTTGATTAACTTGCTCAGCATTTGCAAATGCCTGCCAAATTTCAAATACGGTGGAATCGTTAGGGTCTTTCGGCTCACCCGGCTCAAGCAAATTGGTTTTAATTTTATTGATGAGTTTCTGCAAGCGTTTTGAGGGGCAAAAAAGCGGGATGGCATTATTATAACTCTTGCTCATCTTACGACCGTCGAGGCCTTTAAGTAATGCAACATTGCCGTCGACAACCGCCTCGGGTAATACAAACGTTTCGCCATAGTGATGATTAAAACGCTGCGCAATATCACGAGCCATTTCAATATGTTGAATTTGGTCTTTACCAACCGGAACTTTGTTAGCGCGAAACATCAAAATGTCCGCCGCCATTAAGACGGGGTACCCATACAGGCCCATGGTAATACCGAAATCAGAATCTTGGCCCTCCTGCTGGTTGCTTTCAACAGCAGCTTTATATGCGTGAGCGCGGTTCATCAGGCCCTTTGCGGCAACACAATTAAGTATCCAACACAGCTCCGAAATCTCCGGAATGTCAGACTGGCGATAAAACACGACTTTATCAGGATCCAAACCCAAAGCCAGCCAAGTGGCTGCAATTTCTAAAGTCGATTTAGCTACCTGCTCCGGATCTTGGCACTTTATTAGCGCATGCAAATCAGCTAAAAAGAAAAACGACTCATTCTGACTTTCACGGCTCGATTGGATCGCTGGGCGAATCGCTCCCACATAATTCCCAAGGTGAGGCGTTCCTGAAGTGGTGATTCCGGTCAATACTCTATCTGCACACATAACATCGATTTAATCAGCTAAGAAAAAACCGCAATCATACAGATTCACTGAATAAGAAGGAACCGCCCAACACCAAGGAAGGACGGTTCAATGGGCCCGAGTTAAGCCGCAGTCAAAGGTTTATTTTGTAGAATTAGTGCGTCGAAGCCTGCCTGACTCATCAAATGTGCAGCAACATTAGCTCTTCCGCCTAGATCCTCGAGTACAACATAGGTACGGTTATTGGGTAAGACCTTCATTTCGTCACGTAATCGAGGAAGCGGGATATTAAGACTGCCTGGCAGATGCTCAAATTTGTACTCAATGGGCATACGCACATCTACGAGCTGATACGGTTGAGTAAGGTTTACCAGGTTCTGATCCTTGATGTAACGCAGTATCGGTTTTTTTAATACTTCGGCAAACATTTGTTCATCCAGGACTTTTAGTGTCCCGTCGCTTGTCATCGTGATCGTAGCATTACGAGTCGAGCGAGCAACCAGTGCCTCTTCGCCAAAATACTGCCCGACACCCAGTGTAGTTTCCGACGACGATGTTCGCGTTGTTACTGTCGCCGTACCATCGGCAAGCACATAAAAATAATCACCGTACTCACCCTCCTTGATTATCACTTCTCCACAACTCACTTCACGAGTTGCAAAACTTGAAAAAAGAGTCACTATCTGCGCATTGGGCACGAGCGAAAAAAGCGGGCACGAGAGCAAATTGGCCATCCAATCTTCTCCCTCGCTCAATTCAACAGCTTCTCCTTGATTAACTTCACTTCGGCTCATCAATTCGGCTAGATAATTCTCATCGATTGAAAATATTGTTGCCTTATCAGAGTGCACGCGCACGGCATGCTGCGTCTGCAAACCTTGATTTAATGCCAATTGAGTACCTTCGTGGCCAGCTTCAAATTTAGTTGCGTTAAAACGGTTATCAACCAAATCAACTGCGCCGTTTAACAAATAAAATTTTTCGGTTAGCGTCTTTCCGCGTTTAAATACGAGCTCACCACTCTTGTATTCCATTATGCTTATATAACGTGAAGCCTCGTCTAGTAGCTCATCGGATAGCAAATTAAAGGGGACAAAACGTTGTAAAAAAAGGTTGCTCACCATACTTCTTCAACTCCTGGCGACTTTGTTTACCGAACCAAAATACTTACTGGGCGCCGTTCTCATTATTTCAAACAGCAGTCTTGGTTAATTTGAGTATGGTACAACAATAAAAATTGCGAGAAGGAAATGTTCAATTAGTGAATTGCTCACCACCTAAAAAGGCTAAAACCATAGCTGAACAGAATATTGATGAAGGGAGTGTGAATTACGCAAGTGTTTAAGAACTTTTTGAAAAGAATATAGGATCAAATCGCTAAACTTACTTGGCAGTTTGCCTGACCCTGTGAAAAACCCAGTCAATGCTCTGAAATTTTCTTTTCTTCTAAAAAGACAAAAATAAGACGATAGAGTAATAACGGGTCTTAACTGAGGACCATTTCGCGGGCTGAGATTGAGTGCACAGCAAAAACAGGGACACCTTGATGGGATGAAGAAACGGCGTGGTATAGTATCGGAGAACTGTCGATGTCCAACAAGCTCCGGTTGAATTGTTCGGGCGAGTGCTTTTATTTCGCCTAAATATCACAAAGACGCTCGGATTTGAGTATTCGTCATTTAGCTCTACGAAGCAAAAAAACTGGCGTGCAGAACGAGTATTGCTCCAAGCAGTAAACGGTATATGACAAATGGCGTCATACTGATACGACTAATAAATCTTAGGAAATAGTGAATACACAAATAAGCGCTAATAAAAGATATCACAACCCCAACAAATAGCGAAAGCCAATCAAAACTCGGAGAATCGAGCAGCTTCAAGCCCATCAAAAGCCCACTTAATAAAATAACCGGAATAGACATCAAAAAAGAAAATCTAGCGGCATCAACACGATTTAAGCCTAAAAATAACGCCGCGGTAATTGTGATTCCTGAGCGAGAAGTACCTGGAATTAAAGCTATTGCTTGGGCCACACCAATTAAAACTGCAGAATATAAGGTGATTTGTGCGATATTTTTTGTTTGTGTAGCTGTTTTGTCAGCCAGCAACAAAACGAGGCCAAATAAAACTGTCGTGGCTGCAATTACCCATTCAGAACGCAGATGTTGCTCAATAAAATCATTTGCAACTAGCCCAACTAATCCGGCCGGAATAGTTGCAATAACAATATTCCAAGCCAAGCGACTGTCTTCGTTAACCCCTCGCGCGCCAAACTGCTCAAACCATCCAATAACAATCTTATAAATATCTTTCCTTAGATAACTCATAACGGCTAGAAGCGTGCCCACATGGACCGCAACATCAAATGCTAAACCTTGATCCTCCCACCCCAGCAACTCACTCGGTAAAATTAAGTGCGCCGAGCTTGAAACTGGCAAAAACTCAGTGATTCCCTGGATCAAAGCCAACATAACGGCCTGAAAAATATCCAAAGATCTGTCCTCACAATACTAAAATTATTACTTATCTATACTATAACCAAGGCCCATGCCAAAAGTCCGGCCTTGCCCAAATAGCCAAAATACATCTAAGCAGTTGAAAATATGCTGAACTCCGCCGCGATGCTCATTTGGCTTTTGCCACATTTATATGCCATTTTACGCGTTTCGCGAAGTACCTAAATAAAGAACCTAAATGAAGTCAGGCGTGCGCATAAACCCGGGCCTCTATTTGCGAATTCGAATACGTTTGTTCCAAGCAACAGAGTAGCGCAAATATAGCGGCTCAACATCGAAAGACGTTGTAGATTCTCCTCGTTCCCATTTCTTGAAAGCGATTTTCGCAACGGCATCCGCCAGCGGTAATTTTTTTTCGCAGGAAGAGTGGCATCTTGCCAACCATTCGGAGTTTATACAACAAACGCCATTGCCGACGACTCGCATTTTTTCAAGTGGAAAATTCTTCGTTTCAACATCTTCTATTAAATGCTCCACCTTGGAAAGCTGAGGTTCGATTAGCGGCTTATAGGTTTGTTGCTCTACTTCAAACGCCTGCCAATATAATTCACCCATTCTCGCATCCAAAACAGTCAGCAAAAATGTGTACTCTTGAGCACTTGGGCCAGTTTGGTCACTGTTGAGAATCGAGCCTGTGCACTCACCATGAGCCATGGCGTCGAAACTTTTAACACGAATTACGGGAATATCCGCACCGTAGGATATTCCTTGTGCAAAACTCGCTGCTATTCTAAGACCGGTAAAAGATCCAGGGCCGACACCTAGTGCAATTGCGTTGAGCTCTCTAAAGGACAAACTGGCATCAGATAACAGTTGATTTACCATCGGCAACATATTCTGAGCATGCGCACGAGCTTGATTAGACAAGCGCAGCTCCGTTGAATTTTCACGTCGCAAAGCGACAGAACAAGTTTCGGTAGATGCTTCAAAAGCAAGGATATTGGTCATCGATCTGTTACGAAAAACAAAATTCGCTTAATTGTAACTTAGCCAGACGCCAATTCGAAAGAATTACAAGCCACAAAAAAGCCCTTCAACAAATTTGCTGAAGGGCTTTTCAAAAAGCAAACGCCTAAATAACGCAATGTTTCCGCGCACACTGGCACGGAAACATCGATTAACAGAGCGCTAGTTTACTTTTTCTTTGGTGGTCTGCCGCGACGCTTGGCTCCGGCTTTAGCTTTTGCCTTTTTAGGAGCGGCTTTAGACTTGGCGGCTGCTTTTTTAGGACGACCGCGCTTTGAAGCTGCTGCCTTCGGCGCTTTTTTAGCGGCTGGAGCTGCTGCTTTTGCTTTTTTAGCTGCTGCTTTTTTCTTCTTGGGTTTTGCTTTAGCAGATTTTTCTGCTGCAGCTACCTTAGCCGAACTCTTTTTAGCTGCTGCTTTTAACTTCCTAGCATCCGTAGTAGCACGCTTTTTAGTCCAACGCGCGCTAAACTTGCTAACTGCACTCGCCAAATCTGCTTCCGCTTTCGCTTCAAGAGCAGACTTTAACTCAACAAGTTTTGCGTCCGCAGCTGATTTAACCGCATCAACTTTAGCCACTTTTTTAGCTGCAGCAACAGCCGCTTTTTTATCTGCAATTACAGATTTAAGCGGAGCTGCTTGAGCTCGTGCAGCGGCAACTCTTGCTTTTGCCGACGCAGCAGCTTTTTTAGCAGCAGCTGTTTTTGTTTTAGCAGCTTTTTTAGCAGCAGCAGTCGCTTTGTCACGTGCAGCTTTAATACGACCCGCAGCCACAGCAGCTCTAGCAACTACTTTTTCTAACGCAGCTTCAGCTTTTGCAACTGCTGGACTTGAAACCGCAGCTGATGCCGCAGCTTTTGCTTTAGCAGGGCGACCTGCTTTCTTTGCAGGACGACCTGCCTTCTTCGCAGGGCGACCTGCTTTTTTAGCTGCTGGACGACCTGCTTTTTTAGCTGGACGGCCAGGCTTTTTTGCTACTCTTGCCATTATTTTCTCCTCACTCAAGTTGGAAAAGACCTACACAAAAAACCATAGCATAAAAAATTGGCACTACAAGTACCTGAGCGAATATTATTTTAAAAAACGCTTTTTTGCACGCTTTTTTTTAAATTTTCTAAAAAAATGCGCCTTTTTTTTAGAAAATTCTTAATTTTTTTCCATTTCAGATGAAAATTTTTCGTTTTCTAATGCGTTTTTTTTCAAAATTCTTGTGCTGATTTCTGTCAAATTTGCAATTTGAAACCTCAAAATTAAAAATTTTGCTCAGCAATCGACATCGAAACTCGAGAATGTAACTCTGGCTTTGTAATCTCACTGAACGGAAAGAAGCAATTGCTTTCATGAGTTTTTGTCACGCAAAACTATTTCTTTAAACGAAGATTCGTTGCAAAAGACATTTCCAACGACAAAGATTCGACAATACCCAAATGTGAAACACTTCAATCTATACAACAACCTCAGATTCTGGCAAACAATAAACTTGGGTAAATGTTTACAGTGACAATTGTGGTCACTCTCAGTACTTTTTTTGTAAATCTTATAGTCGAGCAACACAACACTTTAAGATTACTCGAGTTAATTTAAGCCAGCGAAATTTACCTCAGTTTACAGTTCCATTTGTGCTTTCTCGTCCATTGCGAGTTAAACTTTTGCGTATAATCATTTCAAACCGTTGCGGCGACAATTACATTTCGCGATCTACCGTGTTGTAACAACGAAGAATGATGCGCTTAACCAATATTCCAAAAACCTATTAATACAACTACCAAATCGATTTCATATTTCCTTAAATATCTCAGTTACAATGAACTAGAACGTATCATCAAGCTGTATTGAGACACAAAAAAAGGCCCCTTGTGGGGCCTTTTTACTTTAAGCTAGATATCGCACGGCTACTCTAGCGCGGCGAGTACATTAGCTTTTATGTCGTCGAAACTACCGATGCCATTTACAGTGGCAAATTTTGGCGCATTCTGATCTCTTTGTTCTAGATTTTTATAGTATTCAACAAGCGGTTCCGTTTGCTCGTGATATACATTCAAGCGTTTCCGAATTGTTTCCTCTTTATCATCATCGCGCTGAATAAGCTCTTCTCCTGTTGCGTCATCTTTACCAGGTATTGCCGGTGGATTATGGATGATATGGTATATGCGACCGGACCCGGGATGAACACGCCGACCACTTAAACGAGAAACGATTTCTTCATCATCGACCTGGATTTCTAATACGCAATCAATCGATATATCTGCACTATAAAGCGCTTCGGCTTGAGGAATGGTTCGCGGAAACCCGTCAAATAAAAACCCGTTTTCACAATCAGATTCTTGAATACGGTCTTTTACTAGATTGATAATCAAATCATCAGACACCAAACCACCGCTATCCATGATTTCTTTTACTTGTTTACCAAGATCTGTACCCGCCTTGACGGCTGCTCGCAGCATATCGCCTGTAGAAATTTGCGGGATACGATATCGCTCAGTAATAAATTTTGCTTGCGTACCTTTACCGGCGCCTGGTGCACCCAATAGTATCACTCGCATATTTTTTTCCTCTGTTGATGTGCACCGCGTAGGATGCCTGTGTGTAATTTGCGAAACGGGACTCGACCATTGTAACGATTATTGAACTCTCTGTGTATTCGACGACTCATTTTCCGCTACAAAGGCCTAACATTCTACGCCACCTAGTCCGAAACCAATACCTACTCGATGACTTTAAGATGCACCCGCTACACTCCATGAAAACTACTTACCCGGCATTAATTATTGCTACGTTAATAGTACAGATAAGATAACTACAGAGAGGGGTGATGACATACCATTTCACGCGCTGTGATCTTTAGCGGTACTTTTGACTGTATTCCACTTTTCTTCCAACAACTCACAGGTTGCGGAGGAGATCTCAATATCATCCTGTGCTAGAAGCTTCTCAACTGCCCGAATGCGCTGGACAAATTTGTTGTTACTCTCACGCAAACATCTTTCCGCATCCAGCGACAAATGCCGCGCAACATTGATAAGACTAAAAAACAAATCACCCATTTCTTCGCGCATTTGGCGCTCAGAATTTCGCTCAAACGCTTGTTCAAACTCAGAAATTTCCTCTTTGAATTTTGCGAAAGCACCTTTAACATCACGCCAATCGAAACCGACAGAAGCGGCGCGTTTTTGAAGTTTTTCGGCACGACTCACAGCGGGTAATGCGACAGGCACGTCATCCAAGATACCCGGCTGTCCTTTTTGCATTCGCTCCTCTTTTTTAATCGCTTCCCATTTCGCTTTAATATCGGTTTGATCGCGCTCTACTATCGCACTTTTACTCACCATACTCCCATCGGGAAAAACATGAGGGTGCCGACGCAAAAGTTTTGACGTAATTGCGTCAACGATGTCCTGAAAATCAAATTCTTGCTCTTCTTTCGCTAACTGCCCATAAAAAACTACTTGAAACAGCAAATCACCCAATTCATCTTTAAGTTGATCTCTATCCCCATTTTCAATCGCATCAACCACCTCGTAAGCTTCTTCTAACGTCGAAGGCGCAATACTCTTGTAGTCCTGATCCAAATCCCAAGGACAGCCGTATTCAGGATTTCTAAGCCGTGCCATTAACGCAATCAAGTCATCCAATGAAAACTGTACTTCAGCCATAGGTAGCCTCTCTTTATATTAACGGGTGTGAACAGACTGTAGTTATTTCTCTGGATGTCAGGATTTACGGCAGGCAGAAATGACATTTGGCAATTGCCCTAGACGAGCAAGAATACGACTTAAGTCTTCGAAATTAGCGATTTCGACGCGCAACGACATATCAACAGTGTTTTTTGCTTTGTCAGACTCAGAGCGCATAGAGCTAATATTAATCTTATCGCGATCCAATAATGATGTAATATCACTGAGCAATCCATGGCGGTCAAAAGCTTCTAGTTCTATATCAACTGAATAAAACTGCTCGGGTTTTTCCGCCCAATCAACCTTAATTATTCGTTCGGGCTCCTCCACCGCAAGCTGCAATAAATTGGGGCAATCTTGGCGGTGAATCGAAACACCGCGACCCAAGGTTATATACCCTCCAATACGATCACCCGGAATAGGCTGGCAGCATTGGGCAATGTAAGATACTAAATTGCCGACTCCGTCTATATAAACGTCGGGTCCATCATCATTCGCATCGCGAGCTGCCCTGCCAACCATGGAGACAACAGGCTTGGATTCTTTTTCGTTTTTAAACAGACGTTGGGCAACATTAATAATCCGCTCGACACTCAAATCCCCGGTACTCACAGCAGCATATAAGTTGTCTAATGTCTGCACCTTTAACGTGTTAGCGAGTTGCTGATAATCGATATCTTTTACCCCTAGGCGCATAAATTCACGGTCTAAAAGCGCCCGTCCATCGACAATATTTTGATCGCGATCGAGCTGCCTAAACCAAGATTGAAGCCGGCTGCGCGCACGCGAAGTAGTAATATATCCAAACGACAAATTTAACCAATCTCGGCTCGGAGCTTCTCGATTACCGGTTACGATTTCAACCTGATCTGCCGTCTTGAGAGTTGAATTCAAAGGCACTATGCGCCCGTTTACTTTTGCACCTTTACAGCGCAAACCAATATCAGAATGAATTCTGAAGGCGAAATCGACAGGTGTCGCATTCTCCGGCAAATCGATAACATGCCCGTCGGGCGTAAAAACGTAAATACGATCTTGCTCGACCCCGCGCGGTAAAGCCTCTTCCCAGGGCGTACCGCCGATTTCATCGTGCCACTCCAGTACCTCTCTTAACCATTCGATTTTTTGCTCATAGCCAATAGAATTTGCATCCTTATCCGATTTTTTATAGCGCCAATGCGCGCATACTCCATATTCGGCTTCCTCGTGCATTTCTCGTGTACGAATCTGAATTTCCAGCTCTTTATTAGCGGGTCCCTTAACTGCGGTATGCAAAGAGCGATAGCCATTTTCCTTCGGGTTGGCAATATAATCATCAAACTCATTCGGAATATTTCGCCACAGCGCGTGAACGACCCCAAGAGTTCGGTAACAATCAGCCTCTGATTGCAAAATAATGCGCACAGCGCGGATATCGTATACTTCAGAAAAGCTAATTTTTTTTCGCCGCATTTTTCGCCAAATGCTGTAGATGTGTTTCGCTCTTCCGCTAATATCCGCCAGCTCAATTTTTTCCTGCTTAAGCGCATTTGTTAAAATCGCAATAACACCTTCTATGTAGGTCTGACGATCGACGCGACGCTCGTCGAGTAATTTTGCAATATATTTGTAGTCGTATGGTTGCAAGTAACGAAATGAAAGGTCTTCCAGCTCCCATTTAATATGTCCAATTCCCAACCTGTGAGCTAGAGGTGCATAAACGTCAAAAACCTCGCGCGAAATACGCACTCTCTTTTCTTTTGGGGCTTTTTTGACAGCGCGAATTGCGCAAGTGCGTTCAGCGAGTTTAATCAGCGCAACGCGAACATCATCGATCATAGCGACTAACATCTTGCGCACAGTGTCGGCTTGTTCGACCGACTTCTTTCCAAATACATCGCCACTCGAATGATTACTAATGCTGCTAATAGCAGCCATTTTGAGAACGCCGTCAATTAGTTTGGCAACAATTTTCCCAAACTGCTTTTTGACCTCTTTGAGAGACAGTTTGTTTTCGCGCACGCTGCGATAGAGAACGGCAGCTATCAGTGAGTCCTTGTCTAACTGCAATTCAACTAAAATTTCCGCCATATCCAAGCCAGCAGAAAACGTCGAATAACCTTCACCCCATCCCGTAATTTTGTCGCCGGGAAGGGACTCCACTTCATTCGCATACTGGCACGCCGCAACTAATTCTTTTTTTTCAACGTCATCAAGAGCCTCAGCTTTCTTTAAGCTGTTTATCCACGAGAAGATATCTACTTTCCCGTCGCTATCGATCGGCCTGTCGTCGCGTACTTTAACCATTACCAACTTTCACGGTGAGAGGAGAAATCACACATTTAAAATTATTCACAGTCATTCTATTTAATTAAAGATAAGACGATTCGAAATAAAAAGGTGCTGATTGAAGAAGTAGCAAGTCATACTATTTTGTTATTATCTTTCTATAAATCTGTTTTTGCTCATACATATAGTCACGTAAGCGACTTAAAGGGGCGAAACGTATCTCTGATGCAAGGTTTTTAACATCAAAACCTAGTGGAAAA
Organism: Marinagarivorans sp.; assembly: GCA_028281865.1. Lineage (GTDB taxonomy): Bacteria > Pseudomonadota > Gammaproteobacteria > Pseudomonadales > Cellvibrionaceae > JANQJB01. The sequence continues at coordinate 94,934 of JANQJB010000007.1, forward strand.
TTACTTTTCATAAGTGCCCCGGAATCAATGCGTTTAGAGATTAAATAACCCCGAGGACAAATAACGATCCCCACGATCGCAAATAATGGAGACAATTACGGCATTTTCAACTCTTTTGTCGAGTTCCAATGCAGCCGCAACGGCACCTCCAGATGACACGCCGCAGAAAACGCCTTCCTCGCGCGCTAACTGTCGCATCGTATCCTCAGCGAGTTCCTGCGACATTGTCACAATTTGGTCAATATTCTCGTCCGTAAATATTGTTGGCAAATATTCCTTGGGCCATCTGCGAATTCCAGGAATGCTAGCGCCCTCAGCCGGCTGAAGACCTATGATTTGCACGTTGGGGTTTTGTTCCTTCAAAAATCGTGAAGTTCCTACGATTGTGCCTGTTGTCCCCATTGAACTAACAAAATGCGTCACCTGCCCATTTGTTTGACGCCAAATTTCCGGGCCAGTACCCGTATAATGTGCTTCTGGATTGTGCAGATTACCGAATTGATTGAGCACAAGACCACGCCCCTCAGACTCAAGTTTCAACGCGAGATCCCTTGCACCTTCCATGCCGGCTTCTTTGCTAACCAAAATAAGCTCTGCTCCGTAGGCAGACATGCTAGCTTTTCGTTCCTCAGTGGCGCTATCGGGCATTATCAGCACCATTTTGTAACCCTTTATAGCTGCTACCATCGCAAGGGCAATACCTGTATTACCACTTGTCGCTTCAATTAGCGTATCCCCTGGGGCTATTAATCCCGATTGCTCTGCATTCGAGATCATTGAGTAAGCGGCGCGATCTTTTACCGATCCCGCGGGATTGTTACCTTCCAATTTTAGCAACACATGATTCCTACCGCTCGCGAGGCGTTGCAGACGAATCAATGGCGTACTGCCAATCAACCGGTCTATGGTAGGAATTTCAAGGTCAAATTCGTGAGTCATGATTAGTTTTCGTTACTTTAATTGGCGATATAATTGAGTAAAACGACATAAGGAAATAAGAGGGAATCTAACTGTTCACCATAAAAAAGGTAGACGAATTTTAACCTGCTTCTTCAAAGAATAAAACGGCGCAATGCGAAACCACATGGCACCCGAGGGGAAGTCTAGGCGCTTAGATGTGTTTTTATGGCAATTAACATTATGTTTTATTAACGCCAACCAACATCTTTAGGTATTATTATCGCCCCAAAAACAAAAAATCTCATCAAACCCGGTCATTTTGGCTTTTCAAACAGAATATCGATATAACCATTTTGACAAGTGTAAGCCCCAACACGATCCAAAACCGTTTTTTAAATCAAAGGAAGAACCAAGAAGATGCCCAACGAGACCAATAATACCTCTGCAAAAAAAGAAGCTCGTTTACTATTAGTCGATGATAATCCAGCAAATCTAAAACTATTTTTAGAGTTTCTCAAACCACTTAATGTTAAATGCGTTACAGCAGCTGACGGAAAACAAGGTGTAACTGTATTTGAGAGGGGCTGCTTCGATCTTATAATTATGGATATTAATATGCCTGTGCTTGACGGTTTCGAAGCTACTAGACATATTAGGGCTATAGAACAAAGCACGCGACGCGACAACGCTCAAATATCTCGCATCCCAATAATTGCGCTTTCTGCACACTCGGTCACCGACACTCGCAAGGATGCCCTTGTCGCAAATATGGATGATTGTTTGAGTAAACCAGTAAGCAAACTCGAGCTCGTCGAAGCCATTCAACGGTGGCTACCTGAAATCCAGTTAACTGAGATTCAGCCGGTTAGCGAAGACAGCCCTAAAGCGAAAATACAAGAGCAAGCCTTGTTCGACGAATCAAGTTTTAGCGACGAATTAACTTTTGATATCCAAGCGTTGATGAAAAGGGTTAACGATAAAGTCGAATTAGCCTACGATTTACTTAGCAAATTAATTGATGGCCTGGAGGAAGATCTCAAACAAATTACCAACCACGCTGAATCGGGCGATGTTGAATCGCTACACCAAGTTGTGCACCGCTTGCACGGAGGTTGCTGCTTTTGCGGTGTACCCAAGCTTATAAAAGCGAGCTACGAACTTGATCATGCCCTACTAAAGAACAGAGAAACCAATATCGACGCACTTGTAAAGGCGTTGATTCTCGCTATTGAAGACCTACTAAATTGGCATAGAAACGGGGGGTTAAAAAAAACATTCCCCGATACGAAAACTGGGGCAGCTCTGAACTAATACATCTTAAAAACGCCAATGAAAAATAAGTGAGCAGCACCGCATTATTGGAACAGTTCTCGGCTTTTCAATGGGCGCCCCCCCAAAAGGGGTTGTAACATATAGCGGCTAAGGCGTTTGGCGTGTTTTAACGTTTGCTCATCATCAAAACGATACTGCCCTATATTTATTAAACAACGACCGGGTATAGCATATTGAAAGTCAGGTTGGCTCTCTATAAATCCTCGCTCGGCTAACACTAAATAATATTTTTCCTCGGCGATCGCTCTGCCCGTTTCAACATCGTCAAAAAAAGAAAAACCGTAGCCTAAAGACTCAATTAACTTAAACTCAAATGCCCTCAGGAACGGTTCCATGGCATTATTCAGCGCGAGCCCATTCAAGCTCAAACCATACAGCTCATAAATCTCTTGCATAGGGCTCTCGACAAGAGCAAGTCTACTCAGTAATTCATTGAGGTAAAAACCACAGAATAAATATTGCCCTTTCAGCGCTAGGTGTTTGCCATTTGCCTCGAAGTTAACGAGTGTTTTTAATTCGTTGCGACCGCGCCATACTATAACGCCAGCTTGGAATAGAGGATATTTCACTTCTATTGCTTGCTTCCCGAGACGGGCGACAACCTTTACCAAACCGTGTTTAAGGGTAAAAAGTGTCAGAATGACCTTTGAATCAGTATAAACATGATGGTGAATAATATAGCCGTCACTTGAATGGTTTTGCATAACTGATCAGCAAAAATGTTTGCATCTTAAGCACATGACCGCAAACATCTTCTCCACAACTATGATTCATCAGAACCTTACCCATTACAGCTTTACTCGTCAAAACCAAGGCTTCTCAACGCACGATCGTCATCGGACCAACCGTCTTTGACTTTGACCCACATTTTTAGCATGACCTTCGAATCGAAAAGAGACTCCATATCCATTCTAGCTAACGTACCTATTTTTTTTAATTTTTTCCCTTTTTCCCCTACTATTATTCTTTTCTGGCCTTCTCGTTCAACGAGTATTAGCGCCGATATATGGATAACCTTCCCCTCTTCTTCAAACGCTTCAATTTCCACTGCAGTTTGGTAAGGGAGTTCCGCACCCAATTGGCGAACTATCTTTTCGCGAATCAATTCCGCGGCGAGAAACCTAGAGCTTTTATCCGTTATCTCATCAGCCTCATATAGGTGCTTACCGGGCGGCATATGTTTTATAAGCTCTTTCTCAAGCATGCCCAAATTCTCACGCTTTAGTGCAGAAATTGGAATTATCGCATGCGCATTAACCGTTTTGCTGACATGTTCTATATGCGGAATGAGCGCAGCTTTTTCGTTGATCCGATCAATTTTATTAACCACAACTACGATAGGACACTTTATCGTTTGTAAACGACCAGCGACCAATTCGTCTTCTTCCGTCCATTGCGTGCGGTCGAGTACCCAGATGACAACATCAACCTCTGATGTGGCACTGCATGCAACCCGGTTCATATAACGGTTAATAGCCTTCGCCTGATTAGCATGTTGGCCAGGCGTATCGACATAAATAAGCTGTACCTCGTCACTCGTCTTGATTCCCATTACATTGTGTCTGGTAGTCTGGGGTTTACGCGAGGTAATGCTAATTTTTTGCTGGATAAGGTGATTGAGTAATGTCGACTTGCCAACATTTGGCCGGCCGACAATGGCAACATAGCCGCACTGTTGCTGCTTACTCACTTTTTGTTGTCTGCCAATGTCATCGAGTTCTGCGCCAAATAGCAAAGCATATTCTGGGCGGCCTGTTTTTCCGCAGCTCTCCGATTACTTGCCTCACCAAAAGTCACCTGAGAAAACTTTTCGACTTTACACATGACTTTAAACGTCTGGCAATGCGCCTGACCTCGAACTTCCTGTAATGAATATTCCGGAAGCGTCAAGCGGCGCGCCTGTAACCACTCTTGCAACTGTGTCTTAGGGTCTTTAGGAGAAGCATTCAAACTGAGTGAGTTAATTCGCGACTCAAACCAAGCAAAAACACGCGCCTTCACTGTTTCAAGATCGGAATCCAAATAGATCGCACCGATTATCGCCTCTACCGCGTCAGCTAATATCGATGGACGTCGAAAGCCACCGCTTTTTAACTCACCAGAGCCTAAATTCAAATAGTCACCTAGATCAAACTCAATCGCAAGCGCTGCCAGGGTTTCACCTTTAACAAGAGATGCGCGCAAACAACTCAGTTCTCCCTCAGAAGCTGCCGGAAAATGAGCAAAAAGAAAATCTGAAATACAGAAATTTAAAATGGAATCGCCAAGAAATTCGAGCCGCTCGTTATTTTCACCACTAATGCTTCGATGGCTTAATGCTTTGTCAAGTAATGACAATTGCTCGAAGGTGTATCCAAGTGCTTGTTGGAGCTGGTTTAATTTATTTTTCTTCACTAAACTTCTTAAATTCGACCTGCTTTTCGCAACACTCAAAAGGTTTTGATGTATCGAGCTGATTTTCAAACGTCAACACAATTTCGATATTACCAAACAAATGCTCACGCACTTCATAGCTAATATCGTAAATAGTCTTTTCCTTAAATCTCTTAACACGCAACGCCTTTGTTTTTGGACCACTTATATTGTTCATCATATAAAAATTACTAAGCTCTCGTTGCGCCTGGGTTTTGCTCAGTTCTGAAACTTCACCCGTACCTTTGTCCACAAGTGATTTAAGTGCTTTTCGAATAAGAAAATCGTCGTAATAAGCAGGAATCGTTTTATAGCCACAAATAAAAACAAACGAGCCAACTAAAATGGCAGTCATAATTCCAAGTGCGCTAATCCCTTGCTGTTTTTTAGTATTTAAACTTTTCATAATGAAACCCCTATTTAAAAAAGACAAATAGCCAATTATTCAATGGTTCCCGCTCGGTGAAAACTCGGTAACCCCGTATAAGCTTGCCAGTGCATCCAAACGGCGAAGGCCTTACCCACGAGGTTTTCTTCAGGAACATATTTCCACTCGCGGCTATCGGAACTATTGTCACGGTTGTCACCCATCATAAAGTAATGTCCATCAGGAACTTTCCAAGTTTGCCCCACGTGTGAACGTGAAAGACTGCATTTTTGCATCAAGTGCGGCTTTCCGTCTAGGAATTCATTAACAACGCTGTTGGTTCCTCCTGAGCAACGCCGCTCAGAACCCTCCGGCCATTCCGAAGGGTTAATAACTTTCTGTTCTATAGCATCGCCGTTTATATACAGCTGATTTTTCTCGTAATGAATCACATCTCCAGGCAAGCCAACAAGTCGTTTGATAAAGTAACGATCTTCCCCGGGAGGAAAAAACACAACGACATCTCCACGCTTAGGCTCTGCAATGTCCATAACCTTCTTTCGAATGACGGGTAATCGAATACCATACGCAAATTTATTGACGGCGATATAATCGCCAACCAATAAAGTCGGGATCATCGACCCAGATGGAATTTGAAAGGGCTCGACCACAAACGAACGCAATACAAAAACAATTAACAATATTGGAAAAAAAGACTTTGAGTACTGTGTGATGGCAGTCTCACTTGCCGCCTGATTGTAAGCAATGACAAAGTCTTCATTTTTAATTTTCTCATCATCGGATAAATGACTAAATTTTTGATCGACCTCTTCAACTGCTTTCACCCGTTTTGAGCGGTGCAAGACTACATCATAAAGACCCGCACAACCAGTTAGAACCACTAGCACAAAGAGAATTAGCGGTAAATCCAGCTCGTAACCCGCATTTACCATTGCGAAACGAAATGCAAAAAATATAATCACGAAAGGAAATGCCGAAGCGCAATACCGAATGGTTAATTCAACTAGGGGGAGATCTTCATCATCAACCGGAATAATTTGCTCTTTTCGCTTGGGTCGATAAACGATCCAGTCAAAAACAAAGCACCCCCCAGTTACAAGGCTCGCGATAATCAGCAAAGCGTCTAAACCAAAAGATGTAAAAACTTTATAGACAACAACCATCACAAGCATCAACGGAAAAATCGATTTGGAAAAGTCAACGACTTGAGCAATTAATGGTGAATAGTTAGGCTTAGCTTTTTTTTCGCCGCCCTGCGATCCTTTATCAAGCTGCGCCATAGCTTGCTGCTTATACCAATCGTAAGCGCAAACAAGGCCCGTCCCAATAAAAACTAACTGTAAAATAAATATTATATTCAACTTGTTGCCTCATTCACCTTGCTTTATCTTCCAACCAAGATTTGAACTTATCGCGATATGCGACTTAATTACCCGAATAATACATACTGGAATTAACCATCGACTTTTAAAACCGCCAAAAACGCTTCCTGAGGAATTTCAACTTTACCCACTTGTTTCATACGTTTTTTTCCAGCCTTTTGTTTTTCTAGCAATTTCTTTTTACGTGTGACATCGCCGCCGTAGCACTTAGCTGTGACGTTTTTTCGCAGTGCTTTTACTGTCGTACGCGCAATGATTTGTCCGCCAATTGCCGCTTGTATCGCAACGTCAAACATTTGTCTGGGAATTAATTCTTTCATTTTTTCCGTGAGCAAACGGCCTTTAAAGTGAGCGCTCTCGCGATGAACGATTAAGGCTAACGCATCCACGCGCTCACCATTAATTAACACATCTAAGCGCACAAGATTGGCTGTTTGAAAACGCAAAAAACTGTAATCAAGCGAAGCGTAACCTCGACTAACGGATTTAAGCCTATCGAAGAAATCTAAAACAACCTCATTCATAGGCAATTCGTAAGTAACAGATACTTGGGCGCCCACGTATTGCAAATCTTTTTGTACACCACGTTTTTCAATACACAATGTGATGACCGCACCCAAATGATCTTGCGGCACTAAAATATTCGCCTGAACGATAGGCTCACGCATATCATCTATTGAGCCGGTATCAGGTAGTTTCGAGGGGTTATCAACGTAAACCGTCTCGCCATCATTAGTTATGACTTCAAATACAACGGTCGGCGCTGTCGTAATTAAATCGAGGTCGTACTCACGTTCAAGGCGCTCTTGAATAATTTCCATGTGCAGCATGCCTAAAAAGCCGCAGCGAAACCCGAAGCCGAGCGCATCAGAACTTTCAGGCTCATAGAATAATGACGCATCATTAAGTGTCAGTTTCGACAAGGCATCTCGGAAGTCTTCATAGTCATCGGAGCTCACCGGAAACAACCCTGCATAGACCTGCGGTTTAACTTTTTGAAAACCCGGCAACGCATCTATTTCTGCAGTTTTGCTGTGGGTGATTGTGTCACCAACAGGAGCGCCGTGAATATCTTTGATACCGGCAACAACAAAACCCACTTCGCCCGCCTGTAAAGCCCCCGTCTCCAAACGTTTTGGTGTAAAAACACCAACAATATCCACTACATGGGGTTTACCAATTGTCTTGGAGACAATTTTATCCTTTACGTTAAGCACACCATTTTTCACCCGAACAAGTGAAACCACGCCTAAATAATTATCAAACCACGAATCGATAATAAGCGCTTGCAGCGGCGCATCGCGATCCCCGTCTGGCGCAGGCACACTTGCGACAAGCGTTTCGAGAACGTCTTCAATACCGAGGCCCGACTTCGCACTGCATTGCACCGCACTCGTCGCGTCTATCCCTATGATATCCTCAATTTCTTCGGCAACACGATCCGGCTCGGCTTGCGGCAGATCCATTTTGTTCAAGACCGGAATCACCTCCAGACCTTGCTCTATCGCGGTATAACAATTGGCAACAGATTGTGCTTCGACTCCCTGCGCAGCATCCACAACTAACAGAGCACCCTCACATGCGGCAAGCGAGCGCGAAACCTCGTAGGAAAAATCCACATGCCCAGGGGTATCAATAAAATTTAGTTGATAGGTTTCACCGTTTTTAGCTTTGTAGTTTAACGTCACACTCTGCGCTTTGATGGTAATACCGCGCTCGCGCTCCAGGTCCATCGAATCCAAGACTTGCTCTTCCATTTCACGGTCACTCAAGCCGCCGCAAAACTGAATAAATCGATCGGCTAGCGTTGATTTACCATGATCAATATGTGCAATTATTGAAAAGTTTCGAATGTGACTTAACTCTGACACCTTGCCCATAACCCATTGATTTTAATACACATTAACGTTACACCCTTGCGGGCCCCGCAAGCGAAGGGCAAGTCTACATGATTTGCCGCACACACGCTACGTAAGCGCCACCGTCGAGCTCGGGCAAAAAAATGTGCAACGGGTTGAAATAACTGAAGAATTGTTACGCCTCCTGCGACCATGCTGCTATTAGGTAAGGCCCTAATCGACTGGCTGAGCCAGCGTCTCGACCACTGATATATTTGGGTTTCCTTCGTTTTTCCACGATAAAAATCTAGGGTTAAAACGGGTTTTCAATACGCCCGACTTAGCAATTCGTGCCGCAACGACACCACCGGCAAATAAAAACGCGACCGCTATGAAAAAAAGAGCAAGGTCGGGAAGCGCCAATGACCCGCCGACCAGAATCGAGAGCATTAACATCCCAAGCGGAATTAAATACACAATAGCTGTCGCACCTAAAAGCGCACCGCTCTGGATGCCTATTTGCATCTCACGCCCGGCATAAGCCTGATTTACTTCGCTGGGGCTTAACTCGACTGCCAATAAGCTGTCGAAGCGCCCTAATTTTGCGAGCAAACTTTGACCACAACCTATACGCGCCTGGCAACTTCCACAAGTGTTCGCGTCGGTTGTTTTCACCCATGCAACATTTTCGGAAATCGAAACAATCTGCGCAGTCTCAATAATCATTTTTTTAACGAAGCAAAGTAAACTTAGTTTGGCGCCGCATTATGGCCGAAACTGCAATGAAGAGACAATTTTTCGAGCGGTCGCGTGAGGAAGCTCACCTACTAAAAAAGCCCGCGTTCCGTGCTGATCGTCCATTAAATGCGATACCATTGCCAATGTCGCCCCACGATAAATGGAACCGCTCACAGGTTTAAATCTCTTCGAATCATCACTATTCACATACACCGTAAAAGAAGAGACTCCATCGCTATAATGAAGCGCCTCGGAGTTATTAAGTCGAAATTCCCTTAGCAACTTAAATCCGCTTGGTAGCCAACTAACCTGCCAACGACTCGGATCGTTTCTCGCCTCACATGAGCCCTCAACAATACGGTTAAATTGATGCTGAGGATTAACAACGGTATTAGGCAATTGACCGACAAACAGATTAACAAATTGAAAACGTTCAAGCGCTTTTTGATTGATGTTTGTCGTAGCAGACATGAGTGGTAAGCCAGATTCAAGATCAAGCGCCAACACCAAACCATAGCGGAGGCGATCTTTCGGCAAAATTTGAACCACAACCGAATCGCGACCAGCAATCCGCTGGCCGCCACGAATATAAAATTGGTAGTGTTCAGCCAGCTGAACTCCATCTGACGTAGGCAGTAACGCCACACCACTAAAAAGCGAAGCCCCTCGACAACCACTTTGAATTCCACTTTCATGTAAAAATGCTCGCCTCGGCCCATTCAAATGTTCAACTCTCTCGTATTCACGGCCATCGCGAACAATATGCGCAATTTCGAGAGAATCCAAGCGATTTCCCGCCTGATAGATAAAATAACCGTGATAGTCCTTGGTCCTCATCGCTTGCGCTGCATTTGCCAACAGCGTCTTTACCTCCTGATAGCTTTGAGGATTACCTGACGGCACATATAGAGAATTTTGTTGATCCGTTTGCAATAACACGTTTTCTTGGGGCAAAGCGGGTGCGAGAGGAAAAGCAAATAAAAAAAACGCCGCAATATTTATTCGGCGTTTCTGTGTCTTTTTTGCCTTCTGACGACCGACATTTAATAGCAAATTAAAACGGCCTAGCATCAACGCAAACCTTAACAATCAATTTTTAAAAATTTTGTTCCGCAACAATTATTTTGCCGATGATTCTTCAACTACCGGTGCCACGCGGGTAAAAGGAAGAAAGCCAAAAGAACCATTTGCTCTAACTGTCTCGGCATGTTGAATCATCAGTTGGTCTATCTGCATTAATAAAGCACGTTGTTGTTCACGTGTAAGCTGCGGCCTGTGAGTAGAAGAAGGCGCTGTAGGAACAACTGTTGATTCAGAAATTGCGGCAACATTTTGAGTTCGAGGAAGAGGTAAATCAAACCCCTCCGGCGGAGAGTAAACGCTAATAGCTTGAGGTTCTAAACTTGAATTCGGGGCTTCAATACTATTAGAAACAACAGCTTGAGTCTCATGCGGGGCAATCGAAAACTGTTGAAAACCTATCACACAAGCAACAGCGACCGAAGCGGCTACAGCAGATTGAACAATACTTTCACGCCAAGAGCGCCTGGGATTTTTCACCTGAACGGAACCCTTAACTTCATCAACTCCCGTGTGAGACTCATCAGACTTAATAGCAGAGTACGTCGACTCTCCTTGCATAGCTTCTTTTACACGGGAGGCAATATCAACATTAACATTAATGTTAGAGTCCTTACGCAAAATAGACCCAGCAATGTGATAACGACGCCATTTTTCACCAAGCTCTTCGTTAGTTTCCCCCGCCTTTAACAAGCGGTGCATTTCCATCTCCGTCGCTTCGTTATCAACAAAAGCAGACAATGACTGATCAAGATTATCGGAGGAACCTTCATTTATCATAAACAGCAACTCACAAATGTTTCCACGTGTTGGTTTTAATCAAAAATTCATTCAAAAACGGCTAGATTAAACAAAATTTCACTTAAACTCGGAGGCGAATACTTTCAACCTACAGAATACGTTTAACCTAAAATAGGAATCCATTCATACACACCGGCCACTTTAAAGACATTACAACGGTCCTTGAGTTCAAATACAATTCGACCTACATTCAGCTGCAACTAAAAACAAGCTGACAGGCCGCTACATCAACGGTGCTATCGCCTTGTCAATCGCCTCACGCGCGCGAAAAATTCTCGACCTCACGGTACCAACTGGGCAACTCATCACTTCGGCAATTTCTTCGTAACTCAAACCTTCCATTTCCCGTAACGTCACAGCAGAGCGCAAGTCCTCTGGTAAATCTCTTATCGCCTGATGGACAGCTTCTTCAAGCTGGCTGGTCATCATTTGGTTTTCCGGCGTTTCGATATCGCGTAAGCCTTCAGCCCCAGAATAATGATCAGCTTCAGTCACATCTATATCATTGCCCGGCGGTCGTCGACCGCGCGAAACAAGATGATTCTTCGCCGTGTTGACTGCTATGCGATAAATCCAAGTATAGAACGCGCTGTCTCCGCGAAAGTTCCCGAGTGCGCGATACGCTTTAATAAATGTTTCCTGAGCCACATCATTGACTTCATCAGCATCTTTCACGAACCGGCTAATGATAGCACCGACCTTATGCTGATACTTGAGCACGAGCATATCAAATGCGCGCTTATCCCCCTTTTGAACACGGCTAACCAATTGTTGATCGGTATCTTGAGCCTTTTCGGCTTGCATACCTGCTCCCACAGCGCTAATTCGATGGTTCATGGGGACACGCTCGATGGTTTGATTGCTTATCGCAACGACATTCTTCTTCATTTTGGATCCTTAACTACACTCTTAGCTAGTTAATATCCAAGACACTCATTTTTTCAATTTGTTCGATTCGTTTGTTAACGCCATTAAACGCAAAACTATATCTCAATCACCAAAATCGTTAAGATGATGACAAAAATATGAAATATAGAGCTATTTTGGCGAGATTTCGTATTACTGTCGAAACATGCGTGGCAAGCATAACAAAGATACCATCTGGATTTAAGGTTAATTCGATTGAATAGCACTCAACACCAATGTGATGTTCTTGTAATCGGCAGTGGCGCGGCGGGTCTTAGTATTGCGTTGCACCTTGCCAGCAGCGCAAAAGTTGCTGTTTTGAGTAAAGGTAGCTTGCAAGAGGGCTCAACCTGGCACGCCCAAGGTGGGATCGCTGCGGTACTTGACTCTGGCGACTCAGTAGATGCCCATGTAAAGGATACCCTAGCCGCGGGTGCCGGCTTATGCCATCCAGAAGCGGTAAATTTTACAGTTGCGCAAAGTAAACAAGCGATTGAGTGGCTGATAGACCTCGGCGTCTCCTTCACCCGTTCTGGCTCAGGGGAATCCTATCATTTAACTCGCGAAGGCGGTCATAGCCACAGGCGCATTATCCACAGCGCTGATGCAACAGGAAAAGCTGTTCACTCGACACTTATAGATAAAGCAGAAAATCACCCAAACATCGAACTAAAACAAAATTACACAGCACTTGATCTGTTGTCACAACCCGACGCAGCAAGCGGACGGCGCCGGTGCGCGGGTGCGTACGTCTACAACAATACAAATGATAGAGTAGAAAGCTTTTCGGCGAGGTTTGTCGTGCTTGCAACCGGTGGTGCAAGCAAAGTTTATCTTTACAGTAGTAATCCGGAGACTGCTAGCGGCGATGGTATCGCGATGGCATGGCGAGCGGGTTGCCGCGTTGCCAATATGGAATTTAATCAGTTTCATCCCACTTGTTTATACCATCCAAGTGCTAATACCTTTTTAATTACCGAAGCGCTGCGAGGTGAAGGCGCCAAGTTAAAACTTCCCAATGGCGAAGAGTTTATGCAGCGCTTCCACGCTCAAAAAGAGCTTGCGCCTAGAGACGTAGTAGCACGCGCCATAGACTACGAGATGAAGCGGCTGGGCGCAGATTGTTTATTTCTCGATATTTCGCACAAAGAGCCAGGGTTTATAAAAAACCACTTTCCAACGGTCTATAAACGCTGTTTTGAGCTGGGAATCGATATCACCCAAGAACCTATTCCTGTCGTTCCAGCCGCTCACTACACGTGCGGCGGCGTAGTCGTTAATGCCGAGGGGCAAACCGATTTGTCGAACCTTTATACCATCGGCGAAGCCTCGTTTACGGGTTTACACGGTGCAAACCGTATGGCGAGTAATTCTCTACTCGAGTGCCTCGTCTACGCCAGGTCTGCGGCGAAAAGTATTCTGTCAAAATTGGATACGGTAGAGCAATGCGGCCCTATAAGAGAATGGGATGAATCACGGGTAACAAATTCGGATGAAGATGTTGTTATTTCACATAATTGGGATGAGCTAAGACGGTTTATGTGGGACTACGTTGGTATCGTCCGTACACATAAACGCCTCGAAAGAGCAGCTAACCGAATTAAGTTGTTGCAAAAAGAGATTTACGAATATTACTCCAACTATAAAGTTGGAAATGACCTTATCGAACTCCGCAATCTGGCGACTGTTGCGGAGTTAATTATTCGGTCCGCCAAATTGCGTAAAGAAAGCCGTGGTTTGCACTATTCTCTGGACTACCCGGATACGTCCGAGCTTGCCACCGACACGGTATTAGTACCAAAAAATTTGGCGGACCAGCAAGTGTTTGTAAGGCAACCCGAACAAAATGTTTAGTGAGCTCGCAGCCCAAAATACTTGACTCAGGTACAACAGCTGCCTAATATACGCGCCCTTCAAGAATACGCGCTCGTAGCTCAGCTGGGTAATTCGGGTGCGTTGCGCCGAGCACTGCTCGGCACCCGAATTACGACCGGCCAAGGAAGGCCGGGCCGGAACCAAGCACCAGGGAAGGGTCAACAAATTATACTGACACACGTTCCCGGCTCGACAGGCTCGGATGGGTAATTCGAGTGCTGTTGGCCGAGCACTGCTCGGCACGAGAATTACGACTGGCCAAGGAAGGCCAGGCTGGAACCAAGCACCAGGGAGGGGTTAAAAGACTTTACTGACACGCGCTCGTAGCTCAGCTGGATAGAGTACCTGGCTACGAACCAGGCGGTCGCAGGTTCGAATCCTGCCGAGCGCGCCATATAAAAAAACCGGCAAACGCCGGTTTTTTTATGCGCGTTTGGCAGGGTGAGAACCTGCGTAGGTTCGACCCCATGTCGAGAACATGGGGTACCGCCTTAGGCGCCCGAATTCCTGCATGGATGCAGGTCATTAGGGCAATGCAGGAGGCACTTTGGTATATTCTGCATCGCTCAAATTCAGCACTAAATTCAACTATTACACCGGCCTGGCTCAGCTTTGACTGGAGCGCCAGTAGCGCCTACGCTGATAATGAGTTGGCCAATCCTCCATAGCTCGCGGGGCAAATTGCATAAATCAAAAGGGCATTTTTGTCGATATTGCGACGGGAAACTAGAGGGCGGAGTATATAAAAGAGTGAACACGACTAATTGGAAAATTGAAGAAAGCGACTTAATAAGCGACTCTCGCTGCCCAGTCTGCGAGAGCCAAAACATGGAGCATATCAGCACAGTTGTCCTCAACAAGAAAACGATTCTCAAAACCAGCATTTGTGGCAACTGCGCGCTGGTATGGAGGTCCACCAGGCCGAGTCTCAGTTGGTTTCAGTATGCATGGGGCGAACGGGATGCACAGGATGATTCCGATTTAGAGGAACCAACACTTTCCGCCGCTCAAGTGTCAGGCAAAAGGCAGCCTATAAAATATAAAACAATCGCTTCTCTCTTGGATCAGATTACCGCCGGAAAAGCGCACCTGGATATCGGTACTGGTACGGGGCTCGGGCTCAAGCACTTCATTGATCGCGGTTTTCGTTCTGTTGGACTCGAACCCGATGTTGCCCGGGCAAAACTCGGGCAGGCAAACGGTCGTCCTGTAGAAAATCTGACGCTGGAAGATTTCGTAGAAAAAGGCAGTCATGACAAATACGATCTGGTCACTGCGATACACGTACTTGAGCACAAACAAAATCCGATTCTCTTCTTTGAAACCTGCAAACATCTGCTAAGCGAGGAAGGCTTACTCTGTGTCGAAGTGCCAGATGCTAGAAATTACATCTACTGGAAAGACAACTTATACATGGAGCACTTGTATAACTTCAGCTTTGCCAATCTTGTACACGCCGCCAATAAAGCTGGGCTCTTCGCAAAATATTATCTCTCGCACAAAACCATGCCGTTCGGACCAAAACATCTGCTCGTCGTCTTTTCCCGCAAAGGCAATTCAGACCAAATAGACTTAAACGATTCTAAAAATAGGAAGCGTGCGTACATTGACCGCCTCAAGGCGCTGCACGTATCGGGGTTGCCAAAGCGAATTCACATACCGCTTCAGTATCATTTACAAAATTTCGACGGTATACGCTTCGTCTCAAAAAATCTGAACTTCGGATACCAAGGAAATGGACAGTTTATCCAAAACAAAAGACAAAGCGGGAAAATGCGCAGTCAAATCCAAAGCTTAATGGGGGCCCACAGACAGGGAGGGTACGCCGGAGTGAAGAATAGAATCCTTGGCAAATTGGTAAATAATTTCCCCAACATTGTTCATGACAAAGAGCTCCTTCCCCAGACGCTAAGCAAAATAGATGAGAATCTTATCGAGACGCAGATGTGGTGAATTGCCCGCGCTGAGCCAATTATTCGGGACGAGGACAACTAATTACCAAATTTACAGTGGTTAAACGCCTCGCGGGACTTACAGCGCAGATAATATAACTTACGCACCCGCTAACGTGAGAATATAAAATAAAAAAGCCGGGTATATTGATTCTGAATGATTAACCTAGCACCCCTGCTCGTTGTAGGAAGAACACCTTAGTTCGCGACACAAGCGATAATTCCGCCAATGGCCAAATGCTATCAGGCTTGCACCTATAAACGTCAAAGCTTTCTCACCAACTTCACCTGTTAAGTCGTGACCAAGTGTTGCGGCAAAAATCATTAGCAAGAGCCCCACTCCGCCAAAAAGCACAACAACGTAGCTTTTATGTTTTTGGCACCCGAGCCATAGCGCGACAATGCTCAACGGAATTACCGCAAACAGTAAAACTTTATGAAACATCTCATCGCCCAAACCCAAAGCGCCGATGCTTGGTAATACGCCAATAAGTATCGGCAGCGCAAGGCAGTGAAACGCACAGAGTGCCGAAAGTGCTATCGCAGCTTTATCTAAAAAGAATTGATTGATATTCATATCAACGAATGATTACCTATGTTGCGTTGACTATACAATAAGAATAAAGACGATTTATTTCTAGTAAAGAATTGACTAGCGTGTACCCAGCACTTACCACCTGTTTATCAAGTCCTTCAATAATATTCTGTTAATGGCTATTTGTTCGACACTCTGACATTTTCCGCGAATTAAAAATTGTGAAACCTCATGTGCGCAGTCAAATACAATGGCAGATCGCTAACTATTTGACGGTAGAGCTTAGCCGGTGAAAACCTTGTAAGTTTCTATCTACTCGTTATTTAAAAAGACCGGGTTTCCCTTCCCGAGCAAAAATTACCTTTTGGGGGAGGCAAATGAAACTAGTGATCGTGGTCGTGATCCTGCTCTTCTGCAACACCTAACCATGTCACGGAAGCCGGTGAATAATCTAACTCAATATCGCCGGTAACCTGCATTAATTCTAAATCGATAACCAAGACATGCTGTGCAATAGGGTCGGCTACATAAGCCGTATGCCCACCTTCAGATACGGCAAGGGTAAAGCGCATGCCATCTGGCATCATCGCCGGATCTTCATCGGTTATATCCAAGCGAGTCCCATACTCCCAATGCATGTGGCCATTTTCCATATGAGGTTCGATAACGGTCAAATAACCCTGATCATCCAAAATAACAAACTGCTCTGCGCCAAACGTAAAAGCGCGCGCAACGGGTTTGGCATTGGCCATCGGTTGCCACTCGATTAAAGTCATTTCGTTTTCAGCAGTATCAATACTGAAAAACTGAATTAAATCACTAGTGCGAGAATTCGCCATACCAATAAACTGTTCACTTGCGTGGTGTCCCCAGACACTGCCGATACGCAGTGCTGCATCAACATCGCTGGAATTGAGCAACTTTTGCGCCGTGTACTCGTGGTTATCGCCTTCCGTAGCGACCAATAAACCATCACCACAACCAAATACGACAGTTGTTTCATTTTGCGCAGCACCGTGTAAGTCCGGGCATTCAACCTCTAAGGTTTGTTCCAGCTCATATTCACCTTCGTGTAAGTGATAAACGCCTACTTGATCCGGCAAAATAAAATTACCTGAAGAAGTCACCGAATCATCCCGACGAATTGTAGAAAGCAAATGATCGCCACGAGGTTCAGCAACACCATGCATAGCAACGGCATAGTCGAGCGTATAAGGCGACTCGTTTTTCTCAATCATTTCATCTGTCATCACCTGCACAGAGGCATTAATTCCCGCATCACCATTACCGTCGAAAAATACCGCTACTTGACCGTCGTGACCAACCACATGTGTAGGTCGACTACCGGAGAGGCTAACATCGCTCATCTCGGGTGTGGTTTGAAATAAGTCGAAATGATCGTCATGAGGTTCTTCCCACAAGCCGCCATCGATAAAACCGACCTTATCCGCATTGCGCTCCACCAGCATGGCATAGCGAAAACCGCCTGAGGAAGGTATTGCACTGGGAGCGGCGTCGAGATTGAGAGTAGCGAGGACATCGTTATCCGCCAAATCGATAACCTGAGCATTGAGGTCCGAACCATTATAGATAAGCAAGCGGCCCACCGACTCACCGTTTGGTGTGCCACCGCCGTGATTGTGATCGTCATCTTCACCTGGAATTGACGCTTTTTCGATGATCGTGGTTTTGGCATCACCACAACCTGTAATAGCCCCCATCAACAGGAAGGCAGCAAAGATAGTAAAAAACATTTTCATGGGAATGTTCCTCCGAATATCCTGTAGGTGTATTTAAATTAATGCGTTGGAACGTTTTAAAAAGACCCGCGTATTCCAAGACTAAAATTTCGACCTGGACGTGGGGCAACATCTTTTAAAAATGAGGTGTGAACGCGTGCTTCTTCATCGGTTAAATTTTCTATTTTAAGAAATACCGTAATATCTTGGTCTCTCAGTGGCAGCGCATAGTTAACATGCACATCGATAAGGTCGTAACCTTCAGTAGCTGTCTCCAAAGCGGCAACCTTGTTTTGATCGTCGTAATGAATCCAGCTCAGATTAAAATCAAAACGATCATATTGATAATCTACCTCTGCGCCAAAACGCATCGGCGGAGTTCTCGGTAAATACGCACCGCTTTTTAACTCTGAATGCACAAAGTCAGTAAATAGCGTAGTTTGCCAATTCTCATTTATACGCCAAATACCTTGAGCTTCTAAACCATAGAATTCAGCGTCGGCACTGGTAAACAAAAAGACCGGCAGCTCATCTTCATGCTCATCTTCCTCGTCGTCTCCATGGGCTTCTCCGTCACCGTGCGCATGGTCGTCGTCTC
The DNA here is from genome assembly GCA_028281865.1 of Marinagarivorans sp. GTDB lineage: Bacteria > Pseudomonadota > Gammaproteobacteria > Pseudomonadales > Cellvibrionaceae > JANQJB01. The sequence goes on from JANQJB010000007.1 coordinate 113,410, forward strand.
CATGATCGTGCCCGGATTCTGCAAATAACCCAGTGGGGAATTGGTAGTAGTAGTTATCAACTTGGTTAAAAAAAGCGTTTAAAACGATCCCAACATCACCTTCAAATTTCCTGAAAGAAAGATCGATATTGCTAGAGGTCTCTAATTCAAGGTCCGAAGCAGAAAGTTCGAAGTGGGGTTCGCCCTCATCTTCGTGCAGCTCAAACAGAGCACCAACTTCATAGGAGCCCGTTCCAATATGGGGGCCAAATGAAAGCAACTCAGCAGCCGATGGTGCTCTTTCAGCGTGAGAAACAGAAATACCGGCGTTATAGCCATCGGCAAATTCCCAGACAGCTCCGACAGAAAGACTCATCGGGGTGAAATCATGATCGACTGCAAATACACGCGTATCTCCCGCCCCTTCGCCTTCGTGGTCATGATCATGCTCACCTTCCTCATCTTCATGGCCGTGCAATTCGATATCGGGAAGCAATACGTTGGGAGCATCGATAGTGACACTTTCTATACGCGCACCAAATTGAACAAGCACATCGCCAAAATGCTTTTCTTCAACTAGCGCTAGAGCCAAGGTTTCGGTGCTCGATACAGGTGTAAAAGCCTCTTCACCAGCAGCAGACTCGTCACTACTTTTAATATGCAAATTAATGCCGCCTTTCCAGTGGTCGAATTCCTTATGCAAAAGGTCGACTCTAATTTCAGCGGTCTCATTCTCAAATACGGTGCCGACTTCGCCGTCTTCAATCTCGGCATGTTCATAATCGGTATAGGCCGCGCGAGTATTAATGGCTCTCAACCACCCATAGTCGACATGCAACTCGCTCAATAGCTGGAAGCGATTTTGCTCAAGCTCTGCAAAAACAGATTCCTCGTCATCTCCGTGTTCGTGACCACCATGACTATGGCCCGGAATACCATATTCGCGGTCAAGTCGACCGGCTGATAAACCAACGTAGCCATTGTCGAGTAAATAGCTTCCACCCAAGGTAAAGCCGCTGGATTCTTCAGCGCTATTTTCAACTTTGAAATCACTCGAATGCTCTTCGTCGTCGTGCTCTTCTTCGTCAGCGTCGGGTTCTACCGGCACCTCATAATCATCCGAGTCGCGCCAAAACGCATCGGCATAGACGGCAAAAGTATCTGAGCCTGTTTTTCCACTAAAGCTGGCCAAGTTTTGGTCATTGACCGTCTCACGACTTAATAGCCAATGCGCTTCGGTCTCAGAGTCTCTCGGCACACGATTATCAACAACGTTAACAACTCCACCAATCGCACCACTGCCGTAAAACAACGTAGCTGGGCCGCGTAATATCTCGATTTGCTCTGCTGTCGAAGCCTCTGTTGCTACGACATGATCTGGCCCTACGCGAGACGCATCTGAAACATCCAGCCCATTCTGTGTAATCCTTACACGAGGACCGCTTAAGCCCCTGATCACAGGTGTACTAGCGACATTTGCATGGAAACTCGTGTGTATACCCACTTGCTTTTCCAAGGTGTCGCCAAGCGTCGCAGCTTGCTGGTCGCGCAAAGCTTCGCCGGAAACCACCGCGACAGGTAAGGCTGATTCAATAATCGAAGCATGTATCGGCACACCGATCACATCAACGATTTCCAAAATACTGCGTGAAAGAGCGATAACGATCGTGTCTCTTTCATTTGTATGAAGATGCACTATTTTATGATTGAATCCATCCGCTGCGATGTGCAGCTCCCCCACCTCGTCTTGTGGGATATTAAAACTACCGTTTTGATCAGTTGTATATTCGGCGTTGCGCCCTACGATTTCGACTTGTGCGCCTGCAATACCATCACCATTTTCGTCAACGACTTTGCCTTCCAACGCATATGCGTTTGAGGAAAGCGCCAAAACAAGAGCGGCTAGTTTCTTGTAACCCATGATTCACCCCAAAAGTCAAAAAGATATGATACAGCGTATCATTTGCGGCGATCATACAAGGTATCGCTTTAATTGGAAAGTGACGACAAAAGTAAGATAGATAACTTTTGATTCACGACATAATTCAATGTCGACTCAGTTCTAATTCCGATTATTTTGATAAAATACTGCCTCCGATACATTTGACCATGAGCACCCCACGTGAACCATAAACCTCAGCCACTCCCTGCCAACAAAAAAATTGCGCTTGTAGCGCACGACAATAAAAAAGATGAGCTAGCACTTTGGGCAAAAAAACATGCAGAAGAACTTAAACAGCATGAACTTTTTGCCACCGGCACAACAGGCTATAAAATCGAGCACGCGTTGAAGCATCCCGTCACCAAATTTATTAGTGGCCCAATGGGTGGCGACCAGCAAATCGGAGCAAAAATTTCGGAGGGCTTGATCGACATACTGATCTTTTTCTGGGACCCGTTTGAACCGCTGCCCCACGACCCCGACGTTAAAGCGCTTTTGCGTATCGCTGCAGTATGGAACATTCCCGTGGCATGTAACCCCGCATCAGCCGATTTTATTCTTAATTCCTCGTTTATTAATCGAGCTTATGATCGCGAAGTTCCAGATTACGAAGCCTATATCGCCAGCCGAATTTCCACGTTTAATTAATTAAAGTTCTCCTACTTTTAATGCTTGATCTTGCAATACTTATTTCCCCTTTAGCCAAAGGGGCTTTTTTTGATAACTATATCTCAGTTTGTCACGCAGAAATTGAAGGGCTGCAGACTGTGCAGCTAATCGACGATCGCACAATTGGCAATATGGTTTTTTTAAACGTCAAAGCAGATCGCGCTTCGTTGATAAAAATAGCGCGACTTTCTTTTGTTCACGGTATTTTTGAAAAATCTGAAAGCAGCTTAAAACCGCTGGATATTCTCACCGACTTCAAACTGCACGAAGACTTTGTTTTTGGCTCTAAATTTAAAGGGAAAACGAATGAGCTATTGACGCAGTTATTGATTAACGTAGGTTTAAAACAGCTGCCAGATAAAGAGCCAAGCCAACTAAAATTGCTTGACCCAATGTGCGGCCGAGCAACGACTTTACTCTGGGCCATGCGCTACGGCATTAACGCAAAAGGAATTGAACAAGATGCAAAAGCCATAGAAGATATTCGCAGAAATACAAAAAAATGGTGCAAAATCCACCGTCAAAAACATCAATTAAATGAAGGGTTTATCGAAAAAAGTAACAAAAAGAATATCGGAAAATTTCTACAATTCTCCGCCAACGATGTATCGATGAAAGTCATTATCGGTGATACAGTTGATACAGAAAAACTGTTAAACAAAGAAAAATTTCACTTAATAATCTCTGATTTACCTTACGGCATTCAACATTCAACGACTGATACGCGCAATATAATGGAGACATTGGAAAGTTGTGCTAACGCATGGGTTAATTCGCTGAAACCAGAAGGCGTTATCGCGCTGTCCTTTAACAGCAACAACCCAAAGAGAGGAAAAGTCATCGACATATTTAGACAATTAGGGCTGAACCCAATTGAATTTTCGATTCCTCATCGTATGAGCGAGTCCATTGTTCGCGATGTTGTTATTTTTAGTTCTTAAAAAGTAGGCTTTTACAAAATCAGGTACAAAGTTCGCAATTTTTCTCAACAGTATAAATAGGTTTATTGATAAAAATCGAAAGGCCCAGCAATCACGCGGACCTTCCATATTTAAACGATCGAACTAACTAAATAACTCGATTCAGCACAGCCGGAAAAAGAGCGCTTATTGTATAACGCATTCTTCCATTCCCACGGTCGGCCAATTTGTCGCTGCAGTATCCCACAAAATTTTTCCAACAGTTTTGCAGTTGCTAGGCGTCGAGCCATCGACGTTATCCATATTTCCTGAAATAACACCGCCATCGACCCAAAAATCACGATAAGGTCCGATCCAAGCATTTTGATTATTGGAATCGAACAGAAAAAGCGCAGCTTTTGCAGCGCATTCATCTCTACATGGTTGAGTGCTTATATCTTGTACAGCAAATTCTGGGGCCATTGTGTAATGAATTTTATGCGCCAATCCCTCCAAAGTATAATCGTCATAATCGAAAGGAAAGGGAGGAGGGAAGCCGTTCTGACCGATATGGCAACCTTCACAACGCGTTTCCATAGACGCTTGGGACGGATCTAGGCTATTTACGAGCGTATTTAAACTATCCAACTCTCCACCTCCAGCATAAAACCCAGCGCCGCCTTCAAACTTCATTGAGCTCAATGTACCTATAGCGCCCGAATTAAATCCCGCCGTGGATAAAGTGTTATTTTCGATATTCGTATTGCGAACATAATTGTAACCTCCACCACTGAATATGCCTCCCCCTGCCGCCAAGGCTTGGTTACCCGTTATTGATGACTGATCTATGTTCATGACACCCACGAGATCGTCCCAATTACCTCCGTATTTATTGGAAATACCTCCCCCAATATGAGATACGTTGTAAGAAACTTCAGTATTTAACAGGTGTAATTCACCCCAATTCCTAATACCACCACCCGACGGAATTCGAAAGAAACGGGTACTGATTGCCGAATTGTGACTAATGATGCTGTTAGCGGCGGAAAAATAGCCTTGATTGAAAACACCACCACCACCACCGTTGGTATCTGTTTGCTTATTGTGGGTAATGTGGACGTCGTTAATACGAAGCTCGGCACCTTTTTCAATATTAACACCTGCTCCAGGAAAGCCTGTCTCGGCCCCTGTAATCGTTATTCCGTTAAAGTAGACTTCGCCGGATGTAATATTAAAAATACGCGCGCTAACCCCGGGATTTGGCCTTACTTTCGCTTGCAGCGGTCCAAGTAATCCGGTAACGGTAACGTTGGAGTTAATCGTCAATGACGAATTAATTGTATAGTCGCCCC
>JANQJB010000025.1 GCA_028281865.1 Marinagarivorans sp.
GAGCCAAAACCCATAAAATGAGTCTTCGGAACGACGGTGTTATAGCCAAAGCTCTGCGTAGAATTAAACGCTCTAGTATACGAAGCGCCAGCAAACAACGCACCAGAATTCGAAACCGCTATATAACCCGTCGGATCAATATTGCTTAACGGATTATTCATCACATAACTATATCGATTAAAGCTCTGCGAATTGTGTTGATTTTGAACATATATGTCGGCGCTTAAAAATCTCGAAACTACAGGATCATAAACCCTACCGCCCATATGAACCAAACCGAGTTGATCTAACTGTTGATGGCCGGTATACCCCTGCTGGGTGGGATAATGCAGAGGAATACCCAATGTGGGATCTCCTGCACTCCAGTCCTCATTAATGCGCTCACCCCAAGGATCAAACGCCATTCTATCTGTAAATATACCCTGAGAATCTGTAATAGCTTCAACAGATCCTAAATGATCGCGGTGCAAGTAATATTCGTTCGAGAAGTCTCCTTCTGTCTCTTTTACTAAATAGTCGCCAATATAATTCTTTTTGATCGTTTTTCCGTTAGATTTAATTTCTTCGTAAAGACCTTTACCAAAATACCAAGTTGTAACTCCCGAAGCTTCATCCACTTGTTGGAACAAGCTGTGGTTTGCGTCATAACTAAACGATGTATTGGCAATACGAATGGGCTTATTAAACGTGTCGTAGCTTAGAGAATCTCCACCTCTTTTTGTCATATTTCCGTATGCATCATAATGGTAATCCATGCCGTTTCCGCGAGTTATTGCATGAATCCCCGCGTTGTTAACTCGCTTGTATTCCAAAACACCTACACCAGATTTGTAAGTAAGATTACCTAAGTTATCGTAACAAAAGTCTTGGCCACAGGTAGACCCGCTATTTGGAAACAGAGACGAGTCAATTAAACGGAAACTTTCGTCGTAATCAAAAAACTCTTCTAGGTTTTCACTATTACCAAGATGATCAACGCGATGTGAAGAGCGAGAATACAAATTCCCAAGCGAGTCATATTCGTATTCCAAATATTGGACGTCACCTGCGGAATAGCGCCCAGCATTAATCGATTTAAGGCGTCCACTCTCACCATAATACTGTCTCTCCGATACAGTGCCGCTTCCGTATTCCTGCAAAACGATATTACCTCGATCGTCTTGGACATCACCTGAGCGCCAAAGTGTGCGATGGGCCCCGCTGCTAACGTCCTTCGTTTGAACATGCATGCCCATAGCATGATAATCGTGCCGAATTTTTACTTTATTTGGATACTCCAAACTTTTTAGACGACCATAATTATCATATTCATACGAGAAGGACCTCTCACCAATCGATTCTATTTCAATCGATAATTTACTTATACGCGCGAGAGAATTATAGAAATAGCTTTCGGATTTTCCATTACCCACTACATCGGATAACTGTCCTTTTTTACGAGTATCCCAAACCCAGGAGTATTCAGATTGCCCCAAAATAGGGTGATCATCTACGCGTTTTATTTTTCTTCCTAACCTATCGTACTCATAGCTAATCGACTTTTCTTCGCTAGTACCCAATGCCCATATTTGCTTTCTCAGTTGTCCGTAACCATCGTAAACAAAATGAATTTCACCAGCATCAGGGTCACGGGTTGAAATCTTATTGCCCCATAAATCATAAGTTGAAGTAATAATAGAGAGATAATTATTATCGCGAATAGTAAAACGTAGATTACCCATTTCATCATATAGATACGCGATGGGAATATTATCTGGACCTGTAACACCTACTGTCTGGCCAAGAGCATTAATTAATTCGACAGTTTTACTCGTGCGGTTGTCAGTCGGCGTGCTTAAGGAAGTCGTAGACGTTTTCTTTAGAGTGCTATTTTCGCGCTCATAATTGATCGAAACTTCTGTTCCATCGGCCTTAGAATACCTTCGCAAACGATTCAAAGCATCATATTCAATATTTTCTTGCCAGAACTGTGCGCTTTGTGTCGAAAACGGCTCTGAAACCCGCAGTACACGACCAAGCTCATCATACTGGGTATCAACATGTACTACACCAGCGTGAGAAAAACGGCTAACGCGCAAAACACGTCCTAAACTATCGAAGAATTGCAATGAAAGCGGAGCCCCAAGATTATCGCCGCCAGAATTGTGAGCAATTTTTTGAGCTGTAAAATATACGGCATCTTTTGGACATGAAATAGATGAGCTTGCGCAATAAAACTGGAGCAATTCTATATTTGTTCCATCTGCTTTGGTTTGCCCAATACTCCGACCTAGCACGTCGAACTTCTCTATCGTCTCAATATTATTTGGATCAACACGCTTACTTATTAAACCAAAGCGCTTATCGTAATCGAGCAGGTTTTCATGACCAAGCGCATTGCGACTAATTTCCGGATAGAGTTTATCCTCGCCAAAAATAAATTTAGAACTAATTCTTGGGGTAGCAAAACCACTAAAGTCGCCCGGATTCACACGATCAGCAGCGCCCTCACTTATTCCCCTGATCTCGCCGTTAGAATTCCGTTCGTAGGCCGTAGCGTGCCTGATTTGATCTCCCTCAAACGACGTAACTTGATCGACATCCAACGTGCCTGGTTTAGCTGTTCGTTCTAATCTAATGGTTTTAGTATTGCCCCCATTTGTACTTGGGTCGGAAAAACTCGAAACGCTTTCTTTTTGGAAGCCAATTAACCAGTTTTGTTCATCATTCTCAATCGTATGCCAGCTATGACTGAAACTGATTTGATCTTTTACGATAGAACCTTGGAAACCTATCCCTTGTTCAAAACCTGATCCAACTATATTGGTACTACTTTCAATATTTCCAAAACGATCGAATTGGTAACCTTTATATAATACCGAAAACGGCTCATGAATATTATCAGTCGTTAAGTCATAGCGGATTTCACTATAACTTGTCGGAGATATAAACCTAGCGTTTAAACTATGCTTTTGATAAGAAATAGCTTTTCGAGAAATGAGATTGCCGTTTTTTAAACGGTTAATTAATTCAAAGGGATACCCGATAAATTCTCCACCTGAAATAAAACGCTTTTCTGTGACAATATCAGACCTTTCATTACTTTTAATAATGGAATCAAATAAGTTGAACTTGCCACCTAATATATCTTGCCTGCCACCAACATAACGATAATTGGTTTTGTTCGTAGAACCAATGCCATTACTTCTTTCAACCGATTTAACAACCGTAATATTTCTAGGTGTCTGAATTTTAGGAAATGTGGTACGAGTAGGAGAGACGCTATAAAAAGCTTCGCCATCAATTTTTTCGTTATGTAGTCTATCGAATTCAACCTTTATTTTCTTACCAAAGCCGTTGGTAATACTCTTAATCAAGTCTGGTTGAGCACGACGGGCATTGTATAGTTCCGGAGAGCTATTTGTAGTGGCTGGAACATATAGATCATTTAAGCCATCGTTATTGTAGTCACCGCTGAGCGGCCCAGACGATAAAAAAGCACCGAGAACGTTATCTAAGCGGCCATTGAATGGTTTAACCCCACTCTCAACAAATCTTATTTTTCCTTGGTGCGACGTAGAGATATATAACTTGTATTCTTCTCCACTACGAATAATCAAATCGTCCTTACCATCGCGATCGTAATCATATACATAAGCCTTTCCTACACCAGGTGCGCTTATACCGGTATCGAAACTCTCCGTGAAACCAAGCCCGGTACCCAATCTAATATTCCACTTTAAATTCCCATTAGAACCTTTACGAAAGAGGTAGTCCATATTTCCATCGTCGTTGGCGTCCATTAATAGCATGTATGTACCGGAACCTTCCCTTATCAGGTCGCTCAGGTTATCGTGCGTTGGACTAGTGCGCATAGCGTGACTTTCATTTACGCTCGGTGACGAATTCTGTACATTTAAACTAAACGCACCCTCGCTATTTCTAAAAGCGATCGCATAATTAATATCATTAGAAGATTGTAGATCCAAGGATAAACGAGAATTGGCATTTTTGGATCGCCAAGCTGAAATAATATCGACAAGACCATCTCGATTAAAATCGTAAGCTAAAGGCTGCCATGCCTCAATCAAATTGATTGCATTTGGAGTTTTAGTAAACGAAGAATCGTCATTTGCATTTTTATAATAGATATCCTCCCCGAAAGCAAAGTCTGTTAGACCGTCGTTATTATAATCTGCTGCCAACAAGGCACTGGTTGGACCTGGCCTAGATATCAACTCATCTTTCGAGACTTCTGACGAAAATTCCTGCTGCTTTACCAAAATTATTTTCGATATCGAATTTTCCCTTATATGCACCAATAGCGACTTGCCATTGATATTCTGCAAAACCTGCGTCGACTGCTCCTTAATATTAAATGGCAATATATCGTCAAGCGGCTCGGCACCAGAGCGCTCGAAGCAATTTGTCGCTGTACCCCAAGCTTGTACGACACCCTGAGAAACAATATCGGTATACCCATCGTCATTCATATCTACAACTAAATCAGCCTTATCTACATTTCCGCCTGAGCAGTATTTGAGATTCGCTGGGGCGTCTTCAAACCCACTTTCTCCCTCCTGCCAATCAAAAACTAAAGGTCTTGCGCAAGTACGAATTAAACCCTCCGAGTAACCACACTCTTGAATATTGTCGACTAAATATCTACCCGTTACGGCGCTTCTTTTGTGCTTAATATCGTATTCGCGAACAGGCTTAGACTTAATAGGATTGCTATGGTCCCCTCCCGCATTTATATAGGTAGTCACTTTACTGAGGATTTTAGTGATTTTATAAGGAGCGCCAGCGTCATAGCCCCATATTATGTCCGCGCGATCTCCTGCTATATCGTCGTCTCTATCTTTATACTCGAAAATTACCGCACTACTGGGAGGGAAAAAGACATGTTTAGGATAAAACTCGCCAGAATTGGAATTATTATCGTAATGGATTGTGTAGGTGTTGCCATAGCGATCTTCCACTTTTGACAAGGCCCAATTTTTTACAACTCCGCCAGGGTCACCCGTTCGATATGCTCTACTATTTTGGTTAAAACTGTTTTCACCGAAATATAAAATTTTACTGTCTTTAGTATAAACTTTAAAATACGAAGGCCCGTTAACATGCCAACCTACCGCTTGAATCTTGGCGAAGATATCTATTTCAGTGCGGTATTCGGAATTTTCTGACCAAAATTCAATATCGTTTTCCTCTCCACTCCCATCAACTAATTCCAATTTCTGGTCATCTAAACACAACCTATCAGAAGTCGAATAGAGTGGGTTAGAGTCTCTAGCATTATCTCCCTCATTTGCAACGCTCGCAGTACAACGCGATATCGCATGCAGACCACCAATATTCCAACCCAAACCGGCAAGGCCTTGGGATATGCGACTAGAATAGTTAAAGGCTAAATTTGGTTTGAGATTTTTGACCGCAGGCGGCAACTCAATGGCTACTGAATAATTGACTACTCCATTATCAATATTTATGTTGCCGTCAGTTGAAGCCACAAACTCTGAGTTCGATAAATCAGGTAAAAGGCTCGTATCGTTAAGATCATAATCAAACGCATTTAACCATTCATTGGGCAACCCTTGCCCGTCCTCAGGGGGCGCTTCGAAAACGACCGTAATTAACTGGTCGCCAAAACAAGGGCCACATTTATTTTTCTTACCGGCCTTCCCAGATATTTTTAAGGTGTACGAATAAGTTCCCGTTGCAGTCTTTTCATTGGCACCACTGAATACATACTCCGTGGAGTTCTTGTTCAAATTGTAAATTCGCTCAACCGGACTACCTCCCTCGTCCGATACAAATACTTCTTTCAGCTGACCTTTACGCGTTTTATTTTTGTAAGGGTTCCAAAATGATTTTGGCCAAGTAATCTTGTAATTGCCAACACTAATATCGCCCCCAGAGCCTGAAATATCAAATGCTACAGGCTGCCCCGAGCCGGAGCTCGAACTTGAACTTGTAGAACTACTGGAACCGGTTGAAGAGTTGGACGAACCACTCGAAGAACTGCCTGAATCACTTCTATCAACAGTAACGCTCACAGACCCATCTCCATGACATGGGCCACACTTTTGTTTTTTTCCTACTTTCCCAGAAATTTTTAAAGTATAGGTATAAACACCGTTTTCACTTTTTGCTTTTGATCCAGAAAACGCAAATGATGTCGAATTCTTGGCTAATTTATACGTTTTTATTACGGCCGCCCCTGAAGCAGGTGTATAAACTTCTTTTAATTCACCTTTTCGAGTTTTATTTTTATAAGGTGTCCAAACGCTGGCTGGCCAAGAAATATTATAATCGCCATCGCTTGAAGACGATTCTGAAATACTAAGAGAAAAAGCGGAATTACTGAAAGAAACAACAATTAAAATGAGAATGAAAGAAAAGGCCTTGCAATTCATATGATTAAACCGTCCATTTTTTCCTAAAATTTACGTTATCGCAGATGACAACGGTATAGCAGGATACTTTGAGGATTTTACGCTTGTGAAGATTTAAAGCTTGGTTGATTATTGAACAACCATTAGCTTGCTTTTTTTATAATCTGACACAGGCTATCTAGATTTGCAATACTCTATACCAAATTTTGTACGAGAAGCAAAAACCTCAAAAAGGCTTGCTTGATATTCGTTCTGAATCAGCGAGATATCAGGCCTATATTTCTACAATCATAATGATTCTGTCTGATCAATCTCTCATTCTAAAACCTAAAAATTCTTTTCCGCATTAAAAACCACCGCGCTATCACCGGCGGCTTAAAGTTACAATGAATATTGCAAAAACTAAATTTCAGCTTTCTCAGCCCTTAGCTTTCGAACAGGCCTTTTATTAATAATCGATTTGACTATTTTCTACTTTTTAAAAATGTATTCGACGAAATCCAATAAAACATCTATAGCTACATTACTGCCGAAAGCTCGTCAGGAATAAGTTCCAACAATAGGAGTTGGTCTAAAGTTGTCACGATTGCTAACAAAAAACTAAGTGAGGTGAAGCGACGCACTAGTTAGGTGCGTGAAAGCAAACCTACCCTTAATAAGCTAGAGACACCCGGCGGGCCAAGAATTGTGTTGACTACAAGCTTGCTATTTAGCTATTTGTTATTGCTACAACGGAGCTTTAAATAAATCAACATTCCCTCCAAATTACTTGTATCATTAGCAACTTACTTGTAACCACCAATAACCACGTTTTCGACGTAGAAAAAGGGTCCAATATGAGCACAATTCACTTTGTAGGTGGAGAAAAAGGCGGCGTCGGTAAATCAGTTCTTGCGCGCCTGCTATCACAATATTGTCTTGATCATAATATTAATTACCAAGCACTAGACGCCGATCAGTCGCACGCAACTTTATCACGCTACTACCAAGATTTTACTCGGCCTCTGATTCTCGAAGATTTTGAAAGCAGTGACCAAATTATCGAACTTGCGATAGAGCAAGATCGCAATATCGTTATTGACTTACCCGCGCAAAGTCAGCGCTTTCTCGATAAATGGATGACTGACAATGAAGTATTAGACTTATGCAAAGAAACGCAGATAAACATTGTGTTTTGGTATGTGGTTGACGATGGGCGTGATTCACTTGATTTATTAGATAATTTTTTAGACCAATACGCTAAGCAACTTAATTGCGTAGTCGTAAAAAACCTAGGGCGCGGAAAAAATTTTAGCGATGTCGAAAATCTGCTTGAAGCAAAATCACTTGATGGTTTGCAACAAATTACACTGCCTGCATTACACGCCACAACATTTAGAAAAATCGAAAAACTTAACTTTAGTTATTGGGCAGCGATTAATTTAAAAGATTTTGGCGGACCGGGTTTGTCGCTGATGGAGCGTCAACGGACCAAAGTTTGGTTGAAAAAATCCTATGTTTTATTTGATGGTGTTTTTTCAGAAATAAAGAAAGTCGAAACGGCAATAGCCGAAGAGACAGTCGAATAAACAAATAAAATCGTTAAACTGCATTTATTTTTAACTGTCACGTAATCTATCTAAAATTTACAAAACATCTTTAATTAACGCGCCAAAAAAATAATTTTGGCGCATACTTCGTCCAGAAAATCTGCGGAGTATGAGCCATAAATTGCTGCTTCTTGCGAAAAAATAGCACATTTAAGCGTCACCAAAAACAACAATAAAACATTATTTAATCATTAAGTATAAATTTTATACTCACAAAATAAACCATTCTAATTTTAGCTTGCCATACCATTCCAAATCGATTTAACATCGCAACCATTATTAAAAAATATAATATTACGATATGTTATTTGTTTCGTAATTGAATACAAAACAAATTTTAAGTGACTGCATCACTACTACTTTTATTAATGGATTCTTATGGAAAAACCGGTTGTCGTAATAGGCAGCGGTGCAGGAGGTTTGCCTTCAGCAACCGCGATTGTTGAGCAAGGTTACGATGTCGTACTGATCGAACGCGGTGCGGCAGTTAGCCATTCTAGTTCGAAAATCAATCAATATAATTTTGAAGTTTCCCCCCTACCTTGGCCAACGCATGAACACGAATGGTCAGGCGAGAATCAGTTGCAGCGCGTTATTGCGCTTGGTGGCAGCACCTTGCGCTACCAGGCAGTTGCCCACCTACCCAGCCAGGCGACCGTGCAAAAGTGGGGACTGGATACAAAAACTTTTTATAAAACCGCCTACGAAGTAAAAAGTTTTTTAGCGATATCCGGCCACAATACGCCACACCATCCGTTAAACAGATTTTCCCAACATTTATTTAACACAGCGCAAAAACTTGGTTGGGAAGTATCACCTACACAAGCAGCAATTTTATCAAAACCGCATTCTAGTCGTCCCGCTTGTAACCACTGCGGTATGTGCGTATTTGGTTGTTTGCCCAACGATAAAACCACAACCGCAAACAGTTGGCTGCCGCGCGCAAACAAAACCGGAAGGCTGAAAATTCTAACCGATAGCAAAGCTATTAAACTCAACCTAGGCAATAAAAGCACTTGCGAAAGTGTTGATATCGAAAGACAAAATCGCAAGGAGCGGATACCCGCACAAGCCATTGTGCTTTCCGCCGGCGCACTTGAAACACCGTATCTACTGAAAAAAAGCCAACAAACATTGGCCCCGAATGGCATCGGCAATAAAAATATCGGGCGACATTTAATTGAAACAAATATACAAAGCCAAATTCTGCTCGGCAATAACGATATCGAAAACGCACATGCGGGAATACCCATCGACCTTGTTGTAAAACAATTTGAAAAGGAAGGCGTTTTGCTTTACCAAGGCAGAAATCTAGCCGGCATTGTCGGCCCTGTCTCGCTAGCCAAATATTATGCTTTACATGAAGGCCCGGAAAATATTCGCCGTTGGATGCAAAGCCATTATAAACGTGTTGGCGTTATCGCTGCGATGATGGAAGTGGGCGGCAGCCGCTACGATCAAATCGATTTTAACAAGAAAAGCTTTTCGTTTAACAAGACTGAGCGCGAAAAACAAAATGAGGCTTTTGTTAGTAGCTTGTTAAAGCGCTGGCAAAAAGCTTCCGGGTTTAAAAGCCTTTGGCAAGAATCATTTCGATACTCACAAAATTCCGGTGCGATGCTGCGAGGTAGTTGCAGGATGGGCAAAGACCCAAACAAATCTGCAGTTAATCTAAGTGGCAAACTGCACGACTACAACAATATATTTGTTTCCGACGCTTCTATTTTAAACCCAGGCCTAATCGCCCATCCCTCACTTACGCTACAGATTCTTGGGTTTTCAATTGGCCAATCGGTGGCAAAACTATTAAAGGGGCAGAAGCCAACATGATGCTAGAACGCAGAACGTTATTACTTTACACGGCCAGCATTCCGTTTATTTCTATTTGTGCCAATGCAGAAAATACGTCTTTATCGTGGGAATTTATTTGTAAGCGCTGGCTAGAACTTTTTTTTCGAGAAGAAAATTCATTAAACGAACAGCGACTTAGCGAGGTATTTAAATATTTTGAAAATTTAGTCAAAAATAAGGATTTTTACGAGGGATTTGTCGGTGCGCTTTTGCAAAGCACCAAAATTAAATTTCCAGAAAATAAACAGGAACTGAAAAAAACGATGCAACTTGACCAGCCAATTTCTCGGTTTTTAGTCGCTTTTTTTGAGTTAGCAATGGAAGCTTATTATAGCTCTGACGCAGGTTATGCTGAATTAAATCTAAATCAACCCCCACAACCTATGGGGTACACACTAGTAACATAACCCTTATTATTTTGATTATCAGGAGATAGATCATGAAACTGCAAAATATAGGTAAGTATACAAAACGGCTTATGTCCGCCTTGGCTACAGGCGGTATAGCAGCCACCTTAATTTTTTCATCACAAGCAAATGCGGGCGGAATTGGCGGGCTGGATAACCGATTTTTAGGTAACAGCAATTCTTGCCCAACTTATATGCAAGGCAACCCGGTTAACGTCGCAACCGGCAATAAATATCAAAATTTTAAAGTCTTTAAAGGAAGCGGATCTTTTCCACTCAACTTTGAATTGCATTACAACAGCAGGGTAAGAAACCATTCTATCGACAAGCACCAGGGTCTGTGGACGCATAGTTATTCTCATGCCGGTGTAAGCCAACAGTCGGATACAAACCCGCAAGAAACATTTATTACCATCGTTAGGCCTGACGGCGCCCATGGTACTTATAAAATTGGCCCTGTGTCCTGGAGTCACAGCGGTACGATTGGTGAAGCGGAGGTAGAACCATTAGATTCCTTCACACCTAATACTGCACACGAACCGGAAACAGGTTCAATTACTTTGTTAAAGGATACCTCCTGCACAAACCCCGTTATTAATTTTACTGTTTATCCCTATAAAGGTAACGCGACAACATTTATTGGCGTTTCAAGTACAGGAAATAGCGGCGGCGGTGGATCTGTCTCCTTACCAACTCAACATTTAAATAGCTATAACTCGCCGAATACAATCGTTGTACCGGGCAATTCGGGAGGAGGCCAAGGAGCAGGCGTATATAACCCGCTAGTAAGCACACGGACTAATGTTGTTACAGCCGGCGGCGGCATGCCTCCCGCGACCAACGATGATATTCCTCCTACGACCGCACTTGTCAAAGATGATCCAACATGCAAGCTTTTGTCGCTCTTAGATATCCAAAGACCTAACGGCGAATCAGAGCACTATGCCGGCGTGGGTTTGAGTGTAAACGACATGTCGTTTCGATTGAAAAGTATCAAAAGAAATGGAGAAAGCCATTTTCTTTCTTACTTCTACGATCAATCTACCAATGTTCTTGAAAAGATGACTGTGATGCATCCTGGCAGCGACATCAAACTAGAGATTGATCTTGCCCAAAAATCCTATGCCGTCAATCATATACCTATCACACGGCCGCTTAATCTAAAAGTCTCTCATCCCGACCCCTCAGTAAATGATACCGAGTACTCCTGGAGCTTCGCTTACAATGATGCGGAAATGCTTGAAGATATCGTTATTCAAAAAAACGGCACTAATGAAAGCTTAGCGTTCTACGAATATAACGCCAGCCCGGGCGTGTTCGAGAACGACGAGAGTGGTTGGCTTTATAAAACAGCTTTAACAAACTACTATCGAGGCCGAAGTCAAATTATTTATTCGCCTCAACCACCGATGGAAGAAATACGCGTCGGCCATATTTCAGGTTGGGCGTACAACGAAAAAGGCCAAGCATTTCGTAGTTATCAAGGACATAAAATCGATAATGTCGATACCATTACAAGCAATAACTTTTTTGCAGCAGATATTACCGAGGCCTATGAATACACATTTGTTGTCAGTGGACCTTTGGGTAAGTATAAACGGAAGGTTAAAAACCAACTAGGGAAAGAATTAACATTTAAGCTTCAACAGCACAATCTATTTGTAACGCCTTCGCTTGAATATATCGGGGGAAATATGACAACTAATTGCGCTAGCGGCACAACCTATTTTACTTACTATAGGCCCGATGATGCCGATGCACACAACGGATACGACGGCCAACTCAAAACAGTAAAAGACGCAAAGGATTTTATTAAAACCTTTACATACCATAAAGATGGATCGGGTATGCCTAAAACCGTTTCGTATCCGGTGACAACCACAGAAAATATCGATATTCACTATACATGGACCGATAAAAATCAAATAGAAACAGTTTCAACACCAAAATCGCAAACGACTTACGCTTATGATTCACAGGGTCGATTAGCGAGCATTGAGGTATCCGATACCCAAACCGGGCTTGCTGGTCTAACTCAACCCGTCGCATCTACACCTTTTAATCACACTACAAGAAAATCCATCTATGAGCATACTTATGCGCCCGGTACGATATTCAAACTAGACTACACCATAATAAAAGGCCCGCGAGACTCATCAAGTTACAGCCAAAAAACAAAAGTCGATTACGATAATTACGGACAAGTTCAATCGGTAACGCTTAACTACCAGCCACATTCCGGTATCCCACTTAACTACCAATATCAAGACTACAATATCTGGGGCCTACCCGGAAAAATCGTCGACCCAAATGGTATTGAAACGCTACTGGAATACAAGGCTAACGCCGCCGGAGTAAAACTTTACTCGATAAAAACCGGCAACCTAAACGCTTACACCATCGAATACGATCGCTTTTTCCCAAGCCAACCGAAACGTATAACCTTGCCAAATGGTAGTTGGATGGATTTTGTATACCAATGCGAAACGTCAGAAGCGTGCTTAAACCAGGTTGACTATATCGTTAACAACAAAGGCGAGAAAATTGATTTAACCATAACCCGTGGCCCTGGGGCAGAATTAACCGAAACGGTTATTCAATATTTATCTAGCAATGCGCAAATGACCTATTACGCAAAATCAGTCACTGACGCGTTGGACCGGGTATATCAATTTACCATTGGCGAAGATATTAGCTGGAACCGTGAAATAAAACAGGAATATAACTACGATGCTCGCGGTGACTTAAGCCATCTAAAAGAAGCCGGTTTTGATGCTAACTTTAACAACATTACCAATACCCACGAATTTTTTTATAACGGCCTAGGCAACTTCACGCATACCACATCACCATTAGAATCAACCACGCATGTAGGGCAAACCGATTTTGATTATGACGCGGTTGGCAATGTCGATTTTGTTGAAGACGCCGAAGATAGGGAAACACATTATATTCACAATGGTTTTGGTGAAGTTTTACAAATGGATAGCCCCGATACCGGCATAACACGTTACTACTACGATAGATCGGGCAATGTTCGATACGAGTGCACTAGCGTCAATACAGCGGAAGAAAATTGCGCGTCGTATGACTATGACAGCTTAAATCGTTTAACCAGCATGAACGATTCATTGACGAACCCGCAAGCTTCGTACACGCTGCAATACGATTTTGACCCCGGCAACCCAAGCGTTTCCTATAACTGGAAGGGCAAACTCGTTTATACGCACGATAATATCGACAATCGAACCCACTATTATGAATACAATAGCAACGGTTTGCTTGCGGTAACATCAACGCTTAATGCGAATAACGATAATGGCTTAAGCATTTATTTTTATGATAATGCTGGTCAGCTTAATCGCGACGCGTATTTAACCGGTAATGAATACTCCGGCTTTATTAATTACTTCTACGACCAACTAGGTCGTCCTAATCAAGTAGGATTTAGCGCCGATACGCTTGTTGATAATGTGGAATATATGCCGTTTGGGCCGCTAACGGAATTTGATGCGCCACGTAATAACGGCGAATACCGCGCAAGCTACGCCCCGACCTATATGGGCGATGTGACATATTTCCAAACCACCGGTTCAGGCAATGCCGACTACTATGCCTCGTACTTCAGCGATAAAGGCTTTGGCAACTACGACGCCTACTGGGAACTCACCACCCATATGCCCAACTCGCTCGATGCTTGGAATGCCTTCCAATACGATAACGCGCAACGCTTAA
>JANQJB010000042.1 GCA_028281865.1 Marinagarivorans sp.
TCTTGAGGTTGTAAAAGAACTGATAAAAATTGGGCTTGAAGACCTGAAGAAAAAACACAAAACGGACTACTAAGGCTAAAAATCTAGAGAGAACTAAAAAAGTTAAAGGATAAAAAGGGCCGAGCAAGTGATAACACTTAGTCGGCCTTTTTAATTATTGGCTTTAATAAACTCCGTGAATTAAAAACTTTGACGCAAAAATTTAGCCCAACCATATTCTGGAGCGATATTTAACGCTGTAGTTAAGTCCTCTTGCGCGCGATGGGTTTTTCCTAACTCACGCAAAATCAGCGCTCTCCAGACGTAGGCGTCAGCTCTTCCCCAACCGGCATCGTCAGCGCTTTCGTAAGCTTTGATAGCCTTTTCGAATAGTTTTAGTGCTTCTTGTTTACTTCCGCCGTATGCTTCTGGTGTATGAAATTTAATAATGCCACTAAGCAGATTGACTTGTGGGTCTTTGCCGTTAATTTCTTGTGCTGCGGCAATTAATTGATGGGATAGAGGACCGTAAACAGTTGCAGATTCTGGTTTTTGCCCTGCAATCCATCCATAAATCGCTGCGAGTAGCGCGTGTGCATCGGCGTTTTGTGTTTCCCTTTCGATTTGCCTCTCCAAAATAGGCACTGCACGTTCGAGATAGTTTAAGCTCTCTTTATACGCTAGTTTAGCCATCGCATGAGAGGCGAGCTGGTATAGTCGAAAAGCTTCAGCAAATTGATCTTCATGCGTTTCGATGCTCTTTAAACTTTGTGTATCGCCGCGGTGCGAAGCCGATTCAATTTGATAGACGGTTTGCCGTGCGTTATTTGCCTGAGTCCACGGAGCTAAAAGAATTAAACCAATAGCGATAAACTTTTTCATAGTATTTTCCTTTCGATGTTGTTTCTTTAAAAATTAAGGCTTGTTGTTTGTTGAAATTGTGTCGGTAAACCTATTCAACCGAAGCAAGTCCAGTTTGCTCTTTCATGGTTTTTTTAGACAGAGAGCTTTGTCACCAGAGAGAGTGACAATTGTCATCGATAGCAAAAAACAGTTGTTGGCGAGACCAAGAGATGCGAAGGGAATATTGATAAGCCAATAATTTATTTTCGACCGGAGCGAGAGCAGTGCGCACGAGTTTATTGAATTGTGGCAAAAATACCAGATTGATCCTAAGTCCCACCAGTCACTTTTAACGCAGCGACGCGAAGCGCCGTAAGCAAAGCAAGCATGTGCTCCCTGTTTTTGGCATTGTATTTTGCAGCCGTCGCTGAGCTTTGTATGAAGTCTGCAAATTGCTCAACAGTAAGGCCGTTCTTCTCTATCTCACTTGTGTAGGGTTTAATGATCTCGGAGATCAGCGCTATATTGCGTTTGGCCCCGGCCGCCAACTCTTGCTGGCTTGATGCATTGACCCCCGCAATAATTTCCTCGGCATTGGGTGAAGCGTCTAACAAGTCGAAGTGTTTAATTGCGATATGCTCAAAAACAACATCCAACTGCTCGCTGAGACTTTTTGTTTTTTTTACACCATCTTGAATTCCAGCAATGACTCTATCGGCTAACAGCCGAATCGTTCCCTGCAGAACCGCATCCTTGTTTGCAAAAAAATTGTATAGCGTCTGCCTGGAAATACCTGCTTCTACAGCAATGTCGTTCATGCTCGTGCGCTTTACCCCGTAGCGGATAAAGAGCTGCATTGCAGTTTCGATGATGTGTTCTTCGCGTTCATTCATTTTTGCATATTGACATTTAGACGAAATATGTCAATATTTACATAAAGACATAAAATGTCCAATTGTAAGGGGAAAATTATGAACGCACAGTCCGAGAAAATAGCCATCGTCACAGGCGCAAATAACGGCATCGGTTTTGAGAAAACAGTCAGCATGGCGGAGGCCGGATACCCTGCAAAGAAATCAAACAACGGAGATCAACAATGATATTTTTCCATAGGCTTTCGCAAGCGTTTAGCTATTTGATTATCGCTGGTGCAACAGTGATGCTCGGCTGGGGACTATTAGGCTTTTTGGAGTACTTCACAGGCTTGGCGCCACTGATGCCATTGCAGAACCACACATTTCCCGCCGGTACGCAAGCAGTCCATTGGATATTGATCACCTTGTCAGGAGCCACGTTTTTGGTTGGGTACTTTTTGCGTTGGCGTTACACGCCCGTGGCAATGCTTGTATTATTTGCATCTCTAGCCACGATGTGCGCGATCCAAACCTTTGACTTTTTGCAGAACCCGGATCGATACGGGAATTTTGCTCGGGAATGTGTGTATTACATCATCATTTCCGTCTATCTCTTCCGATCAAAGCGGATGCGCGAATGGTTTGGGCAGATCAAGGTAGTAGAATTAGAGCAGAAATTGTAAGCACTTCGCTAAACATTCTTTAATACAGGCATATAAAAATATCGGCTTCTTTGGGGCAAAATCTGAGTCTTTAACTAATGAAAGCGCACTTTCAATACAAAAAAATATGTGCAGGCAGAGGGTACATAGCAGACAACTACTTATACCCCTTCTGTTTGGCTGACGCGGCAAAACATTCCAATATGTCGCCCTACCATTTTTCGCGGATATTTAAAAAGACATTTAATGAAACACCAAATGCTTTTTTAATCAGGCTAAGAATTGAAAAAGCCAAAAAAATGCTCGTTACCGAAAATGCCAATATTATGGAAATATGTGAAAAGGTGGGGTACCAGAGCCTTGGCAGTTTTACCTCTCGCTTCCACGAACAAGTCGGTATGCCGCCCTCTCAATACCGTCGTAAGTTATGGAGTTTATCTTCGGAGGCCTATCGTTACCCCTCGAAGGCTATCCCTGCTTGTTACGCTTATCACTTTGTGGGCACATCGCCCAAGTGAGCAATATTGGAGAAACACGGGCCTGCTTCTGGCAGTAGAATAAAATATTTTTATCCAGAGGAGTTTACAAATGATTCAATCCATTGCGCACGTAACGGTATATGTATTAAACCAAGATGAGGCCCTTGAGTTTTATAGGGATAAACTCGGGTTCGAAGTCGGCTCAGATATGACAGTAGAGGGAGGCTTCCGCTGGCTAACGGTATTTGCCAAGGCTCAACCGAGTCTTGAACTCGTTTTAGCGGAACCCAAAGAAGGGCCAATGTTCAGCAAAGACTCAGCCGAAAAAATACGAAGCCTCATCAAGGATGGCGCATTTGGAGTGGGTGTTTTCGAAACTGAGAACTGCCAAAAAACATATGATGAACTCGTTGCAAAAGGGGTTGAATTTACTCGACCACCCACTGAGCAATTTTACGGTGTTGAAGCAATGGGCAAAGACAACTCCGGCAACTGGTTTAGTTTGACTCAGAGAGCTAAATGAATGACTCAAAGCCATTGCCGCTGATTGGTTGACCCTCTGGGCTTGTGTGCTAAAATGTGTGGAACAATGTGTAAAGCAAGGTGTAACCATGGCTACAAACCTATCTATTGACACCGAATTGCTAAACGAAGCTTTAGTTATAAGCGGTCTACCCACAAAAAAAGATACTGTAAACCAAGCACTTATGGAGTTTGTACAACGCCGAAAGCAACGGGAAATCACAGCGCTATTTGGCAATCTGCCTCAGGACGAAGACTATGATTACAAAAGCAGGCGCAAATGAGCGGTGTCCTTATTGATACCTGTGTTTGGTCTCTAGCCCTGCGAAGCAAAACCCCCAAGGAGTTAAGTGTTGCAACTCAGCTCACTCAATTGATTGATGACAATCAAGCTAAAATAATTGGCCCAATACGACAAGAACTGCTATCAGGGTACTCAGATAAAAATAGCTTCGATCGATTAAGACAGAAACTTAAATATTTTCCCAACGAAGAAATACATGACGCAGATTACGAAAGTGCTGCTGAATATTCCAATTTTTGCAGATCGAAAGGCGTCCAAGGGTCTCATATCGACTTTTTAATTTGTGCTGTTGCATGCCGGTTTAAATTTAAAATTTTCACTACCGATAAAGATTTTAAACATTATGCAAAACACTTACCAATTTCGCTGCTTGAAAAAGGCTAAAACTTACCACACGAGCACCCTTCTTTTAAGTTCTCGTGCCAGCTCTCAAGCTCATCCATATATACACTTATTAACGTATATTCCCGATGTCACATTCTTCGAGGCATTCCAAAAATGAACTATATAATAATTCTAATAGCACTATTGTTACCCGGTAAGTTACTTGCTGAAGAAATGCATCGACTAGATGAACTATCCGACCTGACGTTGAAAAACAGAATCATTTTAATTAGGTTGAATCAGGATGTCCTCGAGCATAAGAAGTTATTTGACAAGCACTATTACGAAATTAAAGACCGGGATATTATATGGTTTATATTGAAAGATACCGGAGTGGTTACCAACTACCCCGGGGCTTTATCTAAGGGCTTTTTAGTAAAAACCAAAAAAGAATATCCACTTGAACACGGCCAGGTGCTGCTTATCGGCAAAGACGGCGGTATAAAAGATTTTGACAATAAGCTTCTGCTAGATACTCTTTTCAAAAAAATCGACGCAATGCCCATGAGGCGGCACGAACTTGAGTCGCGCAATAAGTCAAAAAATTAGCGAGTTTTTTCACATAGCTGACCAATTAAAAACTTTAGTAACGCACGCCACCGCCCAAATCTAATTGCCCTATCTCATTCACCCAACGCGAACAATTGCCGCACGCAGGTTTGCGTCTTACCGCTCCGCCTTGCTGCCCCGCTAAATATCTTTTGCCTGCAATCGCGTTACCACTTTTTAGTGCGTTCTCAGCGGCAGCGGCCTCTCCACAAGCCCAAGGGACCCAATCCTCACCGCCGTCCAACCCCTTGGTTAGCTCTGTTGCTAGCGTTGCCTCGCCATCAGCATTGGCCAAAACTCGATGATCGTGAATGCGATAATGCCCAGCTAAGGAACCGCTCCTTCCGATACCAAGAATATCTAAAGAGTTATTTTCGATAACAACTGCGGATACTTTGTCACGCCTCGCGCGAGCATGAGTCTTAAGTGCTCCAACCAATTCGCGCTCTGGTCTTTTTGCTTCCCAATGCGCCGTGTCTCTCTCTTCTCGCAAAGCATCTCTTGCCCGGCGCAACTCTTCGCGGAACGCAGCATCTTCAATAGCATTCAGCTCATCATCACGCGCTTTAGCTAAGGCATCTATTTTTTCTTCATCGCCTTTTGCCGTTTTGAGTTTACCTTTTCCAGCCTCGTCAAACGCACTGTTCCAACTTACAAAAATATATTTTTTGTTTTTCTGTATCCATCGCTGAAGCGTTTTGCTTATCTCACTTTCTGGGACACGATATTTATCCGCAGCGGCAATCAAACCCTCTTCCTCAGAGCGGTCTGGCACTGCATATTTTTGCGATCCACTAATGAACAACTGCCTTTGCACAATAGATTTTGAGTAATTATTGTTATGAATTATTTTTTTATTTCTGGAACTATTATTAATATCAGTTTGTAGTTCTTTTTGTACTACATTTTCTGCCCTATTGTCTGCAAAACCATGGGCCTGCATAACATCGTTTTGCTTCCGAGAAATATAACTCGAAAATCTGCTATTTTTATTCTCCGTTGATTTTTTTAAGGGTTCATACATATCGTAGGCTTTTCCATAGAGAGGCGTAGAGAAGCGTTACTATCGACGAGATTAAGGCATTACTAACTTATTAATGCTTTCACTGATAACGCAATTCAAGCGACCTTAGAAGTTAAAATAGTCTTCCTCATATTCATACTAGTCCACATAAAAATACAAGCGCATCATTTCGCGTCGGAATATGATCATTACTGCTCACCTGCCCCAAAAACAAGGAAGTAGATATTAGGTTAATTTAGGTCGGCACGATGGCTGATTCTAGCCTAAAAATGCAGGTGAATATCTTGTGACATTTTAGTCACAACCGTTCCTTTATCTTGAATAACGATCATGTTGTTAAACTATTCAGGATAATACTATGAAATCGGTTACCTACCCTTTTATTATTCTATCGGCCTTAATTTTGTCTGCCTGTGAAGACGGTGATGGCGCTTCCGGCGCAACACCGGATGAGCCCTTGGCCACTTTTTTTAAACCTATCCCCGATGAGCCTGTCTACCCCGAAGATAATGACTATTCAGATATAAAAGCAGAACTGGGGGAGTTACTTTTCTGGGACCCAATATTGTCCGGCAGCCAAAATGTCGCTTGTGCTACCTGCCACCACCCCAATTTCGCCTGGGCCGACGAGCGGGCGTTTTCCATTGGTTCGGATGGAGTGGGCTTAGGCAGCGACAGAGTTGGGTTTGAGGAGACAGGAATGCATTCGCCAAGCATAGTAAACGTTGCTTTTACCGGAATGGGTTTAGAGGAAGATACTGCCTTCGTATCGGGTGGCTATTTTTGGGATTTGCGCGCGAATACGCTGGAAGCGCAGGCGGTACAGCCGATTAAAAGCGATGTGGAAATGCGTGGGTTTGATATCGCCGAGGAAGATATTTTTCCGATTATTGTTGAGCGCCTCTCTGCCATCCCCGAATATGTGGAATACTTCTCCCAAGCATTTGATGAAGAGCCTACAATTACTGAAGAAAACATAGCCAAAGCTATTGCCACCTTTCAGCGAACGGTCATAACACAACGTACGCGGTTTGATGATTATCTCGACGGCGACGAGACCGCGCTGACGCCGAGAGAAATTACAGGCTTAAATAAATTTGTTAACGGCGGCTGTGCGCGCTGTCATTCAGGCCCTCTTTTATCCGATAATACGATTCACGAAGACCAGCCGGTAATCACAAGCGCCGATGCAGTGCGAACACCTAGCCTTCGCAATGTCGCGTTAACGGCACCTTATATGCACGATGGTTCTCGGGCAACGTTGCGCAGTGCTGTTTCGCTTTATGAAGATCGTGGCGATCTTGAAGTAGTGCTAGACGACGATGATTTTGGTGATATTACGGTATTCCTTAATACGTTAACGGATGAAACATTTTATCGAGGTGTACCTGCGAGTGTTCCGAGCGGATTAAAAGTGGGCGGTGATATAGACTTATAAACACCGCAGTATATTAGAGATCTCTATGCGTGTATTAATTGTTGAAGATAATCGCAGTATTGCCGAATCTATTGGAGAATATCTTTCTCTTTATGACCATGTCGTGGAATACGCATTTAATGGAGAAATGGCCCTTAGCATTCTTCAACACAACGAATATGACGTGATGGTTCTCGATATTATGCTGCCTAAAGTAAATGGCCTAGAGTGCCTTACATCTATTCGAAATTCAGGCAACGGTATCCCAGTTATTGTTCTTTCTGCCTGTGACACGGTACCCGATCGCATTAAAGGTTTTGACAAAGGAGCAGACGACTATTTAGTTAAACCTTTTTCAATGGACGAGTTATACGTTCGCTTGCAAGCCCTCGTTGCGCGAGGTGCGAGAAAGGACATAGGTGAAGTGATTGTCGGCAAACTTAAGTTGGCGCTATCATCGGATACCGCTTATATTGAGGACGAAAGTATTAAGCTCAACAGATTGCAATTTAAGTTATTGAAAGAGCTCGCAATGAAATCCCCGGCAGTAGTCACTAAGTCGAGTTTGGAATACGTATTATGGGGCGATGAGCCACCCCCTTCCGACGCATTGAGAACACACGTCTATCGCTTAAGAGGCATATTGACGTCGCACCCAGGTTCCCCCCAAATTGAGACGGTTCATGGTAAGGGTTTTAAATTAGCGCCAGCTCAAACCATTTAAATGAATTTTAGAAAGCGGATCATTACAACATTTTTGCTATTTGCAATAGCCCTTACCGTAGTCTTCGGCTTGTTAATGGATAATTTGATGGTTTTTGTCGAAGACCAAATTGTTCGCGATTTTCTTTCCGAGAATATGGATTATTTCGAGGAGAAAATTCAAAATGAAGTAAGCGAAGATATATTGATCACAACTTCCAAGGTTAAGGGTTACCTAACTCACTTCAATGGAGTGCCCGAGGAATTTAATTCATTAAGTGACGGCTTTCACGATACAAAAGATTCTCACGTACTGGTTAAAACCCTGGATACCGGTTTTTATACCGGCGAAAAGCTCATTTTACTGTTTGACGAATCTAAATCGTTTCTTGATATAAACGAGAATGCGATTGTGCTAGCCATTATCATATTTTCTTTAGTCATTGTCGCCCTAGCCGCAGTCGTGTGTATTTACCTTGCAAAAAGTATTGCATCTCCTATTGAGTATTTAGCCAAAAAAGTAAGCGCCGAGCAGGGTAGTATTTCCGATAGCTCCGTATTATCACGCAGAGACGAATTGGGTAGCTTAGCTAGAGCATTTTCTCTATCAGTAGAACAAATCCACAATCTGTTAGAACGAGAAAAAAACTTTACTCGATACGCAAGCCATGAATTGAGAACACCGCTAACAGTTGTAAAAAATAATATTGATATTCTTCGAGTTGTAACAAAAAGATTACCCAAGGAGCGGTCAGAGCCAGATGATAAAGTTACAAAAACTTTCGATAATTCAATTAAACGTCTCAACCAAGCAGTTTGGTTTATGGAGCAACAGGTTAATACCCTACTATTACTTGCGCGAGGCGAATATCAGCCAAAGCTTGACGAAGTAGAGTTGTTACCTTTAATTAATGATGTCGAGGCCTACTTTCCCGACTTAATACTGAGTAAAAAATTCAGTGAGGGCCACTTGGTGACGACTGACCCAACGGTTCTATTAAGTATTCTAATCAATATATTGAATAACGTTATTGAGCACGGCGCCGATGACAATGGAAAAACGGCAGCAACGATAGAAGCAAATCAAACAGGATTTTCAGTTTCCAATACGACAAGTACCGCACCCAAAAGTGGGGATGGAAAAAGATTTGGCTTGGAAATAGTGGAACAACTCTGCGACGTTATGAGCTGGAATCTTGCAATTGAAGAAAATGAAAACCAAAATAATAATCAGTTTTCTGTAGTCGTATCTTATATTAAATAAGCGCAGTACCAAATAAGAGCAGCCCAAATAAGAGAACCTTCCAATAACAGCAGTAACCGGGCGCTTATTGCGAAATCGATAGTTTTATAATTAAAACCATGTAACCAAAATTGGTGACACCAATTTTGGTTACATTGATAAAATTAATATCTCTTTTTTTGCTTTCTTACAAACAACCGGCCTACTATAAACTCTGAAGCAATATATTCTGAACTTTTATGTTAAAATAAATTCGAAGGCTTACCTTAAAAAATATTCTTTAGAAGAAGGCGCCAATGAAAAAAACAAAATTGTTTTCTTTATTATTCACCATTTATGCACTTCCAGCCTATGCGGATTATCAGTATGAAATAACTACCATACTCGAAAGCGAACGGGCAACTACTGATCAAAGAAGTATATTGACAAATAGAAAATCAAAATCTGAAGAAACAAATGTCATTGTGGAATCGACATACTACTTTTCACCCATTGGCGATGTTGCAGGTCCCATTAAAGAGGCTTCATTTCTCTCACAAGCTTCAAGCGTATCGATACTTGGCGGATACAGAGAGGCAGAATACAAAGGTCCAACTATCAGCCGTTCTTACAGTAACGAATATCATCTAAAAGCAAATGTTAATTTTGACAGTGGCATCGGTGTTTCGACAACAATAGGAAAAACAGAAAATCGAGATATTAGAGGTATCGGATTAAATTATTATTTAACAGATAACAGCAGCTTGGCAGTGTTTTA
The DNA here is from genome assembly GCA_028281865.1 of Marinagarivorans sp. Taxonomy (GTDB): domain Bacteria; phylum Pseudomonadota; class Gammaproteobacteria; order Pseudomonadales; family Cellvibrionaceae; genus JANQJB01. The sequence continues at coordinate 9,720 of JANQJB010000042.1, forward strand.
TACCGATTATTTAGGAAAGTCTGGCTACTCAAACTTGCACTCCGTTGAAGCAACATTTAAGGCTGTATTTCTTCTAGACGAGCTTCGCGCATGGGCTACCCAAATCACGCTACTAGAGTTGAATCGCTCGGAGACTTTTGCGGGTAATCTAGCGTATTACTTTTCACCTAAAACGGGGGCCTATATTGATGTAACATTTATTGACTCCAACGATTTTTTGGATACTCGTCAGAAAACTATCGGCATGGGCCTCACATACGCTTTGTCAGAAAAAATTATTTTTGATTTAAAAATAGCAAATAACGACTACGATAACTTTGCACAAGAAGGTTTTTTTAATTCCCTAGGTGAGCCATCGTCAACAATACTTGATTCTTCCGGCAATACTATTCAGCTTGAAACGCGACTACGCTTATAACAGACTACGCTTATAACAACAGTAACTTCATACTTATATCCAAAATAATATTTGCGTAATAAAACAAGACATTAACAATAACCGAGTCCCGCAACATAGCGCTATACTAGAAAGTTGAACACAACCAGCGAATTTAACGCTTGGGCCCAACAATACCGATTCGCATACCGACAACGACAAATTCGAGAACCACTTAACGATTGCGCTATTTATCTATTACATAAATATGCTCCGCGCGGTTTAATGGTACTAGCGCAAAATAAAAATAACAGCGACAAATCGATATCAAAAATCCGTTTGCATAGAACTGTATGTATAAAGCCATGCCTATTTACATTCCTATAAAAAAGATAGCTGCACTTTCTTTGTGGTCTTTGACATTGCTTTACCTGCAAGCTTGCGGTGGTGGGGAAGAAAACCCTATGGGCTCTTCATCTGGCGATCTGTCGAGCCCATCGTCCAGTTCAAGTTCGTCGAGTAGCTCTTCGAGTTCCTCCTCTAATTCATCCAGCTCATCAAGCAGTACGTCGAGCTCTTCTAGCAGCTCATCAAGTTCCTCTAGTAGCTCATCCAGCAGTTCTTCTAGCTCTTCGGCGAGCTCGTCGTCAAGCTCTTCGGGCGAGCAGCCAGACTACTCTGGCATCGACCCGGTTAAGATGGCGGGGAACCCCAAAACAATACGTTCGAATTTTACTTTTACAGAAGGGCCCGTTTGGATCGTTGAGCATCAGGCACTATTGTTTACCGATGTGCGAGAAAATATTGTTTGGCGTTATCGTGCGCCAAATAATTTCGAAAAATATTTTACTAATACACGCGGCGCAAACGGCATGGCGCTATTTAATGGCAACGAACTTTATATGTGTCAAGTTGACGGTCGGCGCCTAATGAAGGCTACGCTACCACCGAGTGTGGATGACCCCCCTCCCCCAATTGAATTAGTCACCGATAATTTTGAGGGCAAACGCTACAATCAAACCAATGACGTAGCAATACGTAGCGACGGCAATATTTATTTTACCGACCCCAACTTTAGGGGACATAATCGAGACCTAAATTATCTCGGTGTATTTCGCATAAGCCCCGATAAAAACATAAGCGTGATTGCTAAAAATTTTAGGCCTAACGGAATTAAACTATCGCTGGACGAGCAATGGCTATACGTAACAAATAACAATAAGATAGAACGCTTCGCGCTGGACGAAGAAGGAACACCGTCTAACCCGAAGACTTACGCAATTGCTAATTCTACGCTCGACGGTATGGCCATTGATGACGCCGGCAATCTCTACGCAGCCAATAAAAGAGGCGTCGAGGTTTTTAATCCAGATGGTCAATCATTTGGCAATATGAGAATGCCAGGTGGTGGCACTGTTCTGAATTGTACTTTTGGTGGGCCCGACAGAAAAACGTTGTTTGTCACTACAGGCGAAGCTTTAGTAAGTATTGAAATGCCAATTCCAGGTCGCCCGTAATACTTTGGTAAAATGACTTTTCCAAGGCTGAGGAATTCTTCACTTCATAATTCGGGAAGTCCTTCCGACACATAAATTTTCCCCGATGCGTCAATTACCACCGCTTCTGTACCTGGTAGATTATTGATAAGTTTTATACCTTGATCGGGTCCCAGCACAAAAACTCCCGTCGCAAGTGCATCGGCCATAAAAGTTTTTGGAGCAAGCACGGTCACACTTTGACATTTGCGCGCGGGATGCCCGGTATCAGGGTCGAGAATATGGCTATAGCGCACCCCGTCTTTAATAAAAAAACGTTCGTAATCCCCGGAAGTCGCAACTGCAGCGTTGGCAATGGGTAGCAATGCAATTAATTTGTCAGAAGCTCGAGGATTTTGAATACCGATACGCCATAGCGAATTTTTATGCTGGCCTTCAACATAGAGATCGCCGCCCGCATTAACCGAAAATTCACTAAACCCGTGTTGCCGTATAATGTCTGCCGCGCGATCGACGGCATAACCTTTCGCTATACCGCCAAGTCCGACTTTAGTCTCTGGGTGATCAATATATGCGGTGGGACCTTTTGCGTCGAGTTTGAGGTGACGATAATCAATCGGTGCGATGGCTTGTTCAATCGCTTTTTTGCTGGGAATTATGCCTTTACGGAAATCCCATAATTGCCCAGCACTGGCAAATGTAATATCAAACTTACCTTGAGTAGACGCACTAATATCTTGCGCCGCTAGTAATAGTTGATATAGCTCGTTGGTAATAACAACTGGTCGCTTGTGAGCATTTTGATTGACACGGCTAATAAGACTATCGGGCTCCCATTCCGACATTACACTGACAATACGTTTTATTTCCGCAATAGCTTCATCAATCGCTTTATTTGCCACTAGTTGTTTTTGCGTAACAATTGAGAATTCAACTCGCGTCGACATTAAGCTAATATGTCGAGTAACTTTTGTTTCATCGCCTAGATGCTTTAGCTGATGGGCATGGGAAAAATAAGGTACAAAAAACAATAAAAAGAGAATTACCAATACTTCCTTTTTCGTTCTCTTATTCATTGATCTCAGCAACACGCGCTAAAGCTTTTCTAAGTTTTGATGATACATGATTCGCTTTTAGCAACACTTTACCTTCAGTATTTAACAAAATAATAGTTGGCGTACCTTTTACCTTAAACTTATCGGCAATAAGTAAATCAGGATCAGCGATTGAAGGATAATTGAGTTCGTATTCCTGTTGCGTCGCCAAACCATCCTGCGTTTTTTTATTGACATTAACTCCAATAAGTTCAACTAACGGGTATCGGTTCTTTATTTGCTTTAGCTGAGGGATTTCAGCTATACATTTTGAACACCAAGAAGCCCAAAATACCAAGAGTGTTGGTCCCTCAGGATTTTCAATATTAATATCAAGCGTACGCGCATCTATGCTTGTGTAGCTCGTTGCAGTAACATAACTTGTGGAAAAGAAAAACAAAGTCAATAAAAAAGTTTTATACAGCAATTTCATAAAGGTAGTGACCAACCGAGAGTTGTCCAATAAAAATCTAAACCGTCGCTACGGTCATAATAATTGAACCCGAGCTCATACGTCGCAAGCTGAGACGTAATAAGACTCGGCCGAGCTAACGCAAGCAATAAACCAACCGAATGACCATAGAATTCACCCAAGTCTGAATCGCTTGCAAGTAGAGTTCTGGGCTCGCTAAATTCAAAATCAAAAAAATCTGCTTGAGTTTGAGTGTAGTATCGATAATTGGGTTCAAGTCGTAATTTCAATTTAGGCAAGTGTGCAAAATAGCGGGCTTCTAATACGTTTGCGTTAATCCCCCAGTCATCCCAATAATAACCGTAACCCAATTGCATAGAGTCGCGCTCGAAGGCATATTTATAGCGTGCTGAAAGCGCATCTCGTCGGCGGCTATTCGGTACCTGTTCTGCGATAAAACCGTCATTTATCTTCACCGCGTTAAACGACGTTGCTAAAAAACCATTTTGATTCGTGTGCGAAAAACTGAGATTTAATAATGATTTGGGGTTTAGTGTCTGCACAAGTGAAAGCGCAAATGTATGCGTATCTCGCTCATCTTCAGGGTCCTCGCTGCCATCAAAGCGAATTACCCGTATCGTATCGAAGTAACTACTGTAGGAGAGATTTATTGCCGTGGACCCTTCGTTAAAAACTTGTCCTAGGCCTAGATTTAAAGCTGTTGTGCGGTAGGTGTATTCAGAACCATAACTCAGCTTGACCGAGCTACTCATACCTTCATTGCTTTTATAACGCCATCCGAATTCCCCATTTATGCGACCGTGATCGTCAGTAGTAGCACCGGAAACTGCCTCGGCGCGCAAACGGGCATCATCCCATGAGGCCGCTGTCACCGTTACCCCTGTCAGTTTCCCTTCCAGCGCGTGATTCGTGTGAACCTTCTTGCGCAGGAATAAGATCCCCTCGTAAATCGAGGCAGTTTCATCAATATGGGGGTTTCCGGCAAGGCGATCACCATCATTTTGCTTATATAGCGCCGTGCGAAATTTAAAAATATCCTGCAGCTCGTCGCTGCTCGGCTCGGCGTAAACACCGAGTGAAAATGAGAAAAAATTGAAGCTTAAAAGACTCAGAGCAAACAGAAGGCGGCTTAATAACACCCACAGCCTCCCCCGCCGCCGCCTGAAAATATACCTGCAGCACCTTCACGCGCTTGATACACGTGATTCTCTACTTCAGCTTTTAGGGCTTGCGCGTCGAACTGCATATCATCCTTGGCTAGACGCTCACGCTCATTAAAACGAACCTGCGTGCAAGCACCGAGCGCGGTGAAAACTAGCAACATACTCAACGCACGGACGAATCTACAAAACATTCGCTTGGGTCCTATAAGACAAGACTCGGAAAAAAGCAAAAGCACACATTAACAGTTGGCTTTAGGTGGGTCAAAGCGATGTCTTTGAACCAGTTGGAAAACTGAGGAATGAAGCAAGATGCACTAGACCATTGCAACACTGATTTGGTAGCTTAGTCGCTTCACAGATACCGAGGAAAGGTATGATGAACAGATCCGCATTATCTGCCCTGCTAGTTTTAACATTAGCCTGTGTTTCAACGTTATCCCACGCAAACGTCGATCCTCAGCTCATCGGTGTTTGGCGAACAAGCGATACAGTTCCTATTCGCACGGAATTTTACGCCGATGGTACGATTTCCAATTGGATAGAGAAAAAATTCGATCGTCGTGGAGGCGCTTTAAGTAAACGCCTGGTCGTCAAAGACTATAAGAAAAAACTTACGCTGATTGATGAGAACCATTTTCAAATTGGCGAAGGCGATTCCAGCGGGCGCTTTCACTACAAAATTACTTTACGCAATCCCGGTTCTCCACCAAATCAACATTCTTACACCCTCGTATTTAATCCGGTAGGTAAGGAAAATATTAAGTTCACTACCCGCAAAGTAAACTTCCAAAAGAGTGACCATTTAAGAACCGTAGGTGATTATCAGACTCACAAAAATTTGTCTTTCGAGGCACTCGTCACACACTACATGAAACTGGGTGACCATAAGGAAGTCAATCGCTTGCTTAGTTCGGACGATGCCGCTTTCCTAAAAGCACCGCAAACAAAACTTGCTATACGCCAGGGCAGGAACATGCTTATGTCTCGTCTATGGAACCAAGCTGCGGAAACTCATAACGCGGACCTGATCCGCGTGTTCTATAAAAACCTACCCGAGGGCTACCGGGCCGGCCACCTAAACCAAGCGATGCAAGACAACAAACAAGAAATTGTAAAACTGTACAAAGAACTTACCCGTGTAAAAGCAAGCGCGCTTAACGAGGATGAAAAAAACCAATTGCAATTTGTGCTTAAAAGTTACCAATTATTAATAGACAAAGCACTTTATCGCGATCATTTAGTTGGAAATGGGTTTGGTTGTCGTAAAGTAAAAATCGACTACGCTGCAGTCAATCGAATGAATATGGGTGAAAAACCTGATCCCGTCACCCAGGAACGATTGGACTGGGGTAAAAAACAAATGGAAAAAAATGCACAGGACTGGGAAAACTATATTGCTCTCGTTGAGCGTGAATTTCGCTACTGTCTCGAACACGGCTCGCACTTAGGGCCAATCACCTCAAAAATTATCAATAGCCGCACAACACCCGGCGACAAAGTTTCTTATGCTACGACTCCGTTATATCACTATGCTTCATTTCGATACCCGAGCTATGGTGGAAACAGAGTAAACGCTTTTGCGGAAACTGCTATACGTTATGCCGCGATGAATGTACTGCTTGATATGGGGGCCGATCCAGATATCAAGCCTACGGATAATGAGTTACCACTGAGCGAATATATGCTGCTGCACGCGGACCACAAAAACTTTGAGCGCGCGGCCCGCGATACAAGAATGCGACCAACTGAACCTGCTAAAAGGAACCTACAAAAATTTAATGCCGTAATGCAACGCATCGGGGGCCAAGCCTATGAAGTTGCCAAATTAAACTTGCCAAAACCCACGAATTCTGAAAAAAAACGTTCAGTCTCTTCTATACCAAAACCTTCACAAACAAAAAAACCGCTAACACCAACGAAAACTACTCGACCTAAGATCACTAGTGCCTGGGAAATGGTCGGGTTTTGGAGCTATGACGGTATCGATGCACAACAATTACCTTTTGGCCTAGTATTAAAAAAACAAGCTGGCTCGGTTGCCGGATTTGCTTGGGATATGCAATTGGAGTTAGTCAACCACAACAAATTGCCAAAGCGTAAGAGATTATTATTTCCCGTAAAAATTAATCGCAAGGAAAAGAAAGTTTGCATTGATGCGCCCTATCCAACTCTTACAGCCAATATCGATTTGCCAGGTAGCAAATTTGATGGAGAATACACACTCGCGTCTTGTAAAGGTGGGCGTTAAAAATAAAAGACTCAAAGCAGCTTTAACACTTAAGGCCCTGGATATAAAAAACTTGGAATATAAAAGGCACTGAATACAAAAAAGCTTTGACTCGGTATTATAATTACGCAAAATATTTTTTCTCAATAGTCTAAACGAGGTAAACCCTTATGTCATATGTAGACGGTTTTGTATTTGCTGTACCTAAAAATAAAAAGGATGAATATATCGCTTATGCCGAGTCCTTCGTGCCAATCTTCAAGGAATATGGAGCACTAACAGCGGTGGAAAATTGGGGCGACAGCATACCCGATGGCGAAGTGACTTCTTTTCCGATGGCCGTTAAATGCGAGGAAGATGAAGTTGTTTGTTTTTCCTGGGTCACCTGGCCATCAAAAGAGGTTCGAGAAGCCGCGTGGGCTAAGATGATGGAAGATGATCGCTTCGACCCTGAAAAGAACCCCATGCCTTTTGATGGAAAGCGCTTAATTTACGGAGGCTTCGAAACCATTGTGAATGCGTGAGCGAGTAGGTGATCGAAAAGCTAGGCCACCACCCGATCCACTGTCACCAAAATTTGTGACTCCGACAGGACCGAAAATCCAAGTTTTTTGTTATCTCACAAAACTTGGATGACGGGGTTCTCTTTTCGTCAAATAAACTTAAACGCAGGATAGCCATTTAACATATTAAATCGTTACTATAGTGGATGAAGCTAACTGGCCAGTGCACCCTGCACAGAAAATATAATAATACAGAGATAATAATAAAGAATACGTAACCAATAAGCCCAGGGCGTCTCTGAATAATGCCCCTATCTAGCTTCATGCAAAAAATGATTTTTTGCATTTATTAACAGTGCCTTTTTATAACAATACTACATAACTCATGAATCAAATGAGGCAACTGCTGTGGATAAAAACTATTTTAACGACAAGCTGCCGATTTCACGGCGCACCTTTAATCGCCTATCAGCATCTGCGTTGCTTGCATTGGCGACACCTCTCAGTTCCACTCATGCACAAAATCTAGACCAGCGGGCAAAACGTTTTTTTGCTGCATTTAATTGCGGTGGTTTTTGGCTTCCTAATTGGCTACAAAATAACAACGGCTTTCTAGAATTTGGCTCTAGCGTTAAGTCGCTGGAGAAGTATCGCAATAATCTGCTGGCGCTCAGCGGTATTAATAATGTCGCAGCAGGAGGCAAAGGCGAACACCATGCTCGTGGCATTTTATCTTTTTTAACAGGACATGACCTAACGTATAACGCTTCCGAAGACAGCAACGGGTTTTCGCAAGATATTTCGATCGATCAAATACTGGCGGAAAATATTGGCGCGCACACGCCTTTTAAAAGTTTGGAAGTCGGCTTTCGCGTAAACGAACATCTTAGCCCCCGCAACCGGATGGTTTATCCCGAACCAGGCAAACCAGCCTACCCAATTTGCGACCCCGGCGAGCTGTTTAACCTATTATTTAACGCTTCAAGCCCCGCTAATAAAGCTGTCACCAACACGCTCCGCTCAGAAATACAACTGTTAAAAAAACAAGTATCAATTGAAAGCCGCGAGGACTTTGAACGACACCTCGAAGAAATTAACAATCTTCAAGCCCGACTAAACACAAGTTGCAACGAACTGAGAGCACCCGGTAATTTTAGCGTTGAGGAAGAAGCTATTATTCTTGGGGACCTTATGGGCTATGCACTGCGATGTGGTTACACCAACGTCGTGACGTTTCAATCCACCGAAGCGGGTTCTACATACCTTTGGGAATGGATGCCGGATTCGCCCAAAAATAATCACTGGCATGGCGCCGTAACTAAAGAAGCGACAAGTTTACGAAAGTGGATAAGCGCCATTGATGCCTATAACTGCGGCGCCATCGAGCGCGTTCTATACCACCTCGACAGCAGTCCAGAAGGTGACGGCACGATGCTTGATCACACCTTGGGTTTTTGGGGCGGCGATATAAAGACGCCAAGGTCCCATTCGCACAACGATCTTCACTGGCTTGTCTGGGGAGGCTCCTTGCCCGGATGGCAGGGTAATCGCTGGCTTGACGCCGAAGGCGAGCGCGCGCACAACCTCCACGTAAGCATACTGCAAGCATTTGGGATGCCGGTAGAAAAATTTGGCAACAACGGTGGTGACGGGCCGCTTCAGGCATTAAACAAACTTCGCGCCGGAGGAGAGAGCTTATGAAAAGCCAAGCTTTTTTTGCAACGCTCATCTGTTTGTTTTTGTCGGCCTGCGGGGGAGACACTAACCCCAATGGGGGCACTACACCAGATGGAGAGGTCCCTCCTAATAGTGAAAGCCCGAGCGAATCTTTCTTAGCAACACTCTCAGTTGACGAAGTCCGTTTTTTCGACCCCGAATTACAGCATTGCTTTGATGTTATCGTGGCAAAAGAATCGTGGGTTACGGTCGGCGATGTAACTTATTTAGAGTGCCGACAGGCGAAGAGCCTAAGGGGCATCGAAGTACTTTTTGCTTTACAGCGTTTAAGTATCGGCCAGTATGTTTGGGATAAGCTTGTCGGTGTTGATTTGTCCCACAACCCTAAATTACAGGAGGTTGATCTTAGCGGAAATTTTATTCGCAGCATTGACCTGTCTAATAACCACGAGCTAAAAGAAATCAATCTTTACAATAACGCGCTGAGTAAAATTGACTTCTCCAACAATCAGAAATTACGTTCAATTCAATTGGGTGCAAATAAAATTAGCACTATCAATTTGCAAGACCTTAAGCTTTTGGAAGAACTTAACATAAATCACAATTCCCTCAAGGCTATCGATCTCAGCGAAAACTCTGTACTTAAAATACTGAACATAACGAGTAACCAATTTGAGCAATTACCATTTCCACTACCCGCTAGTCTGCGTGAACTTCATTTTGTTCGCAATAATATTACAGCGTTAGATCTTAGTGCCCTGCCAAGTTTAGAAAAATTATCCATCCATGCTTGCTCTGATCAAATTGACTTAAGTCAGGCACTTTCGCTCAAAGAATTGTACGCAAGTGACTGCACAAGCGATACACTGAATTTAACCGAAAGTACGCAGCTCATATCTCTGAAGTTAAATTCACTCGAAATCGCGGAACTCGACTTAAGCCGCAATACCGCGTTACAAAATCTCAGCATTGGCTACAGTGAAATGCAAAGATTGGATCTTACGCAAAACCCAAAATTAGAAAGCCTAGTGCTGATACGAAACCAATTACCAGAGCTGTTTTTAGGTGACAAACCTCTGCTAAAAGAATTATCGCTGAAAAGTAATCAATTAGCCCTTATCGATATTTCCAATGCAGAAACGCTAAAATCTCTCGATGTGAGCGAAAATCAGCTTTCTCGTCTGGATCTTTCCGGAATACCCATGCTTGAAGCACTAAACGCCGAGAAAAATCAGTTACAAGAGATAATTTTCAAAGGCAATTATTTCTTAAATACGCTGGTCGCCTCTCGCAATCTGCTGGAGGCAATTGAACCAAATCAGGCACCAAATCTAGCGAGCATTCGGCTGGACCAAAATAAAATCAAAACGATTGACCTAAGTTCAAATCGCAAGCTGAGAAGTCTTTCGTTGCAGGAGAATATTTTAGACACAATCGATATTGGTCATAATACCGAACTCGTATTTGTCTCGCTAAGCAGTAACAATATCAGTGAAATTGACCTGAGCAACAACACCAATTTAGAAAGGCTTTATCTTGGCGATAATAAATTAAAAACGATTAACATCGATAAAACGGAAATTTATCAACTCCATATCTGGGGCAATCCCCTCAGCAAGTCCACACGAAATTATTTAAATGCTTTTGGCAAACATTTAAAGCTAACGATGTAAACAAAGGCGTGATCAGCGCCTTAATTTCAAGTTTCATATCAAATTTAGCACTAATTTAATTAGCGATAAATATTCGTCTTCCCACAAAACGCTCTGACGCATTTCTCACCGGGATGGAATTTTAATAGTGATAAGAGAGCGACTCTTCTATTAATTTTTTTTGGAGCAAAAAATGAAAAGTCAAAAAGTAAAGGCGGTACTGCTAAGCGCCACTCTATGCGGCTTAATCACGTCGGCAACAGCCGACCATTATTGGTGGGTTGATGGCGATGCCCTAGATTTTCGCTGGGGCAATAAGGATAATTGGATGCTGCAAGGGACTGGCGACAATCAACTACCCGACGATACTAAAGATACCTATATCACGACCAGCAAAAAAACCCGGGAGCTTGTGATAGGTGAAGGAGCGGTGCGTATCACCAATACACCGTTAGCAATCTTCGATCCTTGGTCCACCAGCTCCCCACAAGTAATCAAAACACTTTATATCGGTGGATGGGATTGGACCGGAAACTCGGGCTCAGAGCTCACAGAACATGGCAACGAACAAAACGCTATCGACGCTAAAGGCATATTGGAAGTTCGCGACGGTAAGTTGCGCCTCGATCACGCAACGAGTGGCAGCCCCGCGTGCTATTACATGCGGCTGGGTGCTTACGGTGCTAAGGGTGTTATCAATCAAAATGGGGGCAAGGTGCTGGGTTGTGCACTATTTACGATGGGCTTCTATCACCCGAGCTCACGCGGAATTTGGAATCTAAACGACGGCATGGTCGAAACCTTTGGTTTTGATATCGGCAGCCAAGGTTTAGGCGTGGTTAACATGAGCGGAGGCACAGTTGCATCTGTACGGGGCGATGTGGATGAAAATCTCGCTAATCCGCAACTATCAGGCTCATATTGGAACCCTGACGACTCCGGCAACAGCAACCCCGATACGGGGACACGAATAGGTACCGGGTACCACAATGATGACTTCGATTACAATCCCGGTGTTGGAGTATTCAACCAAGTAGGCGGGGACGTGCACAAGCGCTTGGTGAGCATCGGAGTAGCACCAGGTTCTTCCGGGATTTTGGCAGTGCGGAAAAACTCAAACTTCACCGTAACTGAAAACATCGCTATTGGCGAGCGTGGTCATGGCTCCTTGATCCAGACAGGAGGCACATTTACATCCAAAAACGTTTACCTCGGTGTTTTTGAGTCAGGCTACGGGGAGCTCACCTTGTCCGGCGGTACCTTCCATCAAAACGGAGCTCCCGGAACTGCACTTCTCATCGGACGCTATGAGGACCCGGCAAACGACGTCTACTCCGGCAGCGGCAAAATCACGGTTCTTGGTTCCAAAGCAACAATTACCGTGGACGGCAACTATTATCAATATCCAGGCTCACGCGCCGCTTTCTTTATGGATGATTCCGTCGATCACGTCAGTGCCATTGAGGTTGCAGGTACTGCAGGACTTTATCCAGGCAGCGAAATTGATATCGGCTTTTTGAAAGAGAAAGCACAAAGTTCAGGCGACACGAATTTATGGGGCAATATCTCTGAGGGAGATGTTGTCGTCTTGTTAACAGCCAACGACATTGTCTATAGCACGACCCAAGCGGAACTTGAGGCCTTAAGAACTGATCGAGCACATAAATGGCATTTAGATGTGCGAAGCACGGCAACGGGTAAAGAGCTAGTAGCGGTATATTGCCCGAGTAAATACACCACCATTCCACCAAACCCCAGTAATTGCAACAATACTTATACTGATCCATAGTCGCAGTTTCGACAGTCCAATGACCAGGGGTTGGGTTAAACCCAACCCTTTTTCGCTGAATAAAACCAATCACTCGGCTCACTATGTTACACATTAATAATTGAGTATTAGAGCGAGTTTTATCAAACGATGAGTTTGCAAAAGAAAAAAGGGGCTAATATTACGTTGCCCCTTTTTTTAGTGACGATCAAAGTCCTTTAAAAAGCGTTTGATAAAGTTGAATTGGCAAGCTTCTTATTGCCTATTTTACGCTTCAATTTTGGCCAGGTGCCCGTTTACTTTACCAAACTTATCCCACGGCAATCCAAACGCTCGACCAATAGAAGTATGCAGCTGATGAAGATTTGAATCAGCTTTTACCCAAGAATTATATTTCCAATTTGTCGTCGCGTTGCCGCCAAATAATGCCCACGTCATACCTTTGTGTGCGTGACCATTGGGATTGCGAATTTCACCGCACAATAGCACAACGGAATGATCCAGCATGGTGCCGCCATCTTCCGGTGTTTCATCTAGCTGTTTTAAAAAGCGCGCTAATAAATCGAGTTCCCATTTATCCGCTGCAACATACCAAGCTTTTGCTTCGTTAGTATTTCTGGGTAATTGGTGCGTAATGCCATGCCAATTCATACCCTTGGTGTAAGGAGCTGTTTCCGGCAGCCATTCGTATTTTAATTTACCGGCACCTTGGCTAATCATAAAAGAGCCGACATTTGTCGCACCACATATAAATGCCTGAGCTGCAAGGTCCATCAGTAAATCGGCTTCTTCTGGAACAGATAAACCAGCGCTCGGGTTTCCAACAGCGCATGCCCCCCCTGAACTTTCGATCGCTTTTAACAAGCGTGCTTCAAGTGTTTCGACCGTGGCGAGGTGCTTATCTAATTTAATTTTGTCTTCGCCGACTAATTCATTACTTAATAGTTTTACGTGACGATTAACGCGATCAAGCACGCGTTGGCGCCGGTCCAATACCGACGATGCTCCCGCTCCACCCGTTGTTTTTAAATCGGAAAATACGCGATCAAAAACTTTTGCAGGATTACCTTCCACAACACGCGCAGCTCCCGGCCCATCGTAAACCATACGAGTTTCGCCGTTGACTTTACCCGCAGGTTTTAAACCGATTTCTAAGGAACGCAGTGAACCGTCTAATTTAATTTTATCGGCAATAAACTGATCGAGCGATTTACCTCCAGCGGGGCTTGTATCACTACCAACCGGGTCGACCCCTGTTAGCATCGTGGACATGCCACGCATATGGTGATGCTTGTCTCTGGCAACATTGTTGAACATGTTAGCAACTACCATTGTTTTATCTTTAAAGGGCGCTAGCGATTGCACCGCTGAACCATATTCCAGACCGGAAGCACCCTGCTTAATCCAAGAACTAAAGTACATCCCGCCAGGTTTACAAAATACATAAAAACGTTTGGGAATTCCCTGCGCGTGAGCGCGAGGTAATACCAGCGGATTGGCAAGCCACAAAGCTCCTGCGCTCGCCAACTTCATTATTTTTCTACGGCTAATAGGAAGTTGTTTATTCATGGTATTACTCACTTTTCATGCAGGAAGGAGGTGTAACTTGCGACTGCGCTAATAAATGTCGCAAAGCCATTGGGCAGTGCAAGCGCCTCGGCTAATTCTTTTTCTCGACACGACATTTGCGTGTCTTTTGCCACTTGGCGGTAAGCATATTTAAACCATTTGCGTGCAACGCACTGACGCAATTCCGGACTATCGACAATCACTTCCATTAATTCACGAGCATCTATAAACGAATAAATACCACCGGTGAGACCGCCAATCTCCCCGGAAGCGTCAATCGGCTGGCCAACCCACTCTTCCAAGCGGAAGTGCCCCTTATTATCAAAATTCTCAAATGCGAGCCCCATGGGGTCGAATACACGGTGGCAGACAGCACAACCGGGATCTTCGCGATGTGCCTCCAATCGCTGTCGCATGCTCACGCCAACTTCCGGCTCGGGAAACATAACTTCGCCTTCCGGCAAGGTAGGTACTCCTTGGCATAACAAGGCCTCACGAATAAAAATACCGCGATTAATCGGTGCTGTTTCCGCCGAAGATGCGTGATTAATTAACCACGCTGGTTGAGTTAAAATACCAACACGATTTTCATCATTAGTTGTTCCATTAGCTGCATCCAAATCGAGTTCCGCCATACCGGAATTAACTGTCAACGTTTTCGCTGTTAACAGCGTTTCAACACCACCTTCTTGCCACGCATGATCAACAATATACTGAATTGCAGCCTCAACAGTTGCGTTGCGCGTTTCCTCACTTAAATCATCACGATCTGAAGAGATATGATCCACCTCTAACCAGCGCGCAAAAAATTGTTCCGCAATATGTCGTCGCGATGCTTCAGTTGCAAGTATCCGGTCTACCTGAGATCTGAGCACCGCGGGTTTGGCTAATTCACCATTTTCAGCAAGCTCAAGCAATTGAGCATCTGGGGTAGTGCCTAATAAAAGATAAGAGAGTCGACTCGCTAGTACGTTAAGGTCCAAATTGTTTTGCAAGCCAGAGGAATAATTTCGATAAAGAAAATAAGGTGACTGTAAAACCACTTCAATAATGGCTTGAATCCCCTCTTTCGGAGAACTCAACTCCTTTTCTTCTACAAATAAATCATAAAGATCATTGAGAAGCTCAGATGAAGCTTGCTTGCGAAATGCGCGATTGACAAAAGAGTCGATAAAGCCTTTAACACACGCTTCATCAACAGTGTTAGGTCCCGCACCATTTTTGATTAGATCACAGCCTAGAACGGCATTGACTTTTTTTACCGCTGATTCCGCAATCGCTTCCGCCGCATTTTGATATTCTTCAGAATGCGCATCGGTCACATAAATAGAATGCCTGAAGCTATGGGCTTCTTTATCGACAGGAAAAAGTTTTTTCGCATCATATTTAACGCCCAATAAATCCTGCACAGAATTTTGGTATTCGGAAGGCGTAAGCCTTTGGATTTTTCCAGGTTCGAATGGCAAGCCTGGATCGTCACAATCGGACTTTTCAAGGTTCAGTGCCGCTGGAGGGGCACCGCCGGAGGAGCTTGAGGAATTAGTATTGTTTGGCTCAACCGCCCCGCCGCAAGACACGATTAAACAAATTGAGAATGGCAGATAGGTGAGTCGAACTCCAGTACCTATCTGTTGCAACATTTTTATTAGCATAAAGCACTCCGCTTTTCTATCGGCCAAGTACAAACCGACCACGGAAACGATATAGATTAAAAAGTATGACTGTTTAATTTATATCTACCGGTCCGAGATTTATCGAATTAACTACATCATCTTTATTTTTAAGATACTTTATTTTGAATATGCTTCTATATCCCTAAATCCATCTATATCTGCAATTTCAAAGTATCTTAATCTTGTTGGTCATATTCACTTTGATATTTTGTTTGGTTATGGATTTATTATGTATTAAGGAAAGAGTTACTTCTTCCCAAACCAACAAAACTCAAGTTTCAAGACACAAGTTTGATCCAAATCTGCGGTACCAGTATTAGAGCTTAAAGGCAAAAACGTTGATGAACTATTTAACGTTGATGAACTATTTTTAGTTTATTAGCTTTATTAACAGTTCTAGATAAGCTATAGGAGCTGGTAATATATAAGCTAGCAAATAGTAGTCGTAATGTAAATTACGCTGTAAACATATGTCCCAATATGTGCCAAATATCTCATAACAACGCGCAACAGCGTATACATTGCCACGCCTCGCCAAACACCGAGCAGCTATTAAAACGAACACATATCAAGCACTGTGGATTAGGTCTCACAATATCGTAAGATTCTGTATTGAAAGGCTTTCCGAAATGGAATCGTTCTCAAATAGGCAATCACCTAGCGGCAGGCATGGCTTGCTCATTTTAGCAGCTATTGGGAAAATAGCTTAGGCCTATAAAATTTTGGTTGATTATCTATGAGAGCTCTTCACGCTTGCCATTTATTATTGTGTTTTTTCGCATTGTTATTATGCGCCTGTACTGGAAATCTAAAAAATAAAGGCGATAAAAGTAAATCGAATGAAAGTGTCAAACCGATAGCACTCTACCTTTTCAACGAAGGTCAAGGGAATGCAATACACGATGTATCGCGCGAAAAGCCTGTTTTACCGTTAAAAATATTTGATAATGGTAAAAATGAGATCACCTGGAATAAAAAACGCGGACTGCATACACGACCTAGTCGATATCGCGTTGAAAAAAGTAGCATGATCGCAAAGCTTAAAAGCGAAAAACCCGCAGCAAAAATAATAAATAAAATAAAACAGTCGCAGGAATTTTCGGTTGAACTTTGGTTTCGACCTGATAATGTCGAGCAAACTGGGCCAGTAAGAATTATTTCTATATCCAAAAGTAATGGCCGCCGCAATGTTACGATCGGACACTCCGCCTCGGCCTATGACTTTCGGATACGCACAAGCGATGTCAACTTAAATGGGCTACCCTCCTTGCGCACTGCCTCCAGTTATCAGGCTAAAGCAGAGCTGACCCATGTTGTGTTGACCTATGACACAAACGCTGCCCAAATTTATATTAATGGTGAATCAATACCCTGGTTTTTCTACGAGGGAGAACCACCCGGCGAGCAGTTATCCGGAAATTTAACTAATTGGGATGATAGTTTTAAATTGATTATAGGTGATGAGTTTACCGGTGATAGAGCTTGGAAAGGTCATATTTATTATCTTGCTTTCTATGACCGTTCCCTAGACCAGAAACAGGTGTTGTCCAAGCTCAGTAATGGTATTTGACTATAAAAATAAAAAGCCGAGTATTTAATAACTTATTATGTAAAAGTTATTAAATACTCCAACGCACGCGCACAACTGGTTTAGTTCGACCAAGAAGTGACGCATCAGGAATATCAATTACGCTTGGTTTATTATGATCCGCCTGACGTCCCCAAGCAGTATAGTCTTTACCCTTTTCAAACATCGCGCCCCACATATCAACCACAAACCCACCCACAATAGGCAGGTAGCGCTCATACTCCTGAAAAGACGTAAACCGGATCGTGCGCGAAGCCAATCGGATTTCATCGGGCCTGTTAACACATACCCACCAATGACACATTGAACCGGTGCGGCTGGCTTGTTGTTGAATAATATCAATCGATTTTATTCGGCAAAAATGCGCTGTGGAATTTAAGGCAGCACGGTTTTTGTGTAACAAGTGCGCTGCAATTGCAGCGCTTGAATGGCAAAAAACACCTTTGCGCACATTCAGTGGAGCAAAGCGCGGCCACTGGTGGGCGGCGCACCCCAATTGCCCCATGATTTTCATACGGGCGATCAAACCCGGCTTACCCGCCGCAAGCTGAGGCCATGCTTCTAAGCGCTTTACTTCATCAGCGCCAATACTGGACCAACTATTGATGTCCGCTGGGGGGTTCATCGCCCAACCACTGCAAACTCTCGCTTCCCACTCCAAATCTTCCACGTATGGTTGCAGTTGGCCGTAAGCGGCGGCGTGTTGCGCTTGATAGATTTCCCCCCAGGTCGCTTTGGATTTCCATCCTGTCGTTGCCATACGATTCTCAACTTCAGTTTTGAGAGTCCGCCGATCACGCTCTAACCATTCGTAATATTTGATCAAATGCTCAAGCTTAAAAGACGGGTCTGCATGCTTCGAATTAAGCGTTCCACTGGTAGTTTTATTCCGGTACCAGGTCTGGAACTGATGTTTCAAAGAATGAAGTGTGGCGGCACACGGATTATTGTCAAAATTGGTGAGCGCTCTATCGATATGCTTTATTGCACTCGACCGAATCTTAAAAGTACCCAGCGAAGTGGCTTTTTTCCACTCGGCGCGCGTTGGCAAGATATGTTCTACTCTTTGCCCATAAACGAATTGCATATGCTTCTCCAAGCCCTTTTTATATCGATAATACTTGATCACGAAAGATATTCGTAGTTGTTTATATCTGCCTCGTTAACAACATACGGCCCAACTCAAAGAAAGTTTCAAGAAAATTTATTATCTATCTCACTTTCGGTGATCGATCTTTAGGTCACACGGAAGTCACGAGTCTGGTGAATGTGAAAAATACTATTCGTCTGAGTGCGACAATATGTCGCGCTGACTTTCAACAGTTCTTTAACTAGAATTCCCCACTTAATTATCAGCGTTATTTTCTAGCAAACGAGTCAAGAGGAGTTCAAGTGTACACGCAATTTAAGTCAATTTATGCGCCATTTTTTTTGTGGCTGGGCAGCTTAGCTGGAATAGCGTTTACGAACATCGCTCTTGCAAACAAAAATGACTCTGCAATTATCGAGGAAGTCTATATCTGGGCAGAAAATCGCGACTCGAGCGATGCGGATTATATAAACCCTACAAGCATTCTGACGCAGCAGGATATGCAAGCAATTAACATGGTAACTACGGAGGACCTGGTGAAGTTCGAACCAAGTTTAGTGATTCGCCGCCGTTTTATTGGAGACTCCAACGGCACGCTCGGTATCCGCGGCTCGAACATGTTTCAAACTTCGCGTTCAATGGTATTTGCTGACGGCGTTCCTCTTCACTACTTGCTTCAATCGCGCTGGAACGGGGCACCGCGCTGGACAATGGTCTCCGCAAGTGAAATTGCTCAAGTCGAAGTCATCTACGGTCCATTTTCGGCTGAATATAGTGGTAATGCAATGGGCGGCGTCGTGCTTATCGAAACAGCAATTCCACAAAAACGCGAATTTCATGTCGATGGTTCTTTTTTTAATCAACAATTTGATGCTTACGGTTTTGATGATGACGTAGATGGCTTTAAAGGCTTCATTTCATTTGGCGATAAAATTGGCAACACAAGTTATTACTTTTCCTATAATCACCTTGATAATACAGCGCAACCACAAACATTTAGAGACGCAACATTTGCTGATACTCCCGAGGTAGGCAACACAAGCGGAGCGATATTTGAAAAGGATTCTCGCGGACGCTCCAGAATTTGGTACGGCGATACGGGAACAGTCGAAACACAAACAGATAACTTTAAGTTTAAACTGGGCACCGATTTCGGCGCGTGGCAGACACTACTCAATTTCGCACTGGAAGATCGCCAGTCCGACAACGTTGGGCAGTCCTATCTCAACGATGGAAACGACCTGACTCTCTGGGCAGGTTCAGAATTAGTACAAGACGGAAGAATTTTTTCCATCAATTCCACCAGATTAAACGCACGCGCACTCGATCGACAAAGCCTTTCAATAGGCTTGCGTTTAAAAGGACAGCTAAACGATCAAGCCCGCTTTGAGGCAAACGTGAATCGCTTTGATATATTAAAAAACGAAAGTCGCGACTCCGCGCTGAACCCTCAGGACCCACTTTATACAACAGAGGGGCAAGTAAGCGATTACGACGACAGTGGCTGGAATACCGCCGAAGCCAAACTTTATTTTGAGCAACTCTTTGTACCTGGGTTCAATATTGTCACTGGTGCACGTTACGAAAGTTACGAACTCAACCTCGACGTATTTGATTCACCTAATTATCTTACCGGAGCCAAAGGTAATTATTCCAGCCGCTTTGGCGGGCAAACACAAATTTCCGCAGTTTTCGCACAAGCCAATTGGACCCTAACGCCCCGCTGGGATCTCGCTTTTGGCTTGCGTTATGAATCTTTTAAAAGTCACGATGGATACTACGACGACGATGACAACACAACGCCGGAATTTGATTTAGTGAATATACCAAGCGAAAGCAAAGACGCTGTATCACCAAAATTTTCCGCCGGTTACCGCCCCTATGAAAGTTGGTTGATCCGCTATTCAGCAGCCAAGGCTTTCCGGTTTCCTATCGTAGAAGAATTGTTTAGCCAGTACCGCGCTTACAATATTGTTGCTCTGTCAAATCCAGAACTCGAGCCGGAGGATGGTTTACATCACAACATCATGATTGACAAAGCAATAGACGGTGGCAATTTGCGCGTCAACCTTTTTCAAGAAACTGTTAAAGATACTATCGAGTCTCAAACAGATTCCAGCACTAACGTGCGCTCATTTGTTCCGATAGATGAAATAGATGTAAAAGGCATCGAATTTATCGCAAACAAAAGCGAAGTATTTTTTAAGGAATTGGATCTCCGGTTTAATGTCACTTGGACCGATGCCAAAGTCGTCGACAATAGCACAGCCGAAAGTGCAATCGGGTTCGATCCAGCAAACTCAATCGAGGGGAATAGATACCCGCGCCTACCTAAATGGCGCAGTAATTTGCTCGCTACTTACCATTTAAACGAAGCCTTTAATTTTAGCTCCAATATTCAGTACACGAGTGATAGCTTCGGCCGAATCGACAACAGCGATACACAACATAACGTTTACGGAGCACAAGACGCCTATACGCGAATTGGCTTAAGAGCAGCTTACGATGTATCAAATCAATGGAATATAAGCGCTGGCCTAGATAATGTTACCAATGAAATTACTTATGTTGCTCACCCATGGCCAGGACGAACAGTTTATCTTAATTTCTCCTACGACCTTTGACAGGCCTATATGGACTTGCTTGCATGAATAGTGATTCTAACAAATTGTATCGCACGCTGTGGCGCTGGCATTTTTACGCGGGTTTATTTTGCATCCCTTTTATTATTTCATTGTCGGTGACCGGCGCTATTTATCTGTTCAAACCTCAGATTGACGCCTGGGTAAATCGAGAATTCCGAAGTTTAGAAGTACGTGAAAAGCAGCATAGTCCCGTCGAGCAAATAACAGCTGCGAAAAAAAACTTTCCCAAAGCGACATTTGCAAGCTATCGCTTACCGGAAAACAAAAAACAAGCCGTTGTCATAACGCTACGTGAGAACGGCCGACGAATATTGGTCTTCGTCAACCCCTATACTTTAGAAAGTCTTAAGGCCGTAGGATACAACGACCAATTCATCCGTATTGTACGCACACTGCACGGAGAACTTATGCTGGGGAATACCGGCGCAGTTTTAATTGAGCTTGCAGGTGGGTGGGCCATTATATTAATCATCACTGGGCTTTATCTATGGTGGCCTCGATCAGCTAGCGGAGTCGCAGGAGTTATATATCCTCGCCTAGCGCAAGGAAGTCGAAAATTTTGGCGCGATTTACATGCCGTAACGGGGTTTTGGGTTGCATTTTTTACGCTGTTTTTAATTGTCAGTGGATTACCTTGGGCCTTGGTATGGGGCAGCGCGTTTAAAGAAATTCGTTCAATCGGAAAGCAATCCGTTGTACAGGATTGGAGCATTTCTCAAAGGGCAGATAAGAGCAACACAAAAGTGTCTATAAACTTTTTGACAAATGACTTATTGCGCAAAGCGACTGAATTAAATTTCGCACATCCCGTCGAATTCGGGCCCGACCGAAATACGCCGAATACTTGGAAACTGTCATCTAAACATCAAAACAGAATGTTACGCTCTGATGCTTGGTTTAGCATCGACGACGGTCAACTAATAAAAATCAAAACATTTTCCGACAAACCTACTACAGACAAAGTTATTGGAATAGGAATTGCCGCGCACGAAGGACATTTATTCGGCTGGTTAAATCAACTTATCGGTTTGTTGGTAACTCTGGGACTCATTACCATAAGTGTTAGCGGGTTTGTTCTTTGGCGAAAACGCAAACCCTCTGATACCCTCGGTGCTCCTCCCGCACTTAATAACGGCACCGGAAAAACAATTTTACTGATAACAATTATATTTTCGATTTTTTTACCCGTCGTATTTATTTCATTGCTGGCAATACTTCTACTAGAAAAATTTGTGCTGAAGCGATTTAAAGGTGCGAGCCTTTGGCTGGGCATAACCAACTAGAGAAGTGATTAAGGGTAATAATTACGAAATTAGTGTCTATGGAAGCGCATTTCCTACCGCGGCGAAAACGGCCAAGCGGAGTTTCCGTCAATGGGTAATTCTTGAAGGTCAAGCGAACAAGCCAACTCCAGTTCACTGGCGTAAAATTTATTTTGTGCTTTTGCAAAACCAAAAGTCTGTATTTGTGTTTTGGCTTTTTCTGATATATCAATGCCCCACATCGCTATATAGTCAGAGAAGTCTAAACCGCTAACTAAGGACATTGCGATAACCAGCCAATCATTTTTTGCAATAACATCTATTTCCGCCTCTGCTCGCGTGTAAGTGCTAAAACCTAGACTTTCACGTTGTGTATTCCACAGCGTTTCACTTTCAATAACGCGTTTATATTCGCTGTTCAACATATTTAAGCGCGCTAAAAAATACCAGCCATTGCCTATCGTTCCTTGATTGTGTGCTACCGCGGCCAACTGTAAATAAATAAGCCGCGTGTTCAACGCATTTTTAAAATCGACTTTTTCCAATACGTAAGCTTGCGGGTCGGGCTGATTGACGCTGTCCTGCAAAATTTGATAAAGGTCGTCGTCACGCCAAAGTTTCATGCAGGTTAAATTAGAGGGATGATTGTATTTTTTAAACCCCTCCGATGCAGCGAGCGAAGCATAAAGCTCAGTTAGGGTGTGATATTTTACCCAGCCGGGGAAAATAAGGTCCACGTCTTCTATATTGTGGCCAATTTCGTGAAGGTAAACCAAGTTTAGGGGATTAAAAGAGCCATAGACGTCAATCGCGATTAAAGCAGCACTAGTCGATGACGGCGAGCCTGCACAGCCCACACCGCAGGATGCAAATTCCGCGTTGGCATGCCTAACAGTGTCGAATTGATCGATGTTCCAGCCGCGGTCCTCGGCAAAACCATGGATGCCTTCGTTGTAGTTAATTCCCGGACCTTTTAGCCCTGCTGCCTGATGCATTAGATTGTGTGTGTAATATTGCGTGCCCTCGGCAACGTCATCGATATCTTTAAAAGGCGTTTTCTCCATCGCCTCAAGAAAATAATCACGCCGCGAATGAAGCTCGAAATTGGGCAACGCCACCTCAACCCAGTTATACACACCTTCAGCTAACGTTTTATTGAAGTGCTCGGTGTCTTCAGGGCCATTCCAATAGGGGTGGCGGCCGACGTTGGTGAAAGTGACGTCTACCGGTTCACCCGAAGCGCCAAAGAATAGTTGTACAGGGCCCCCGTAAGGACTCGTCATCTTTATTGTTTCTCCTGGCTTAATGGCCAGCGAACGGCTTATTAACAGCCTTGGGCGCACATAACCGCGCAGCTCTCCATTAACCTCACGCAGTTGTTTCGGGACTTTTATTGAATTGAAACGCAGCGTATTGATCAACACTTTAACTTCAAGGTTTTCACTTTCGTCATTGCGCGTTACGGTAAAGGTCTGGCCGGGTAAGGAATAGACACCTGCAGCACGCATTCGCAACTTGCTTGTCGTTGTTACACGCACTGTTTCAGGCACAACCGTACTGAAGTCCGTTTTGCTAAATGTACCGAGGTCTTGCATCACTGGATTATGTTCGCGGCTGTAGTAAACCACGTGCTCAGCAAAATAACTTCTTAAAAAATCCGTCATCTTGCTTGTTACTGGGTCCATTGGAAATTTCACGCGGCTGCGATAGTAATCGCCTAACAGAATCACAAGCCTCCCTAACAGGTTTTCATTTTCTGCAAATAGATCCCGCCCAGCGACATCATATGCAGAAAGGTGGTTTCTATAATTTCTTAACGGTTTTAAAAACTCGTTTTCATAGGCTTCTTTGACCGGGTCTGAGGCGCAGTCGTGACTATTGCATTCGCTAAGTTCAAAAGAATAATCTCCGCTATCGAGCCGACGAACAACATCGTAAATGCCCTTCAATGGAGATTTATCGGAAAACGCATCGGTCTCCTGTTTAATCATACTTATCAGGATCGCGGGTGTATCCGGAAGTAGGGCCGGATTGCCCGTTTCGAGCGCGAGACGCACTTTAGCTTCGTCATCTAAGGCTGAATTAACGACCGTGATTTTAATATGCTGTGTAGCACTTGCTTTACTGTCGGATGCAATAATACGGACATTAAAAATATCTCCCGCTACCGGGTTTACTGAGCCTTTAAAATTTAACGTCGTACCCGTCAATATTAAGTCACCTGCACTTCTGCCTTTAAGCTCTAATGCAATTGGGTCATTTTCAGCATCGGCAACCTGCGCAGAGTAGTTAAGGTCGCGCGTTCCTTCTTCTATTGTAATATTGACGACACCCACTCCATTATTGCTTGTAAATTCCGGTGGTGTGTTTGGCGTGGGAGCTTCTGTGGAGGTTCCAGTGCAGGCAAAAACGTTAAACAAACAATAAATAAAGAGGATGTTTTTAATATATCGCATAGCGAACCTTTGTTTTATCCTGCTTTCAGCTTACCGTTTAATTAAGACAGTAGCTGGCAACTTCGACGCGGGAAAATATAATACTTTTCGCTGGCAGATTTAATCCATCGACCGAGTCGCACTATGACCATTTATATGACACTAACAAGGCATTTTAGCGATGAATAGCTTTAACGATATTATATTGCGGAATTATGCACGTTGAGGGAATTAACTTTTTTTAACCTTTTAAAAACCAAATAGGAAAATTCACTTTAGTAAGCTATCCCTATGTTTTAAATAATCTCAATTTTTAGACACCACAGCATTAGTACATTCTGTAATTATCATTCTTACTTTTAGATATATGAAAAATCGTTGAATAGCAGCGTCATTGGAAGGTTTGATCTTATAAATTAAAGAAATATCATTAGCGCTTATTGCAAATTATTTAGCAACAATACACTCTGTAGTGTAATTTTTGGAGCGAACTTCTCAAAGAATAAACTCTTAAAACGAGAATATTTCGCTCCAATTTTTTTAGTACACTGAGTCGCCATCGGTACGGGGGGACGAACTTTCTCCCATAATCGCCGTTCTTAAATCACTCAGTGAAACACCTGGCTCAGTGAAATAAAGGGCTACGCTGCCATCTTCTTGATTGAGTGTAAACGCTTCATTTAAGTACGGCGGCTTTCCATATAGCTCCCTGAGATTGGGAGGCTTACCATTCATTTGGCTAAATATCGCTCGACAATACCCGTCAGTACAACTCATGTTTTCCAAGTTTACATGGGGAATGGATTCAGCCAGTATTTTTTCCGTTTGATTGCGCGCAGTTTCAGTCGCCTCGCTGGTGTCATCTTCAAAAACTAAGCTTTCTTCCATCCGTTGGCCAAAATCTTCTTCAGACGCCCTGAAGCCCGGTGCGTCTACATGACTATCGGCAACGTCTTCATATTCGTTATTATCCATTCGATCTTCTAAAGGCTTTATACGCTCCTCAAGCTCGCTCAAAAGCTTATCGATTCTTTTATAGTTTTTTAAATTTTCCTGCGAGCCTTTCTCTATCTCTTTTTTAATTTCTACCATTGTATTTGCTAGCTGATAAAACCTTTTATTTTCGTTAGAATAATGCAAATTTTTATTTACGCTGTTACTGTCTCCATTTTTATTTTCGATACCGCTTACCTCTTCCTCGATAGGAGACTTATTATCATTTGCTTGCAAGTAAAGAATTGTTGCAACAATTACAGTTAAAGCCAGACCGGTTGTTAAAGCTTTGCTTAGAATGTTAATCATAGTCTTACCCGTATCAATAAATAGACAGCAGCTTCACCAAAGCAACAAAAAAGCTACTGCCTAGTTCAATTAAAAATTAATTATTAAAACAATACGCTGCGCATTTTACATCCGCATCACTGCTTCTACCCAACCGGGCTTCTAGAATCCACACAGTCCCTTGCCGAACTACATTACATGAGGCTTCTTCATTACCCGTATCTGTTTCTTCCACTTCGACTCTACTCAAGTAGCAAAAATGATTTGAATTTGGAGGAAGAATCTTTGTCGTAATGCCGGCAGTATTAAATCTCTCGGCCGTATGCCACGAATCAAACGAAACTGCATTAGCAAAACTTGACATAAGAACTACTGCCGAAATAGCTACTAACTTTACATATATCTTTTTCATAATTTGGTCCTTTGTTAATTAAGTTGAATGCCCTGATATCCGAGCAAAAATAATATATAAGCTACCGAAACATTAAACTATCGCCATATTTTGTGATATTTCACCAGTTATATATATAGAGCGACAAGATAAAGAAAACAATGAGAGGTTAATAGATAAATATTGAAGCAAATCACAGCAAGCGAACAGGGCTTTGAAACAGACGTTTAACCAAATAAACAAGAATACCAACTCTATTACGACACTAAAAATTTATTGCTTTTTTACGTGCCATTTAAATGACATAAAATTTGGTGACATCAATAAAAAATCTGCAACAAATGAAATATTCGACCGGCAAAAATTATAGTCGTGGTATAGTTGCCCAGATCATTCAATTTGTAATAGACTGAGCCGCTAATGCATTACAACAATATGAAAAGCTAAACCAACTGACTGGCCAAAGCGTTGACTCAAAACAGAATTAAATCCCAAGAAATTTTGCCTATATTAGATTTAGCCAGAGCATGCTCACTTTGTGAAAATTTACCACTCGGCCCCAAACCTATTTTTCAGCTTAGCCCAAAAGCCAAAATACTAATTGCTGGTCAGGCACCCGGTAGAAAAACGCATCATAAAGGTATTCCTTTTGATGACCCATCGGGCAATCGGCTGCGCGAATGGATGGGTATTGATCGCAATATTTTTTATAATGAAGCGGCCATCGCTATTCTTCCGATGGCTTTCTGCTATCCCGGCACAGGTAAAGGTGGGGATTTGCCTCCGCCAACCCAATGCGCAAACCAGTGGCGAAAAAAATTACTTAATTTATTGCCAAACATTGAACTCACACTCGTTATCGGGCAATACGCGCTTGATTGGCATCTCGGCGAACAACAGGCTTCAACACTGACAGAAACCGTCGGGCAGTGGCGGGAGCATTGGCCTCGTATTCTGCCGATGCCTCATCCAAGCCCGCGAAATAATCGATGGCTCAAGAATAATCCGTGGTTCGTTGACGATGTTCTTCCTGAACTTAAAAAGCGAGTGGCGTCGCTTATATAAAATTTCTTGTACTAATTGACCTTATTTAACACTATTCAAAAGCTCGATTAATTTTATCCCGGATAAAAATACGATGAATCCTGGTCGCGGGATCTTTATGCTTAGGTTTTAACATGCTCTGAATTTGTTTGAGCTGGTATACGGCGTTGGCCTGCGACAAATTGTCATAATCGCTATTTTTTTCCAACCCAGCTATCTTGATTAGCCGATTAACATACTCAACTTGTAAATTTCTTCTATAGCTATTAACGCTTTGTTTTAAATCGGCTTTAAAAATAGCGTTGTTTAACTCCTGCATCATTGTTTCCAAGGTGTAGGTATTACCATAACGACCACTATCACTAATACGTCGCAAAACAGCCGGATGCAAAAGGTGGTCGAGTATTTCTTTTTGTGTAGACAAAAGCATTTTATGTGGCTTAGGGTCTTCGTTTTTCCTATAGGAGGAGAAACTACGACGTTGTTTTTGTAAATAAGGCAGCAGCGATTCGAGGTTTTGCATCGCCGTCGGGGCGAATACATGGTCCGCAAGGGTCTGCATCGCTTTGCGCTGTAATTTTTCTGGCGTCGGCGTATAGGGCAAGGTGGCGCTATTTTGCCCTACCACAGCGCGATTTAAATAAACACCTCCCACATAGCGTGATACTGCGTGCGCTTGCAAGGTAAATTCATAAAATAAATATTCTGTCGCGGTCAATAACTCTTGGTAAGTATCACCGGGCTTGAGTAATTTTTCTCGCAAGACGGGATATGTTTCATTTAAAAGTTGAAAACGCCCGATAGCATAATCAATCGTTTCTGAAGACATATCTCTTACATTAATGCGCGGGTCGATATGATAGCCGGGAGAACGCATGTCATCCGCGTCATTGCCAAAAGCAAGTTGCGGTTCAGTAGAGCGTGCGAGAATTTTTTCTAAACGTTGCTCCTCTTGTTTAGGGTCACTATGTGCAACGCTATAACCGTATTCAATTGCCCAGTCATCATAAGGACCGGGTTTATGTTGATAATAATCCCCTTGGTTTACGCCCGGAGGTGCAAGGTTAACACTGGAATAATCCATAACTGATGCCGTGACAATACCATTGGTAATTTTTTCGTTATGCACATCTGTTGCATTGTGCAATTGGCTGGCCATCATGTTGTGGTTTAAACCGAGCGTATGCCCAACTTCGTGCAGGATTAACATGTATAAAGCCTGGCGAAACATTTTTTTATTTTCGTAAGCGCTATTTTCGGATGAATCTTTCGCCGTCAAAACAGCGTGTCCGGTAGACAAACCCAGTTGCACAGCATCCGCCAAATGACAGTGACTGTGCTCTCGTTGCCAAGGTGTTAATGACTGCAAAACTCCATCATCCGGATAAACTGCGCCGAGTCGTGCATAACGATCCAAAAATCTTTTTTCGAGCATGATGTCAGCGGCAATTATTTCACCCGTTAAGGGGTTAGCGATACGAGGGCCATAGCCCGAGAACACGGGCACAGGAGAACTTGTCCAGCGCAATACATTGTAGCGAATATCGCCGGCACCCCAGTCAGCATCGTCCGGTTGTATTTTTACTTGCACTGCGTTGCGAAAACCTATTTTTTCAAATGCGCTATTCCAACTAAGCGCAGCATCGCGAATATCATCGCGCAATTCCATCGGCGTAGTGTTTTCAATCCACCAAGTTATCGGCTTAACAGGCTCCGATATCGCCGCATTAGGTTCTTTCTTTTGCAAGTGCCAACGATTAATCACATCGCGATAATTTAAACCTTTCTCGGAAGTTTGATCATCAAATTTGTTAGTAAAATATCCAATACGAGCGTCATCGCGGCGCGGCACGTAGTCGTTTTCTGGAAGGGCAATTAGCGTATGCTGTAAGGCGACTGAAACAAAGCGTGAATCGCTTACGCTTTTATCGGCGAAAACTTTGGGCGCTTCGTTACTAAATACATAATCGACAACCACCAGCGTATTTTTTGGAAAGTTTTGAATTTCTGTAAAACGTGATTTTTCCGGTGTTAACTTGCCAAATTGAAAACGCTTTTTTTCCCTTTCGGCATCTTTATCCGGATAGGGAGAAATTTTTTCAAGTTGCTCATTAAGAAAAATATCTTTGAGCTTGACTGCATATTTACCTGTTTCTTCCAATTGTATTTTTGCGCTCACCAGCACTGCTTCACTAATGTTTCTGTCTGCAGCTCTGCTTAAAGCACTACCTGGGTCAAAATAAAAGCGTGGGGTTTTCGCAACAATATGAATATGGTCAAAGTAGCGCCGGAAATGCACTATTTTTTCTCGCCGAAAATATCCAGTATTGTGCGCAAAGCCCAAGCCGCCGTTAGCAATCGTTGGAAAATAAAGAATCGGCTTATCGAGGTGTTTTTGCTCTACGACAAGATAGCCAGAGCCATCCTTTTCACTCACATATATATCGAAAAATCCAGGGTATTTTTTATGATCCTTAACTAAATCGCTAAGCGTTTGCGGCGCATCATCTTTCTCGGGCACAGACGTTTCTGCATGCGCTATGAGAAACGAAAAGAGGAATAAACTTGCTAGTACTAGTGGAATTCTTGTCTTCATAATTAATAAGTAAGTTGTATATTCACGAATTAAAATTATTCTGTAGGGCATAGCTAAAGATAAAAGAGATCAACGGTTGTGCAAATGCTAAGCTGCCTCTTCTAACTTCACTTTTTTTCTGTTAATTTGCCGGCCTAAATTTTAGGATTTCAAGTTGAGCCTGAATGCGGAATACCTGAATACTGGACACCTGGATATGGGATAGCAGTTATACAGCTAATAATAATATTAAATATCCCGCTGCTACATTATTAAAACCATAACGTTTATTAGGATAATGCAATGCAATATAACTTTCCTTATTTAAAAATATCTTTTTTAGTATCCGTTTTACTAGGCCTTAGTATACAAGCTCATGCAGCGATATACACCGTTACGACTACTAACGATTTCTCTGACCCCGATTTGAGCGCACCAGAATGCGGTAACGCTACTCTTGGCTGCTCGTTTCGTGCTGCTATAGAACAGGCTAATTTCAATGCCGGGTTTGATACGGTAAATTTAATGGCGAGCACCCACTTGCTAACTAACGGAGTAGTACCTATAACTGACTCGTTGGCGATACGCGGCATCAGCAAAAATAGCAGCCGAATTCGTCCAGCTGTAGGTGTAAAACAAGGCATTATAGAAATTAAGGACGCTGCATTCGTATCGCTTTCTGACGCTACATTTAGCCATGCCAACGCTGCGCAAGGGCTTGCCAATCGCCGATCAGCAATAGTTGTGAGAGCCAACTCATTCCTGTACGCATACGACATCAATGTCGTTGATAACACAGCTTTCGGTTACCCCGCATCAGGCATATACAACTTGGGTGGAACGGTATATCTCCACCGTCTCTATGCAGCCAACAACGTTATCGACCCAAGCATTATCAATAATCCAAGTGTTCGCGATAGAAACCGCGGTGGAGCCATTAATACGTCTTCCATCAACGGCGTGGACGCCGAAACCTGGATTAGCGATTCAACCATTGAAAACAACTCTGCAACGTTCGGCGGTGCGATTTTCCATAACTCTTTGAATGGTGGCACCTATATCGATAACTCCACCATTACCAATAACACAGTACCCTCTGATGGAGCAGGAGCGTCATTATTTGTATCAAGCGGCCGGCTATATCTCGCCTATTCGTTTGTTGATGGTAACCCACAAGGCGCAACTGCAGCTAATATCGATATTTCAACCAGCGCTATGCTGGTTGCCGGGGGTAGCGTTTTGTCGGGCCCAGCAAAACGCACTTGTAAGACGGTGGGCACCAGCGGCTTCGTTTTAAGCATGGGAGGAAATGTCTTCGATACACTCGATACCAGCAAGTGCACTGCGATTACATTCAACGACACCGTAGGGACATTTGACCAAAAAGAGCTCAGCCATCAATTAATTATGCCTGGCCCTGGAGACACATTTACACCGACCGCAAAACCCGTCACGTCATTACCATGGGTCGATAATGGTCAAACTACTCTCTGGATCGGCATCGACAATGATTGGTTCTTTAACTGCTCCACTTCTGACCAACGCGGCGCCGCAAGAAATGACTGGGCGTGCGACAGCGGAGCATACGAACAATAGAATAAACGCTAACAGCGTTTCGTCCGCCGTTAGCGAATACAAGAGCCTTGCTTATTTAAGAGCAAGGCTTTACAACAATTTAAACTCCAACCCCACACCTATTAAGCTTTCCATTAATTTGCAGTTAACTTATGAGACGGCACTGACAAAAACTGCATAATAGCCATCATAATTTTTGTCATAACATTTAATTTAAAATTTAATATCGGCAATCAATTTCCAATTAAATTTAACCTGATAAGTAAATCCCTGATAAAAACCCAAACGCTTATATTTTGGTAAAACAGCTGTCAGCGGTTTTATTCTGTATCCCACTCCCCTAGGCCGTTTAATCCCTTTATGTCGTACCAATAATGCTCTAAACCGTAAAATATGTGCGCTGGATCAACTATCGCAAAGTCGCCCTTGATAATGTCGATTGACATTGAACTCTTCAGAACTTCGCATATCGAATCTCTACCTGCAAAAGGTCATGAGAATATTCAATGATCAGAGCCCCATCTTGTATAAGCGCGACCCCAGCATCTGCTTTGGCGACACTGCTGTTAGCGGCAATGCTGCTCTGTACAAGCCAAATCGCAACAGCGGGCAAGTTAAAGTCAGCATCTGGGCAGGGGACGGGGCAAAGCAAATCAGAGTCAAAATCACGTGACACATCGCGTCCGCGCAGCGGCAAGTCCAAACTAAGAGAATTTGAAAGAGCAGCATCCGGACGGGAAACTGCTCGTAATCCGTCAGCAGCACCCCCTCCTGGCAATAATGCTCCTCGGGGCGGCTCTCGACACCGTGATGGGCGAAGACACAGGGGCTACTACTACGGTGGCTACCCTTACCTTTACCACCGACCGTACCATAGGCCTGTTTTTTCTAATCGCTACTGCCGACGACTTTCATTGTTTGAGCAGATCATGTATCCAAATTATTTATATAGAGACCGCTGCTTGGTTAGAAGGCATCCTCGCCCGTCACCCGCTCCATCGGGGAGTGAGGCTGAGCTAATTGAAACGCCTGTCGTACCGACAGAGACGCTGCCTCTTGAAGACCTGCGTGTAAGCCGTATGCTCGAACCCAGCATTAGACTGGACTTTGCCTCAGGCGAGCTCGATTCCACACTCGAGCTTAAAGATTATGGATTGGCGGTCGGATACCAAATGTTTTCGCTAAGCTTTCAGCGCAGTACATTGGTCGAAGATTATTTTGAGGATGGCGTAGCTTATAGAGATAACCTCAATATAGAAAAGCTCTTACTCAATGTTCGGATGCGTTTCGGCTCTTTTTTCGCTGTTGAAGCGGGCGCAGGCTCCTACGACATGGATGGCGTTTTTAATTATTCCGAAAATGCTATCCGTCTCGGCGGCAAGTGGCATGACCCGAGTGGCTTCGGTATAGAATACTATTTTACCGACACTCTAACCAACGAACTAAAGATGACTGAAGACGAGTTGAGTCTCTTTTACGGCTTTGACAATATTTCGATGAAATTGGGTTATCGGAATCTGCACGCGTCGCGGCTTTTTGATCTGAACTACAGCGGTACGTTTTTCGGTTTTTCAGCTAGTTTCTAGCATTTACTCTCTAAAATATTTTTGCTCAATTGGGAAATCCAACCCTCGGAATTGCCCTAAAGATCATCACTTTGCGAGTCTGCCTCCGGAAGCTCCTTCCAAAGCTCCCATATTGGCAAGATCAATTTATCGGGCGTAGTACCGTAACCTTTAGCAAGCTTAAATAAAGTGGCAAAACCAGGGGTGTAATCGCCGTATTCAAGGCGCTGTAACGACCGACTGGGAATACCCAATATTTCAGCTGCTTTCTCTTGCGACCAGCCAAGTTCTTCTCTCTTTGAGCGAATCAATTGCCCAAAGGTATGCTTCAGCGTCATCCCGCCTCTCAAGCCAATAATTAAGAGACCATTGACGCACTTCACTGCCACTCCCGCCACGACTATAAGGTCGCATTTGGTTTATACTATTACTAATATTGTATTGATAGTCTGGTTACGGGCCTTCGTCAGGCTCTTCTTGGGGCAGTGTTAACCACGTGTCGTAGATTGGCTCGATAACTTCCGCGATAGGTAGGTCGAGTGCGCGGGCCAACGCAAAAACTGTGCGCAGCGCGGGGTATTTTTCACCTGTCTCTATGGACTGGTAAAAGCGCAGAGAAATGCCCATTAAATGAGCAAGTTCAGCTTGAGTCAGCGCATTTTCGGCACGCAAGCGCGCAAAATGCTGGCCGATAATTGCTTTTAACTGCGTTGCTTTTAACTGCATGGGCTTGCCAGGTGTTACATGAAGTGAGGCGACAGTCTCAAAGCTTGCTACAAACAACAAAACGATCAGTCTGATCGCAATTGATATATAATGAAAATGGTCAAACCACGTTACGGCGTTAAGTTGAAGGGCGTTGAAAACAGCAATTTTCGATTATCAGTATCATTGTGCCTAGCAATAAAGGTGCACTTACCACACACCCCTTCCGGTTTTGCAAACCTGCCGGCGTATTTGGCTAACGGACTCTAAAGGATTTATTCATGTCACCTTATAGTGAAGTCACTACTAAGTTAACGAGTTTAATTATGAAACGCGGATTTACCGGTATTGCTCTGGCAGAAAGGCATTATGAAACTCAAGCCAAGATTAATGATGAACCCACTGGAATCAAAGTTTTAAAGAGTTTAAAACTACCAAAAGACGAGCAAGAATACCTTGGAAGACTTGGACATTTTGGTAACGACCCCATCAGCGAATTGGTCGCTAAAGCCGTATTGAACGATGGCTATATCGGACTCGTCAATATTTTACAAGAATTGCGAGCTCGCGCTAAAAATCGACACGAAATAGAAAACACTTTATACCTAATGGCCCTGCCTGAGTCTCCTATTCAATTTTTAAAATGCTTCGGGCTTTGACCGCCGCCCAACAAAGCTGAGTTATTGTATCGGCGGCCGTAAAGCCTTTGCTAATGCGATTCTATTATTCTACCCTTCCCTATCTTGGGCGGGTTTAACTTTTATTTTGCAATTGTTCCTCATGCTTTTCAAATAAACTATCACACTCTCTTAAGTCGTCGCGATTTAAATCTTTTTTGTTTATATGCACGAATTCATCTTTTACATCAAAATCGTAGCCACTACAATTGAGTACAAAACGCAGCGCTTGATCCCAAGGAACATCTTGCAGGTGAACAGTTACCCGCGCTGAGGGATCGAGCTCCACCCCACTAACAGAATAACCTACGTAGCGCGAAACTAACGCAACAAAGCTAGAAAGCGGCTTATCTTTAACTGACAAATTAATTTTATTTACCTCGTTCTTGGCCTGACCAGCGGGCGACTGAGTAAGAGTAATAAATGCGATAAAAAAACTTAAAGAAATTCCGATAAGAGTTTTAAATGATGAATGATGATGTTTTTGTAACATAATAAAGCGCTCCTTACGCGACGTGAAAAAAGCTAGAGTTGATGGTAATAAATGATGCCCCATTGACTTTAACAGCGCAGAGCCATATTGCTTACGTTCACGACTACTGCTATTTTTTAAAGTCTGAAAATCACATGCTAATTCTTGATCTTCACGAAAACTTGACCAGGCGATATGCACCAAAGGATTAAACCAAAAACAAATTCGAATTAATTCGGCTAACGCTTGAGCCCACAAATCTTTCCGCGATATATGTGCCAACTCATGAACTAGAATCCATTTTTGTTGTTCTGCAGAATATTTTTTATCGAAGTCCGTGGGTAAATAAATACAAGGCTTAAATAAGCCTGTAACAAAGGGTGCGCCTGGCAGAGAAAAGCTCTTTACTTCGATGTTCCGTTTTTGTTGCTCGACAAGTGCCAAAAAATTCGACTGAAATGATTCAGAGTGCAGGTTTAGTAAATTGTTTAACCGAAACCATATGACAATGCGAATAACTAAAAAAGTCACACATCCGGCTAACCAAATCCATTCAACGTGCCAACTTGAAGGAATAACCCATTGTGTCGATGCATCCACGATCCTCAATAATAAGCCTCCTTCCGGTAATCCAACAGCCTCCATTACCAATTGTGGGCGCTCAGGTTTTTGCCAAACAAGTAATGTAAATAACGGAATTAACCATAGGCTGTAGGCGACCTGAGCATTGAGAACACGACGAATAATCGGATTTAATAAAAGCAGAAAACCGACTAAAAGACTAAACGTCCATGTACTTTGTATTAACCAGTCAGTCATTCTTTTCTTCCAGCTGATTCAGAATAGCTTGTATCTCTTTCACTTCTTGTTTACTCAATTTTTTGCTTTGCGCAAAGTGCGCAACCAGAGGGGCCATTCGCCCTTCAAAAAATTGTTTTAAAAAGCCGTCTGCTTCCGCTGCAATAATGTCATCACGCGTAATGAGTGGCTGGTAGAAAAACCGTTTTCCATCTTTGTATCGCTCAACGGCTTTTTTCTTGAGCATACGCGAAAGCAAGGTCTTCACAGTATTCTCATGCCAATCATGCGTTTCGTTAGCGCGCTCGATAATTTGGCCGACTGTGAGTGGATGTTCTTTCCACAGCACTTCGAGAACAACAATTTCAGATTTCGATACATTCATCGGATTTCAACCCCAACTACGATTAGTTTATATTAAGACTACACTTGTAGTTTATCAATGTCAACTACAAGTGTAGTTTTTTGCAAAAAACAACAGCGTTGAGCGGTTTCTAGGGTGAAGTAGGGAGGGTTTCAGCGTTACGCTAGCGGTAAATTTTTAGTTTGTGCGCGTATTTTACTCAATATTAAGAAGAAACAAGTTGAATGGAACAATGAACTTTTTCAGTTTGAGCTTCAATTTCACCCACTAAAATACACGCAGATAGAGTCGCCTCTAGACAGCTTAGCCTTTTCATGCTTAGTAAATACATCCGGCACTAAAGAAAATCCAAAATTATCAGCTGCAAAACTAATATACACGAATTTTAAAGGGCTAAATATATCGCTATTTGACAACAAATTAATATATTCGAAAAGGTCAATGTTTTCGGCCCCTTTATTTATGGATGGCCAATCTAATTCTGGCATACCCTGTATCTCAGCCATTATATCGACTTGCTTTTCTATTTCGCGATAGTGATCCTTCCAATCAACCAAGCCGATCAACCCGCTATCCATATAAGTTTCACCAAATATTTCGAATACTTCGACCTCTGATGGGTCCATGTCAGGATATATAAGATTCTTAATCTCTACGCCTTCCACTTGAGCCTGATTTTTATATCTTGCTATCCACTCCTCGGGGGACTCTGCTGCCAATGACAAAAATGTATATAAACCGGGACGCAATTCCTTAAACGCCGAAATGAATAAAATTATCAAGTCATTATCAAATTCTTCTTGTTCTTTTTCAGTTGGAAAAAAACGTTTTCTAAGTGCCTTGAACATAAATAAATACCCAGACTAGCCTTAACTTTTATTTGTACGCAAACGCGCGAATATTCTCAAACCTGCAGTGCATTAGGCTCAATCCCCTCCACAACTACTTCCACAGCTGCCGCTACAACCATGACCATTACCACCGCCTCCACCTCTATTTTCGAAAAGCCATTTTATTACTTTGTAAACTACGTAAATACCAATAATCCATTTGAGTGCAGTTACTACTGTACCATCAGAAGATAAACTGCAGGCGGTCAAAAAAGTAAGTGTAAATAGAGATAAGATAAAATACTTCGATATATCAAGCTTATTTGTCTCTCGCACTGGCCAATATCGACCATCAGGTTTTTCACCAAACTCGTTCTCATACATTTTTAACGTGTTTTTATAATGCTGATAATCAAGCCGTTGACACTCTTTTGTATTTGAAGACGGCAGGTGATGAAACTCGAAACCGAGCGTATCTCTGCAGAGGTCGTGCCAATACGACTGGGTAAATGTGATATGCAGGTGCCAAACCTTATCAACGATTTCTGATGGCACGACTCTTGACCGGCTGATTTTTGCTAGCCATATAAATTTTTTATACTCGGAATACGCTCCCTGAGCATAAGACAAGGTCCATCCGTTCTCGGACACCAATTTATGCCAAAATACGGCCAAATCTCCGTTACTGGACACCTGAAAATTTTCTATCTTTTTATCCATAGCGAGTACCTGCTATTAAAGTATTAACTAATCCTAGTTATATAGTTTATCCTTTTAAGCTCAACAAGTCTGGCTTAGTATAAAAATAATACTTATACAAAAAGACATTCAGAACTTTTATATCGTGCGTTAACGGAGCGATAACGTTGAAACATCTTCTGCTGTGTTGGTAAGCGTTTTTTAGCAAGTAGCTCTTGAGCAAGATGGCCGTACTCATAACCGGTTGCATAGTAATGCACCAATAAAATCACCAGCGGTATTAACGGAGTAAGCACCACAGTCGTCGTCATAATAACGGTAATGAGTAATAATACGGCTGTCATAATGATCAGCAACATTTTCTGTTACAACAGAGAAAGATAAATATTTTATGGAGATATACACACTTAGAAATAATAATGCTACTAAAACAAAAATCGATTTAGTTTTTCCTGAGAATGTTGAAGTCATTTTAATCCTACTTTTTTTGGGGAACTTGGAGACATAACGTCGCAATCAGCCGACGCCTTAGCGGCCCTAGATTGATTTGTTAGATTTTATGCAACCGTCAGCAACACTGGCTGCCCCTGTGTAATTACCATGGTATGTTCGAACTGGGCTGATAGGTTGTTCTCATGGCCTACTAATGTCCATCCATCGGAAGATTGACTGACAAGACTACTCTTAGTAGATAAGAAAGGCTCAATGGTAATTACGAGGCCATTATGTAGTTTTCTTCTATCAGTTGGGTCATAGTAACCGGGAATTTCTTTAGGCTCCTCATGCAATCCCCTTCCTACTCCGTGACTACAAAGGTTTTTAATAACTTTAAACCCTTTTCTCTTTGCTACTTTCTGAATGGACTTTCCTATCAAATTTAGTGAGTTTCCAGCTTTTGCATTTCGACAGGCTTCACCCAAAGCCAACTTTGTTGAAGAAATTAACTTATCCTTAAAAAAGTTACTCGGCGGCACTACGAAACTACCACCTGTATCAGCATAGTAACCATCCTTTTCCGCGGACACATCAATATTTACAATATCTCCTGGCTGAATAACTCTACTGCCAGGAATACCATGAGCAGCTTCTTCATTTATGCTAATACAAGTGTAACCAGGAAAATTATAGGTAATTTTAGGAGCAGATTTCGCATCGTAAAATTCCAACAAGCTCTTTCCAATTTGGTCTAGCTCTAGCGTTGTCATTCCGGGCTCTGTGCGGCTCTTCATTTCTTTTAATGTAATAGCAACAATTCGTCCGATCTTTTTTAAGCACTGAAATTCTTCATCTGTTTCTATCGTCATGCAGACACTCCTGAAAATCTAACGTCTAAATTTGTGACACCTGCGCAGCAGGCATCACGCAAGATTTACTTGTTAGGGCTGAGTTAGTTAGGATGGTCACAATATTCATAAGCAGTTAATCCATCTTTTAACCAATAGTACTCTAAACAATTGCCTGATTCTCTAGTACCGACATCAAATGAATCAATTAGCTCAAGAACTGATATAACATTCGATCCATCCCGATCAATAATTGAATAGGACAAAGGTGATTGAGCAATCCCGAAAGCATATACCCCACCAAAAATCGTAAATAGAGCTGAAACCGTTTTTTTAGAACTTAGCATGAAGAGCCCTAATACAGCCTTAATGGGCGAGCAAAGCGAAACTTTGGAGTCCTCGCAGGTACTGAAAGTGCCGAAAACCATCGAAAGCCTTGTTAGCTGACTTGATTAAACTGATAATAAATATCAAACTCATCTTCATGCGTTTTTACGAAGCCATGCTTTAGATAGAAAAAATTGGAATCACTGCCGCGTAGAGCGGCTAACCGAATTGGTTTGCCCGAGGAGCTTGCCTTGGATTTTATGTGAGTTATTACGCTACCACCACAACCCTTACATTGAAACTGAGGCAGAATATAAAGATGATTGAGATATAGATGGTCACCTTTATCCGTTGTGGCGTAGAAACCAATAAGTTCATTTTTTAACATGATTTTATATGTATTCTTTGGATCAAACTTTTCTAGAAATCGATTTCTTACACGACTTTCATCGAACCTACCCAAAGCAATCAAGCTTGGCTTCATAGAGATAGCTCGTATCTCAGCCAGCGATTGAACTTCATCTTCTCTAGCTTGAATAAATTCCACCGTATTCGACTCTTGTACAGCTAACGCCGCAAGCAGGCGCACGTTAGCGCGTCGCTTGCCTTGCCTGGTCATACGCTCTTAGCAGAGCATTAATCTATCGAAGCCCATACCAAAACCGATACCTTGTTTATAGGCTCCACCTCCAACAACCTGTTTCTGAGCACCTAACTTAGGTACAGATATTTCAAAACCCTCAGATGTATAGTAATCAAGACCTCGCTTGACAGACCTTGCAACATCATATTCGTTGGTTTTAAACCGTACCATATTTTCGGCTAATGAAATAAGTTCCTGTTTCGTATTTTCTGAAGACGGGTTAATAACTTCTACACCAAATTGGAAGAACTCACGATACCTTCCTTCTTGCGGCTTTTCATATCTCCAGCATCTTTCAAAATACCAAAATTTAGCATTTTTACTACGTTTCAGGTGCTTATCTGCTACTAGCTGAACAGTTGCAGTGCCCTCTGGTCGCAAACATAACTCACGGCCTTTTTTATCTGGAAAAACATACATTTGTCCCAGAATTTCAGGCCCAGCCTTGTCAGTGTAAACTTTTGACGGTTCTAGACTAGGAAGAATTATTTCTTGGAATCCAGCTGCTTCAGCTATTTCAATCAACTGGTTTAACAGCTTCCTTCTTTCTTTAGCTTCATTGCCAGAGATTATTCTTACGCCTCTGACTTGCGTGTCAATTTTGTATTTCATAACAACACCTATAAACAATAAAAAAAGCCCTCGCAGATGACTGGGAGGGCTTTCTTAGTGATAGGGCTTGTTATTTCACGTAAGCAATAGCTCTCCCAGCCAAATATGAATTGACTGTTGGCTGCTATGCTTTAATACGTTTAATTTGTTCATGCGAGAATAATAGTCCTTTGGCTATGGATGTCAACTCAAAGCGTAATTGCAGACCACTTTAGTATTGTTACAAAAAATTCTTTATCATCAGCGACAAAGTAAAGAATCATTAAAATCGGAGCAAAAAGTCCCAATAAGCCAATGACAGATATAAACATCTGCATAGATTTAAATTTATCTTCGTCTTCATTTCTACGCATATTTTAAGTTTTTACTCAAGCACTATTCGCTCTTTGTCCTCGCTTGAGCGCCTATTAGAGCTTTTTGAATTTAAAGCCAGTTACCTGTTACTGCCATAACACCGACGAACCAGCACCATGCTAAGCCAATTAAGTTTACTAACTGAAGTAGGTGCAGCCATTTATTACCTGAGAAGAATACGAATGAAAATATAATTGAGGACAATGGAAGCAAAAACACCCATGTATAAATTAACTCAAATTCTGGCGATGACAAACCGTTATCCCAGATAAGCATTGCTACAAGTAATAAGCTTGCGCCAAGTAAACCGTGAATGGAGCTTAAAACACGAGGGAGTATTTTAGAAGAGCGCCCATAGTAGAAATATACGCCACTAATCGAAGTCATTATTATCATGGAGAAAATTGGACTTTGAAGCATACTCTAGATCATCTATTAATTGAGCTTTAACACTTCAATAACCGGCGCTGTTTACAGCGTCTGAGTTTACTGATTTGTTATGTGCAGCTGATAAGGGTTTAACTAAATGCTCGATTATTTCCCAGAAGGTTTGGTCCGCCACTTGAATTTTGCCGTCATTAGAAGCCATACCTATTACAGTATTAATATCTGGTAATATTACAAGCAATGAATACCACATAGTATTTGAGCCATTATGCCAATGGACATTACCAACATTCAATTCTTGAGGAGCGCCAATTACCCAACCATAAGCGTAATTATTTAGCTTGGGTGTATGTAGATGTTTATATGAATCACTGGTCAAAATAGAGCCTTTCCCTTTTATTCCATTAAGATGCTCAACACCATACTGCGCCAAATCATTCAGGGAGATATGTATAGTGCCAGCGGGACCCATTATCGATGAATTATCACCTCTTGAACTCACTGTAAAACCAAAGATATTTCTGTGTCCCCATGGCTGACTCAACTTTCCGACTTTATCTTTAGGGGCTCCAAAACCACCGCTCTTGATCCCCAAAGGGGAAAAAACCTCTCGGACAATTAAATCTTCCCATGAAATTCCCGTCTTCTTTTCAGCCATTACTCCGGCAATCGTATACCCAACATTTGAATATACAAAGGCAGTATCGGGAGTCGTTTTGGGTCTTCGTGCAAGTATATTTCTTACGGCAGACTCCCTGGCTGTTATTCTATCGATACCTGCATCTGGATTTTTTAAACGAACCAAAATCGAAAAATTGGGTTTTGCTCCTGATGTGTGTGTAAGTAAATTCCTTAAAGTTACGTTCTTCCACATCGAATGAATTTTATTTTCGTCAGGAAATACATCTTCGATAGTTGTATTCCAGCTTAATTCACCTTTTTCAATCAAGCGGGCAATCATTGTAGACGTAAATGATTTGGTAATCGAACCAATATGCCATTTATCATTTGGGGTAATATAAGAATCGCTACCTTTTTTACGTTCACCGCTAACAGCAAGCCCGATAATATTACCATCCTGAATAACTATTGCCCCAAGGCCAACTAACTTAGCGGATTCTCTCTTGGCCTCAACAAGCCTTTTTAACTCTTCTGTCATATTTTCGTTCGGCTCCGAAGGAGCATCGATTTCGATGTCTGAGTATTCTACCCTGGGTGAAGTGCACCCCACAAAAAAACAAACGAGTAATAAATTGAAATATCTGTTCATAAAGGCTTATAACGTCGTGCTAAGCAAAGGAAAAGCCGTCAGATTGAGCACTTGGTTATGCGAGCTCCCTATCATACATGCAGTTTTACCTACTAAATTCAGTTGGTTTTTCAAGCTCATATACTGACTCAGCTAAATCTTCTACTTTTTGAGAAATAATAGCCTGGGCATCATATAAACCTCGGTTGTAAAAATACGAACCGATTTCATTAGCAAAAAAGTCAATTAGGAATTCAGCATCAAATCGACCAATGTCTTGATCTAGCTCCTCGTTGAAATACATCTTTACTCGTTTGACTATTATCTCTTTCTCTTCGTTAGAGAATTTTATATCACTCATATATATCCTTGTAAAAGCGCATAACGCCTGTGAAATGCGCCGCGTTGTTGCGAAGCAACGCTTTTAGCGGCTGCATTGCCACACTTGTTAAATATTTTTAGTAGTATTTGTAACTATCTTTTCCAATCTTCATGCTTTTTTTTAGCCATCTCATACAGCTGACGAGAAAATTTAGTAGCCGAATTACGGTTGTTACGAAAATTTATCGTAATCTCAGTATTAGAATCGATTACATCAACCAACTCACACCATCCGGACCTGCCATAGCAAATAAAATGAAGTCTGCCGCCTGCTCTCAATTTTTCTTTTTCAACTACTGATATGAAATAATCGTTGGGGTATTTTTTATGCCTACACTTTAGATAATCGTCATCAGTAGTAGCGCATTTGTATTCGCTTGGAGCATTAAGCATATTCTTTATTCGTTCATTTCTAGTGGCTCCGTAGCTATTATAATTTTTAGTTCGCCGCCTTATTTCTATTGAAGAGTTTTTATCCTTGTCTAACAATGCTGTAAAAAAACGAGAATCAATTGGGGCCTCCTCGGTGCCTAGCCTGCTGCTTTTTTTAACATCGCTCAACCTTGTGTCCAGAAAGTTGTTACAAGGCACCGTATATATTTGGTCTGCTAACTTAACAAAAACAGAGCTTTTAGAAGCTTGTTTGCAAGTACTACTATTCAAACTATCCCACGTAACGTAACTGGCATTCGCTTTTCTAGAACCAGATATTACTGGGTAACTAAACTCGTCAGGCCCAACTTGAGGATAGCTATTTACACAAACAATTGCAGCAAGAAAGGCAATAGCAAAACGTAACATCATAT
This sequence comes from Marinagarivorans sp., assembly GCA_028281865.1. GTDB lineage: Bacteria > Pseudomonadota > Gammaproteobacteria > Pseudomonadales > Cellvibrionaceae > JANQJB01. The sequence continues at coordinate 53,389 of JANQJB010000042.1, forward strand.
ATTTGTAACTCCTAACGTATTGGATTGAATATTTAACGCCGCGGTAATGTGCCGATATGAAGGTCACATTGACAGTATTGTTAAATGCAGTGGTATCTTAACTTTCAATTTGCTTATCCGTCATCCCGTGCTTGACACGGGATCCAGTGATCTGTGTATAAAGGTCGATCCCGTTCAGATTTACCTTTTCTATCAGCGCCATCTTCCACTGCCTTTTCCTCTTTTTTGCCTGCTACACTCGCCTAATGGCTAATTCGGCGGCATTGTGATGTTCACAATAAACCAATTGATGAGCACCCAATTTTCTGTGCGCGGGTAAACACGTTTAACCAAATCCAAAGTCGCGCCCACGAACAATGCGCCGTTCCGTTTATTCGCCATAATGTAAACGTAAAAATCCCTCTCTGTCATCCTTTTCTCCTGGATCCCGTGTCAAGCACGGGATGACCTCAATTGGACATTTAACGCCCCGCTTAGAGCAGGCAGCTTAGGAGTTGATTTTTATGTGGCAGCGTTGGCGACCAGCAAATTAAAAAGCGACGGAGAAGCTATGCTGCTAGAGCGGTTTATTATGCATTTTAAGTTCGAAATCTGGTTCAACTTTTTGCATTGTAAAAATACTTCCATCGCTAAACGCACGGTATTTGAAGGTACTGTCTGTTAGCTCTATGACTTCATACGCATGTCTGAAATAAGGATCTGTAGGGTCGGTCGGTATGAATATTTCGTTTTCAACCCAGCCTTTGGCAATAACAAAGTAGATTGGACCAGCAAGACCCCACTCTCCTACCTCAGTGTATATTTCACCTCTCGATTGTCGGGCTTCTAATTTAAATCTCCCTTCTACCGTTCGGGTCACTACCCATTCATATGTTTCGCCACTTTCCATTGGTTGCGCACCATACCATTTACCTAGCATTTTATTCCAGGCTTCTATCTGATCCTTAGGTAAATCAGGTTTGATTGCCACAACTTGTTCATCGCTCGTAGGTAAGCTCAAACACGCGCTTAGAGAAAATGCAAGCAGGGCCGTAATAATGATTCTCATGATGATCTCATATGCATAACGTCGCGTTCACCGGCTTGTCCGGTGCAACGCTTTGTTAGGCCAGTTCCTTAATATTTTTTGGGTTGTTTTCATCCATTTCCCATTGACGTGGAT
>JANQJB010000108.1 GCA_028281865.1 Marinagarivorans sp.
AGATGCCGTGACAATCGTATCCATGTTGCTTGCTTCTATTATCTTTGCGCTGTTGGTTGCGCTTTTCCCAATTGTTAATTTTATGCGCAAAAACCTACTGGAAAATTTGAGCGCTAGTGGAAAGGGTGTATCTGAAAATAGAATCTCAAAGGCGTTAAGTACGGTATTTGTCTCGGGCCAAATCGCGCTGGCTTTAATGCTCACAGTTGGTGCTGGTTTACTGCTTTATAGTTTGGCAAAAGTTTTAGATGGCGATTTTGGTTACGAGCCTGACGATGTGTCAGTCGTGCGAGTAAGAGCTTTTGGTGCCGACTATCGCGATGACGATAAACGCCGAGCACTTCAGGCGCAGTTGCTCTCGCAATTGCGCTCTAAACCCGGTATTGAGAGCGCCGGGTTGTCGGGTAATTACCCCACCAATAGTTTTCCAATACGAACTTTCAGTATTCGCGGTTATGAAATGCAAGACGGGGAAGCACAGGTCTCCGCCCGCTTCAAAGCAGTGTCGGATGGGTATTTTGAAACCATGGGCCTGGAGCTGCTGGATGGAAATTATTTTACCGTGAGTGATCAGGTGACTAATCGCCGCAGCCTCGTTATCGATAAAGCGACAGCAGAGCGTTACTTCCCGGGTGAAAGTGCGGTTGGAAAGAAAATGGGTTTTGTTGGAGATGATACTGCTGATGAAGATTGGCCGGTAGTGGTTGGTGTGGTTGAGGACAGTAAACAGTTGGGGCTCGACTCCACGGAGGAGGATGTCTCCTTTTTCTATCTCAATATGGCAGAAAGACCCACTGGCCAATTCTTTGTTGTCGTGAAGAGCAAGCGTTCACCCAGCGATGTTACTAAGATAGTGGAAGCTATCGTACACGAGATTGACCCGCGTGTTCCCGTATTATCAATGGGTAGCCTGGAAGAAATATTAGGTGAATCGCTGGCACGCAGAAAAGTATTGATGACCTTGCTGGCTATTATTGCGGTAATTGCGGTTTCACTTGCGACCGTTGGAATTTATGGTGTAATTGCCTATAGCTTATTCCAAAAAACGCGAGAGCTCGGTACCCGTGTTGCCCTAGGCGCGTCGAAGCTGGCCATTCTGAATTACGTCATGAAAGACGGTCTGATTAAAGCGCTACTTGGAATGCTGCTCGGCGTAGCCGGCGCCGTTTTTATTAGTCGTTTGCTGGCAGCTCAACTCTATGACGTGCAGCCAACAGACCCGAGCGTCTATGCACTGGTTTGCCTGGCTGTTCTGCTCATTACGATGCTTGCCGTGTACATCCCGGCTAGGCGGGCATCCAATATTGCTCCGATGGAAGCGTTAAGAACTGAATAGTAGGGGTTTCGCTAAACATGCTTGTAGAGTGCATACCACCCATTGAGTTCGCCTGGTACCAAATATCAAGTTCCAAAAAAACCGAGGATCGGAGCCTAGCCCGTGTGTAAGCGCTTTGTGTACAATAGCAGGCCGTATTTTTGTCGCATGGGTTAATAGGAAAGCTGGCTGCGAAAGCCAGGAACTTTGGGGGCGGTAAGTAGGTTATGAGTGCAGCAGAGTTCGACAAAGAGTTCGACAATGCGCCGCTCACAATAGTGGGTGTGCATGGAGAGCATTATCAAGTTGTTACGGCTGGTGATCGTGCACATCCAGATGCAAAGCCGTTTGACAATACAGATTTCAGCGCGATTAAACGCTTTATTAGTCGCGATCTTGCCAAAAATGAATCGTATTGGCGTGGGCTGCTATTTGCCAATTTCCCTGATATCAAACCCTCCACCGGTGATGCGCTTGTTAACACCGTGGCGACATTGATTCAGCGTCAGCGCCTGCGGCTTTTCAGGTTTCCTGACCTCAATTCCACTCGTTTTGTTACCAATGGTGTCGATAAGGCTTACCATTTTCTTGCTGGCCCCAGTTTGCCCGATACTCGCGACCAGCGCCGCCTGTTTTTTAGCAATGAGGCCGAGGTTGAGTACTTTTTAAATTCTCTAAACAGCGACGATGAAGTTTGGCAGGAGCTCGCTGATGACGTTGGGCTCGACGCTATGGCTGCGTCGATAGACAATCGAGAAATTGTTCAACAAAAAATATTGGCGGGGGATTTAAAAGTTTACGAGCGGCGCTATTCACCGCGAACACCGAAATCTGATGATGCCGAGCTAGAACCCTATGTTATGCCGGGCACGCGTGAAGTTCCGTTGGCGCCTGTTGTGACGAAAGGCTGGATAGAAATTAAGTTACTTTACGATGACGATGAGCCGGTCGCGAACCAGGATTATTGGATTCGTGACAGTGCTGGGACAGAATACACCGGAAAAACGGACGCAAATGGCGTTGCAAAGCTTGAAGACCTCGCTCCAGGCGTTTGCGATATTAAATTTCCCGAACTTGATGAATGGTATCAATAATGCCAGTGCACATCGTACAACAGGGTGAAACGCTCAATCGGATTGCTAAAAAATACAATTTTGTTTCTTACGAGAAAATTTATCAGCATGAAAAAAATGCTGAGTTCCGTGAGCTTCGCCCAGATCCCAATATTATTTTTCCCGGCGACGAAATTTTTATTCCCGAGAAAGAAGATAAGATGGGAATGGGTTCAACTAATTCGAAACACACTTTTAGAATAAAAAAACCGGAAGTTGAAAAATTTAGAGTAAAAATTGGTGATAGCTTAGGAGTCCCTTGGGTTGGAAAACGCGTTGTTCTTAGCATAGGCAATCAAAATATCGACGCACCGATCGGCGAAGATGGTGTGATTGAAATTGATTTACCGGAAGGGACCGAAAGCGGTGGGGAATTAAAATTTTTTATGGATGCAGAATCGAGTGAGCCTTCCCATGTATTTGAAGTGCAGCTCGGTCATCTTGATCCTGTCGAAGAATTAAGCGGCGTGCAAGCACGTTGCAACGCGCTTGGCTTTCCTTGCGGCGTGGCCGACGGAATTATGGGGCAAAAAACACGTGCGGGGCTTGAACTTTTTCAGGAGGCTCACGACCTTGAAGTTGATGGTGTTCCAGGCCCAAAAACAAAAGCTAAATTAAAAAGCGTATACGGAAGTTAAATATGAACGCACCGGTTAAGCCACAACCCGCACCAATGGCAATTGGTAGTGACAATAGCCTCACTATCGATACACCAGGAGTAATTTACGATATTTTAATTTCGCCGAATGAATTGTTTTGCGCGGTTTTGGATAAAAAGACCTTTGATCAGCTTAATCAAATCGATAAAGAGTTGGACGAAGCAGCACAAGAATTAAATAATGCGCGTACCAGTAAAAGCAATGATCACAGTGCAATGTACAAGGCGCAAGAAAAAGTACGCAATGCCTTATTAAAACAAATCGAGGAAAATCCTGGCAGTGGCACGCTGGCTCCTTTGACGACCGGTAAAGTGAGTTTTAACGAAGTTATTCGCGTTGGCGAACAAAAATATTCCCTCGTACCGTCAAAAATTATCGAAGAACTGCGCAAAGAGCCGCGTCGCCTGTTTGACCTTCCTAAGGCAACAAGTGAGGCCATTCGCAAGAATGCCACACCCGAAGCGTCGGAAGATAGTTTGGGTGAGTGGCGTTACACCGATGATGATGAAGCCGCTGACCCCAATAAAAAAGCCGGTGAAATCAATCAAGAAAAGGTCAAAAAAATATTTGGCCAAGTGCAAACAAAAATCGCCAAAGAATGGAAGTTACTCGAATATAAAAAAGAGGGGCAAATTTCATCTGCTTTGCTTGCTAAGGGAGTGCTCGGCCCTGTTGCACATTTTTTTGATGAGGATTATTACAAGTCTATCGACAAGTGGATAGAGCAGCTTAATAAAAGCGCCGAAACTTCAACGCGGCAATATACAAAATATCGCGATAAAGCGCTCGCGGCTCTAGATAAAAAGACAGACTCCAAAGAAAAAGATCCGGAAAAATATTATTTGCCGGAAGATTGGGATTTGGCGAAGTCTATGGTCGAAGATATTTGGGGCCCAGACGATGAATTTAGACAAGGTTTAGAAGATTACGTTTATAAAGACACTGTTGACTCAGATACGCGCTTAGAAATCAGAAATGAGTTGGCGCGGAAAAAACTGCCCTCAACAATGTGGGATGCTAGTGCAGGCGCGCAATTTATGCGCTATAGCTTGGGTACGAGTGTAAAAACCGAATTTAATTTATTGGATAAAGGCAAACTGGCACTCGGAGCGGAGGCGGAATTTGATGCTGCATTGGCGGAAGCGAAAGCGGAGGGCAATTTCTATTATCCCCATAGTGAGGGGCATGCGCTCAAGCCAATAGTGAAAACTAAAAAAGAAGAAATCGTTTATAAACTTTATGGCTCAAGCAACGATGCAGGCGCCACTTATGGTTTACGAGCCGATCAAAAACTTCCCTATTTTTCGGTTGATTGTAGTTTATTAACGCCGGCGGGTGCTTACGGCGTGCTTAGCACATTAAAAGCCTGGTCCGTTATTAATCAAACTGGTAATCGCGCAGAGCTGGATTTAAGGCAACGTGAATTATTTATACAAGTTGTTGGGCATACCAGTGCAACGGGTTCCGATGCGCATAATATGGCTTTAGGACAACGGCGGGCGAGTGTCGTGTCTGATTTTATTCAGAACACCTACTTTAACTGGATTGCGCATTTTAAAAATGGCATATGGACGCAGGAACACCTCGACTTTATGGCCTTTTATTTACTTCTTGAAGGAAGGACAGAAGGCAAAAATATCGATTGGTATAGAATTGGTCTAGATGAAAAATCGACTAGCCCACTACAGCAGCTTCGTAAACAAGTTCCTAATTTAGATGAGATTAAAGCGGGTACTTTGCCTCAACTTGTCAAAATATTATTTATTCAGAAAGACCAGTGGAATGACTTGCGTCGATCGGCAGATCCTCGCCTGACCAGAATGACTCGCTTACAGCATATAATCATTGAATACTGTAAGCGATTGCTCGTGAAAGCGTCGATCAAAGCAGATCTTGAAATCACCCATTTTGATAATTTACTTAAGCACGTCAAACTCTACAGCGATCCTTTTATCAGTAAGGGTGAAACTGAACTTCGAATAAATACGCAAAACGAAATTTTTCATAATCGTCGCACCGAATTTTTAGCCTGGGAAATTGACAAATCAAAAAGCCGCGTTATTGAGGCGGATACCGAAGTTTATATTGGCGATATGCGCGCAATGTTTAGCGGTCATATCAGCGCATGGGCGGGCGCTAACGTGGTGCTCGGTGGCGAAATTGCAGTGGCCTGTCCACAAGGCGCTTTGGCTGTTGTCGGTGCCATTCGTGATGAAAAGCGTGCGGGTAAAGTCAGTGATAAAACAATTCAACAAGCCAAGGGTGCACTTGAAGCAGGTGCGAATGCCGGTGCCTTTGCTGGCGCTAAAGCCGAGGCAGGATTAAAAGCCGCACTCGATTGGCGTCCGCCGCCGGACGATAAAGCCGATAAAAGTAAAACTGCGACGCCTCCCAAGTTTGATGCCTTGGGATCAATAGGTTACACCGTGACGGGCATGGCAGGTATTGGCGGTAAAGCGGAGTTAAAAATTGGTTTTGATCAAATCAGTCAGCGCTTTGTTGTTAAGTGTAAAGCGGAGGCGGCTCTTGGATTAGGCGTAGGTGGGCAATTAAATATTGTGGTTGGTGTGGGGCAATGTTGGGACTTTGTTGTGCTTATCCATTCTCAACTAAAGAAAAATAACTTTCGATACTTGGATATATTTGAAACCGAAGACGATGAATCAGGTATCGATGTATTTGATTTATTCAGTGCCTGGGCATGGAAGATGTTAAAAATGGGTAATCCTATTGGGGCGGCTGGAACATTGGCAATTGGGGCTTTTGCGGACACGGCAATTTCTCTACTATCGACAGCATTTGATATTGTTGACGAATGGAAGCGCGAGAATATAGTGAATGAGCAAACTGATACGTTAGTCGACACCTTACATAAAAAACCAGAGCTAATTAAATATTTAACACCGGAAACAAAGGCCCGTATTTTATACGAGCTGGTATCTGCTCCTTATGATTTTGAAGAGCGCTGGGATAATTTTTGGAACTTCGATATTAATAAAAGACGAGAAGATGCTGCTATCTTGTTATTAAAAGAGGGAACACACTCAAAAACCGATTGGCGAGAAACTCTTGAACACCTATGTGAGAAAAACGGAGATAAGCTAATGCCAAGAGTCACTCCGGGAGCTACACAGGAAATAAAGTCGCAACGTGCCAATGATAATTTAAAACTTCTTCAAGAACATTTGTTAAATGATAGTCATAAATGGCAGGATCTTCAGAATCATATTACAGCATTGCCGGAATAATAAATGAATCTAAAAAGAATGAGTTTGCTGTTTGTTGCTTGTTTCGTAATCAGCGCTTGCAAAGATGAACAAGTTAATACAGGAAAAGCGAGTTATGAACAAACAATAATTGACAAGTTGGTTTTTGTTGAAGGAGGCACCTTTATGATGGGTGACGTGGGTTATACCGATCAACATGGAAATTTCCGCTATTTTACTGGCGATAGAAATACCCGTCCAGTTCACGAGGTCACTTTAACAAGTTACAGTATTCAGGCTTATGAGGTCACGATGGATGACTTTGATCGATACAGCAAAAGCATTGGTGAAGAGATGATTGCAAAGGATTGGCGAACCGAAAAACATTATGGAGGAGACTATCCCGCTAAAAGAATGACCTGGGATCAAGCCCAATCTTATTGCATTTGGCTTGGTAATTTAATTGGATATCCAATGAGTTTGCCAACAGAGGCGCAATGGGAGTATGCGGCTAGAAGTCGAGGTAAGGCGGTCGCACACGCGACCAACAACGGTGATATTGAGTATGGCGTTAACTACCGTGATCCCAAAAAAGGGATATTTTCGCGACCGGTGGGTTCCTGGCCGCCCAATCCTCTCGGAATTTACGATATGTCCGGAAATGTGAGTGAATGGACCGTAGACTGGTGGTACGGTTATCGTAAAAATCCAGTAGTTGATCCACGTAATGATTCAGAAATACCTAAACGCTCAAAGCATAAAATTTGGCGAGGGTCAGGAGCGATCGGTGGGAAAGGCCAGATACAGTTATATAGACGTGGTGCTGATGAGAAAGATAATATTGGTGCCGGTCACGGCCTACGTTGTGCTGTTAATCATCCAGGAAAAATCACCCAACCCAACAAATAGTACTCTCACCAAAATTATTATTTATGAAGCTTCCTAGTAGCCTTGCATCATTTTTAAAGCGTAGATTATTTGCGTCATAATTAAAGTGTCATCTTCAAACTTAAATTCAACTTTCGCTTTGCTACTTCGTAGAAACTCGGCCGCGAAGTATCACCGAGATATCGCTCGTTAGAGCTATTAAGCAAATTAGTGATTTTAAGCACGGCGCGAAGGTTTTTGTTGACTTTATAGCTGGTGCTTAATTCAGCATATTCTCGTGCTCGACTATAACTGTTGCGCCAAAAATCATCGGCAATTGAGCGAATAACATTGCTGTTTTTGTTAAGCATCAGCTGTACAAATAGTCTGTTGATATCGTAATTTAAAGTCAGTTGCGAGAAACGTTTATTTGTGCCTGTAATCGGAAGTTTTTTCCCTGGATGATTTTGGTATTCTGTTTCAGAGTCCTGATAAGTTGTATTAAAATTAAAAGACAAGCCTTTTAAAGTCGAAGACCAGCTTTCAAGATCCTGATTCCAGATAAATTTTACGCCTTGTCTTTCCGCCGATGGGCCATTTTGTTTACTGCCAAGAATGAAGCCGTCGTATATGCCTCCCGAGATCTTGTTTTCTTCCCAATAAACAATATCGGTAATATCACGGGAAAAAAGTTCGAGTGAAAATAAGCTTGCATCATTTAATTTGTAATCAAGCGATATATCGATATTTTCGTAAAGTGTTGGTTTTAGTTCAGGGTTGCCTTCATCAATAGATGTATCTTCGTAGTCCACTTTACGGAACGGAACAATATCTCCATACCATGGGCGTTTTATCGATTTGGTCCAGGCGCCGATAAGCGTTGTTTTTTCTCCTAAAAAATAACGTAAATGAAATGCAGGGAACCAATTACGGTAATCCGTAGAGCCCGGTATTGATTGAGTACTGAGGTAGTCGCCGGATTCGCTTATTTCTACTTGCCTGCCGAGATACTCTAAATCTGTTTGCTCAACACGCGCACCAATAAGACTTCGCAAACGGCCGCGCTCTAAGTTAAACATTAGATAGGCGGCAGATACATCCTCGCTAACATCGAAGGTAGCGGGGTCGGATTTTTCGCGTGTTCTCCTTTCGTTGAGTAAGAAATTACTTCGATTCTCAGCAAAATATTCGCGAGAACTTAGTGGTGAAGCTGTTGGCCCAAAATTGTACTTTGAATCGGCTTCGCTTGTTCTAAAGGTATTGCCAAGCACATCGGAAAGCGTGAAATTAAAATCGGCTGATTCTGGGGGAGCAAAGAAATTAGATTGTGAAATTTGATCTTTTTCCCGCGAACGAATGCGCAAACCCGTTTTAAAAAAAGCGTCTATCGATGTAAAAGAAAAATCGTGCTTAAGATTAATAGTGGCAATCAAGTCCGATTTCTTATCAGACCAATACTCGTTTACTAACTCTTCAAATTGATATAAATCTGTATCAGTCGCTCGGTTTACATCAGTGCTAAAATCCGGAAACCTCGGCTCGGCTAGTGAGTAAGCGATATCGATATCTTCTTGGCGAAATTCAATAATGAACCAACTGGGTTCAACGTAATTGGAGGAATCTTGTGAAACTTGAAAATCCAGACGAGTACTCGGCCAGTTTGCTAGCCCACCAAATTGCAAAAAGTTGTCTCTGTCCTCAGCCTCAAAGTCCATAACGTCTCGCTCCATCGTTGCGTTTTGACTAATGCCTTGGCTTTGGCCTGAAGGAATATAATCACCGTCGCTTAGGCGATGTCTTAAACGCGCACTCTGTATATGTAAATCACGTCTGTCAAAACTGCCGCGGGTGTAGAGTGAAAAAATATCGGATATTTTAAAATCTATATTAGCGTTTGCGGAAAATTTTTCATCGGTACCAGTCCAGTTCATTAAGAAATGGTGTTTGGGGACAAAATAATTTTCATTATTGTATTCTATCTCCTTCCAATCCATGCGAGTTGACTCGTCGTACCAAGAGTTTTTCGAAGCTTTGAAGCCAACACGAAAACCGATGTTGCCGAGTGATTTTCCATGAGTGATGTTGCCGCCAAAACGATCTTTGCCGCCTTCTTCGTTGTAGCCGTAATAAATTTCGCCCTTGGTAACAGGTGTTTTCAAGTTAAAAGTAGGGCTGGATTGTATGCTGAGTGATCCCCCGCGCGACTCCGCATTGAGATCGGGTGTATTCGCGCGCAGAACTTCAGTATTACTTACCGCTTCGGCGGGAAGCTCGTCCAAACTGACCTGCGCTTTTTCTCCGTCGATTGTTATGTTTCTAAAATTTAAATCTGGGCGTCGATCAATAGCTTCAGCGACGGTCGAATCGTCGACAAGATCTACTTTCTCTCGCTCGCTAACTAACGAACCGTTTGCTTCATTGTTGTGGCGGTCTATACTTTTCTTGCCCGCAATAGCGTTCTTAGAATCGATACTCATGGTTGCCGCGATAGCGGATTGAAAAAAGAATAACGAGGAAATAAGACACCAGGATAATAATGGCTTAATCAACTGAGGGCGATAAAACTGTAGCAAAACCAGTTCCTTAAAATTCTCGAATATACTGCGGTGCGTATTTACGCGTTAGCACCAAACGGCAAAAATTTGATATTTTGGGTCAAAACCGCGGGTGCATAGTTTTATTTTAGCTTGATATTGCTGTTTGGGGCCGAAATCAGCAGACAATATTAGTCAACGACCATAGGTATTAGTTCAGCTAAATTGCAGAGACTATTGCTTGATATCGTGATGATACACGATTAATGGTAGGTAAAGATGTACGTTCAGCACGTGAATCGCGCACAAGAACACGAGTGTATCTTGGGGTATTTAGGGCGGGTTCTTCCTTTGAGCCAAATGCTAACGTCGGATCTCGTCAGTCATCGCGTAAACCTAGAATAGGTTTCGAACCGTCCACTCCTTCGAAAGTTAACTGAGGTTGGCTGCCAGGTGTCCAGGCTTTTGTCGAATAGGTGACTTTGCGTCTTTGTGCAGGTCCTTTGTCGCCGTATTTTTTAACCGGCTCCTGCGTTGCGATAAAATCGACGCTGACTTTTTCCTGCGTAAAAGTTGCTACCAAAAAACCGTAGGCGTCGTTGTCGGCGTAAAGCATATGCGGGTTAATATCGTCGCGTTTTTCTTTTTCAGCTTTATTCATATCGCCCTTTGCCATCGCGCGAGCAGTTTGAGCACCAAACAGCATCCAAGCATTCAAAGTTGGTGACATATCATTTTCGTAATTAATTGCCTTGCCATCACCTACCACTAAATCGGCGAGATCAGGGTTTTTCTGGGTAACGGTATTTTGTGAAAGAATACGACAGGGTGCACTTATACTTGCGCAGGCAAATTCGGGAATAATTGACGAAGGGTTTTCAGCATCGTAGTCGTCGTAAATATATCCGGCATAATGTGCGTGGCGGTCGCCGGTAAGAGAGACAACGTTACTGATTTTTTCGTCGCGAATAAATTTCATCATTTCGCGGCGCTCGATGGGGTAACCGTCCCAGGAGTCCGACCAAAAAATCCCACCGCTTTTGCCGCCTGGTTTAAATGAAACGTCAAACCCAAAACGCATAAAAGGTGTGTTATTAAGAATTGGCTTCCAACGTGCGGAACTGTTTTTAAGTGATTCTTTTAACCAGTTTTTTTGTTTGCGACCGAGCATGGAACCGATAGGGGAATTTTTTCTGACATTATCGACGACTTTGCCTTCATAAATGACGGTGTCGGGAGGGTTGCCATTATTGGCGGTGCGTCCCGCGTTCATCGTTTCGACAAATTCCGGATCAAGCGGATCGGTGGGATAGGGCACCACCCCGACTGACAAAATTTCTTTCGGTACGCCGCGGTCACCACGATAGCTACGGCCGTCGATAGCAAATAAATCGACCAGTTTGCCCCAACGCAAACTTCGAAAAATGGCCAAGGAATAAATAGCTTTTAAATTATTCGGCTCGGTATTTAAATAGTCGTCGTCAAATTGCGGCTCTTGTACGTCTTCTAATTTTCCAGGGTGTTTAAAATCATGCGCATAATTTTTATTGGCCGGTCCTACCCAGGCGTCATTCAGCGCACAGGGCATATATTCAAACCACGCTTGGTTGGCGTTGACTTTGCGATTTTGGTAAACACCGTGTGGTAAATGGCCTTGCCAATAATCGTTAAATAACTCGTGGTCATCCCAAACATAAACAAATGGATATAAACGTCTCGCTTCCATTAAATCTGGGTCGGCAATATATTTTTTATAAAGGTGACGAAAATCAGCGAGCGTTTTCGCGATTGTCCAACCTTTTTTTAATTTTTCGCCGTCGGGAAACGGCATAACCGTCCGCTCACTGCCGTCGGGGTTGGTAAGGCTAACTTTGTTGCGATTTAAATCGGGAATAGCGACAAAATCCATTTCATAAAGAAAGTCGCCGGTATGAAGAATCATATCGATTTTCTTGGCTTGTTTATCGTCATTAATTAAACGACGATAGGCACTGAAATAACCGGTGGTATAGTGTTGGCAAGATGCGACTGCGACCGATAATTCAACCTCATCTTCGTGGCGCGGAGCTGTCCAGGTTCGACCGATTGGGCTTGAGCCGTTATCCGGAGCCAAAAAACGATAGTAATAAGTCGTATGGGCTTGTAGCCCTTTTACATGAACTCTCACAGTGTTGTCGCGCTCTTTAGGAGCAATGACTTTTTGTTCAATAACACCTTGGGAAAACTGCTCGTCCAGCGCTATTTGTAAGGTAAGCGCGATGTCTGAACTATCGCGTTTTGTATCCTCGACGTGGGTCCATAAGACAATGGAGTCGGGCTGAGGGTCAGCGGAAGCAAGGCCTTGAGGGTAGCTAAAGTCGCTTTTAACCTTGGGTTTCTGTTTACAGCTAAACAAGCTTAGTGAAGACACGCTAACTACAACATAGCCGCTGGCAATGGATTTGATCAATTGTCGTCTGGAAGGGTTCACGTCTATTCGTTTTCCGGTTGATTGAAGTTGATTGTTTCTGCGAGAATATGAGCGTATTCCAACATGCGCTTGGCATTGGTGCAAGGGGATCTTGTGCGATATAGCCGCGATTAGAAACGTGCTTTATTACTCTTTGTGTATGCAAAATAACCTGAAAATTACCCAACAATTCCAATATATGCCAGAGCTATCATTAAGTAGATCTTCATGAGTAACGACAAAAACCCGTTTAAAATTATTGACCTTCGAGCCTACGTGATTAATGAGCAGGGTTCCGGAGGTGATTATCACGATCGCGCGGATGGTCACTGGTTAGTTGATGGCATCATCGCGACACCGATGTCGAAATTTGAGCAATATAAGAAGTCGCGCACATCTTGGGGCATTGCGGCTTTAGGTTCTCTCTACCTTGAAATCGAAACTGCGAGCGGAAAAGTCGGTGTAGCGACGGGTTTTGGAGGGGAGGTTGCGTGCTGGCTTATCGAAAATCATTTTCGCCGTTTTCTAGTCGGCGCGGATGCCCGTGATACAGCGCTGCTGTGGGATCAAATGTACCGCGCTGCAATGCCTTATGGAAGGCGCGGCGTTGCGGTATTGGCTATTAGCATTGTCGACTTAGCATTGTGGGACGTGCAGGGCCTAATTCGCGAAGAACCTGTCTATAAATTAATTGGCGGAGCCACAAAGGACAAAATTCCATTGTATTGCACAGGCCCTGAAGCTGTGCACGCAAAGAATCTTGGCTTTTGGGGCGGCAAAGTTCCGCTCCCCTATGGTCCCGCAGAGGGCCCTTCTGGAATTCAAAAAAATTATGATTTTTTAGCGGCTCAACGCGACGCCTGTGGCCCGAATTTCCCGATTATGGTCGACTGTTACATGGCGCTCGACGTGCCGTTTGCTGTCGAACTCGCCTACGCTGTGCGCGAATTAAATTTAAATTGGTTAGAGGAATGTTTATCACCGGACGACGTCGAGGGGCATAAATTATTAAAAGAGCGTGCGCCGTGGATTAAGTGGACAACAGGCGAGCACGAGTACACGCGCTACGGTTATCGCCGCTTAATTGAGTCGCGCGCTGTCGATATTTTGCAGCCTGATTTAATGTGGATGGGAGGATTAACGGAAGCGTTACGCGTTTCAGCTTTTGCTGCCGCTTACGATATTCCCGTTATCCCTCACGGTAGTGGTGCTTACAGTTATCACTTTGTTATGTCCCAACCGCACTCACCATTTTGTGAATATTTAATTACCAGCCCTAAGGGCGACAAAATTGAACCGGTTTTTGGGGCGTTGTTTAAAAATGAACAAATTCCTCAAAATGGTGAAATTATTTTAAATGATGAACCTGGGTTTGGGTTGGCGCCGAATCCTGGGGCTGTGGAAATGAAATTAATTCGTGCTGAATAATTTGGAAAAAATACTTTCTAACTAGTGGCACATAGCGCCAGACCTTCAGCAGCTTAAGCTAGGAGCGTCACTAACAGGGACGTTAGTGACGCAGCCTACAGGGATGTACTCGTGGCGGTCCTAGCTTAAGGTGGTGGAGGTCTGGTGCGGACTATCTACAGCGCTCTTAATATCTACGAATTAAATTATAGTTTTTGGCAAATTTAGATATTAGATTTTGTCTTCGTAGGAAAAACGAGCTTCTGGCAGGGGAGTATCTCAGACACGCCGTAAATCCATCCGTGGAGGCTCGTCGCGCGAATCCCGCGCGCCACGGTCCGAGATACTCCCCTGCCAGAAGCTCTTTGCAAAGTCTTCAGGATAAAACTATTTATCTTAATAGAGGGTATAAAAATTAATACTTACGATTTCAAAAACCGTGTAGCTGTTATCACCGGCGGTGCACGTGGAATAGGTTTAACTGTTGTTAAACGCATGCTGGAAAATGGTGCTCAAGTCGCCATTTGGGATATTAATGAAAAAGAAATTCAACAAGCGCAACAAGAATTAGAAAAAACTGAAAATATCGCTTTTTTTAAAGTCGATATTGCGGACCTAGATTCGGTAGAAAAAGGAACAAGCGCTACTATCGAAAAATATGGAAAAATCGATATTCTTATTAATAACGCTGCGATCGTGGGGCCCAATGCCAATACCTGGGAATATCCTCCAGAAGATTTTAAACAAGTCGTGCATATTGGTTTAGTGGGAACGTATCATGTGTGCAAGGCCGTAGTGCCGCATATGATAGAAAAAAATTACGGGCGTATTGTGAACTTAAGCTCCGTGGCGGGTAAAGAAGGCAATCCTGGAGCGCCCGCTTACAGTGCAACCAAAGCCGGTGTATTGGCTTTGACAAAATCGATGGGCAAAGAATTAGCTTCCTACAACATCGCTGTTAATGCCGTAACACCTGCAATAGCAAAAACAGAAATGTCGATGAGTCAAGCACCGGAATTTATTGAAATGATTACCTCAAAAATTCCTCGTCAACGGATGTTGGAGTTGCACGAAGCTGCGTCGATGATTTGCTGGCTCGCAACCGAGGAAAATTCCTTTACTACGGCTGCGACATTTGACTTATCTGGTGGCAGAACTACCTACTAATATTGAACAACTCATAGCTGTTATTGCTTGTATTAAATATTAGCTTTAGTTAGTCGTAATCAAAACTTCCAAATTTCGCGGTCCGTGCACACCTTGTACACGCTGAAATTCAATATCCGCAGTGGCCGAAGGTCCGGAGATAAAAGTAATCGGAGAGCCTCGTGTTGCTGCAGGTCTCAGCATCGCCATACAAGTGCTGACGTTGGGGAGAATTTGATCTTGTCGAATGATACACATATGCCAGTCGGGCACGAGCGAAATTGCCCGGCGACCTTGGTCTTCGCTACCATCTAAAACGATACTACCCGTTTCTGCAACTCCGAAAGCGCAGCGCGATACGATGCCATCGCTATTATCAAGTACTTCCGTTGAGCATTGATTATCACGGATAAAATTTATTTTAGATTCAGGAAAGTTAATACTTAAACCTTCGGGAATAATAATATCGGTTTTCTTCAGCTCAGAAATTCTATCAATGATTACCTTACCAATATCATTGTCTGTACCTTGATGGACAACAACACCATATGCTTCGAGCCTTTTAATAAATAGTGAGAGTAGTTCTTGCGCATCGTATGAAATTAAATTGCGAGCAATGTCTGATACTTTTATCGAGTCAGCATTGGCTTGCTCGTTCGCTGAACGAATTCGATTGAGTATGTCATCTTTGGCTGTCATGATTTCTCAAAGCCTCAATTTTCTAGGCTAGTCATTGTCAGGTGTTCAAGCCAGTGTTTTTTGTATTCCACAATTTTGTCAGTTAACGACGCAACGATTTTAGTGTATTGAATATTCGTTTCCTTTATCTCAGGCCAATAACTCAGCATGGCAGCGCCCAATGTAACACCATATGCTTGTTCGCATATGTAAACATCTTGGCCGCGTAAGCTGGCTAGCAAAGAGCAAAACAGTTGGTTATTGACAAGTGGACCTTCGACGTAGAGGTCACCGCGCGAGTTCACCAGAGACAAACACTGGTCGGATAAAAGCGTAATATAGAGTGTTGCCACCGCGTTGAGTTGTTTTTGTGTAAGCTCCTGATTGGGAATAATTTTTCCTTGCTTGTCGGGGAAAGGGCCTCCAGTATTAACAAAGTGAGGTAATGCAAAAATACCTTCTTCAATTATTGCTGTAATATCTTTCTCATCTATATCACAGCGCGAAATATCGCCGAGAATAATTTCGTGCTCACGGCCACCCATAAAACGCGCGCAGGCAATCGGGCGCGAAAATACATCGATATTCGCTAAACAATCGCGCTCGCCGTCAAGATCTACAACAGGCGTGTTTGGCGACATCGCAATAAACCAAGTTCCGGTTGAGAGCAGTGTGAAATCGCTTTTATTTTGTTTCGCTTGCAAGATGTATGGGAACAAAGCGGAATTGGAGTCGTGGACGCCACAGTGAACCGCGCATTCGTGATCAATACCTAGCTGATTTTTCAATGCCGGTTTAAGTGTTCCGAGTTGTTCCCACGCCGCAGTATTTTTGGGGAATTTACTTGCCCAGTTTTCTGATTTAACAAGGCTCGATAACTCCCACTTATTAAAATCCCACAAATCGGTATGCACACCTAGAGACGTAATTTCGTTAGCAATAACACCGCTTAGACGGTTGGCCCAATATTGTGGGTACATTAATATATGTGTAACGGTTTTAAATTGTTCTGGAAATTGCTTGGCTTGAAAATAAATCTGTGTACCGATATTTAAACCTAGAGGCAAATTAGGCGATAACGTTTCAGAAAAGTTTGGACGAATGGCTTCGTAAGCTTGCTTTATGTCGTTGGGTATTTCATATTCGTAGTCAAGTATAGGGAGCGCTAATTCACCAGTATTATTCAATAGTGCCGCTGTCGCACCGTGTGATACCGAAATAATGCGATCGATATTCCATTGCGAAAAAAATACTTTCGCTTGCTCAATAAACCATTCAAAAATCAAATCCGTATCGATCGCTGGATAAAATTGCGTATTGAGAATGGGGGTCGATAAGGTTTCAATTGCATGTATTTCACCGCGGCTAGAGACAACCGCTAATTTGCAATGAGTTTTTCCCGTATCGAGTACTAGGCAGTGCATACATATTTTCTCATTTTACGGCGCAATTTGTTTATCCAGGAAAGAACGAAAATCTTCGACCTTTGCAGGGTGAAGGTGCGCTAGATTATTCTCTTCTCCAGGATCGTTTTTAAGATTGTAAAGTTCGATACCTTGGTTTAAACCATATCGAACAGCTTTCCAATCGCCTTTGCGCGCTGCTTGACGTACGTTTATAGTTTTTTTATCGCCTATACGTGTGCGGAAACCCCAGTACATCATTCGTTCTGGAAGCGTTTGCCCCTCCATCATTGAACTTTTGAAGGAGACTCCATTGTATTTTGCTTCAGTCGATTTAACATCGATATCAGTAATTTCCGCAAATGTTGGCAATATATCCCAAAACGCTATCGGCGTTGAATTAGTCGAACCTTTGGCAATGTGATTGGGCCATTTAACGATAAAAGGCACGTGAATGCCGCCTTCATATAAATCGCGTTTAATGCCTCGGTACGGGGCTGAAGCTTCAAAAAATATTGGGTCAGCCCCGCCCTCATGGTGGGGGCCATTGTCAGAGCTAAAAATAACAATCGTGTCGTCGGCTAAACCAAGTTTTTCTAATTGCTGATTTATACGGCCGACATCGCGGTCAATTGCGGCAATCATCCCGGCTAATGTGGCGCGAGGTTTTGCTACCGGTTCGGGATAATAAGGCGTAAAACGGTTGATAGCTTTTCCTGTTGACATCCCGGGGTAGGGTTCTTCTTCAAATTTATTTTCGTAGAGTTTGTAGGTTGAATCTGGAGAAGCTAATTCGGCGTGTGGGAAAGTGTAAGCAAGAAACAAAAAAAACGGTTTTTCGTGTTTTTGGCCGATATAGTTAATTGCCTCGCTGGTGAAAAGATCGTGGATAAGAATACGATCTTTTTTTTCACCGCTAATATTTTCTTCAATTTTTTCCTGCTTGTTGTCTCGCCAAATCGTCTGTGGATATTGGCGATGAGCTTCTAAGTTGCCCATAAATCCAAACCAATGATTAAAACCCATGCTGATCGGATCATTTTTGCCGACGCTATCACCGATACCGTATTTACCAATTAAGCGCGTGTCGTAACCTGAGTTTTGCAACAGATGTGCAAATGTATAGTCGTGTTCACGCAATTTAATCGAGTTGTCAATGCTGTGCAGCAACTGTCCGTCTCGCCCGGTAAATAAGGCCATTCGCGAGGGAGAGCAGACGGTGTTGCCCGCGTAAGCTTGCGTAAAACGAAGCCCTTCGGCGGCAAGTTTATCGATATGCGGTGTAGCGATTTTATTTTTTCTATATGCGCCGACTTGGCCAATGCCAAGGTCATCGGCCAATATAAAAATAATATTGGGTCGCTTTGATTGCTCGGCGTTTTGATGTTCTTTTATAGGCTTTGTGTTCGAACATGAGACAAATTGCAAAATAAACAATAAGAGCAAGCTAAAATTTATGATGGTCGATCTGAACATGGTTTTTATTGCTTCTTTAATTTTTCAATTTCTTTGAGTTTCCATTCCAGTGTATATCGATCTGCTTTGGATCTGGATGGAATACGATCTTTTACCGGGCCCAGCTTTTTAATAAATGCTTCAGTTTCTTTTTTGAGTTCGCTAACCTTTTCAGGCATCTCGGACGCGAGATTGTTTTTTTCGCCGGGATCTTTCGCTAAGTTATATAACAGTTCGCCATGCGGACCATAAGCGCCGGGCCACTTGCCGGCGAGCGACTGAGCGCGGCCTTTGTGTGGGAGTTTCAGTTTCCATTCGCCCACGCGAATACCTGTCACTTTGCCTTGTTCAAAATAGGGGATGACGCGCCTAGGGTCTTCGGATTTTCCGTGTAAGACTGATGTTATGCTAATGCCGTCAATTTTATTGGGTGGTGAAATGCCGGCGTATTCTGCAATAGTTGGAAACCAATCAAGCATCGAGGCTGCATATTTATAGGTACTATTTTTTTTAATTTTTCCCGGAAAGCTTGCGATTGTTGGCACTCTTACACCGCCTTCAAATGTGGTAAATTTCCCGTTACGAAAGTGGCCGGAGGAGCCGCCGTATTTCCCCATATCAAGCCACGGCCCATTATCGCTGCTAAAGATAACCAAGGTTTTTTTATCTAGTTTTAATTTTTTTAACGTTTGCGTAATTTGTCCGACGCTCCAATCGAGTTCTTCGATCGTATCGCCATAAATACCCAGTTTTGATTTGCCCGCAAATTCTTCTGAAGCGTAAAGTGGCACATGGGGCATGGTGTGGGATAAATATAAAAAGAAGGGGCGGTCTTTGTTACGCGTGATAAATTCAATCGAGGATTGCGTATAGTGTTTTGTCAGTAATCGCTGATCGGGCGAAAAATTAATAACATCTTCGTCATCCATCAATACAAATGAATCCATGTCGTTGGAATAAGGGACACCAAAAAATTCGTCAAACCCTTGAAAAGTAGGCAGGTAGCGCTTTACATGCCCCAAATGCCATTTGCCAACGATTTTGCTTGTGTAACCTTTTGGCCTTAATAATTCGGCGATAGTGAGTTCTGCTTCTGGCATACCGGTAAAACTCGATGGCCAAAATACGACGCCGTCTGCCCCTTCGCGAATTGGGTAGCGGCCGGTAAGCAAACCAAAGCGTGAGGGGGAGCACACAGGTGATACCGAATAAAACGAGGTAAATTTCATTCCTGATTTTGCCAGCGCGTCGATATGAGGGGTGCGAATAGGCGTATCGTAAAATGCTCCTACATCGCCCATGCCAAGGTCGTCGGCAAAAATAATAATAAAATTGGGGCGCTGTGTTTTGGCCAACGCGCTAAACGATATTAGTGAGATAAGAGAAATTAAAAATAAAAAGTGGCTAATACGTAAATGTGTTTTTACTCTATTTTGAAAATACATATTAGCGCACGATTAATTGACTAATTGCTTGCCTTTGGTATCAGTCCTGCCAATAGGTTTTGGCGATGGCTGAGATGAAAAAGGCTAAGGTTGGGTAAATCATCATGTGTTTTACCCAGGCAAAGCCCTGGTCAAAGTTTTCCGCACTTAGCGTCATGGCGTATAAGCCTAAGCCGACGCACACCGCTAGCGAAGTCCAAGCGACGACGCCGGCGATAATAATTTTAGGCGGTTGTTTGCTTCCACCCAGTTCGCCTTGTACATGATGGGTTTTTAGGAATTCACTTTCTTCTTCAATGCGTTTGGCAATTTCTTGTTCATGCGTTTGGCTTTGTTCACGATAGTCGTTTGCAGCACCTGCAATTTTTGCAAAAACGATGTAAGCAACGGTACTTGCGAGCCAAACAGGGATTAATAAGAAGAATAAATGTATGCCTGCCATATTAAGCACGAAAGCTAATCCTACACCGATTGCCCACGTCGCCAATGCTGGCCAGTTTAATGCGACGTTGCTGTATTGGCGCCAGTAGCGCGTATATCCCATCTTAGGAAAAAGCCAATGCTCAGTTGTTAGGATGGCGCCAACGGGTGCAACAATTAATCCCATCCAGCCGACAAAACTTAACAGGCCTGTGAAGACAAATGGGAAGCACGATATAACGGTTGTAATTGCGCCGACAAACAATGTGACTTTTGCGCGGCTCCATTTGGGGTTAAGTGATTGAAACGCTAACCCGGCGCGATAAAGTGTAGGGTTGGAGGTTGTCCAACCGGCGATAATAACAGCGATAATTCCTGCCATACCCAACGCTTGGTAGGCAACTTCGCCCGCGTCTAGTTTGGTAACTGTTGTATTGAGAATAACGCCTGCGCCTGCGCCCATAATTCCGGCAAATATCCATGCGCCAAAGTGGCCAATAAACATTCCGAGTGCGGAAAAATATCCGTAGTTGGGGTTGCGCGCATAGCGCAAAATCGACATATCACCTAAGCTTCCGTGCATGGCGAGGTTGCATACCCAGGCAAATCCGGCAACGTGCCAAAAGCCGATTTCGTTTTCTGTGTCAATCCAAACGAGATTTTCCGCGATATTCCAAAAGTCGCTCATTGATGACAATGGCATACTTAGGCCCGCTTCGCGTGTTAGTGCTGGTAGTAATGTTAATGCGCCGACAAAAAACATTACTATCATCCAAGGCACGACGGTGCTGGCAAATTGCGCAAGGCGTTTAAAGCCGTAAACGGCTACGGCCACTACTACTGCTCCTACGGCCATTGCGATAATGACAAATGAAATATCGGTTGGATACCATTGGGTTTGTGGTTCAATACCAAATGGGATACGAACGGCGGATGCTGAGACGGTAATCATGCAGCCAGCGAGAATAATAAAGAGTGCGCCGTTAATAAGGCTGTATATTAATACGAAGGGTGCGCCCGCTATTTTTTCGAGGTAGGCGTATAGTGTCATGCGCGTTTCGGTGGCAATGGGTGCGCAGACAAAACGCCATGTGAGTACTGCGAGTAAGTTTCCGACTAATAAACCTAAGATAACTTCGCTTGCGGAAACGCCCCAGCTTACGAACAATGCGCCGATGACGAATTCGGTTCCGGCGATATGTTCGCCGGCGTAAAGCGCGGCGAAATGTTTAGCGCCGTGCAATTTTTCGGGTGGTACTGGGACGTGATCAAATTCCTGAGCTTCACTCATCGTATTTCCCCCTCGATTAATTTTTTATTGAGTTTTTTTCTTAGACCGCGACGAGGGTGAGAGAGGGTTTTAAGACACACCGTAAACACATCCTTGTGGGCTCGTCGCGCGAGTCCCGCGCGCCACGGTCTTAAAACCCTCTCTCACCCTCGCCTCTCAGTGCGTGCTGAGAGATTTGTTTTTAAACAATTCCGGACGATGCGTTTCCACTGGATGGCCGCGCTTCAGTTACTTTTTTTCTATATTCACTTGCACGATAAGTCGCAATCGTATCGATGGCGCCCCCTTGTTCTAATCGCGCTTGTTGAACAATGGCACTGACATCAGTTTCATAAGCACTGCGCAATGTGTTGTAAGCCATTAGTGCGTCGTTTTCTTCTTGGTATTGATTTAATAATTTGTGATCGACTAATAGAGCGCGCGCATAGGTGCGCGAAATAACGTCGGCGCTATTCATCAAGCTTTCGATCGGGTCGGTTACGTTGTGTGATTGATCCATCATATAAGCAGGATTAAATTGTGCGTCGCGCGCTCCTGCTTCAACTAACTCGTTAAAGATTAAAAATAATTGGAAGGGGTTTATTGAACCCGAGTCTAAGTCGTCGTCGCCGTATTTACTGTCGTTAAAATGGAAGCCGCCGAGTTTTTTGGCGTGATGTAAGCGCGCGACAATCATTTCGATATTAACGTTGGGTGCATGGTGGCCGAGGTCAACTAAACATTTGCATTTTTCGCCGAGTGTTTGTGCGGCTAATAAGCTGCTGCCCCAATCTTGAATAACGGTTGAATAAAAAGCCGGCTCAAATATTTTATGTTCTAAAAACATCTGCCAGTCATCGGGAAGTGCGGCGTAAATTTTTGCGTTGCTGTCGAGGTAGTGATTAAAAGCGTTGGTAAAACTTTGTTGACCAGCAAAGTTAGAGCCGTCGCCAACCCAAACGGTTAATGCTTTTGAACCGAGTTTTTTTCCTGCTTCAATAACTTCGATATTGTGGTCAACCGCTTGCTGGCGCGTTGCTGCGTCTGAATGCGTTAAGCTGCCAAATTTATAGGAGTGCTTTTGTTCTTTTTGGTCCTGGAATGTGTTGGAATTAACGGCGTCGAAGCCGAGCCCAAATGCTGCAGCATATTCGCGTAGCTCATTAAAATCATCGACGTTATCCCAGGGGAAATGAGGGGAAACGGTATTGGTGGTTTTAGAAAGTTGTTGTATTACGCCGCAATCTTCAATTTTTTCGAAAACGTTGCGTGGTTCGCCACCCATGGGAAAACGCGCGAAGCGTGTGCCGCCGGTGCCAACACCCCAACTCGGAATGGCAACGGAAAACTCTGCGATTTTATTTTTTATTGTTTCAATATTAATATTTTGGCGAGCAAGTTTTTCGCCGAGATACTGATAATCACGTTTAAGTTCTGCGGCTCGAATTTCATTTTGGTCTGCGACAATTGACGGGTCGATTGGCGTACGCATAATAATTTCTCGCTTATCTCAGCAAAGTTGCTTGCGGTATCTCACCGCAAGCGTAGAAACTAAACTTTTTTACCGTCCCTGGATAGTTATTGATTCTCAAAAGTTGTTGCTTGTTAAAATAATGTGAAAATGTCTTAGCGAACAAATGCGCCCGCGTGCCCTGCGTCGACATTAATGATATTGCCTGTCGATTTGGCGGATGCATCGCTGGCTAAAAAGAAAATGGCTTCAGCAATATCTTCCGGATAAACCGAGCGCTTTAGCATGCTGCGATTGCGGTAATGGGCTTCGAGGTCATCTATGCCGATACCGTACGCGTCTGCACGTTCTTTTTTCCAGTCGCCATCCCAAATTTTGCTGCCGCGCAATACGGCATCGGGGTTGACTGAATTGACACGAATTTGGTGAGCGGCTCCTTCGAGTGCTAAGCAGCGGGCAAGGTGGACCTCGGCGGCTTTGGCTGAAGCGTAGGCTGCCGCGTTAGGTGTCGCGGCCAGCGAGTTTTTACTCGAGACAAACACAATGGCGCCGCCACCGCGATTTTTCATTAATTTAAACGCTTCGCGCGCGGCGAGAAAATAACCTTCCACTAAGATACTGTAATTTTTACGCCAGTGTTCAAGCGTGATTTCTTCGATAGGTGCGGAAGAGGCGATGCCGGCGTTGGCGACCATAATGTCAATGCCGCCAAACTCGCGCGCGAGATAGGCGAACGAAGCCTGCATCATTTGCTCATTCGTAACATCGCAGACAAAACCGCGAATACGGTCTTTACCGAAAGCGCTGGCAAATTCTTCCACCGCACGGTTCAGGTTGTTTTCGTCAATATCGGTTAACAAGACGCTGGCGCCATTTTCAAGTAGCTTGGTTGCCGTCGCTCTGCCGATGCCCCCTGCGCCGCCCGTAACGTAAGCAACGCGGCCGTGAAGTGGTTTCGC
This sequence comes from Marinagarivorans sp., assembly GCA_028281865.1. Classification (GTDB taxonomy): domain Bacteria; phylum Pseudomonadota; class Gammaproteobacteria; order Pseudomonadales; family Cellvibrionaceae; genus JANQJB01. The sequence goes on from JANQJB010000108.1 coordinate 23,797, forward strand.
CTTTGGCATGCGTTGCAATTTAGCTTCTTCGAGCAGCCAGTATTCAATATCAAAGGCTTCTTGCTCGTCTAATCCGACGTAGTCGCTAACGGCGGTGGCTCCGCGCATCACGTTAATAGCGTTAATATAAAATTCACTTGCGATGCGCGCTGTGGCTTTGTCTTTGGCAAATGAGACTAAGCCAATACCGGGTATTAAATAAATAATCGGGTTGGCATCCCGAATCGCTGGGCTGTTGTCGCGTTTGCAGCGTTCGTAGTAAGCGGCATACTGGTCGCGATATTCAGAAAAGATGCGATCTAAGTAAGCTCCTCCTTCTTTCAAATACGACTCGGTATCAATAATAAGTGGGCGGATTTTGGTGCGCAGAAAATGATCGGGGCAAGAAGTTCCGATAGCGGCTAGTTTTTCCAGTTCGTTTGACCCGACATATTCTAGGACTTCCGGAATGTCACTAAAGTGGCCGACCTTGTACTCGTCTTTACTAATGTAAGAGCGAATTTCGGGCATTATTTGAGAGGCGAACGCGATGCGTTCTTCACTGGCTTTGCTTTCGACTTTGGCTCCGCCGAATGCTTCACCCTTACTTAAGCGCGAGTTTAGAAAGTGTGCTGCTTGCTGAATAATCTCGAGTGTATTCTCGTAGCATTCTTTTGCACTATCACCCCAGGTAAAGCAACCGTGACCTGCGAGGAGTATGCCTTTAATACCTGGGTTTTTTTCGACACACTCACGCAGAGCTAAGCCGAGATCAAAGCCCGGACGTTGCCAAGGTACCCATCCCAATTTTCCGCCGAAGATTTCTTCATTCAACTCTTGGCAATTAGCTGCGCACGCGACGGCGATAACGGCGTCGGGGTGCATGTGGTCAACGTGTTTAAACGGCAGATAGGCGTGCAGTGGGGTGTCGATACTCGGTGCGCGGGGGTTGAGGTTGTATATGCAATGCTGCAAGTAGCCCACCATTTCGTCTTCCATGTGGATACCTTTATAAAGGCCTTCCAACGCAAGCAGTTTGTCCATATAAAGGGTGGCAAAGCTATCCATTTTGGCAGATCCAAGGTCGCCACCTGAACCCTTGACCATTAGAATTTCAGTTTCCTCACCCGTTACTGGGTCAGGCTGCAGAAATTTAGCGGAAGTATTACCACCGCCGAAGTTAGTAATTGCAAGGTCGGAACCGAGTAAATTGGACCTATAGAGCACTAATTCGGCCTCGGTCATGTTGGCGGCCGCTTCGTCGGACCAACGGGACTCTGGAACTTTCAACAACAGCGCGTTTGACATCATTTCTCCGCAATTTGTTGGTTGTTTAAAAAGGAGCCTAAGACTACACATTTGGTTTGAGCAGTTCAATGTGAAATTATTCAAAGATGATTACTTATGATCGATTTTGAGCGAAACCTTGGTAAAATCTTTCAGAGTTAAAATCGCACTGGAAAGTGCAAAATGTATATAAATTAGCCCGTGTGGCCTTGCCTTTGTGCAGGTGTTATGCGCTGAACTGGGAATTCAAATAGTGAAAGTCGGTCTTTTTCTCGCATGTTTCAACGAGTCTTTGTTCCCAGAGACGGGTAAATCTGTCGTTAAAATTCTTGAGCAACTTAATTGCGAGGTCGACTTTCCATTGGCACAGACCTGTTGCGGCCAGCTGCAATACAATTCCGGCTTTCAAGAGCATACACTCGCGCTCGCCCGGCGCTTTGTCGATATTTTCGCGCCTTATGATGCTGTTGTTTCTCCGTCCTCCAGCTGCACTCATATGGTAAAAGAGGTGTTTTTGCAGCTGGCTGAGGATTTCAATGATCATGATTTTGAGCTGAAGGTGCGTAATTTGGCGCAAAAAACCTGGGAATTTACCGAGTTTTTAGTGGATAAGCTTAAGGTCACTAAGCTGGGAGCATACTACCCTCACACTGTGACCTACCATGCGACTTGTTCGTCTTCATTGGGGCTGAAATTGGACGATCGGCCGTTACGGCTTCTAAAGCAAGTTGAAGGCCTTGAGTTAGTTGAGATGGAAAGCGCGAATGAATGCTGTGGCTTTGGTGGCACGTTTGCCGTTAAAAATAAAGAGGTTTCCACCGCCATGTTGCAGGATAAAATTGCAGCCATTGAAGCTGTGGATGTGAAGTATTGTGTTGCAGTGGATAACTCGTGCTTAATGCATATCGGTGGTGGACTATCGAAAAAAAATAGTGAGATCGAGGTCATCCATCTCGCCGATATCCTCGCCTCGCGCAAGGAGGAAATCTAGATGCCGGTTGTCGAACGCGGGGAAAAAATCGCTTTTAAAAATGCGGCAGAGAGAACGCTGCAAGATGGGCAGATGCGCCGCAATTTGCGACATGCCACAACCGTTATTCGCGGTAAGCGTGAAATTGTTGTTAACGAGATAGACGATTGGCAGGAGTTGCGCGAGCAGGCGAAGCAAATCAAAACCAAGGCTCTGAAAAACCTACCGAGATTGCTCGAACAGCTGGAGGAAAATGTTAAGAAGGCTGGCGGGCAAGTCCACTGGGCGCGCGATGCCGACGAAGCTTCGGATATTGTTAAACAACTGGCGAAGCAGAGTGGGGCGCAAGAAGTTGTCAAAATAAAATCAATGACAACGGAAGAGATTAACTTAAACCGCGTGTTGGCAGATGAAGGGATACAGGCGATTGAGACCGATTTGGCTGAATTGATTATTCAATTGGGAAATGACGAATCCACGCATATTGTTGTTCCTTCGGTGCATTGGAATCGCGATCAAATTCGCGAACTTTTTGTACGCGAGTTCAATCAGCCGGAACTGACTAACAATCCTCCAGAATTAGCTAATGCGGCGCGCGCCTACCTGCGGCGAAAATTTTTGACGGCGAAAGTGGCGGTTAGCGGTGCAAATTTTGCTGTCGCTGAAACGGGGTCTGTCGGCATTGTGGAAAGCGAGGGTAATGGGCGCATGTGTTTGACCTTGCCCGAGACATTAATTTCAGTGATGGGTATTGAGAAGGTAATCCCGACTTGGGAAGAGTTATCCCCGATACTCGAATTGCTGCCGCGCTCCGCGACCGGAGAACGGATGAACCCCTACACTTCTATTTGGAGCGGTACGCGCGAAAACGATGGGCCGAAAAATTTTCATTTGGTTCTGCTCGACAATGGCCGGACTGATATCCTAAAAGATTCAGTTGCGCGCGAAACCTTGCACTGTATTCGCTGTGGTGCGTGTTTGAATATTTGTCCAGTTTATCGCCGCACCGGTGGACAGGCCTACCAGAGCCCCTATTCTGGCCCGATTGGCGCAATTTTCTCGCCGCAAATTTGGCGCAGCGAGCGGCATTTTGCGCACTTACCGTTTGCATCGAGTTTGTGCGGTGCATGCGCTGATGTATGCCCCGTAAAAATTCCCATCCCTCGTATATTGACACAGTTGCGCTATCGAATGAAAAGGCAGTCGGGGCAAGCTGGCTTTTTCGAGCGTTTTGCTATCGGCCTCGTGACTTGGTTTTTTATGCGCGAGCAGCGTTTTGCCTGGCTATTGAAGTTGGCCAAATTTGGCCAGGTACCGTTTAAGCGCAAAGATAAGTTGGCCTCCGTTCCATTGATGGGGGCTTGGTTTGAAGCGCGCGATCTACCGGCGGTTGCGGACGAAACCTTTCGCGATTGGTGGAAGAAAAATAAATCATAAATTTGTCTCTGCTTGCAAATGATCGCCTCCAACGAAAGGCAGGAAGGCTTTTCGGAGACGGACAAAAATAAGCCCACTTGCACACCAGGTGTCAGAAAATCAATGGGATTGGCAAAACTTCCTGTATTATTAATCGCCTGTTCAGCTTTGGGGCCTGAGAATTCGGCTTGGATTAATTATTATTGGCCATGAAGAGTAATATTTTCGTTAGCGAGAATTGAGCATTTGTTTTTAATCTGAGGCTATTTAATCTGATAAGGTTTGGGGTTGAAGATTAATTGTTTTTTGGGTTGTGTTATGAATTTTGGGGGTTGTTTGATGAATGTAAAATTGAGCGCGTTCGCAACATTTATTTTTGGAGTCACAAGCATTGGCGCTTTGGCTGACGGTTTTCAAATCGATATTGGTGGTGCTTATCATGAGTACGATAACGACGCGTTTTTGGAACAGGAAATTGGCGGCAATATCAATCTCGGGTATCGCTACGACAATATCGCTATAGAAGCGGGTTATACAGAAACACCGACTAACTCCCTGTTAAGTCCCTTTGAAGATGTCGATACCATCGATATGCGGATCGGCGGTTTGTTTTATTTTGCCGATATCAAAAACTTCGAACCGTTTTTGTACTTTGGTTACAGTAATTATGAGCTCGATTGGCCTGGTCGCGACGATTCAGATTACGACGATGCTATGCAGCTGGGCATTGGTGTAAAGGCATTTTTGACCGAGGGCCTCTATGCCCGCTTTGACACTCGACACCTGCATTTTGAAAAGGAGCTTCAACACCATGTAAGTACGCTAAGCATCGGCTATCGCTTTGGGCGAGACACAAACAGGGTAGTTAAACAGGTTGCAGCACCTAAGGTGCCCGAGGAAGAGCCGCAGGTTCTAGACAGTGACAACGACGGCGTTGCAGATGATGTTGATGTATGCAGCAATACTCCGGATGGTGTGACTGTTGATGCGGAAGGATGTCCGTTAGATTCAGATGGAGACGGTGTCGTAGATTATGGTGACAACTGCCCTAATACGGATAAAAAGTTAAAAGTCGATACAAGTGGTTGTCCGATTACCCTTAAAGAAGAAGTTTCCATTGATTTGAAAGTAATATTTGCTAGCGGAAGTTCCGAAGTACCCAGCCAATATGTGCCAGAAATTGCCAAAGTGGCAAGATTTCTTGAGCAATATGCCGGTACCCGTGTGGTTATTGAAGGGCACACCGATACATCTGGGTCGGCTACCTACAATAAGCGCCTCTCGCAAACGCGCGCAGATGCGGTGGCGCAGATCCTGGTCAGTTATTATCGCGTCGACGCTAGCCGGGTGACGGCTATCGGTTATGGTGAGGAACAACCTATTGCTGACGAATCCACCGCAGAGGGGAAAGCAGCTAATCGTCGTGTAGTTGCGGTCGTGAGTGCTCAAAAAGAGAGCTTTCAAGAGCGCTAGGTTTTTACCGCTGAGCGAATGGGCAACGTCATATTGTTGCCCATTTGTCGCGAATAAATGCGTAAAAATCCAAGTCCTCTTGGCTTAAGGTCTGAGGTATCCGGGCGTTTTCCTCTGCGTTACGAGCACGGAAAGCGTCTAAGTCGTCGGCTCGAACGACGCTATCAGCCAATACCGTAACTAGGCTTGGCTGCACTTCAAGAAACCCTCCACTCGTGTAGAAGGTCTGATATTCACCGTTTGCTTCGGTGATTTGAATTGGGCCTGCATTGAGAGCAGTGATCAGCGGATGGTGACCAGCCATGATACCCAACATACCTTCGCTGCCGCTTATCACGATTGATTGGATTTCGCCGACGAAAATCTCGCCTTCGATACTGACAATGTCGCATTTAAAGCTTTTTACCATCGCGTTGGCCGTCGCTATAGTTGCCTAGCAAATTAGGCGAGAATTTTAGTCTCGGCCTTGCAGACTAACCGCAGAGCTTTACAGTATTTTTAATGCGTTGAGGAGCTTCTGATAAAAAGGAAGGGAATTAATGCGATTCAAATAAAAAATCGGCAGCTATTTTATAGCTGCCGACCTTGTTTCTTCGATTTATTTTTTGAATAACTAATCTAAAGTTGAATAATTAACCTAAATTTGAATAACCAACTTAGATTTGAACAGCTAACCAAGGATGGAAGAGCCGTCCTTTGGAGATTTTACTGGGTATCGTCTGGAACCACAACTGAGACTTTTTTACTTGCGCCCTCGCTAAAATATTCAGGCTGTGTAATAACGCCGTCTTGGTTTGAATCAAATTTTAAAAACTCGTCAACTGAGATTACGTCAACAGCTTCACTTGCAGAAATTAACCCATCTTGATTTTTGTCGAGTTTTTGGAACATAGTATTTTTTTCTGCTTCTTTATTTGGCTTTTCCTTGGATGAGCCGGCATGGGTAAGGTTAGAAACAAAAAATGAGGCTGCTATTAGAGCAACGAGTGTAGGAGTTTTCATAATTATTCACCTTTAAAAAAATGGATTTAAAGACTTTCGCTTGTTATACCTTTTACAATATTTAACGGTGAGCAAAAGCTTTTTGCGTTAGTTATTTTTATTGATTTGCTCGTAATAACACGCAGTAAGTGATTGGCAATAGTTGCGCCAAGATGCAAAATAGATTAAAAAACAATGCGTTATGACTTTCGGGCTATGTTGAATACACCGTTTGTGTTGCCAATAAGCAACAGGTGTTTTATTTCTTTTTTTATTTTTTTAGCTCATTTTGCCAATTGGGCTTGTTAACTTTGCTAAAACCCCAGAATTTACGCAGAGCTTGTGCATGCAATATAAAAACAAAAATCGATGTCGAACAGGTGTCGTCAATTGGCGACACTCAGGGTGAAACCTATGATGCGAATGCAGTCACTTTCACTTTTAAAATTAATCTTATTGGGTTTTTTTGTTGTTGCCTTGCCGCTGGTCGGAGCAATTGTTACAGCGATTAATCAGGTTGATAAGTTGGCGCAAGACAGTGGGCGAGCTTTAGTAGCCGTTCAGAAAAATACTGGAATCAGTCGAATGCTAGCAAGTCGCGTGACGGAAATGGAGCGTTCAGCCAGGCAGTTTCACGCACTAGGTGATCAATCTTATTACGATTTATACAACAAACATCGAGACGACGTGATTGCGATTTTGCACAATTTGCGTAGTGCTAGCACACCTCAAAACATACAACAATTGTTGGCAAAAACTGAGCAATCGGAAGCTGCAGTTTTTGCATTTGTAGAAGCCGGTGAGGGCGTCTCAATGCAGGCCTTGACGGATACTTTTGCAATATTGCGCGAAGATGTGCTGGAGATTGTTCGGCTCTACAATACGCTTGCACGCGATATGAGTAACGCAATGCCCGAGAGAGCGGACAATTTACAGAGCATTCTGGTGGGTCAAGCTGTTCTGGTTATCCCGTTATCCGTTGGTTTAGCGATAGTTTTTGTTGTGGCAATTGCCCGGCCTTTACGCCAAATCGACCAGGGTATACGTTCACTTGGGCATGGTTTTTTAAGTGAGCCGATAAAAGTGAGCGGCCCGAAAGACTTTGAGTACTTGGGCTCTCAACTAGATTATTTGCGTATAAGGCTTATCGAGTTGGAAGCGCAAAAAACGCAGTTTTTACGCAATGTGTCCCATGAATTAAAAACACCACTGACCAATATTCGCGAGGGAACAGAATTGCTGCGGTCAATAAGCCAAGAGTCTCAGGATCATGAACAGCAAACTATAGCGCGCATCCTGAGGGAGAATAGCGTGCGCCTACAGCGGATGATCGAGGAGTTATTGCGGTTCGGGACCGATGGCGAAATTACATCAAAAAGTGTCGATGAACCATTGGAGCTGGATCGTCTGGTGAAAAAGGTGGTCGATAAGCATGAACTCGCGTTAGCCTCACGTAATATTGAGCTTGTATTAGATGTTCAGCCGATAGTCGTGTCCGTCGATCGAAAACGGATTAGCATTGTTGTCGACAACTTAGTGAACAACGCCGTTAAATACGCACCGCAGTTTGGTATGCTAAAGGTAAATTTACGTGTGGCTGAACATGGTATTCATCTGGATATACTCGACAACGGGCCCGGTGTTCAAGAAAATGAAAAAGATCAAATTTTTGATTGGTTTTTTATTGGGCAAAAACCTCAGGACGCTATAATTGCCGGAACTGGCATGGGATTAGCTATTGCGCAGGAGTATGCTCGGCAGCACCAAGGTAGAATCGAACTACTCGATTCCGAACAAGGCGCTCATTTCCGTTTGATTTTGCCGCTGGCGCGTATGACATCAATATATGAAAAATAGAGAACGTTAGAAATTCTTTTCAATGAAAGTTTCAATTAATCCTAAATTAAAAACTAAAAAAATAATTTTTATTTTTTTATATGTTGTTTTTTTATTTTTGCTGTCTGCCTGTTCGAATTTGCAAACAAAGGCCTTGCTCGATTGGCAGGAGTATACGCAAGCATATGTCAGCGCGGATGCTGAAGAGAAACAACAAATGCAGTTGCAATTGCAAGAAAACTATCAAGAGGACGCAAGCAGTGATATTGCGCTTAAATTGGGTTTTGCGTATTTGCAACAAGCTGAAAATTTCAGCTACGAGCAACTGAAGCAGATTGAGGAATTAATAAATCAAGAGAAAACTAGTTTGCCTTTCACTATTATAAAGCGTCAATTGTCGCTTCAGCTCGAAGCGCAACAAAACATTTTCAAACTTAATCAGCAGCTTCAATACATAGATGCCAGCGCTTGCAAAGAAAGGTTGGAAGCAAAAGGAAATAGAGAAAACGAAAATACACCTTATATTAATGAACTTGAAGCATTGCGGCAAAAACTAAGTGAATTGCAAAACCAGTTACAAGTATTAAAGTCTATTGATGACGATTTGACAAAAAGTCGTCAGGCAATTGATCAGCTTACCCAGTAAATTTTACGGTGGAGTGGTTAATGTCTTCTCAAAAGTCGGTTGCAGGCGATCATTCTCAGTTAAGTTCATCGACAAAACCTTTAGTTTTAGTCGTGGACGATGACGAAGATTTGCTGCAACTGCTAACAATACGCTTACAGCGTGCAGGTTTTAGTGTGGCTACCGCCAACTGCGCTGAAATTGCTTTGTCGAAACTCTCTCAGATTCATCCACGCGTTGTAATTACCGATTTAAAAATGAAAGCAATGGATGGCTTGGAGCTTTTAGGTGAAATTGAAAATCGCTATCCGGTGTTACCTGTAATACTGTTGACCGCGCACGGGACGATTCCCGATGCTGTAATTGCTACAAAAAAAGGCGCGTATGCCTTCCTTACCAAGCCTATCAATGATGAAGAGCTAATTAATTGTTTACGAAACGCAATTAAAATTAGTGTTTCTCCAACGAATGCTTTTACACATAATCAATCCGATAATAGATGGCGACGCGAAATTATTACACGTAGTCCTTTAATGGAGGCACTTTTACAGCAAGCTGAACTCGCCGCTTCGAGTGATGCCAGTATCATTATTGAGAGCGATAGCGGTACAGGCAAGGAGTTGCTAGCGCGTGCTATTCACAAAGCTAGTGCTCGCGCTGAGAAGCCGTTTGTTGCGGTAAATTGTTCGGCAATTCCTGAAAATTTGTTTGAAAGCGAAATGTTCGGACATGCCAAAGGAGCGTTTACAGGTGCGCATAAAAATCGCGAAGGATTATTTCAACAGGCACATGAAGGGACGCTTTTTTTAGACGAACTCGGCGATATGCCCGTGAGCTTCCAAGCCAAATTGCTCCGTACTTTGCAAGAAGGCGTTGTTAGGCCGGTTGGTGCGGATGAAGTGTCGGTCGATGTACGTATTATTGCAGCGACGCATCGCAACTTGCAGGAAGCTATTGCAACACAGGTTTTCCGCGAAGATCTGTTTTATCGTCTAAGTGTTGTAACGTTGAAATTGCCGGCGTTGGCGGATCGGCGAGAAGATATATCATTGCTTGCAGATCATTTTTTAAAAGTATTTAAAGCACAAGGAAAGATTTCTTCGCCCGCAAAAGGTTTTAGCGCGGGGGCGACTGAACGCCTGGTCGCCGCACCGTGGCCAGGCAATGTTCGGCAGTTAGCTAATGTCGTGCAGCAGTGTTCAGTGTTGTGTCGACAAGAGCTTATACCCGAAAGTTTAGTTGTACATGCCTTAAATCAAAAACAGCAGGGGCTTGAGTCTTTCGCGGATGCGCGCAACCGATTTGAATTTCAATACCTTAGCAATTTGTTGCAGGCAACAAGCGGTAATGTGTCTCAGGCAGCGCGTTTGGCTGAGCGCAATCGCAGCGAGTTTTATAAACTATTAAAAAAATACAATCTTGAGCCTGCGGACTTCCGTTGAGTATCGCTAAAGCTCTACCTTCATCTTGTTTTGTAATGAGCCTATCTTCAAAATAGAAGGCGATCGCGTTTTATTATGCAATAAGCTCTAGTCTTATGCTTACGGAAATACGAAAATTTACGCAAAACGATCGGCAATCAGTGATAGCGCTTTGGCAGAAGTGCGGTTTGACGCGCCCTTGGAACGACCCCAATAGAGATATTGATCGAAAGGTGAAATTTCAGCCTGAGCTCTTTTTAGTGGGTACAATTGGTTCTGACGTTGTCGCATCTGCAATGGCGGGCTATGATGGTCACAGAGGTTCTGTGTTTTATCTTGCAGTTCATCCTGCGCATCAGGGCCGCGATTACGCTAAGCAGCTTATGTAATACGTGGAAGCGGAGCTTACAGCGTTGGGGGGTGCCCTAAAATTAATATCGTCATACGAAGAACTAATGATGCCGTAATAGGGTTTTATCGCTATCTTGGCTATGAAGTTGACGATGTCGAGAGCGTTGGCAAAAGACTGATTCGCGATGATAAACAATAAAATTGTCTTTTCAACTTGCGACTTTTTTATTTTTTGCAATCCGATTTTAATATAGGTTTATATTCTATGTTTTCGAGAAACATGTTGGCGGGATGGGGTGATATGGATTTTAACTCGCATATGAGAAATACGGCTTATCTCGATAAGGCGGCGGACTTGCGCATGATGTTTTTTGCCGAAAATGATTTTCCGGTAAAAGAGTTTATTTCTCGACGCATAGGTCCAGTTATTAGAAAGGACGAGCTTGAGTATTTTAGCGAAATCAGTTTGCTCGAGGAATTTCGGGTAACTTTAGCTGTAGCTGGCCTTGCGGATAACGGTAGCCATTTTTTGCTTAGTAATGAATTTTTTCGAGACAGCGGTCAATTAGCTGCGAGAGTTAAAAGTCATGGTGGGTGGCTGGATCAGGCAAAAAGAAAATTGATTATTCCTCCCGCTGCGATGTTGGAGGTTATGCACAAGTTACCGAAGACTGAAGATTTCCAGGTACTTCCATCAAGCGTTAAATAGTTTGGTTTAATCGGTCTCTTATTTTAGGCAAAGTTATTGGATGGGATAAACATCTCTCTAAATGACTTATAGGATATTAATAATATCGATAACAAGCTGTGAATATATTGATATGAATTCTAAAGAATCACTTTCGCCGGGCTGGCCTGAAAAAATATTGCGTATTATTGGCTCAATTTTATTTTGCGTTGCAGGTCTAAATGCCTACGTTAGTAATATGGAAGAATTTACTGTGGCTCGCTCTGGGTCAGGCCTTTTGCTATTGTTTGCAGCATTCCTTTGTTTTGCTTTAGCACATTTTATTGCTTATTTTGATATGAAAGACTGATATGGAAAGCTTCGAAATCGTAACCACTGGGAAAATTGTGGAAGGTATGTGCTTACAAGATGTCAGCGATCGCTTACTGAAGGCAAAAATTAAGCCTAGCACGATCACAGATATTTTCGCAGGCAAGCCATTTGTATTAAAAAAATCGCTCAACTCCGCTCAAGCATTACAATATCAAAAGTCGTTTCAAAAATTGGGTTTGGTCGCTGACATTGAAATGCGTGTCAACGAGGAAGCTTATACTTGGTCTTTGCGCAACGTTGCGAATAGACGAAAAGAAAACGTATCATTTAAGCAGCGAAATGATCATAAAGTATCTACAGCCACTTCTGCAGAATTGCCTCACACTAAAGAGCAAAAACAATTGGGGTTGAAATTATCGACCTGGGTACTAAAGTCATCAACTAGCTCGCTCATTGTATCCGCTCCTTGGAACAAAACCTTGACGAATTTGGCAGGAAATGATGTTTGTCATGTTAAGTCAGATTCCTTTTATTGGAGCCCTATTGTGTTAGTGATGGCTATTGCAATCGTTGGCCTGAGCATTCAAAGCTACGTATTAGCGTATGTTAGCGCATTGACATCCGGTTCACGTGTAGTAACAGTTGGTGGTATTTTATTTTTGTTGGCCATTGTATTAATCGTCCCTAGGCTAATTCAGCCGCGAGCTTATTTTAAATTGTCGTCCCACTCTTCGGACGACGTGCTTCATGTAGTGGAGACGCCGGCATTATTTCTGGGTAAAAAAACTTATCGACTATATGACAGAAAGTTGTTTTTGCTTGGAACTATTCGGGTGGGGCAGAAAAAGGCAGAGTATAAGAATTGTGCCGGAGTATCCATCTACTGTTGGCGATTAAATGCTGATGTGAAATCCGATGTGGAAATCGCAAACAGTCGTCTATCGCAAGCACAAACCGCTGATACGCTTCTTAGCGAAATATTTGAATATCTCGATTATTTGAGCCGGATTAAACATTGGCTTGGCAAACGTGTCGCGATCGAAAACATCGATTGGAATAAATTGCCGTTTTCCCCTATTACAGACGTAAATCATTATTTAGTGGCAATGGCATACGCTCGTCCTTATGTCGCGATTAATTTTGTTAAATCTGAAATGGCAGTGGCGGAGCAGTTAAAGCTATTTGCAATGGCTGCAGTTATGTCACGTGGCTCTTTGGTATGAACTTGTTTACGTTTATAGCAGACGGAGAGAGAAAAGCAGGTGTTGCCCGAGAAGAAGCCGAAATATCTCTGCTTAAAGTATTTTCGATTGATGAAGAAAAGGCGGCGCGCTTGCTCGATGGACAGAGCGTATTTGTGCGAGAAAAAATAGATGCACTTACGTGCGATCATTATCAGGCACTTTTTGATCGATGTGGACTGACGTATCGGGTAATTGACTTTAATCCAGATATCGATCCGGTTGATGCGCTATTTGGTGTTAGTGAGCAAAGCGCATCCTTCTCACATGCTAGAGGAAATGCCCCGGGCAAAAAGCCAGTGAATGATTCCGCAACACAGGCACATGCAAGCCAGCTAAAAGCTAGTCAGGTAAAAACCTGCCCCAAGTGTCAGTCGGAGGACATTGATAGTGAAAAATGCAACGCGTGTGGAATATATTTCGCCAAATTTAAACGGATTCAAAAACCTGAGCACGCAAACACACAGCAAATAGCAACAACGCGGGTTGCGACTGACAGCTACGAAGATGAAACCAAGATAAATTTTCGTTCGGGTAGCTGGTTAAAATTCGGTGCACTCATAATTGTTGCAGCGTATATTGCAAATACGTATTTAGAAAAAATGAGCGCTGGCTCAATTGTCAAGCTTGATCTTGGATATTTCCCTCTGCTCCTAGGGCATCTTGTACTTTTGCGTGGCTGTATTCTTTATGCCGCTGAAAAGGGTTATTCTTCATTTATCGGCTTGCTTGGCTTACTTGGTCTTGCTGGTTTTTCGATACTCGTCTTGCTACCAAACCAAAGGACTGGCGATTCTAATATCGGTTTAAAACAGCTCACAGTTACGCTTGTTGCTATTTTTATGTATGGCCATTGGGCTTATGGTTATTTCGCAACCGGCGCACTTATGACGGAACTTAAAACTCAGGTCGACATACTAAGTGAGGGGCGTAGCGAGTATCCTGCGACAAGTTTTGATTCAGAAAGTGAAGTGTATTTGCGGGAGACAAATGAACTGGTAGCGTTTTTTAATCAGAACGTCGCATACATTGAAGAAAATGGTTTAAGCAGTAGGAATAAGGAAAACGTATTTGGCTTGTGTTTTTTAGCGCTTGCGCAATATCAGACTTGGTTGAATTATCAAACTTATTTACATCGCACTCACGATAAGCCTCTACCAGATTTTTTGGTTGAAAAAAATCTACGTAAAAATACCAAGGTGATTTACGATTTTATTCACAATAATCCTGGCGTGAGTAACGATACTGACTTTAAAGTGGCGATGAATTTCTGGTTGCATGGCGTAGATTTGAGTGGCAAAACACCTCAGTATTGGCTCGAAATTCGTCAGCAATACAATAAACTGCACGGCTTGATGTTCCGTACAAAAAACGGCTTTGTAAAAAAAATGAAGCGAGAAAAAAACTTAATGCCGAGTGATGTCGATTTACGTACATTGAATATGCCAAGTGTCAATAAAATAAATGTGGTTTATGAAAAAGATACTTTGACGTATTCTGCTCCATTTGGCCCGTTGCGCAACAACCCTGTGGTTGTCGCGCTTTATTTAGAACCCTATAGCGGTAAGTGGGTTAATTATCGTGATCAATACTATTATGATGCTCATATTCGTAAAGCTGTTATTTCTTCAAATATTGAGGCTAAAGAAGTTATTGCTTCATTTGTTTTACTCGGTGATTATTTTTAAATGTTATTAGCATGTATCTTATTCTCTTTTTATTATTTTTGTTGATGGTTATTCCCCAAGTATGGGTTAAATGGGTGATGCACAAGCACGGCAAAAATATTGAAACCATGCCTGGCACAGGTGGTGAGTTGGCTCAGCATTTGCTCGAAAAATTTGAGATGCAAGATTATAAAGTTGAAGTTACCAGTAAAAACAATGATCATTTTTCCCCGGCTGATAAAACTGTTCGCTTAGGCCCTAAGAATTTCGACGGAAAATCTTTAACTGCTATCGCCGTTGCGGCGCACGAAGTTGGGCACGCAATTCAACATTTTAAAAATGATCGAGTGTTTCAGTTGCGCGCGCGCTATCAGCCCATGGCGACGCTGTTTACTTCAGCGGGATTGTGGATATTGCGAGGGCTGCCGCTAATTGCTTTTTTAATAAAGGCACCCGCTGCAATTATGGCTATTGTGATGATTAGTTTATTCATGCAGTTGATAGGTGCGTTAGCCTATCTTTTTGTGTTGCCGGAAGAATGGGACGCGAGCTTCGATAAGGCCCTGCCGATACTGGTGCGTGGAAACTTTATTCCAGATCAGCATCAGGCTGCTGTTCGCCAAGTATTAAAAGCCGCAGCTTTAACATATTTTGCTGCGGCGATGGCGAATATTTTGAATATTGGGCGCTTGTTCTTAATTTTCCGGCGCTAAAAGTTTCGTCCGCTGATAAACCCGCAATTTGCTATATTGAATTAGCTTATCCGGTACTATATATAATGAGTATATAGCGGGTAAAACGGCTATAGTGGGTCAAGCGGCTCCCGTTTCAAAAAGTACTTCAAATGTAGATTAGAGTTGAATTTGTATGCATGCACAAGAACGCTGGAAACTTATCCTAGCGGCGCTAAGCGATGAAAAAGTTACTTCTGTCGATTATTTAACGGATACCTTGGGTGTGTCCTCGGCTACGATAAGGCGGGACTTGGCAGAATTGCACTCGCGCGGCCAACTTTACCGCGTGCGTGGTGGTGTAATGACTATAAATGGCGCTTTGCAGCGCAGCTCCGGGCGCAGCGCTTTGACAGGGCAGAGTACTTTTGATGCCCATGAAATTGAAAATATCGAAGCAAAAAAAGCGATCGGCGCTTATGCAGCCAAGCTTTGTAATGTTGGTGAGCCTTTGATCATCGACGGTGGAACGACAACGTATCTGTTTGCGACTGCATTGCCAGATAAGCATTTCCAAATTCTCACGACATCTCTACCTATATTGCAATATCTGCTAGAGCGGCCCGAGGTGCAGATTCTAATGCCTGGCGGCGAGGTATTTCGCGAGCAAAGCGTGATACTGAGCCCCTATGAAGAAGGTATTCTCTCCCATTTTTCGGCCAATAAACTCTTTGTTGGCGCCCAGCAAATTACCGATGCTGGCATTATGCAAAGTGATCCTTTACTCGTCCAATCTGAGCGCCGACTTATTGACCATGCCAAAGACGTTATTGTTCTAGCAGACTCATCAAAGTTTAGTACCAATGCCTCGTTGACCGTGTGTTCGCTGGCGCGCATCAGTATGTTGATAACGGACTCCGGAATTTCGGACGCAAATAAAAATCTGCTGGTGGACGCGGGTGTAGAGGTAGTTGTCGTGTAGCCGGCGACTAATTAAAATTCCTTAACCTGTTGGCTACTATTTCCCCGTATTTCACGTTTGACACGTGCATAATTGTGGTTGGCCGCAAGAGTTGTGCCTCTCCTTACCTCCTCTTAATGGCGATGCTTTGGGATAATGTTATAGTGCATGCCTAACAGTTTTGGGGCTAGAACTAAGTTTGTAAAAGCTAGGCTCACACAAACTAAGATCACGAAAACTAAGCTCACAAAAAGCTAGGTTCATTAAAATTAGGCTCGGGGGAAGCTATGCTGATATCTTGGTCAAATCGGGGTTTGTCTGTTAACGTTAGCTCGATCTTTTCTGCTCGCTATTCTCTTATTACATTACTTACCCTGGTGTTAGCGGGTTGTGGTGGCTCAGGCTCTTTAAAGCAGGCAAATAATTCGCTTAAAAAAGCGGCTTTGTCGATGAACACCTCTGAACTGCGCGTTGAATACCGCGTCAATCCGCTTGGGATCGACATTGTTAAGCCCCGTCACAGCTGGATTGTTAATTCTTCCTCCCGCAGTGATATTCAAACAGCCTACCAAATTCTTGCTGCGTCGAGTCCAGAGCTATTGGCTCGCGATAAGGGTGACCTGTGGGACACGGGCAAGGTTAAATCTTCGGCCACCAATCAAATTGCATACGCGGGCAAAAACTTGCAATCTCGCATGCGTGTTTACTGGAAAGTGCGTGTTTGGGATCGTTATGGTCGTGTATCGCCTTGGAGTGAAACCGCTTTTTGGTCGATGGGGCTGTTAAATTTTTCAGATTGGGAAGCGGATTGGATTGGTTTTGACACCGGCTACCAAAAAACAGATCCATTTAAGGAAGTTTACATGGCGCCGAGCCCTTATATTCGCACTGAATTCAAAACTAAGAATAAAAAAATTAAACATGCGATGTTATATACCTCGGCGATGGGCTTGTTTGAAATGCGTTTAAATGGAAAGCGCGTCGGTGAGGATTATTTCACGCCCGGCTGGACCGACTATGATGACCGCATATATTACTTTACTTACGATGTGACAGAAAACATTCGTGATGGCGCCAATGCGCTGGGTGCAATTTTGTCGGACGGCTGGTTTTCAGGGTATGTGGGTTATTCGATGTTATTTCCCAACGATATGGAACGGACCAAAGGTTTTTGGGGTGATCGACCCGGTTTATTAACGCAGTTAGAAATTGAATACGAAGACGGCGAACGGCAGACTGTTTCAACGGTAAGTGATCGTCACCGTAAAATTCACACACATAAAAAGGACGTCTGGAAAGCATCAACGGGGCCGGTGCGCGAATCCGATATTTTAATGGGCGAGACTTACGATGCGCGCAAAGAAATAAATGGATGGGATGAGCCGGGTTACAACGATTCCAAATGGAAAAACGTTCGCTATAGAATGAATCCACTCGGCGCAGTGGAGGCTTATCCGGGTGTTCCTGTACGCAAGCAATATGAATTGACTCCGAAAAAAAGAACATCTCCGAAAAAAGGCGTTTATATTTTTGATTTAGGAAAAAACTTTGCCGGAATCGTGCGTTTAAAAGTAAAAGGTAAAGCTGGTACCAAGATAAAATTACGTTTTGGCGAAATGTTGCATCAAGACGGCACTTTGATGACAGAAAATTTACGCTCGGCGCGCGTGACGAATTATTATATTTTAAAAGGCAAGGGTGAGGAAATTTGGGAGCCGCAATTTACTTATCACGGTTTTCAATTTGTTGAAGTAAGTGGTTACCCGGGTGAACCATCAATGGATGCCGTTACCGGTATCGTGATGAATTCGGAAACACCGCAGGTTGGTGAACTTAAGTTTTACGGTGACAAAGATTGGGGTGGTGAACGCCCGCTTGTTACCCAATTATTTGAAAATATTAAAACGACGCAATTTGCCAATTTTTTTGATGTCCCGACCGACTGCCCGCAGCGGGATGAACGCCTTGGTTGGACCGGTGATGCGCAGGTGTATATTCGCACCTCGGCTTATATTGCCGATGTTTCTGCATTTTTCACCAAGTGGATACGCGATTTGCGCGATGCGCAACGATGGTACGGTGCCTACGCAACGGTTGCACCGATGCCTTATTCACGCGTCTACGAATATTCTCCTGGCTGGACCGATGCAGGCGTTATTATTCCCTACATGGTTTACCAAGCTTATGGTGACACGCGTATGTTGGAAGAGCACTGGCAGAGCATGACGAAATTTATGGAATTTCAAGCGGACGCGGCGGGAGATGATTATTTGCGGCCGGGAGCTGGGCGTAATTATGGTGATTGGCTTGCCGTGGGTCATCAGACCGATAAAGATTTTTTGGCCTCTGCTTATTATGGCTACGATGCGCAGTTAATGTCGGAGATGGCTGCTGCAATAGGCAAGTCAGCAGAAGCAAAAAAATACGCTAAGTTATTTAGCAATATTAAAAATGCCTTTGTCAAAAAATATATCGCAGAAGATGGAACGATGCTTGAGGACTCGCAGACTGCTTATGCGATGGCGCTGGCTATGAATCTTTATCCGGAAAAATTAGCCGCAGCAGGTGCAAAAAAATTAGCCGAAAAAGTACGCGCCAATGGTGACCGACTTGCAACAGGTTTCCTTGGTGTGCGTCATTTGCTTCCCGTTTTGTCTCAGTATGGTTACGAAGATTTATCATATGACTTGTTGCTGCAAACAGAATATCCATCTTGGGGCTATGAGGTGGTCAACGGTGCAACTTCCATTTGGGAGCGATGGAACAGTTACACGGTCGAAAATGGCTTTATGAACCCGGCCATGAACTCGTTCAGTCACTATGCCTACGGTTCGGTGGGTGAATGGATGTTTTCTGATGCTGCGGGTATTGATGCGATTACGCCCGGATATGAGAAAATCGAAATTAAACCGTTAATTCAGTCTTCGCCATTCAGAGGTATTACGGCCCAGCACAAATCGATACGCGGAATGATAAAAGCAGAATGGAGAAAGGAGGCGCGCGATGTACTGCTCAATGTTACGGTACCTGCCAATGTTGAAGCGATGATCTATGTCCCAGGGGAAAAAGAAGCGTTTATTTCTGAGGGAGCTATTCGCGCGAGTATGGCGGAAGGCGTCGAATACTTAAGAGCAGAAAATGGATATGTGATTTACAAAGTAGGTGGTGGCGACTATCGGTTTCGTTCGACGGCTGCACTGCCGAATTAAATTGCGGACTCAATCAGTGCGACAACAAATTGTAGCGAAGTATTGGTTTGTCGCTATTCTGTCCTAAGGTTGATATTTGACGCGTTAGCAAATGTTTGCATCACATTGTTCAATATGTGCTGGTGTTCGGAAGCGATGGTGTTGATAGACAAATCAATTTCTACACCGCCGTTGTTAGCCAAAATTAAGCAATACTCAACGTTGGTCCTCGCACGCACTTTTACTGCTTCGCCGCGATATTTAAATGCGAATTCAATATTTATTGTGGAATCGAGAGGCAGCGCTTGGTGAAATTCCAAGTTAAAGCCTGTGCGCATAACTTCTTTAATCAAGCCTGGGTAAATTTTTTTATCCGGCGTAAGCACACGGGCTTTCCAGTGCACCATGTAGCGAGGTGGTTGTAAACGTTTTCCTGGCATGTGAATGACCAAAGCGAAAAAACTCTTTTTAAGTTTAGTCTCATTAAAGGCGCAAGCCAGCGCCGTATAGAGAATGCATGCCACTCTATTCAACGTAAGGGCGGTTTAATCATTTTTTGAGTGATTTTTTGGCGGCCGGATGGTCAGGGTGGCGGCGCCATTCATATCGGCGAGCTGGGTCGAAATTGGGGTTTTGGGTTGGCATTTCTGCACCAACCTCGCTGAGCCAGCGACTTAGTTTTCCCAGCAAGTGTGCCGCAAGTTTTGGCTGTTGCTCAGCTAAGTTATTTTTCTCTCCAATATCCTTGCTTAGATTATAAAGCTCGATACGCATATCGTCATAAAACTGAATTAATTTATAGTCTCCTTCGCGAATCGCGCCCGCTGGAACGGAGTGGTGATAATGGGGGTAGTGAAAATAAATTGCTCTCTCCTGCGGCGGTAGTCCCTCAAAACTATTCATCAAGTTCTCGCCATCAATGACTTGGTTTTGGGGTAATGTCCCGCCAGCAATATTGACCAACGTAGGGAATAGATCGGTACTTGTCATTAACGCATCGGTGCGCGTGCCGGGAGCTATTTTATTTGGCCAACGCACAATAAAGGGTACCCGAACACCGCCTTCATAAAGCGAGCCTTTTTCTGAGCGCAGTGGCGCATTGGTTGAAACCACTGGGCCGTTGCCGTTAAACATTTTTATTAAACCACCGTTGTCGGAATAAAAAATAACGACAGTATTTTTATCGAGTTCAAGGGTCGTTAGTTTGTCGAGAATACGCCCAACACTTTGGTCAACGTGTTCGACCATTGCAGCATAGATGGGGTTGTTTACGCCGCTGGCGGGCTTAGTTTTGTTCTCGTATTTTTCAATCAGGTTTTCTTCCGCTTGCAATGGGATATGAACGGCATAATGTGAGAGCGTTAAGAAAAAA
This sequence comes from Marinagarivorans sp., assembly GCA_028281865.1. Classification (GTDB taxonomy): domain Bacteria; phylum Pseudomonadota; class Gammaproteobacteria; order Pseudomonadales; family Cellvibrionaceae; genus JANQJB01. Next base: position 44,236 of record JANQJB010000108.1, read on the forward strand.
GGCCGGCTTTTATTCTTCTCAATAAAATTAATAGCTCTGTCTGTGAGAACATTCGCTAAATAGTCTTCTTTATCCAAGCCCTCGAACGGTGGATCGTATTTGCTTGCAAAATCAAAATGAGCGCCGCCCAGGCGCGTGATTGCATAATCATAACCTTGAGACTTTGGCAGCCTTCCTTTTTCAAATCCATTTAAATGCCATTTGCCGATATAACCTGTCGCATAACCTGCATCTCGAATTACTTCACCCATAGTGATGACGTCGAGGGGCATATACTGGGTGCGGTTGTGAGGTACCTTTAAAATCTCGAAAGGTCGCATATGCCCGGGTATATAGTCAGTAATGCCTACGCGCGCAGGATATTGGCCCGATTGGATGCTCGCGCGAGTCGAAGAACATACGGGTGAGGCCGTATACGCGTCAGTAAATACGATGCCTTCGGCGGCTAGTTTATTAATGTTAGGCGTTTCATGAAATTGATGGCCGTAAACTTCTGCATCAGGCCAACCCATATCGTCAATTAAAATAAATACGATATTGGGTCGCTGTGTTGTTTTATCTGCCTTACTAAATTGTGTGACTTTGCTTGAGCAAGCACTCAGGGTAGGTAGCAAGGTAATAAAAAATAATAGCGCGAAAAGTCTCATAATATTAACGAATAAATATCTAAGTAAACTATTGATATAGCTTGTTTAGTGTATAGTAAACGGTGTTTGAACTAGGTTTTTTGCCTGTCTTAGAAGTAATGCCGTTAAAACGAATACCATACACTTTATTGCGAACAAGCGGTAAAGAGATTTCGAGTGCCTTGGGGTCAGTTGTCGACTTTGCGTGTGTTACTTGTACAGGTGTAACATCGACTTTGGGCGACCCGTATTTTTGATTGTAGTGATAATGCCAATGGCTGACGGTAAAAGACGAAGTATCTATAGTCTTTTTAGCGATATCCTGAGTAAAAACGAGTTTAAAGCCGTTTGAATTTAACTTAATAGTTTCCAATTCGAAAGGTTGAGTGCCATCCCATTCAACTTTTTCGAGTCCAAATGGCTTTCCACCCCTTGCAGCCCAACCTCGCGCGGTCTGCCCGACCCAAAGGCTGCCTTTTTTATCAAACGCTAAGCGAATATTTCCGCTCTGAAATCCATCCATAAAAGTGATAACAGCACCTTGATATTCATCGCCCACTTTATCAAGTAAAACACGAAAAATATTAGACTGCGTTTGGTCTCCGACAAAAATTTGGTTTTCAAACGGTCCAAATTTTCCACCTGTAGAATTCCAAACTAAATTTCCGGGTGAATTCGCGACCTCCTGGTGGGGGATCCATACGTTGGGTAGCTCGCGCATTTTATTAAAATCATCTGCTGTCATCGCAGCGACTTTTGCACGGTTAAATTCTGGCAAATCGATAAGTGATGCGGGGTGGCCGTAAAACTCATTTTGGCGCAGCAAGTGAATTTTAGATGTTCCCACCCAGTCGCCTTGATTGTCGCTAAAAAATATTTCGCCTTTTGGACTAACGCCCATTCCCGCCGGTGATCTTAAGCCGTAGGCCCAAGGCTCAAATTTTCCTGTTGGCGTTACGCGGTAAGCCCAGCCGCGATAACCTCCTGCACTGTCCATACCACCATATTTAAATGCATCGGGTGTTTGATGGCCCAAATTTAACGCGCCATAAATATTGCCTTGAAGGTCTTTAACGGGTCCAAAATTAAATTCGTGGTAGTTGTCGTGAAATTCCCAGCCATCTGCAATACGAATATATTCGTCGAATATACCATTTTTGTCAGAGTCGACTAAACGAGTTAGCTCAGGTTTTTGTGCTACTAAAAGTGTGCCATCTTCTTCAATTAATAAGCCCGTAGGTTCATGCAGCCCATCAGCGATTAGCTGCCATGCATTATTTTTAAAGCGCCATACATCGCCAATGCGTGTTGCACAAACAATACTGCCGTCTTTATCAATATCCAGTCCAGTGATATGAAAGCGGACATCTTTCGGCGTCTCAATAGTTTTAATACTATATCCAGCTGGCGAATAAGCAGCGTGACAATTGAGATTTATTGCCGCAGCAAAACCAAATAAAAAAACACCGCATTTAATAAAAAGTTGTTTTAAATTAATTGGCATTGCGCTCCCCTCCGCTGTTTGGGCTAACGGTAAAGTCGAATTGACGACTGCCGCTCGGCACAATAGTCAAAAAATTCTCACCCACATTGCCCAATGGGTTACTAACTTCAACAGATGGGGGGAAATTTAACTTAATTTTTTTGTTTTTAAGATTGGATGATGTTACGGCGAAAGTAATCGAGGTTTTTGTCACACGTTTGGCCGCCAATGTGAGTTTCACTTGATCTAAAATAAAGTGAAATTCAGGACTGCCTTTGCGTGTATATTTAGTATATTTACACGGCGCTTGTTGTCCATCAATAGTCAGATAGATGCCTTTGTTATCGTAAAACCACCGATTTCCCAGTGGAATGCTCGCAAGTTTGCCGCGCTCAGCGATATTAGGTCCAATATTTAATAAATCGTCGCCCCAAATCCCTACAATGGAGCACGATTTTGCATTAAACGCATAGTTTATTTTTTCCGGCAAGCCTACAGCAATACTGCGTATTGGTAGTTGATCAATTTTTTTTCGTACAACTTTTGCTTCGGACGTAGCGATAATATTATAGGTGGATTGCTTTTCGAAAGAGCTTGCAGCTTTATTTAGTGGGATTAGCTCTTCGCCCAGCTTTAAGTACAAACGCGGCACGCGTGTACGTCCTTCATTAAAATAGGCAACCTCGAAGCGTTGGCGTCCCGGTCGAATCGCATAGTGCCAAGTACTCTTGTTAAATTTCTCCTGTTTTAGCTGACGGCCGGCGGCAGATATTTTAAAGATATCTGCGGGCCCCAGTTTGGTGACTACAATTATGGGATTTTCGCTTTTCGGAACGTAAATGGAGCCCCGGTAAATAATGCCGGTTTTTCCAGGAATCGGAATGGAGAAATCGAGTTCTTTGTTATGGTGGTTAACAGATTTAATTAGCTTCAGTTTTTTTAAGTCGGGAAATTGTCGCTTTTTTTCATCGACTTCAAAGCCGTCATACACGTCGTATTTTAGGTGCCGTAGGCCAACCTGTTTTGCCAGAATAAAAGCCACGATATCTTTTAATGACTGACTATTGTAAACATTTTTAAATGCCATCATGCCTTTGTCTGGAAAACCCCGTTCTAAGCTTTCCAAAATCTGCGAAGGTCGGCCGCCGTGTACCCAAACGGCATCGCGTAAATTGAAGCCCGTGCCGCCCTCCAGTGCTAGACCGTGGCAGCCAAAGCAAACCGACTGGTATAGCTTTTCGCCTCTGGCAACTGCTTTTTGATCGGAAGCGCGTAGCATTAATTCTCTGTCAGTGTTGGCTTGTGCTTGGAATGAATATAGAGCCAACATATAAACGAAGTAGCACCGAGTAATAGACTTTATAAAGGCGGTAAACATTAACTAATGAGTCTCGTTCCCTAATGCTTTTTGGGGAGTGGCATCGTGCGAGCCTATTCCCATCATTTGGGTCGTTGTGGGTTGATTACGAATGACTTCTGTGATCAAAGTTGAGTGATTGTGTAGTATAATGACATATTTTTGTGCAATAAAAAAACAGGCTTCTGTAGCTTCTTGAACTCGCTTTAAAAACTAGCTTTAAATAAGTTTAGTAATGCTGTGTTTATTGATTAAGAAGCCTTAATGCAGCAGGCATAAGCTTGTCAGTATTTTCTTGTAAAAAACAGTTATTTATTAGAGGCATGTTTTAATTTTTTGGGGGGTGTATGAAGTTTTTAAATGTCAAAGAGAACGGAGATTATAAACTCGCCGTTAAGCACGGCGAGTCTGTAGTCAATTTGGCTGGCGCGGCTAAGGAGCTCGGTATCACAGTTCCTACAAGCTATAGCGAATTGCTCGAGCAGGGACCCACAGCAATTGCCAATGTTGCGGACTTGTTGAGTTCTGTTTCGGGTCAAGCCTCATATATATTGTCCGAGAGCGAAATTGATGTGGGGCCCGCTGCGCTACCTCCGGCAAAGGTGGTTTGTGTAGGGCTAAACTACCTCCAGCATGCGATAGAATCTGGATTACCGGTACCTAAGGAGCCCCTGCTGTTCAATAAGTTTGATAATGCCATCGCGGCGCATAAACAAGACGTGGACATCAGTGGCTTGACTCAAGTGGATTATGAGTCGGAGCTCGCTGTGGTTATCGGCAAGCAAGCGAAACGCGTTAGCACTGAAAATGCACTGGATTATGTATTGGGTTATTGTAATGCAGACGATATAAGTGAGCGCGAAATGCAATTTAGAACCGGGCAGTGGATGTTAGGCAAAAGTCTCGATCACTTTTTACCCATAGGTCCTTATCTTGTTACAACTGATGAAATTCCCAATCCAAATGACTTGACGATCAAAGGTTGGCTGAACGGTGAATTGCGACAGGATAGCCACACGTCTGACATGATATTTTCAGTCGCCGAGTGCATCAGTTACATCAGCAATGTTATGACTTTGAAGCCAGGTGACATTATTATTACGGGCACACCATTCGGTGTTATTTTTGGTATGGAGGAGAAAGTTTGGATGCAACCCGGGGACGAATATACCGTCGAAATCGAAGGGCTCGGAAAACTTTCCAATCGCATGAAATAATATTGATATGGGCGAAATAAGCACTGAAATATAGCGGTAGGAAATATAGTGATAGCGGGCTCAAATAAATGAGCCCGAATTATTCAGAGGTGCCCTAAGATCAATCACACAAACTGGGAATGCTCATGCCCCGCCTTTTTAAAATAGTTTTTCTTCTAACTTTTGCATTTGTTCTGATTGCCTGCCGACAGCAAAATAAAAGTGAATCGCTGGAGAACGCTTCACTCGCAAACCAGGTCGCACAAATTACTGCCGATAAACTCACTGCAGAATACCTCAGCGACCCTGTTCATCTTGATACAAAAAGACCGCGCTTGTCATGGCAATTCAAAGCGCTTAATCGGGGTTTGTATAATCAACGCCAAACTGCTTATCAAATACTTGTCGCAAGCAACGTAACTAAATTACAAAAAAACGAAGCAGATATGTGGGATTCCGGTCGGATTGTAAGCGATCAGTCTGTTGCTATTCCTTATCGTGGTCGTGAATTAGATGCTCGCAAACGCTACTTCTGGAAGGTCAAAATTTGGGATACCGATGGTACTGAGAGCCAATGGAGTGATACTGCATATTGGCAAATGGCTTTGCTTGATAAACAAGATTGGCAGAGTGCGCGTTGGATTGGAATTGGTGAGGACGTTCGCTCCGGGCCCTTTATCTATCGTGATTTTAAACGCGCGCGTGATAAAAAGATACAACAGAAAAAAAGTTTTCCTTCGCCACTTTTACGTAAAAGTTTTACATTGCAGAAAAAAATAAAACAAGCGGTAGCGTACATCTCCGGTTTGGGATACCACGAGTTCTATCTGAACGGGAGAAAAGTTGGGGATCGCGTACTTGAACCCGGTCAAACCAACTATGATAAATCGACTTTTTATATCACGCACGATATAACTAACCTGTTAAATAGTGGTGATAACGTGGTTGGTATTTGGTTGGGTAATGGTTTTTTTGGTCAAAATATCGCTTTCACACAAGCGCTTGCTTATGGTCCGCCACGGGCGAAAGCAATTTTGTATTTAGATTATCAAGATGGCTCCAGTGAGACAGTTGTGACTGACGCAAGCTGGAAAGCCTCACAAAGTCCGATTTTGTTTGATAATGTTTACGGCGGAGAAACCTATGATGCGCGTATGGAAACGGCCTGGATAAATACAGCTTTTGATGATTCCGATTGGCAACAAGCGGTGGAGTTGGATGATATCAATGCTAACTCTCGTATGCGCTCGCAGTTAATACCGCCGATACGTAAGCAACAAACGCTAAAGGCGATTGATTTTTGGCAAGTTGATGACGGCAGTTACGTTTTTGATTTTGGTAAAAATATAGCGGGTTGGGTACGCCTTGAAATAAATGAAAAAGCCGGCACCGAAATAAAAATTGCTGCGGCAGAAACTATTTTTAAAGAATCGAAAAAGATTGATGATGCGAGTATTGGCCATCATGCGACCGGGCTTCGACAAATCTATCACTATATTGCCCGTGGTGATTTAGGCGAACATTGGGAACCTAAGTTTAGTTATCATGGTTTTCAGTATGTGCAGGTAAGCGGTCTCACACAAGAACCGACGCAAGAAACCGTGCAGGCGGTCTTTGTACACAGCGATGTAAAACAAGTTGGAAACTTCAGCGCATCCGATGAAATGCTTAATCAAATTTATCAGGCGAGTTTATTGACTGCCAAAGCTAACATGCACTCAGTACCGGAGGACTGCCCGCACCGCGAAAAATGTGGATGGCTCGGCGATGCGCACGCCAATGCTCAGGCGCTGATGTATAGTTTTGAATTGACACGCTTTTATTTAAAGTATTTAGAAGATATACGCGAAAGTCTAGTTGTTAACGATGAACTATTAAAAAAATTTCCAACTACAAAAGGTGTACCTCCGCTCGTAGCTCCAGGTAAGCGTGCATCCCAAATCGGCCGCTTAGATTGGCAGATTGCAATTATTTATCTGCCTTATTATTTATATTTGCAGACAGGTGACTTGGCTATTTTTGAAAAATATTATCCTCACATGCAAGATTTTATCGCTTATCAACTCGATAGGCGTAACGAAGATGGTGTGATAGAAGATGGCCTGGGAGATTGGTGTCCACCGCGTTGGGACCGTCATACAGCACCTGAATATATGGTGTGTCGCCCGATAATTTCTGCGAATGCGATGTTTATTCGCGGATTAAATATCGTCGTTCATATGGCTGATAAAATGGGCGATGCTGGGTACACTGATTTTGCTCGCAAACAGCGGGCGTCGCTGATACAAGCGTTTAACCGCATGTATTTGCAGCAAATAAAAGATACGCAATTAAAATACTATGGCAGCCAAACAGCTACACTTATGGCGCTAAGTTACGGCATTGTACCGGAAAGTGAAATAGCCAAAACGCGCGCAGGATTACTCTACGATATTAATGAATTAAATAATGGAGAACATACGACCGGATTTTTTGGCTTAAGCTTATTGTATTCGTATTTGGCTGAAAATGGAGAGTCTGAAAAAGCTTTTAATATGTTTACTAGCCCAAAGTTTCCCAGTCCCGCCTACATTATCAACGCAGGATTAAATACGTGGCCGGAGCGCCAGTGGGAGTATTCAAAATTGGAACGCTGGACGCGATCGCTTAGTCATCCTTATTACAGCCAGGTTGCAAATTATCTGCATCGTAATTTGCTCGGCATACAACTAGACGAAAAATTCCCAGCTTATAAACACGCTACCGTTAAACCCTATATCAATGACCAGCTGGCTTGGGTGCGTGGACACGTACAAACACCTTTCGGGCAATTAAGTAATGAATGGGCACAAAAGGATGATAGTTTTGTAATGCGTATAACGATTCCAATAAATACCAAGGCTAGCGTTTATGTGCCGCTAAAAGACAAATATTCTCTAAGTATTAATGGGGAAACACTGCGTGACAGATCCTACGATGATTCGTTTGGCCATAAATGGCAAGTCTTAGAATTGGGGTCTGGCTCTTATACACTACTGGCGCGTGATTTTAATGCTCTCAGCCATTAAACCTACTGAATTTTTGCTCCGTATAAATCTTGCGTTAACACGAAACGTTTTTCAAATTAGTGAACTATGTCGTATTGGACGAGCGAAATGGTTGCTATGCATGGGATTGCACTAGCCCTTAAAATGCTTATAAATTAATCGCTTTGGTTGCTTAAGTTATGCGTTCCATTACTTTTTTGGTTGTTTTAGTCGCGGTTATAGGGCTAAGCGCTTGTTCACAAGCGATAAGGGATGACGGTACCGTACTAAAGCAACCCAAATATGATGAATTGTTAAAGAGTATCAGTGGTCAAAATGGCCGCTTGTGTATTCGCGAGCGCGATATCAATGGCTATGGCACCTTAAATAGCCATGTGTTGAGCGTAGCTTCGCGCAAAAATAAGCACTACTTAGTTACGACGATGTATAGTTGCCCCTCTCTTCAACACAGTATGCGCGCAGCGTTTATCGGCTCATTTTCAGATTTTTGCGGTGGGCGCGACAAAATTGCGACCGATGAAGAGAGCTGTCCAATTCGCAATATTTACGAATTTGATTCTCGCGATGCAGCTTTCGAAGCCTTCGATCAAGCAAAGGAAAAATACCAAGCTGTTGAGCAAGAAATCAAAGAAATTCGCCGTAAAAAATCGTAGACCTTGAATTAGTGCTTCCTTCATTCCTCCTGATCTAAAATGTGCTTGTTAAAAGCACATTTTCTCTTGCTTTTATTTATCTTTACAATCATATTTTCATCTGCGTTTCGCGACGGTCTTGAATACAACCCCCAATTCCTGTCTCTCAATCTTTGTGGGATAGTACTGAATACAAGTATGATGTGATTGAAGCTTATATGTTAGCGCTACAAAGAAAATTGAGAATAGCGACTAATATAAGTTTTAAGCGATAGCATGAAAATAAAAATATGTTCACCGGAGTTAAGATATGAGCGGCCCTTTTAAACGTTTAAAATTATTTATTAAAAGCGCACTTATTGGTGGTATTTTGGTTTTAATGCCAATAGGTCTAACGATTATGTTAGCACGATGGTTTTATTATTGGATAACGGATTTAATCGATCCGCTGACAAGCTTGCTAATAAAATCGTATGAATTTCCTGAGATTCTGGGCGATTTTTTTGTTGTCGTCATTATTTTAGTTTTATGTTTTATTACCGGTTATATAGTGTCCACCGGAACCGGGCGATATTTGCATAGTTTATTTGATCGCTATTTGGTTAAACTTGCTCCAGGTTATAAAATTATTAAAGAAATTATTTCGCAATTTTTTGGTGACGAGGCCAATTCTCCTTTTGCAAATGGTCAAGTAGCAAAAGCCTATATTTATGGGCGTGATATTCCGACTTATGCAACGGTACTGATTACATCGAAACACCCGAATGGAGATTACACTGTTTTCTTTCCAACCGGCCCCAACCCCACTTCAGGACAAATTCTTCATCTTAAAGCTGATCAAGTAGAAATTTGCGAGGATATTCCTGTTGACAGTGCAATGCGAACAATTATTGCTTGTGGTGCCGGTAGTGGGCAGATTTTTTATCAAAACCAAGATAAGAATTAAACACGTCGGAGCTATAAGACTTAAGCAATTACTACCTGAGCTTGGTCTGAAATATCTAGTTAACGCCGATTCGGCTGCACCTTTGTGTAATCCGTCGCGAACAGCCTTAGTGATTGCCGTCTGTACGAAACGGGTATTAGTGATAATATTCCCGCCGGCAATTATACGCTGCGTGTGATATTTAATAACGGCAATGTTAATTACGTCGATATACAGTAAAAATTTTTGAGCAGTTTTACAAGACAAAGTATTTTTTAAACGGGAAAGTGAATAATACTAATCTGAAATACGGTATTCACCACCGAGACATGGATCGGGACTTGTTTTCAAGACACGGACTAGGCGTCCCCCCTTAACCCATCCATGGGGGCTCGATCGCGCGATTCCCGCGCGCGACGGTCTTGAAAACAAGTCCCAATCCCTGCCTCTCAGAGCGTATTGCATAGTATCGGTTAAGAACCACCTTTTTAATTACAAAGGAAAAAACAGTGCCAAACAAACTTCAAAGCTCTATTTTCCTACCTTCTTTATCGCTTTGATAAATAGCGTTTTCCAATTCGATATTGGCCAAGTATTCCCGGCCTTTATTTTCTACGCTGCCATGATCGCGGAAATATTCTTTAACATGCTTGCACAGTGCAAAAACGCAGTCACCGCCGTAGCCTTGATCCTGCCATTGATATTCCACAGGTTCAAGCTGCAAGCTTCCGTGTTTGCGTAACCAGATGCGACCTTCTCCGTCGAGGCTCAACACGGCTTTGGTGCCTTCAATCCACATTTCTCCCATCGTGCGTCGCGTGTTACTCGATGAGTGATCGATAAGTCGGTTGCCGTCGAATACAGCACGCATACCGCTGGCTAATTCAAAAATCACAACACCAGAGTCTTCGCCTTTTATAACGGGGTTGCAGCGACGTAGGTCAGCATAAACAGAGGTGACCTCGCCAAATAAATAGCGAAACGTATCGATAAAATGTATCGCTGTTTCATGAATTAAAAATTTTTCCATTTGCTGGAAATAGGGTTGGCGTGATAAATAAGCGTCTTGACCTTGGCCATCACCGGGGCGTAAATTAAATTGCGCGTTGAGAACATCACCCAATATTCCTTGTTCGAGCACGGATTTAATTTTTCGATACCATGGCATAAAGCGAAAGTTATCGTGGACGATAACTTCAATTCCCATTTTGTCAGCGATGCGAGTAATTTCTTGTGCTTGCTCTAGCGTTTCGCCAAAGGGTTTTTGACAAACAACATTTGTACCTTGTTGTGCTGCGAGTTTTACGTTTTGTAAGTGAGTAGGCGGTGGGGATACGATATCGAGCAAATCAATTGTATTGTTTTTTAATAGTTCTTCTAGGTTGCTGTATACGTTCTCAATCTGAAATTTTTCTGCAACGCTTTTAGCCTTATCAATATCTAAATCGCAGCAAGCCTCAATTTTAGTATTATTAATACGACTCCAAGCATCATAATGAAATTGACTAAAAAAACCGGCGCCGACGATGGCTACTTTAAATACAGAGTCACTCATGCTTGTTTCCCGAAGATTTTACTTTTGATAGTGCCCAGACGAGAATTAATGGCATTTTTGAGAAACGGAATTTGACTGATGACACAGTAGATAATAATGAGTAATAAAATTAGCGAAACGGGACGCTGAAGCACCGGCAAAAAACTTCCTTCAGATAGCATAAGCGCGCGTCGCAAACTTTCATCAGCCATGCCTCCTAATACGAGGCCAATCACCAATGGAGAAATAGGAAATTTCAACTCGCCTAAAATAAATGCGATGATGCCAACAGGTATCATCAAATAGAGATCAAAAAAATTCAGCCCCAGTGAATAGGAACCGAGTACACATAATACAGCGACAATGGGTATAAATAGTGGTGCAGGAATCTGCAGAAGTTTTATCACTTGTTTAGCTAGAACCATGCCGTTCACCCACATCGCGAATGATGCGAGCACCATAATAGCAGTGACTTCTAATAAAAAATTTGGGTGCTCGACCTCAATAGTTGGGCCCGGAATGATGCCATTTAATAACAAAGCACCGAGTAACATAGCCGCCGGGGGGCTACCTGGAATCCCCAGCGTTAACAGTGGTATAAGTGCCCCGCCGATACAGGCGTTGTTTGCAGTTTCCGAGGAAATAAGCGCCGTCTCGCTTCCGGTGCCGAACTTCTTTTGTTCCTCAGGGGAAGAGGTATTTTTAGCTGTGCTATACGAAACCCATCCGGCTATATCTTCGCCGATGCCGGGGACAGAGCCAATGCCTACACCGATGCACGCAGAGCGAAAAATATGTTTAATGTTGCGTACGATTGCCGAGAACTCTGGCAAAATACGGGCAAATTCTTTGGCTTTTGCCAGCGTTTGTTTTTCTGACAAAACACGAATGACTTGAGGAATGCCAAAAGCGCCGATTAAAACAGGCACGACTTCTAGGCCGCCATCCAGTGCGCTTGTATCAAATGTATAACGGGGAAAAAACTGTAAAGTATCGCGCCCGATGGTAGCCAGAAACAAACCGATAAATCCTGCGATCCAACCTTTAACGACTAAATCGTGGCTGGTCAATGTACCGCTGATAACGATGCCAAATAGCGCTAATAGAAAAAATTCCCACGAAGTAAACTGCAACGCCAGCACGGCAATAAGCGGCGACAATACCACGAGGAAGATTAAGCCAATAACCGTGCCTATCATCGACGCTGTTGTTGTTAAACCTAATGCCTTCCCACCTTCGCCCCTTTCCGCTAGGGGGTAGCCGTCCATTGCTGTCGCGGCTGCGGCTGGAGTTCCGGGAATATTAATTAAAATGGCAGGGTAGGAACCACCGTAGATGGCACCGACATATAAGCCGAGAAGAGAAATAAGCGCGGTACTGGTGTCGAGCCCATATGTTAAGGTCGTTAAAAGTGCCACACCGAGCGTTGCGGTTAACCCGGGCATGGAACCGAACAAGATCCCCAACAGGCTTGAGCCAAATAAGATAAATAAATTAAATGGCTCAGTGACAAGCTCAAATAGAAATTTAAAAAAATATAAAAATTGTTCGAGCATGAATGAGTTCCTACATGCCGAGTTTGTCGTACCACAGCCATTGTAAAAATAGACTGACACTGCCGTATTCAACAGGCATTGGCACTTGTAGTAAAAAAGTAAAAACAAAAACCAGGATAAGCGGGACGAGTAAGCAAGTGGCCAGTAGATAAACTATTTTGATCTTTTCTGCCTTGCTAAATAGCAACAGCGTTAAACAATTTATTGCAATCATTCCAGCGAGTAAACTGTCCGACCAAGCGATAAGTTTCTCATCGCTAACAATCTCCATTGAGAAAAAGTAAAATTCATCGAGTAGACTTGCACGCAAACCAAATAAACCGGCCACAGCAATTGTTTGTGTCGCGTAAAGTGGCAGCATTAACGCTGAGTTGCTCAGATAAAAACGAAACGTAATAGCCAGCAAAAAATTTGCGGTACAAAGGAAAAAGTCACACGAGGGAATAAAAATATAAATATAAAGCAGGAGCTGAATGATAACAAACCAGCGATCGCGATTAATGCTCTGGCCAAAATCGCCGATCCATCCTTTATAGTTAAAAACATCGCGATAGCCGCGTGCCTTGATTGCTGTGATTAATAAAAGGGCGCTGCTGGCAAGAAGCACACTTACAAGTATTAATGGAAAAAGGGCGGGCGAAACATACCACTGGCTTTCAACGCCGCCATAGCTCCCGGTCATCGGGAATTTTAGCGTCTCCAGCAGAATTAATATGGCGATACACAATAGCACCAGCGCTGCTTTAAAATCTGCCTTGCGAAGCTTGTTTGTGCTTTCTTGTTCTTCCAAAAAAATACCCGACAACGTTTTCCTGATTAAGCGTTAAGGTTTGGCAATGCTAAACTTTTCAGGAGATTCTTTGGTGGAACCTAAGTCATAGAGAGCCCAGCTAAAGAACGATTCGAATCTGTCGAATTCCTTGCGAGCCTCTTCACCGTGTTCACCCGTAATAACATAAAAATTATCTTCGGCCCATTTTTTGACAGCCGGTTTGGTTAACGCCTCTTCAAATGCCGCTGCCAACTTTTGTTTCACGGCTTCGGGAGCTTTATTGTTTACGGCAAAGCCGATTGCTTGCGGGATGGGTAAGTTTTTATTTAAAGATGGATAACTTGGAAAGGTGCTTTTAATTTCGCCATAACCTTTCAAGTTAAAATCGTTGGGGTCTAGCATACCAAGTGGGCGAATCTTTTTACCTTTAATCAACTGCGCTTGTTCAGCCATGGAGGTAATGACAACATCGACTTCGCCAGTCACCGCTGCATTTTGGCTCGGAGCGGAGCCTGGATAGGGTATAAATTGAAATTTGGTTCCAGTCGCTTTGGCAAGTTCGAGTAGGTAGAGATGATGTATGCCACCTGCGCCACTCGCCGAAACTTTTATAGACCCCGGTTTGGCTTTTGCAGCTTTGATCAAATCATCAAGCGTTTTGTAAGGTGAGTTGGCTCTTACAGAAATCACCTCCGGCGAGCCACCGAAGATAAATGGCGACCATACATTAAAGCGTTCGCGCCAGCCGCCGTTCACTGCTGCAGTGACATTTGAGCTTGAAATGCCGACTAAGTTGTAGCCATCTGCTCTTTTTTTGAGCACCTGGTTCATGCCGATTGACCCGGCAACGCCGCCTGTCTTATTGGTAACATTGATACGCACACCCAGAATTTTTGACATCTCTGCCATAAGCATGCGGTTTACCGCGTCGGTTCCACCTCCAGCGCCCCAAACAACCGTATTCGTTATTGGGCGGGTGGGATATTTGCGCGCGGCGTGGCTAGTTTGGCTTATGGCAACCAAAGTGGCCAAAAGCGTCGTAAATAAGAAAATGCGTTTTAACACGTCCAGTCCCCTTAATATTTCTACTATTTTGTAGTTCTACTTCGCGGTCTTACTAGCTTGTGCGGTTGTTAGCCAGCTTTATATTTATAGCGGGCGCCTATTCTGACTGAAGTCGCAGACCCCAGCAAGCCAAATAAGGGATTGGTGCGATGTTGCTAACACTGGTTCAGCTCCTAGCACTATCCAATATCAAGCGGCCCGCAAAGTATATTGAGAACTCTAGATCGCTAGCGCTGAACGGAGACTTAATTGCGATGTGGGGGAGGCGGGAAAGTTAATATTTTCCCCATTGTCTTAGTTGCGCGAGATGCACAGGGTAAAGATAAAGAGGGCACAGATGGGGCATTCGTTAAGTGTTTGCGTTACCGCAGCTCGCAGGTTTTTCAGGGCAGTGCAGCCCCGGAGGGTTCCGAGGCCTTAAGTCAGGAGGGCGGATTATTGGACGTTTCGCAAGCGACGAAGCGAAAGTATGCCCAAACCTAAAAACCCTAAGAAAAACATGGAGGGCGCTGGAACCGGTGCTGGTGCAGCTGGGCCGAAGGAGACGTCATCGCCACGAGCTCCAAACCATAGCGAACCGTAGTCATGGGGTGACTGCGCAATACTAACGACGTCGTAAGTGACACGGTATCCCGTGAAGGTGATGCTTTGTCCGGGGTTTAAAAAGTTAGCAAGATTAGGGCCTAAATGCGCTTGCCCGCTGTTTTGAGGGCCAACGTTATAAGTGGATTGTGCTCCACCAACAGAGGAAAAACCGAGAAATTCGAAGACGGTATTGTTGATGCTGAACGAACTGTTGTTGTCTGCGGCGTAGAGCCAGCCATACAAACTCTCATTGCCGTTGCTCATAGTGAGGGCTTGGTTGTTCGTGAATGTGACGGTCAGGTCGACTTGATCGCCATTGGCGATCGAAACTGGGCCATCATCTAGTGCAACAATGGAGGAAATCAGGGAGTTGGAAGACAGATTAAATGTCGTATCGATATCGATTACAGCAGCATTGGACAACAGCGGTGCGAGCGCAAATGCTGCCACTAAAGTCTTAATTAGTTTCATTTTAATGTAAGGTTCCTAGCTAGATACAGTTGTCAAATTTTATGTTTCTTCATCTAAACATATTGCATATTCGCAACTTAGTTATAAGGCGATTACTGCGCTTAGGAGATGGCCAGCTTCTGAAAACCCAGTCTACGCTGTTTTTAGCTGATACTCGCAGAAATGAAACGCCAATATTATAGTGGCGCAATGGTCTCACAGTTTTCGGCGTGTGTATAACAACTAATTTCGACTTAGATATAATTTGTTGAAATAGTTACCAGCTTGCCATAAGGAGTTTTCGAATTTGCCACAACTTTGCTTCGTTTCGCGTTGAGTAAACAAGAGCAAACTGTGATATTTCTTATGTATTAAGCGGCGACGAAACATCGCAAACAGTGCCCTCAGGGGCTGCGAGCAACATCCGTTTTTGACCGTAGAAGGTCGCCTCCGGTGCTTGCAATATCTCACAAGCTAATGTTTTGGCTTTATCAAAAAAGGTGTCCACGTCCTCAATAACAAAGGTTAGATAAACGCCTGTAATATTATTTCGGGCTTGCTCCGGCACCAGTTCGTGCCCATTGGCAATTATTCCGATTTCAAGTTCTCGCTCCTCCGAAATGAGGTGGACAAACCAATCGCTGGTAAAATCGACTCTGAAATCGAATAACGATGTGTAAAACGACTTTGATAACTCCAAATTATCAGAACAAATATTGGTTAATAGTCGATTGATTTTCATTTTTTTACCTTGAAGAAAGTTTTAAGCTACAGATAGCTCCATCGTTATGCAGTAGTTTTTGAATTCCACTGAAGCCCAAAATTTCTGGGCTATGGTGTTATTTATTAATACGTCTAATCTAACTTTATGGCCTTTCCAATACTTAGAGAGCAACCGATTGAATGCGTTCGTACCAATATGTCGGTTTCGCGATTCTCGAGTGACAAAAAATTGCCTCAAATAGATATCGCCTGATTCTTCTCGCCACAGTGCGTAGCCCAAAACTTTTTTTCATGTTTAAATAACGCTGCACTTTATTCATGCTTTATCCAATTTTCCATTCTGGTTTTGAGCTGATCAATACCCATATTGTTTTTATGACCTTCATCTTGAATCAGCTCATGGTTCATCTTTGCTAGCAAATCTAAATCGTTGTTTAGTGCGTCTACAATCTTCATCTGTATCTATCCAAACGATTTTAATAAGCAGAGTACTAATTTTAATAAGCAGAGCACTATTGGTTTTTTCGATTAATGGCAATAGCAAAAATGAGGCCAGAAACTGAAATCAACATCATAAATAGAAAATAATTTTCGAAACCTGTAACCCCTGCATCCGCATCAAGTATTCTCCCCGTGAGGGAAGCAAAAAATACATCTGGAAAAAAACCAATTAGCGAAACCAAGCCTACAGCAGTACCTGTGATATTTTTATTAATTTTGCACTCTTCAACCAGTGCAAAATAAACACCACGAAGCGCGAAGACGGCTAGATAAGATGAAACTAAACTAAAAATGGCAAGATTAAACAACACGTTAATCGGCCAGCTGATTGCGAGTAAGGTGTAAAAAACGGTGAGGGCGATAAAACTCCATTGAATGACTCTACTTGCCATAAAACGATCGGCTAGAAAGCCGGCACAAATAGCGCCGACCGGCCGCAAGTAGGCGGTAAGGCTGGTAAAGGTGGAGGCGTCGACATGATTCATCGATAGGACATTTACCAGATACACTCCGTAATTGTCAGAAGCCTTGAACGCACAATAAGAGCAAATAACGATGGCCGCTTGCAACCAGACTTTTTTTGAGCTGATGGCCTCAACAATAGCATCCCCGGGCTTGTATGCAGCGCCCCCCGAATTTTCAGACTCCGGAATATATCGCCATATCAGTAGGGCGGTTAAGGCTGTAATGGCTGTATAAAAATAGATGACAGCTTTTAGCCCTGATATTTTTTCCTCAGGGGAGACATCTCCTGAGTCGGCGGAAATAATATGAGAAAATAGCAATACCGCGATACTTGACATGATTGCTGCCGCTAGGCCTCTGCCCCCATCAAGCAAACCAAAGGCTCGTCCTTGACTAGAGGCACCGCCCCATTCTCTTGTTGCTTTAATCATTCCCGCCCAAAACATTAAGATAGAAGTAATACCCCAATAACCGAATAGAAATGTTAAACCAACTGTGTCGGGAACATGGGCAAAGTACAAGCCGCCAGCAGCTGTTGCGAGTAACGATGTAGCCATTAATCGTCGGGCGGAAAAATAGTCGGCAATAATTCCTCCCGGAAAGTAGCAGATCATTGCAATCACGCCATAAACAGCAAAACTATCACCCAGGTCAGCATTCGATAGCGCGAAGCTTTCGAGTAAGGTAGGTCGAAAAAATCTGGCAACATGAAAAGGAAGACTAAATATCATCTCCCCGGCGAAAATTAGACTAAAGATAATACGCCAGTTGTAGGACTTGCTGTTATTCAAGACTCGCTTACCCCGATGCTTTTTTAATATTCACGGAAATAAAAGGAGTTAGGCTTATACGGCACATCCAGTAACAATGACATACTTGCGAACTCCGGTAGCTTTAGTATTTAGGTCCTGAGCTTTTAGGTCTTTGGGTTTTTAGGTTCTGGGCTATATGCCTTGGTATCGATATACATTTGTATCGCGTTGCTTAAAACCTACCTTCTTATAAAGTGCGTTGGCAGCTTCACGAGACGGCCTGGAAGTAAGGTCAACAGTTTTTGCACCGTGTTGTTCCGCCAATTCGATTGCTTTTTCAGTGAGCAATTTCCCCACTCCTTTGCCACGAGAGTTTTTATTGACCACGACATCCTCTATCCATGCTCTAATTCCGGTGGGTATTTTAAAAACGACTACGGTAAGGCTGCCATAGTAAATACCGTCTTCCTTTGCCATCAACAAATGACTGGCTTCCGATTCTACAATCTCTTTTACGTTGCTGTCGGATAGCGTTGTTGCCGATGAGGATAATTGGGGAAGTAGCTCGTTTAACGCGTCTTTAATGTCTTCCGAATAACGTTTAATTTCAATTATTTGCATTATTATCTATGTTTATCTTGTTGGAGCTCAGAATCTAGAGCGTGAATTTGTTCGATGATCTTAATAAGTTTTTTACCGGATGTCGTTAGTGAATACTCAGTCCTCGGAGGAACTTCTGGAAAACTTATTTTTTCTAATAAGCCGTAAGATGTGAGTTTTCGCAATCTCTCGGATAAAACTTTTTTTGAGATGCCAGAAATATGGCGCTCAAGTGCTCCTGGTCGAATGATACCGGAATCGACCGCGAGCAATACTGACACCGACCACTTACAGCCAACCACATCTTCAAGCTTGTGATAAATACTTAGGTTGCTCAAATTTTTTCTCTTTTAAATTCAGCTTTTTACACCAAAAAGTTCCTATGGCACCATTTTGTTCCCGCTTTCATTCAAGTAACAACGGCGTTAATGTTTCTGCGTGCGCACAACATTACTTTAATTTATCACTTGGAGAATACTTATGAAAGCAAAAGCAGTCTTTTACCATGCTGGTTGTCCTATTTGCGTAACTGCTGAGCAAAGCATAGCGAACGCAATCGATCCGTCTCGATACGACCTAGAGTTTGTTCATTTAGGTGAAGAAAAGGCCCGCGTTGCAGAAGCTGAATCTGTCGGTGTTAAATCGGTACCTGCATTATTAATAGATGATACACCTTTTCATATCAACTTCGGGGCCAGCATTTCGGACTTGAAGTAGTAAAACTGCGCGGGACTTGCCAACATAGTGCCGCGCCTTATTCAGCTAGCTACTCAATATTGCAAATAAAATTTTTTAATTGACTAGGTTGCTGTATAAGTTATACAAAGCATATGCCAGCGTGATTAGATAAATAACGAAACCAATCCAGTATGCTGATATATTTTTTTTTGGAACTGCGAAACCAAAAAATAAATAATTAATTTTTGAAAGAAATTCGTCCATCTCGTCCTTGTGTCCGTCGTTAGGCTGATTTAGAAGATTTTTAATTTCTCTGGAATGGCGTGAAATCTTTAGAAAAAATAATTGCGCGACTAAGAGTAATAACGGTAACTGAAGGTACCAAGGAGCGCTATAAATCGCCAGCGCGCTTATCCCAAGGAATTCTCCGTTTAAATTAAATGTTTCTTCGGGCTTGTTCATCCACTTAGCTCTCTAATGGGTAGGCGTGGTGTGAGAGGAGCTTTAAGACTGGAGGACGCATAGTTTTACGCGTTATACACCTTTATTTGCTGCTGTTATTAACTTATCGAGCTGATCGGCAAATGCCTTTCGATCAGCTTGAGATAGTGCCGCTGGGCCGCCTGTGTGCACTCCGCTTGAACGCATTGTCTCTAAAAAATCTCTCATATTTAGGCGTGATCGAATGTTATCTTTTGTGTAACGCTCTCCACGAGGACTTAAGACAAAACCCTCTTTATCAATCACGTCTTTTGCCAAAGGTATATCACTTGTGATGACAAGGTCGCCCGCTTGTACTCTATTTACAATCTCATTATCTGCTAAGTCAAAGCCTTTGGGAACCTGAAGTGTATCAATGTTTTTTGAGTTTGGCGTGCTAATTGGCTGATTTGCAACCATTGTTATTCTTATTCCTGTTCGATCCGACGCCCTAAACAATATCTCTTTAATCGCGACGGGGCAGGCATCTGCATCAACCCAAATTTTCATCTAAATACTCTTAGTTGTGTTGCTATATAAGGCTGAGTTTCCCGAGTAGTTTCTATCTTCACGGGTTTGGACCCCAAGGCGCGCCTGTAAGTAATTGCACGTCTTGACTGAGGATATGCGGACGCACTTGCTTAGCAAATTCCATAAACGACTCATTTCCATATAACCTTTTCCAGTAATCTCGCCTTTCCAGGTCGTTTTCAAATTTCCAGATATGCAATAGTTGATGCAGGGTGCCGGTGTCGCTGATAAAGTAACCCACCAGATATTTGCCGAAACCATTTTCCTCCATAATTGGCCAGCCCATATCGGTATAAAGCTTCGTAACTTCCTGCATATGGCCTACTTTTATAGAATAAATTCTTTTTTCATATAAGTGCATGTGATCTTCTTTTTTGATTTGTTGTTTAGTAAGTACAAGTAATCTCAGGTTTATCGTTGATATTTACGCAGTTTTCAAATATTACAGTGAATTTGAAGAGATAAAAATATCTCTTTATCGCTCGTCGCTAGCTTTACGAGACATTCTGTTAGAGCGTAAATGTTTTTTTAGTCGGGGGATAGGCCAAACCCCCAGTCTGAGCTCCTCCTTGGAAAATTAAGTCAAATGTTATAGGGGTATCCCGGGGCTCAATTAGCGTTTCAAATTCAACTGCTGAACAAAAAATATCAACGGTTTTACCAAAGTTATTGTCGTAGACAGGCGTGCCAGAAGGAAGAAGCTTATCCAACAAAACAAATGAATTATTTAGAGGTCTTATTTTAAATCTGTCCTTGTAAACAAAGTAGCCGGGAGTTATTAGGATACTAACCTTTAATTTATTCTCGTTAGGCCCAGTAATGTCTATCTTGAAAGCTTCATCAGCCGGCAGATATTTACTTGATTTCTCTCCATAATTTAACTCACATTTTGTGGATGTATTGTTGTTTTCGCTGCCCTTGCTGCATCCGTAAAGAAAGATTAGTAAAATTAAAAATATTGCTCGCATGCTCCGTTTCCTTCTAAGTTAATGTTACAACAAAAGTCAGTATTATGTGATAGGTAAAATTCTCAGTATCAGTTTTTGAGTAATTTACCTGGTCACGCGCTACTCTGTCATTTGTCATCATATTGTTTTATTGGCTAGGCATTATGTGTATTTTGATTTAAGTGCATTCAGTATTTTTTCTGTTTTTTGTGGGTTTTGGAATGCGTTACTATATCCAATGCTGAAAAAACCATCACGGACTTGATTAATGCCTAAAATTTTATTTGCCATTGCCACACTACGAAAGTATTCATCTATCTCGCTCTGACTTACTATAATCTCAACTGAAATCCCAGTAGTTCGATCGAAAAATTTTTCTTTTTTTATATTTCCTATATTGGACCAGGCGATGTTTAACCACTTGGTATTATTTGTTGTAGGACATTCTGATGGAAAATATATGCCTTCTTTATCTACGAAAAAATAAACCCACGGTCTCCATTTTTTGGGTTGGATGGCGATAGTTAGAAATACTAAAGATACTACTAATATAAACCATTTGATAAATATAGGTGCATCACCTGCCCAATTTTCGAAGTGGTAGAACAGAAAACCACTTCCAATTGAAAGGAAAATGCAAAAAATTAACAGCAATCTTATGCCCCAAAGAGGTATTTCATAGCTGTATTTTTCGTTTCCGCTTAGTGGCATTTATTGTTTTGCCCTGATGTTTTTCCGAAGGATATAAAGTTGGCCTGTATTGAAGTTAGATGCCAGCATTAATCCAATTAAAGGAACTGTTATGAATTGGGATCAAAATATTTCTTAATTTGTTTTTGTGCAAAGCCACGCATTAGTTCTTTTGCTACGTTGGATAAAGTAGAAACAGAGGCATCTTTGAATTCATTTGAAAGAATCTCAAATATCTCAGCTTTGTTAATTGATTCTGCAAAATCATGGCCGGCAGCTGTCAAGCGTATCATATTTGATTCCCATCGAGCTTGGCCATCACCGCTTACTTGGTATCCTAAGCGACGATTTTCAACGCATGACTCAACGAACATTTGATCTTCCAAGATTTTAAAGTGGAACAAAAATGCGTCGTCAAGGATATCAAATCCAGATTTGTTAAATTCGCTCAGCTCAGTGTAGTACTTGTTTGACTCAAGAAAAACATTTAACAACTTTTTTAGATAATTTTGATCAATTCTCATCGTAATATTGACTCATTCTATTTTTTGCATGGTCCAACATCTTCAGGTCTGAACATAAATTGGAACTGTTTAAAATTTTCCAGAAACTCTTTTTCTGGAAGGCCCTGTAGTTCAGTAAATGGAGAAGAGCTTCGAATTGCTCTGACGGCCGACCAGTTGAATGCGGCACTATCACTTAATTCTACAACCTCGATTCCGACAACTTCGAAACTGGCGTTCAATTCAATCGAGAACTGTGATACTAAGCCTAAACATGCGCCGGGATTCCTATACCAATTTTCTTGAATAACGCCTGCTATTTCTCTGGCGCAGTCCTCGGTGTTTTCACAAATATTATATTTTCTGGGTATCGATGCGGCTTTAGTGGCTTCCATAGGGTCCCAAGCAGTAATATTGCTCTTCTGTGTATTTGTCGAGAGGCATCCCGAAAGAGACAAAATAACAGTTAGTATGCAAACTCTCATTTAATACGCCTCTTTAACTTCAAAACTATATTCGGCAAATTGATCCAACGAATCTATGCTTGGGCAATGTATTTCAAATCTATAAATATTTTCACGCTTGGTGAGGTCAGCCCAGCTGTCGCATGAACCTACAAAACTACCTGATTCGTTGTTCAGTATTGCTGTTACTTCCACTAAATTTTCAATCGCTTGTAATATTTCAATTTCGCCAATTATATAAAGGCCATCTTGATAGGATGCTGCCTTTAACAATCGGTGAGATGAATTGATAATTTTATATTCGTCGATATCATCATATTCATATGATTGTACTGGATCGAAATTACTAAGGTAAAATATCGAAATGCCAAATAAGATAAAAACTACCGCGAATGTAAATCCCGCACTTATACCGATTATAATTCCTTCAACTATTTTCATATAAACATTAGTTCCTTTCAAAAATGATGTGTTTAGAGGGGGAACAATTTTGGAGAGGCACAAATGGAAAACATACTGGCTGTATGCGATTGTTATACGCGAGTTGCTTATTGTGTACCATAAACCCAATCCAAACCTTGAATCAATGTTGTAGGAAAAGCAGTGGCGTGCCTTGCACCGTGGATGATATTGAATTTTAAGCTGATGTTACTGCCTGCTTGAGCGCTTATTTTTTCTGCTAACTTTTTAGCACCGGAAACCATATCTTCTTGTTCACCGAACTTTGGGCTCTCCAAGCGACCAACAGATAGGTATACTTTAATTGGTAACTTAGATTTTACAACGGATGAGGATAAAATGTGATCATTATTAAACCAGACTGATGGGCTGCCCAGTATATAGCTACTAAACATATCTGGATAATTAAACAGCATGTAGGCACCAAATAAACCACCCAAGGAGTTTCCGATAAAGGTACGCTGCGAGGGTTTGGCTCTATATTTAGCTTCTATGTAAGGAAAAACGACCTCACGAATAAACTTAGCATGTCCTGGCGCATTTCCGGTTTGCATTTTCCAGCTAGCTGCCTTACTTTGTGTGTAGTCTCGCACGCGGCTAACAGCTCCTTTGGAGCGTTTTGAATAAGAAATTCCCACAATTATGGCTTCTTCCATCGCACCACTATTCATAGGAAAACGTGTTGAGCCGGAAGCAATTTGGAAGCTATACCACGCATCGGTTAGATATATTACCGGATATTTTCTATTTGGGTTCGACTGATATGAACGCGGGGTTTTTATTGCCAATGGGTAAACCCTACCGCTTGAAGGCTCAGTTAATTCAACAATTGTGCTTCTGGGAATTTCGAACCCTTTGTTTGCAAAAGCAAAAGAGCTCAGCACAAAAAAAGCTAAAAATATAAAAAATCTCAACGATGTTTCCTTTTTTGAAATATTGGCAACGTCCGAGCAAGACAAATTGTGTGTGCGGACTGCCGTTAAGCAGATATATTATAAAAGTAGCCTGGTAACGTTAACTCGATCAATATCTATTGACACTTTATTTTCCTCGAAACCTATTGGAGTTATATTTTTTAATTTTTAAATGCAAACCTCTCGGTCGGCTGTTTTAATATAAATTGAGTGATGCATATTTTAGAAATAATGCTTTAACAGAGAGTGAGTCTCGGTGAATCTTCTCGATTGCTTACTGGCCTAGCTCGCTTTGGTTGATTTGTATTAGTTTGGATTTATACCAACTATTTGCACACCACACTCCAAAACTGACCGACAGCCCAGAGTAGCCGAACATCCACGCAGATCCAAATAATTTGTCATTCGGATAAAATATCAAAGAAATAGCAACTGAGCTAAAAAGGCCGATAGCCAGTAAATAACTTAATTTAAGATTATTTTTGTACTCCAAAATTAAGATTGATGGGATACCAATAATTAAGGTTAAAGGATAACCAAACAGAATCAACCCCACTGAGGCGACAAATATAGCAAATTTTATGGTCTCGCCTACCATCTCGAGCCCAAGACCTGAAAACGCACCATACGTTAAAAATCCCAATACAATAGCAGGGATCAAGGCCAGCGGGCCGACAATGAATACGAATATATTTTTTCTAGTGGTATTTGTGAATGTCTTCATGTGGCTTGTGACCTTTAACGTGAAGCGACAACACTTGCTGCTCTAGTCCGCTCTTTTCTTAGGCGAGGCTGATTGTCTGCTTATGTTCGTCTATAGACCCAATGATCAAACCATAACACTATCTATGGATTTCTGGGAATACTTCCCCCAAAGTATGTTTAGACACATGAAAAAAGGAATACTTATGTTTCGGTAACGAGGCGCGATTTTAGTTTACGCCATATATTTATCGAAGAATTCCAGCATTTTCTCAGGATGATTACCAAAATAGTTGTATCCATCGAAACGACGTGTGGTGCCTTCAATCCAGAATAGTTCCTTCTCAGTTGATCCCAGCATATCAAAAGTTTTTTGGCCATCCGCAGGGTTATCCGTCCAAAGATCATCTTTAACTTGAGACATAAAAACAGGCAGCTTTACAGAAGGGGCGAACAGCTGAGGGTTCATGTCGCTATTTTTGAAACCGCCCAGCTTGATCTGCTCGTGATCAAGGATCTCCAAGTAGTCTTCGACGCCTTGCAGTTTGGCAAACGCGGTCATCAGAGCTGTCATCGACACCGCCAACGGACTCATTAGGCATCTTATGTTTTCGAATAACTCCGGGTGTCGATGAATTGCCTCGAACTGCGCGTTAGCTCCTGTGCAGCGGCTCAGAAGGCCAATCGTCATTTTGCTCAGCTCAGAATGCTGATCTACATATCGTTTTACGCCTACACAGTCTCGCCACTCATATCGACCAATACCGCATATTCCGCCATTGGCTGAACCACTGTTGCCATGGTTGCGAAGGTCATAAGCGAGTACGTTGTAGCCCGCTTTTACCAAATGAGCATAGGCTTTGACAAAATCGATTTCGATATCGTCGACATTACTCCAGGGCTCGCCCCAGTGACCGGTAAACCCAGATCGGCTCATTGGCATGGGGTGGTTGGCAATAATCAATTTTTGGGATCCTTCTGATTTTAGTAACCAACCTTCCAAAGGCACTCCATCGGCCGATTGAAAGTAAATGTCCTCCCAGCTTTCTATGCCTCTTTCTTCAGGTGAAATATGCACTGGCGTGCGAAACATGGGGCGTACTGCAAATTCCGCAAGGAACTTAACAATTGCGAGTTTCTCTTCGGGGATACTGTTCATGGAAAACCTCGGTTGAAATCGATGATTAAATGAAAACTTTTAGTTTCGAACTGACAACCAAATAGTAGGCATAACCGGCTTAAGCAAACAGTGTGATTTCTCCTTAATATTTGCCTAATCCTACAGGTTTATCCAAAAATCGGATATTTGGTGTATTTTTTTTGGTTATAGCTACATTCGGCATGCTATGGTTCTAACCGAGCAATGACCCGAGTTATTTGCATGAATACTGAAATTATTCGCTTACTGGATAGGCTAGCCCCCAAAGAAGGTTTCAATCGAACCCCGGTTGAGCAAGTGATGCTGTATCGGTCGGAGACCCCAATTCGCCGTGCCACACTGATGTACGACCCCTGCGTGGTGATCGTGGCTCAGCGCTACAAAATTGGCTTTCTGGGTACTGAAACTTTTGTCTACGACTCAGGAAACTATTTAGTTGTGCCGACGTTGCTCCCTTTTGAATGCGATGCAGAGGGCTCACCTGAAGAGCCATACCTGGCTATGTCGGTGCCACTGCGCTACAACATCGTCGGGGAATTGATTAACCAAATGGAAGTGCCTGTTTCTAACTCGGCATCAAAAAGAGCCTTGATCTACGCGGAAAAAATCACCGATGAATTAGAAAACGCTGCTTTGCGTTTATTGCAAAGCTTGCTAACACCTTGCGATGCTGCAGTTCTTGGCCCTCAACTCGTTAAAGAAATAATTTATCGGGTTCTTCAGGCGGATAAATCGGGGTTGCTGTTCGACATCTTTTCAACAGGTAGCAATAAGACAAAAATCACACTAGCACTGCGATACATTCACGAAAATTTGGAATCGAGAATCGACGTGGAATCACTGGCGAAAATATCAGGTATGAGTGCAACCTCGTTCCATGAGAAATTTAAAGAAGCAACATCCAGCTCGCCGCTACAATATATAAAAAGCGTACGCTTAAATCGCGCGCGAGATCTTGTAACTTTTGAAGGATTAACAACAAGTGCAGCTGCGTATAGAGTAGGTTACCAAAGCGTGTCCCAGTTCAGCCGAGAATTTAAACGCTATTTTGGCTATAAGTCTAAAGATTCTAAATTACACTATCCTATACAAAAAAGCTGATCATAAATAAAAACGTGCTCCGTTGATCTCTTCCTTGGTTTATTGGTCGATAATTTTTCCTCACGACAAACTTGCTACAGCGTATGTGCTCCGATTTTCATTACCAAAAAATTTGCAATGCCCCAAACAGCTGCATATGGAACCAAGATTTTTACAAAAATAGAAATATTTGAGGGCTTACTAAACATTACAAAATTTGGGTTTGATGCCGCTGCCCAAACTTGAATTGAGCTTCCTACGGGGTGCCTTTCTGTAAAAGCCTTAAAGTCGTGCATATTATATGTATCCGGCTTACCTCTATAAGTGCTTCCGTTTATTTGATACTTAACTTCAAAAACAAAGTTTTTAGGTATATTTTCTTTACCTAACATCTCGGATTTTGAGACTATGGCATCTATAGGCTCCGAGGGTAGTGTAGATACTATCTTCTTAAACTTTGGTAGCAGAAGAAAAAAAATCCCAGCAATGAATACGATATTCACACCAGCCCAAATAATTGAAAATTCGCTGTAACTCATATTTTTTGGTTTTTACTATAATGCCTCATTTGCTTGAGGAACGCAGTTCGAATCCGGTGTTTCATTCAAAATAGGGGAAGCGAAAATTAATTGTGACCAATTCAAAGGTTGGTTAACATAAAACCCCTTCGCTCCCTTTTTTATGATTCACCTTCAAAATAATCTATTTTTTCAGAGAGTCGTGATATATGGCTAAAACTGCGCTCGCCTTGCTTACCGACCACAGCAAGAGCTTTATTAGAGTCCGGGTATTCACAAATGTCTGCGGGCTCATCGGTGCTTACGCAGAGCAACTTCAGCGGCTTGTTACCTGTATTAATAATTTGATGCGCGACTTCCGTTCCGCCGGGAGGGCAAGCGATAATATCGTCTTTTCGTATTTTGTACTCTGTCTGCCCAAACCTTAAAGTTCCCTCGCCGCTCAATACGAAGAACATCTCTTCGTTTATATGATGATTGTGAAATGGGCAAGCCTTAAATCCTGGCTGCAAAACTGAGATATTGTATCCTAACTTTTTGGCCCCAATCTTATCACTAATAGGGAAATACTCTTCTTTAAACGGCCCTTCGTCATTTAATTCATACTCTGCATCACTCGAAATATTTAAAAATGGTTTTTTAGTTGTCATGCTTGCTCTCAACAAATGGGGACGGAGGGAATTAATTTTATTCTGTCTGCTTTCTCTCTATGGTTAATTTCCGGCTGCCGCTTTTGAACGGCGCAGCAACTCTTCGTGAATACTCATTGATGACTGTCGAAACTTCTTTTCATTCTCTCTTTCCACTTCGGCCGAATTCGTTCCGTTTGATGCGATGTCGTCC
>JANQJB010000137.1 GCA_028281865.1 Marinagarivorans sp.
ATTATCGTTTACGCCGGTAAAAAATAGCGAACGAGTCCCGCCATCGTATTCGATATATTGAAGGTCATCACCGAGTTGGGGGATGGACTCGGATTGAAACAAATTAATGACTTTCTGTTCTGTTGAACCATCATCGTAAGTGACATTCACATTCAGCTGGTTTGCCCGGCTAAAATCGACATTTCCACCTTTCCAGAGAGTTTGAAATTCGCTCGGTACGAGTGTTTCACCGTTAATCTCTACTGAACTAGCTTGTTTGCCTACATCAATTAAAATTTCATTGATAGGGTTTTCCAATGAAATCTCGCTGTAAGGGGGAGGGAATATCAATTTTATTGGCGATTCAGATCCCGGTCTTTCTGTCGGTTGATTACCACCGCCGCAGGCTACAATAGTAACAGCTCCAATTAAAGCTAAAGCAAATCTAAAACTCATTTTCTAATCCTTACGGGCTTATTCCGGTTTCGCTTTTCGCTATTTTAACGGGAAATTCTCTGGCTTTGTACAAGCTGGTGAAAGAGTTTTGAAGCACTTGGCAGGGACAAGCCTATTTTGGTCATTCTTGTGCTATATAAAGGTGCGAAATGATTTCAAGGGTCACTAAAATTAGTGAATATTATTGCAGCACGAACTGTTAGTGCTACTAAAAAGTCTTGGTAATTTTTAAAAGAAATTCTGAAACGGTGTTGCCGGCAGGTGTCTCTTTTAAGGAAATAAATATGTGAAATATTAAATTGCTTATATCGCTTCGACGGGCTTTAAACGAGGTATGGCTTTCACCGGGTTAAGAATGCTGTTTACAATTACCCGGTTACATATGCGCAAAACGAAATTCATCCATTCATCAGCGTTTATATGTTAGGTCGGAAAAGCCACTCTTGCTTAAGCAAACATATAGGCACTACTGCCTAATTTCTTCACCCGTGTGAGGTTATCAGTGTGTGTTTTCAAATGCAGACAGAGCTGAAATCATCGCCTTCGACTAAGAACAGATTGCGTTTATGACTACAAGCTCACGTCTGCGCCGCTAGATTGCTTTATACTGTTGGGTTTTTGCTTATTGTGAGTCCATTTTGGCAGTGTTTGTCCCTTTGGACGCGAAAACTCTGATCTTAAACACCTTGAGGGGAAGAATGATTATTCAGCAAAGCAAGATCTCTAACTATTTTCAGCGTATCCTGGCGCTATCCGCCGTGGTTTCGCTAAATTTGGCCATTTCCGCATGTGGTGGCGGTGACACCAATTCGCCGGGTAATGGCAGCACTTCATCGAGTTCATCCTCTAGTAGCTCCAGCTCATCGAGCTCTAGTTCTTCTTCCAGCTCCTCTTCGTCAAGCAGTAGTTCTTCTTCTAGTAGTAGTTCGTCGAGCTCGTCTTCAAGCAGCAGTTCTTCTTCATCAAGTTCTGGTGCAACTGACGAGGCGTGGACACTGGCGACTATAAGCAACTGCGGCAGTAGCGACGATGCCTTTAGCGGGCAGAGGGCCGTGATATTTAATGATGGAAATAGCTTAAACGGTAACGTTTGGAGCCATGTGCGTAATTTTGCCAACGAATTTCAAAATCTATCGCGCAATATAAACGAGGAAGACTACACGTTGTCCTCCGCAAATATTTCAGCCGACGGCAGTTGTAGCGGCAAGAAAGTCCACAGCGGTACCTGGGTGAAGAAACTTGCTAACTGGGATCATCAACACTCAAACGGTATGACCGCAGGTGTGAGAAAGAATGGCCAGCCCGTAGCATTTAAAGATATCGATCGCATTGTGTTGGAATTGAAAATAAATAGCGATAAAACTGATATTCCCAGTAAGGCAACCCACGCGAGCAAGTATGGGCAAATTCTGGATCAAACCCAGTTAGACCGTTTGGATAATGGCAAGCTTGCATTCGCATTGACATTTAATAACCCCGGTGAGCAGGCAGGGATGAATACTGTACGTGCAGAAACGTATTTAGAAATAGATCAAATGCAATATGCTGACGAGTGGATTAGGGTTGAGATTCCTATTGAAAATATGCATTTTTGGAGTGGAGTTGAGTACGACAAAGACACCATGCAATTTGCCGACGTACAAAACAACACGACGGATATTCTCTATTTTAATCCGGAAACGAAAGGCAATGACGGTCCCTCCAATTACGGTAACGTTATCCGCAATATCTTGTGGCCGATGTGGGAAGAAATTAATCCGTTTCCTGAGGAGGATTTTAAGGAAATGAATATATCAATAAAAACGTTTGAAGTCCGTTTCAAGTAACAGGCATCGAAAAATATATAAAAACGTTAGTGCCCCATATAAGCTTAGAGGCAGGGATTGGGGCTTGTTTACAAGACCGTCGCGCGCTGGATGACCTCCATGGATGGAGGAAATGCTGGCAATGCCAGGAGCAATTGTCAGTGCTCGCGCGATCGAGCCCCCAAGGATGGGTTAAGGGGGGACGCCTAGTCCGTGTCTTGAAAATAAGTCCCAATTCATGCCTCGGTGGTGGCAAGTAGAAGCACTCGCCTAATGTTTTGTGGTTTCCAGTAACCTGCTTAGCGACACTTGTAAATACTATTGCTGCTGCGGGGGCGTAGTTTCTTCATCTACTTTTTGATTAACAATTTCGTTGTACCTGGTATAGGTGTAGCAACGAATCGCATCGTCTTGGTTAATTTCCTCAGCTTTAATCAATTTACCACTATTGTTATTAAGGTCGGTTAGGCAAACAAGATTCCAATTGGCTTGTTTGTAGAGAAGTGCTAACTCATCTTGATCTTCGATAGGCGTAAATTTCTCCGCAGTGATCCGATAGCCTGTGAAAGTAACCTCAGCTTGGCTGCGATCGGTCGGGCAATCTTCATGCGAAATATAGGTACCTTCCTTCTCCTTCACAACCATTACGCGATCGCGGTCGAATAAATACCGTTCCTGAGTACAGATATTAGATTTAGCGCGAGAAACTTTAAGCTCATCGAGTAGCTCGCCGGATGCCGACTCAGGGGAGTCAATCAATTTAAAGTGATAATCACCTGGCAACGTTTTCGCTTGTACGTGAACCGGGAATTTCCGTGAGTAATAAATTCCCTCGGGTAGAGAACCATTAAATAATGCTCGCGTTTTCCAGTCTGCATCGTTGTAGAGCAGGTGAATAAATTCATTGCTAAAACTAAAGGCAGAATTTTCATCAATGCTAAGTGTTCGATTGGGTACTTGCGGCAGGTTCAGTGTCGCGAGTTCGGTAAATTTACCGGCGTCGTATTCCGCCAATGTAACCCGGTTTTGCTGCGGTTCGGCTTCGTCACCGAGCAGAGGCGTTCTGACGGAATAGGGGATTAAAACGCGGCTGAGATTTTTATCAACCGTTAGTACCTGATCATCCCAATTGACACTCGAGCTATAAAAGCGATAGTCGCTGCCAAGAATTAAACTGCTAACCTCTTCGCCTAGCGGTGAAAAGCCCGTCAATGTACCAAAGGTTTGATACTGCTGTGTGCCGTTATTAACGGAGGAGCGGCCAACGCCAATAAGTGTATCGCTATCAAATACGAGTTGCTCAAGTTGCGTTGGGATTTTAATAACATTGTCAATCGCAGGTGCAAGCGGGTCGGCTAGCGAAATCGTGTTCATTGCGCTGTTAGCGAACGAACCATCGGCCAAATAAATTGACTCTTTAGCGAACACAGCGGACAAATTGCTGTAACGTTTTTCGCTTTGTAATGGCAGGTTGTCAACAAATATTGCCGAGTTACCGACTATCGAAAGTGTGTTTAGGCTGAATTGCTCTACACGATTTTCGTTTGCGATCACGTAAAGAATATCATTTGAAAAATTGATATGGTCGTGTTTTTGCACTGTGCCGTTAATTCTAAATGGCTTTTCGCTCACATTAATTTGCTTACCTTCGAGCGAGGCGAGTTTATTATCTAAGCGAATAAACTTACCACCTTCGAAACGAAATACGTGGAAGTTTGTGTAGTCTTCGTGGCGATATCGAGGCACATCGTATTCCACCGATTCATAACTCAAACAGGTATATTTGTAGCGAAAGGTATCGTGGCAGGTTTCACCGTCGGGGACGTATATATATTTAGCGACGCTCGGTAACTGAACTTGCAAACAATCCCATAAACTGCCGGCGCAACTTATAACGCCGCTCGCAGGCGGTTCGACATAGTCAGGGTTTTCGACGCGCTGCCAATTGGTGCTGCAATAGCGATAGGGGATTTGCTCGGACTGATAATTCGTGCAGCGCGACCTTCTCAGGCGTTCGTAAAAATCGAAATGACGCTCGTTGACTTTTTCCGTCACCACGAGATATTCGCCGCTCGCGCTTAAAAAAGAATTAAAGTTTGTCCAAACGCGTGTTTTTTCGATGTCTTTAATTTCTGTTTCGTTCGGGTCGAGTTCACCACCGGGCAAAAATACCTCGGTGTATGCGAGTTCTAAATTCGGCTTCGTGTTTAAAATTCGTAATTGGTGGTCGATAACCGTCCGATGAATATAGGGAATTTGGATCCCGTTGATATTAATACCACCAAAGCCTCTAGAACTGTCGATGTTAGCGCCGCCTGCTGGCGATTGAGAAAGGCTATCGTCCTGTTTACCGTTAAGTATTATTTCATCCGCGCGCTTTTCGGCTTCTTTATCAACTTCATAAGTCTTGGTGAATAATGTGAGGGTGTCGTTAAAAAGACGTGCGTCAATAATATCTTCGTATTCAAATAACAGTGCATCGACAAAAGTCATTCCTGGCTGAGTAATATCAAATTGCAAGATTGCGCTGGATAAGGTTTTAAAATCGTTAATCATCACAAACAAATGTGAGTCGGTTACAACGAAATTCTTAGGCGTGCCCGGCAGCGGCAGGCTGCAAGATGTCATAGGGTTATTGAGTGGGCCTGCACTAAAGTCGACAGCGATCAAACCGTAGGTGTCGGAGAGATAAAAGGCTTTGCTAGCGGTTCTTCCAACAACATCCGGGCGTTGTATCGTTACACCACCTCCGGCACCGGAGTTGTCAACTTCTGGGGTGCGAAGGCGTTTAAAGAAATCAACTTCAAAACCGTTGTAAAAGCGAGGTGCTGTTGCGTCTTGAATGATGCGAATGCTTGTCGTTTTATTGAAACCACCGAGTTTTTCGGCAATCTCCGCAAATTTGTTATTGCTGGGCTCGTCACAGAACAGCTCTGCATTCGGCAATAGATCCTTAAAGTGCCACATGTCGGGGAATGGCAAAATGCGCGCTTGTTCACTCAACAAGAGTTGGTCGTCTGACTTTTCTCGGGCTGTAGGAGCGGAAATTGTGCGCAAGTCGATCGGTTCCGCGGAGTCCGGCTGCTCGAACTTCGCCCGCATATTGCCGCCATTGGTCAACAGCGTAATTTCGTCCATGGCGGCTGTGGTATCCGGGTTACCTATGCCTTTTGAAGATCCATCGCAAGACGCGAGCAAAATACAGCCGCAAAGTGCTGCTAGCTTCGACAAGGGCGCCGCGGCGAGCTTCAACGACAACGAGCGAAGCAGGGATGTTTGAAGACGGGTCGTTTTAGGGTCTCTCAAAGTAGCCATGTGTCAATCCATCAATTTGCTTGGATTTTAGCGCTTAGCGGTTGCAGAATCTGGACTTGCACGCAGAGCTAGCGCCGATTATTGCGCTCAGTTTACCTTATCGAGCTAGAGGGTAACCTCAGCCGAATTGTAAAAAATTGTAAGTGTGTGAGGCAGTTGGTTCCGATTTCAGCCTCGGTGGGCTGGGATGCTGGATACTCCGGCGTTGGGCTGTTAAATGGGTCTCGCAGCTAGCCTAAATTTGCTATCATGCGCGGCCCGTATTCAAAACCAACTCAACACGGCTTTTACCTATGAAGAAACACAAGATTGCTCTATTAGCTGGCGACGCGATTGGCCCCGAATTGATGCGCGAAGCCGTTAAAGTCCTAAAAGCTGTCGAAGCTCGCAATTCCGACCTTGAATTTGACCTGATAGAGGCTCCGTTTGGCGCGAGTGCTTATTTTGAGGTAGGGCACCCATTCCCTGACGAGACAAAAAAGCTCTGTGACGAAGCTGATGCGGTATTAAAGGGGCCTGTTGGCCTAAGTTACGAAGAGACACAAAAAATACCGGTCGATATGCAAGCCGAGCGCGGTGCGATATTACCCTTGCGTCGCCATTTAAATACGTATGCTAATTTTCGTCCCGTATCGTTGCCCAAAGCTCTGGCACATTTCTCTCCTTTGAAGCCTGAGATAGTGGGTGACGGAATCGATATATTGATTATTCGCGAGCTTGTTGGCGGTCTATATTTCGGCGAGAAAGAGACCGGCACTAACCCCGAGGGTTTGCGTTATGTTAAAGAGACGCTTGAATACGACGAAAAGCAGATCCGCCAAATTCTTCACGTGGCTTTTCAACAAGCGCAAAAACGCAAAAAAGTGCTGCACAATATTCACAAAAGCAATGTGCTGAAATCTAGCGTTTTGTGGAATGAAATCGTTGAAGAGCTGGCACCGGAATATCCGGATGTTGAGGTAAAGCATCAGCTGGTTGACTCGGCGGCAACGGCGCTTTGTCTTAATCCCACGCAGTTCGATGTAATGGTTATGGAAAATATGTTTGGCGATATCCTGAGTGATCAGGGTGGCGGTATTTTGGGTTCTTTAGGTTTGATGCCTTCTGCTTGTTTGGGTGATAACAAAGCTTACTATGAGCCTTCGCACGGTTCTGCGCCGGATATTGCGGGTCAAAATATTGCTAATCCTTATTCGATGATTGGGTCGGTGGCGTTGATGTTGGAGCATAGTTTTGACTTGCGCGAGGAAGCGGCAAATGTCTGGCGGGCTATTCAGAGTGTGTTTGCGGATGGTTATTCGACGCCTGATTTATCGAAGCCCGGAAGTGGGGTGACGATGATTAATACCGATGCGTTTGGTGATAGGGTGGTTGAGGCGCTGGGGGCTTTTTAATTATTTTTTCACAAGTTTGACTTCTTAGAGAGCCCGCTTCACACCTCCACCACCTTAATTCGGGAACGCCGTGGATACTTCCCTGTAGGCTCCATCGCCGACTTCCTGTCGGCCATGCTCCCGATTTAAGGTGCTGAAGATATGAAGCTAAGTGCCAGTCACAATATTTATATTTTTATAAGGGATTAGAGTTCCTGTAATGAGCTCCAGATCTTCACCAACTTGTTCTGGGATCGTAGCCGACAGGAGGTCGGCGACGAAGCTTACAGGGAAGTACTTGCTGCGGTCCCAGAACAAGTTGGTGAAGGTCTGGAGCGGGCCTGCTACCTGCTACTAGAGATCTAGTTCAGCCTATTAAATCCTGTCTTTAAGTCGACCCAAATCAATTTTCTCTTTCATGCAACAAAATATTAATCATACGCAAAGTCGCTAATATTGCTGCAAATACTTGGTTGGCATGCACACCGCGCGTTTTTAATTTTTTCCCGTTTGACCAGGTAATAATACATTCCGTCAAAGCATTCGTTTTTCCGCCACGCGGAATACGTACCTCGTAATCTTCCAATTGTGGCAGCTCGAAATTTTGTGGTTCTAATACTTTACTTATCGCATTAATAAAGGCGTCAAAACCGCCGTTACCGGTACCGGATGATTTAAAATTTTCGCCATTTAACTCTACTTCGATGCTGACAGTGGACTCTAAATTTAAACCACTTGTGATTGAGCAACCCAAAAGTTTTATATGGTGATAATCTTTGCTTTCCATAACGTCTGCGATAATAAATGGCAGATCATCCGGGGTAATCGATTGTTTCGAATCACCGATTTTTACAATGCGTTTTAAAACTTTTTCCTGGTTTTCTGGGCTTAGACTTAGGCCAAGGGCCTCTAAATTTTTTGCTAGTGAAGCTTTGCCGCTCATTTTTCCAAGTGCATAACTGCGTGTGCGACCAAAGCGCTCAGGGCTGAGTGTGCTTTCGTATAAGCCGCCTTTTTGGTCGCCATCCGCGTGAATTCCCGCAGTCTGTGTAAAGACATTTCCGCCCACTATTGGTGAATTATCAGCGACCCATTTTCCGGAAAAGTTCTCGACCATTTTACTTAATTTAAAAATCTGGCTTTCATTGATCGAAAGCTGCATTCCCATTTTATCTTTTAATACTACTGCCACCTCGGCCAGAGAGGCGTTGCCGGCGCGTTCGCCTAGGCAATTAACTGTGCAGTGAATTGCCGAAGCGCCGGCTTCAACAGCTGCCATAACGTTCGCAGTGGCGAGGCCGTAATCATTATGCGGGTGGAAATCAAATCTTTTTCCGGGACAGTGCGTAAGCATGTCACTAATCGCATGGCTAACCTCTGTCGGCGACATCACACCCAGCGTATCCGGCAGTAAAAAACGTTGAATGTCACAATCATTTAGCGCTTCCATTAGCTGAAAGACATAGTCAGGATTATCGTGATATCCGTTTGACCAATCTTCTAGATAAACATTTACACTCAGTTTTTTTTGTAATGCGTAGTCGATGGTTTTTTTAATACCTTCTACATGTTCTGCAAGCGTTTTGCCGAGTTGGTTGCGGCAGTGGTTTTCACTCCCTTTAGTGAGTAAATTAATCACGCGACCACCGGCTTCGACGATCCAGTCGACGCTGCGTGTTAAATCGACAAAGCCGAGCACTTCGATACGCTCAAGATAACCCTCTTCAGTCGCCCAGCTATTCAACGAGGCAACTGCTTGCTTCTCTCCTTCAGATACTTTAGCGGAAGCGACTTCAATGCGATCGACTTGCAGCAATTGCAGCAGGGCCTTTGCGATATTGACCTTTTCCTCTGGTGTAAAGGAAACGCCCTGTGTTTGCTCACCGTCGCGGAGCGTTGTATCCATTATTTCAATGTGTCGACCGTTAGTTGTCATAGCTATAGCTGATTTTTATATCGTGAAACAAATTTGAGCCCGCCATTGTAACAAATGAACTTGGATATGCACCCCGTAATTGCTAGGTGGTTGAGGCTCTCGCAGAGCACCAGGTAGTTGACGCGCTTAGTAGAGGGTTAGTTAGGCGAGGCAACTCGAAACTAGCGATACTCGCCGAGCGTGATACCTTTGCATTGGTCGCCTAGCTCGGTAATACCGCAGTCGTGAGCCAGTGGCGCTGAAATACGGCAAATGAAGAAGACTAAGCAACGCTGCGTTTTGCTGTTCCACATACGCGAAGTCCAGTTCCAAATACATGTATGTGAGATTAAAAATGCGGCGTTTAAATCTTGTTTTGAATCTTTAAACTCATTGAGCATTTCAAGTAAATGCCACCAATCGAGAAACTGTTCGGGGCCGTAAGCAAAGGCTTCTTCGTCGATACGTTTTTCAATACTATGAACGTAGTAGCGTAATTTTTTCAGACTTGTTTCTTTTTTTGCAATGGCCTCTTCGTTATTCGCTTGGTCCTGACTGCCCACGCGTGCGATAGAGTTTTCGATTATAGACCACGCCTCGTCATCTCGAATGCCTAATTCCTCTGCACGTAAACGCCACCGTTTTTTCAGCGGGGGTGTTTGTAAACTTTTAAGTTGTCTGTCTATCTGGTCGAAATTAAATTCGCGAATATTGAGCTCTGCTAGCCATAGTTCTTGTAATGGCGTTGCTCGTATGTCCAAGTTTGCAAGTTTTTGTTGTTTAGCGAGTTTCAGTGCTCGAATAAGTTTGCGATCAAAACTATTTGCCAGCCAGCTAAAAAAATAGTTGCCCCAGTTAGGTCGCTCATGTGGGTGAATGTAGCGTTTGTAGAATTCAACGATAAAATCTGCGTGTTTATTGCCGATAAACTTTTTTGCAATCAGTACAGCTTTTTCCCAGTTTTGGTGAGCGAGTGCCAACAATACCCGCTGTTTGAATATCAGTGATCTAATCTGCTTTGGTACTGAATTGCGCGCATAACCGTTGAGTAGCGCAAGCTGGTCAGATAAGTACTGCAGGTCGTCGGGCTTATTAATTTCTGCTTCAATAATAACGATCATCGCCATTTCGCCGGAAAATACTACGTGTTTTCTGCGCAAGTAGCGAGAGCGCAGCCATTGCAGCGCGTTATTTTTGTTCTCTTTATTTTTTAGTTTAGACGCCGCTTTGTAGCCGCTGTATAGAGCTCCGCCATAGCGGTCTTCCATAAACGAAAATATTGCGATAAGGGAAATGTAATAGGCCGCTTTATAACGCGCCGAACAACAAAAGAGATAAGCTATAAAACTGGGGAAAAGCAGAGGAATAAACACTAACGCGAGCGGTGCAAGTAGAAGCGGGAAGTGGTTGAACGCAATAATGATGAAAATAATACTAAAAAGCCACAGCACAAAGGGATAACTAAAACTATTGCGCGGAATGTCTGCAAAATACCCTTTGCGATTTTTTCCAGAGTTCATAAAGAAGACGACTAACAGTACAACGAGAAATGCTAAACCTGCCATAACAGATACTTAATGATAGGCGCGATGCGCCAAATCTCGGCAGCGCTCAGCGAGTTCTTCGTGCCCGCAGTGTTCCGCAACGGGGCCGCAGCTATGACAAATTAACCAAAGCAAGTAAGGTTGTGATCTATTGTTCCAGATATCGATCAGGAGGCTGTCCACCATATCTGCAACTGTCGAAAACGCAGCGCAATAATTGCTGTCATCTTTTTCAAATTCATTGAGCATACTCCAAATGCGCCACCATTCGAGAAATAAATCGATGCGATTAAAGCTTCTTTTATCCGATAATTTATTATCGATACTTTGTGAGGAAAAAAGTAGGGTTTTATGCCTTAGTTCATTGTCTTCATAGTTTGCCTCGCTGCTCGCGTCGTTGGTTGAATGATGGAGCGACAGATAAGCATCAATGGATGTGTTGAGCATCGAAGAAATCCTATTTCCATCTGTTAGTCCGAGCTCGGATGCTCTTTGTTGCCAGCGGTTAATTTGCGTTATTGAATTTTTTTTATTTGTTAACTCAATAAGTTCATCACGATTTAATTGTATATTGCCTAGCTCGTGCTGCCATAGATATTGCTGGTAGCTTGTGGAACTCTCGTTATTTTCCTGGCTCGTATTTGAAGAAGCGGTATTTCGTTCAAACAAGTAAGTAGGTAAATTGTATAAGGCTTCGATAGCTTTAACTTTCTGACGTAAGCGTCTCACAACTGAAACCGGTGTGGATTTATTATTCGCGATGCGATAGCGATAACATTCGAGTAAATACTTGGCAATTGGGTTTTCGGCATTCGTATCCCATTGTTCTGCTGTTTTTACGATTAAATTCCAATCACCGATTGAGAGTGGATAAGCGAGGGCCATTTTTACGGCAAGTACACTGACTTTAGCAGGGATTGCGTCCTTCTTTATTCCAGCTAGCAGAGCTAGTCTGTGGTGCGTGAATTTTCCTTCGTTTTGCGGCTCAATATTATTTTTTGTTCGTGAGTCTGCAATTATTTCCAATAGGGTTTCAATAATCACCACCATAGCCATTTCACCGCTCTCCAGTTGTTTGGAATGCGTGTAACAGCGTTGTTTAAGCCACGAAAGGTGGTTTTTAGTTTGCTCCAAATCGCTAGAATTGGCGAGAGTCGCTTGGACTCCGCATGCCAACGCTGCGGCTTGAACATCGCGATAGTTGGCGACGTATGCGATTGAGGAAAAAAAATAAGCTTTTTTTACTTCACCTTGAAGAGCAAAATAACGCGCATAAATCGAAGGTAGTAACACTGGCGAAGCCAGTATAAATATAACAACAATGATAAGCGGTGATATTTGCCATGCGAGCCCGCAGAGGAAAGCAAAGACCATCCAAATAGGCAG
Source organism: Marinagarivorans sp. (assembly GCA_028281865.1). Lineage (GTDB taxonomy): Bacteria > Pseudomonadota > Gammaproteobacteria > Pseudomonadales > Cellvibrionaceae > JANQJB01. The sequence goes on from JANQJB010000137.1 coordinate 11,774, forward strand.
AGCACGCTTAGCAATTAATAAAATAAAAATGACAAGCGTAAATGCAACAACTAGCGCAAGAACTGTTACCAAAATTTAACACCCAGCGCTTCTTGCCACTGCTCTACACTCATGGACTCTTGATCTTGAGGGCCCAATTCTGTATTGGGGTCGATATACCAAAATTCGGCCAAAAGCCTTTTTTTTGCATCTTGTAATGCCGATTTGGCTTCGCGAATAAGAAATTCGTCGCGTTTTTGTATGCCGGTAGGGGTAGCGTACTCGTCGGCACCCGCGATTCCGAAAGAAATTTTTGCAGTTATTTCACGTGCGGCTTTTTCTACATCAGTTACTTGCGCATTGGGAGAAAGTTCGAGAACCCAAAATGGCCAACAGCTGTAGAGCGGGTTATCAATATATGCCTGAATCATGAGTGCCACCATCTCCCTTTACTCGTTCCGGCATTAAGCTATAAAGCTCTTCCGTTATTCCGCGTAATTTTGAAAGTTCTTTTTTTTCAATTGCCTTATGCCCATTTTCAACTAATGAATTTGCGCGTTTGGGGTTGTTAGCTTCGTGGACGTGTGAGGCCCAGCTATAAAAAATATCTACCCAAAATTCGGGGCTCTTTTTGTGTGCTGCGTGATAGAGTTGTTCTAAGCGCTCTATCAAACGTTCCATTTCACCTTGTCGTTTGAGTTTTAAAATATTTTCTAATTGTTTGGCGCAATCTTGCAGTACACGTTTCTCTGTTGGTCCGCCGTATTGCTCCACCATTGATGCTGTGTGGTAATACGTATTCTCACATTCTTCAGCTAAAATTTCCACCTGTTCGCGACTTTCAAATTGTTCTATTTCGGCTTCGATATCGGTTAAATTACGTGAGAGTCGTTGACAGGCATCGGTATCGTCGTCGAGCCTTTCGAGCTCGTTAAATGATTGTTGCAGATGTTCGACGAGGCTTGTTAATGTGTTAACTGCTTGCTCGTCGCCATCGCGAAAAGCATTTTGTTGTAAGGTCGTTAAACGAGAGTTTAACGTTTGCCAATTTGCGCGTAGATTATTTGGCTCAGCGTTTGCCATCACAAGATGGGCGATACCGTGAATTAATTTATTCTGGTCGGGCAAAAAAGCTTGTGCGCGTAAATCTCCACCGCGATCAACTTCGATGGTAATCTCAACCCGCGAGCCCACAGGTAGCGTTTGACTGAGTTCGTCGGAATCGATAATCAGGCCACCAACTTTACGGCAAAAACGTGCTTTGCGGCGCTCTCCTTGAACAATTGGAATATTTAATTTTTGCCCGCTTTTGGGTGTAAGTGTATCAATTGTTGATTGTACAAAAGTGCGTTTTGCCGGCAGTGGTGTACCGCGCTCAACAAAGGTTTTTACGCTGCCGTCGGCGAGCGAGACACCGATTGAACGGGAAAGAGGGGGATCGGAAATCGCGATACCGTGGATAATATTAATGGTGCTGTGGAAAATGTCTGTTGGATTGCCAAGTGCGTCAAAGCCGTGCAATAAAAAACGATTCTTCTTGCCAGCGAGCACAGTAACTTCGGCAATAAAAACGCTGTCATCACCAATTTCGATAATCTCGCCCTGCCATGATTGATCGTCTTTAACGACCTGTACCTTCTTCGCCTTGCAACTATTGTCAACGATTCGTCCCATAATCGTAGGGTTGAGTTCGGAGCAAACGCTCGGGTATTGCAGCCAGACGTGTGGGTTTTGCTTTGCGCTGCTGGTCTCTTCAATAGAGGTGTTGTTGGCCTCGCACGCCAAACCGATCGTTGCGGCGTAAAGCGCGGCACCGCGCGAAACCAGGCTCATTGGATCTTCAGCGGATTGGGCCAGCGGTGCCAAATCACGCGCGACCAAATTTTGGATGATTGGCATATGTGCGGGTCCGCCGACCAGAACCACACGTTTTAATTGTTCGCGCGGCAAGCCTTGGGATGTTAGCAAGCGCTCACATATTGAAATGGAGCGTGCAATCAGTGGCTCGCATAAGCGCGTTAATATGGCTTGCGAGATTTCGATATCGATTTCGTACTCTTCGTCGTCGTATTCGAACTCTAATTCGATCGCAGTCCTCGCGGTTTTTGAAAGGTGGATCTTGGCTTGTTCTGCGCTGGTTTCGAGATGACGTTTCACTGAATGAAAATCTGCGTGACTGTTGTTGAGGGTGAGGGAGTGATGCTCCTCAAGCTGCGAGAGTAACCATTCCACTAACGCCGTATCGATATCGCGGCCGCCCAAAAAATTGTCGCCATCGTGGGCTACGACTCTTAACAGGCCATCGCGCGATTCCAAAAGTGAGACATCGAAGGTGCCGCCGCCCAGGTCGTAAACCAACCAAACACTGCCGGCATGTTCATCTGACCAACCTGATGCCAATGCTGATGCAACCGGTTCTGGTAGTAATTCGACTTTTTCGAAGCCCGCTAGTCGCGCAGCTTCAGCAGTAGCTTTACTTTGGGGTAATTCAAACAGCGCAGGGACTGTGATGACGACTTTGTCAAATGAGCAACTTGTTTGAGCTTCAGCGAGTGATCTGAGCGCCTTTAATACCTCGGCCGAAAGTTCGTGCGCTTGCCATTGTTTACCATTGCGGTCTGCTTTTGAAGCGGATTGCGTTCCCATTAAGCGCTTAAATTCCTTAAAGGTATTGCCTGGATCGCTGTCGAGATGGCGTTTGGCTTTATCGCCGACCACGATACCTTTTTCAGTAGTGCGAATGACTGAAGGCGTATTGATGTCTCCGCGCGCGTTGACGATGGAAACCAATTCGCTTCCATCGAATACTGCGGCGGCAGAGTTGGTTGTCCCGAGGTCTATGCCTAGGTATTTATTTTCACTCATGAATTGGCTCCATCTACTGCTTGCGACGAGTGAATGTTCACGGCATCGCGTCCTCGGCGCAACTATTGCCGAATGGAAATCGAAACTTGAAAGAGGCGACAGTATACTCAACCTAGCGCGGCAAACAATCTCTGCTCTAGATCATTCATCGTTCCACTGAACCCTTGCATCGTTAACCAAGATTCTTGATGATGGTCGTGCAAAAACTTAGACACATTGGCGCAGATGATGAGTAAAGGTGAAGATAATTTAGCGGTGCACATAAATCACATAAATAGAGTTACGGAATTACTGCAAGGTGCGTCTGATGACCTCGATGCTATTGGTGGCATGCCCGTTAGCGATGTCGAAACGCTATACGGGCGCTATAAAAAATAAGTCGACGCTTAAACTTATAACGCAAAACGTTGTTCAAATAGCTTCACTGCGTTGCGCACAAAATTTTCTTCGTCGTCAGTATCGTTGCCATAATATTTAAGTTCCTGTAGCGGAAAATAATACACGCCTTCAATTGTTTCCGATGCTTCTTCGAACGCGACGCGAAGTGTTGATTTTCCCAGGTTATTTGCCTCAGCGACATGCTGAGTGTCGATATTTCCGGTAGCCTGAATAGGTTCTGGAGAAATACACAGAATTAACTTAAATTCTGGATTGTAGCGTCTTACGCTACCAACAAATTGTTTTATATATTCGATATTGTCATGCACATTAAGATTTGTGTGCTGCAAAAATTGATAGAGTCCGTTATTTGGTTCGCCGGCGAGCACACTACCGTCGTGCATTTTCCAGCACTCACTGCTGTTTAAACCGACCAGCATGACTTTTGCATTGCGAAACATATTTTCTAGTGAAACGGATAGATTGCTTGCGTCGTAACAAAAATTTTTAAGTGAGGTAAACATTATACCGTCGCGATAGATATCGCGTATCATGCCATTAGGGTAAGGTTGGTAATAGGTGGTAAATGCTTCGGGCTGGAAGGCAATATTGCTTAATTGGGCTAGCAATGCACAATTATCGATAGTGCCAAAGTTTGCGCTAAAATTTGCTTCCTGTGACTCTGTTTCAGAATTGTTGGAGGGTAAAATAACACTGTACTTTTTCTCAACCAAACTATTTGCAAGACGTGCGATAAATTTCGATCCGGCTACGGCAATAGGTGTTGATTTTTCAATAAATGGAAATCGACTCACACCGGGTGAGTTGAATGATTCAGCCGTATTACTTGATGGCCAGTGCGCGGTAGCAAAGCTGTTACTTTCCGTATGAGCATGGCGTTTTTGTGCCTCTAAAAAGCGTTCTTCAAATCTTAACAGCGCTTGCACATTGTTTAGATTCGCCTGACTAAAAAAACTATTCCAATCGAGTTCACGTGCAAAAGAATTTTTAAGCTCTTTTACAAGGTCGTAGGTAGAAAAATTAAATTGGCCATTGTTAGATTTTAAAATCATTTGAATCAAATTTTCCGCAAAGTTGCCCTTGCCGAATATATAGGTAAGGTGCTCGCGTAAGGATTCTTCGGATGTGATTTGGCAACTTGGCTCCAAACCCATAATACGTTTTTCATCTTTATTTTTTTCTTTTGGGAAAGGAGTGTTTTGATTTTGTTTTTCGTAAACGTTTAGCAGGTCGTTGGCGTAGCGATCGAACGGGAAGCATCCGTCATCGGGGTAAAAGCCACTCTTAGCAAGCTCCTGCCAATCCATTGGGCATGGCACTATGCAGAGTGTAAAGCAGTAACGGGTCGACTCGGGCTTGGGTAATTCAATTCTATGCATGCGCATAGTTGGGTTAAATACCAGCGTATCGCCAGCATTAAATTCCATTAGTTTGTAGTCAAACTTGATGTCGAAGTGTTCGCACAGGTCAGAAACGTCAATCTGGCGTTTGCGAATATCGTTCATCACGTAGCCAATTTCTTTAAACTTATTGGTCGTTTCGAAACTTGCTACAGCCGTTGATGACCCGTGTTCTGCCGTACTGTTTAAATAAGTTATCGTTTTTATATGTTGGGTGGGACCGCCGTCACAGTGCCATTTATTTGAGTAAGCCTCGGGTTTATCTGGCCACTTAACAATGCCCCAACCCTGCCAAATGACTGCGTAATTTGACTTGAAATAGTCTTTTATTGCGGCGTCAA
>JANQJB010000143.1 GCA_028281865.1 Marinagarivorans sp.
ACAATGCTTTCGCCAGTCTCCTCGTCGATATATTTTTGTTGTATCGTCTGCGCTGCTTTTAATATATGTTGCATGTGACGGTCAGTCACTTCAAAGGGCGTTCCAGAGGGCATCACCAGGGTTAAACGTACAAACTCACTTGGAATACGCGGAAAAAATGTATAGCGAGTATGCCCAAAAAACGCTGCGGCAATAATACAAACTAAAATACCTACAAACGTCACGATTGTGAGCGCTTTATTATTTAAGCAGTATTTTAGCGTCGGCTGGTAAAACTGGAGAATCGAGCGCTCGAAGCCCTCCGAAATGCTGCGCTGCACCCTTTGAAAAGCGTTTTGCTCGCTGGCTTTTTTTAATTTAACGTGTTTTAAATGCGCCGGTAAAACCAGTTTTGACTCAATCAGCGAAAACAATAATACGGGGATAACAATCAACGGAATTTGTGCAAACAGAGGCCCGCGATTACCTTCCATCACTCCCAGTGGCAGAAACGCAACAACCGTTGTTAAAACGCCAAAGGTAACCGGCACCGCAACTTCTTTCGTTCCATTGATTGCTGCGTCCAAACCGGAATCCGTTCGTTGCATATGGCGGTAGACATTTTCGCCGGTGACGATGGCATCATCCACGACGATACCGAGCACGACGATAAAGGCAAATAAACTGATCATATTGAGCGTTACACCGAGAAAAGGCATAACTAAAAATGCGCCCATAAAACTGACGGGAATGCCCAAACAAACCCAAAAAGCCACAGCGGGCCGTAAAAATAACGACAGTAAAATAATAACGAGCAAGCCGCCTTGCCACGCATTACGCGTTAAAGTTGCAATACGTTTGGTAATATTGCGCGAGCGGTCGGACCAATAGTCGAGCGATATCCCCTTCGGCATTGTTAAGCGACGTTCATCCACATAAGCTTTTACTTTATCGGCAACCTCAATCGCACTCTGATCGCCCACACGAAATACATCCAGTGTCGCCGCTAATTTACCGTTGTATCGTGTTAACACCGCTTTTTCTTCAAAGCCATCTTTAACATTTGCTACATCGGACAACAACAAAAGCGTGCCATCGGGATTAGTTTTTAATACAATGCGCTCAAACTCCTCTTGACGATAAGCTTGACCTTTTGAACGAATTAATACATCGCCACCTTCTGAACTAATATTGCCACCCGATAAATCTAACGAACTGCTCGATATCGCGTTGGCAACTTGCCTTAAACTCAAATCGAACTCACGCAATTTATCCTGGCTAACTTCAATGGCAATTTCGTAATCGCGAATCCCCGACAATTCGACATGGGTAATACCGGGAATACGCAGCAATTCTTCGCGCATTTGTTCGCCCATTTCGCGAATTTCGCGCTCAGTAACATCTCCACCTAAAAAAACCGATATTACTTCGCGCTCAAATTGCGCGAGCGAAATAATCGGCCTCTCTGCATCGGCGGGAAATGTATTAATAGCATCGACCCGATTTTTGACTTCATCGAGCAATTCGCGCGGGTCATAACTTTTTTGCACTTCGATAGTCACGGTCGTACCGCCTTCGTACGACCTGCTGGTATATTCCTCGACGCCCTCAAGATTTTTTACCGCTTCCTCAACCCGCGTCGCGAGCCCTAACTCTGCATCTTCCGGCGTAGCGCCTCGCAGCGGTACACGCACGCTAATACGGTTACTTTCAAATGAGGGAAAGAATTCAAGTGGAATAGTATTAAATAGCGAATATAAACCGGTAATCGCTATCGTAATCATCAATAAATTCGCGGCAACATCGTTGCGCGTAAACCAAGCGATCATTAATTACCGCCTCCGGCGCGGCGTGCGCGCATCGTTTTGACAAATTCTTCAAGCGTTTTACCTTCTTCTTCAGCTCGTTGCTTCATTCTTTCAAGCCGCTCGGGTGGCAAATTCGCAATAAACTCCGCTATGTCAGTGGTCGCCCCGGTCGAATTATTTTTTGCCGAGCCGGCACCACCACGTGCATTTCCGCCCTTACCCGGCGCACCGGCAACCCGAACTTCGGTACCCGATGCAATCTGCCCTAAGGGTGTCAGCACTATTTGGTCGCCAGTGTTTAAACCTTCGCTGACAATAGAGTATTCCTCGTTTTGCCAATCGATGGTAATTTCTTGGCGATAAACCGCACCATCGCGATATTGGTAAACAAAACTCCCCTGGTAAATTGCCCGATTGGGAATGGAGATAACTTGGTCAAGTTTTTTACCGGCAATTTCTGCATTGACATATTGACCAATTTTTAGCGGAAACCGCCCTTCCGCTTTCGGGCCAAACGGATCAAAAACATGTGCCACAACATTAAGCTGGCGACTTGTTGAATCGATCGAACCTGCCGTGCGAACAATTTTGCCACGCCATTCTTCCACACCGGATAAACGCGATATCAACTTAACATTTGGCAACGAGCGACGCGAACCGACTTCGTGACTGTAGCGTTCAGGTAATTCTAATAATTCCAATTCATTATTTTTTATCGGCAAGCGAACTTCTATCGCATCGGTTGCATAGATTTCTCCAAGCACGGTATTTCCGTTCACAACTTGGCCTAAATCGACATTTTTATTCAATACACGACCATCAAATGGGGCGCTAATACGCGTGCGATCTAGATTAAGCTCCGCTTTTTTAAGGCGCGCTTTAGCGGACTCAACATTGGCTTTGGCGGCTTTCACCTGAGGCTCTCGCAGTACCAGAGGAGACGGAGAACCGCGCTGGCCCAGACGCTCCCAATCCTGTCTCGCCTGCTCCGCTGTCGCTATTTCCTCTTGCAGACGCCGTTCCATATCAGCAACATTTGCACGTGCAACCGAAACTTCAATTTCATAATCTGCCGGTTCCAGCCGCAATAATTCCGCGCCTTTTTTAAAAAAACCGCCATCGCGAAAATGTTCCGCCACAAACTCAATACGGCCGCTTACTTGGGCGACGACTTTACTTCTAATGCGTGGCTCGACCAACCCATACGACTGAATTCGCGGCTGGATATTTTGTGGCTCGAGTTTTAATAGCTCAACTGCAATTTGCGCAGAAGGCGGGCTCGGTCTGCGACTAGGCTCAGGCTTGGTCAAAAAGAGCAAATAAACAATTATTGCAAAAGCACCAAACGCAAACAAAGGAAGCATCAGTTTTATTTTTTTTGCCAACATACACTTTCCAACCGAATGAATATCTTATGGGAAACGCAGATTAACTTATCCGTGATTTAATCTTCGTGCGAGAAACAATAATACGGCTTTTATCTCTCTCATTTTAAAATCTGGAACAACTATGTTTATCTGCGGTTCCGTTATCTTGTGCGCTACTGCGACGAAGGTAATTCGACAATATCAAGTTTTCCGGCCAACGCTCTATGCAGCTGAATTTTGTTGACGGATATTTGTCTTTTAAGCGAAATAACTTGTATTTGCGCATCAACCGCACGCGTTTGTGAATCGAGCACAGAGACATAATCCACCAAACCCTTTAAATATTGATCAAAAGCCAACTTCTCTGCTTGCAGCGCATTATCTGCAGCCTGCCGAGTATGTGTAAGCTGCTGCTGCAAACTTTGCTGATTTTCTATGCGTGACTCGACTTCCTGGAAAGCGCGATAAACAGTATTGATATAGCGCGATTCCTGCTGCTCGAGCCGCGCTCGCGCAATATCTTCGGCAGCTTTTAAGCGCCCAGCTGCAAAAAGCGGCTGCACCAGCGGAGCGGTAATACTCCACACATGGTTATCATCGCCGACAAGATCTTCGAGCTCGCTCGAACTTTGACCAAGGCTTGCCGTAAGGCGCAATGAGGGGAAACGCGCTTTATGCGCGATTGCTAGCTCGGCACTTTGCCGCAACACATTTAACCAAGCGGCTTGCAAGTCTGGTCGATTTTTTAGCAACTCAGACGGCAACGACGGCGCGAGCAGGTGCTGCATTTGAGGAAAGTCAGCCTGCATTTTGCCTTCATTTTTTGGATAGGCACCAAGTAAAACATTTAGCGCTCTGCGACTATCAGATAATACTTGCTGCTGTTGTAAAAGGCGCGACTTTTCGCGCTCTACATCATTGCGCGTGAGATATACCGCTAATGCTTGGCTAAGCCCAGAGCGGTAACCCGATTCTATGATATTTAAATTTTTCAGCTGGTTGCTGAGCCGCTGTTGATAGAGCGCCACAAGCTGCTGACTTTGGATAACATCGAGCCACGCTAGCGAGACATTTGCAACAACCGTTTGCAGCGTAGCGTTGTAATCCGCTTCAGCAGCTGCATAAGAGAGCGCCGCTGACTTTTTCGCATCGGAGAGTTGCCCCCAGATATTGAGTTCATAGCTTAAATCGGCGGCCAAGGTAAAGTCATTGGTGATAAGCTCATTGCCATTGGGGCGGGTCTTGCGGCGCTGAGAGGTAAGTTTGCCACTTAGCTCGGGCCAGAATCGTAATTTACCGCGTAACAAATTCGCCTTGGCAATGCTTAAATCGCCTTGCTTCTGAACCAACTCTTGATTATTTTCAAGCGCGTAGCGCAGCAGTTCGTTTAGCTGCTCGGACTGAATAAACTCAGACCATTTCACGCCAGCGCTTTCACCACTGCGCTGATATTGCCAGGTGTCAGGTAGATCCAAGAGCTCATCTTGGGGCACTGGTTTAATCCGCTGGCAGCCTGAAAGCACCAGTGTCGTACAAATAAACAGCGTAAAAATGGAACTGCGATTCATATTATTGTCGTTATCGTTGTAAAAAGCGGGTATTTAAAGCGTATTCGCTGATTGTAGGCTAGTAGACAACAATTATTAAAGCTGAATTCATACCAAAACCGTTATTGAACAATTCTTCCACAATTACAGCACTTTGCCTAAGGACATTGGCCGTGTGACTATAATGTAATCAAACTCATCATTCGGGTTGCCTCAGCTGAAACCTTGATTTGATCTGGCTATTTGTAATGCAGTCTTTATAATGCGCGCCCATGGCAAAAAAGAAGAAAGTACCTGATAACGTAATTATTCAAAACAGGAAGGCACGGCACGATTATTTTCTTGAAGATAAAATCGAAGCTGGAATTGAATTAAAGGGTTGGGAAGTAAAAAGCTTACGGGCGGGGAAGGTCCAACTAATTGATAGCTACGTCATATTTAAAAATGGCGAAGCTTGGTTGCTGGGCGCGCAAATCCAGCCACTTCCAACTGCATCGACTCATTTTGTCACCGATCCTACAAGGACCCGCAGATTATTGCTCCACCGCAAAGAGTTAAACCGCCTACAAGAGGCCGCGGAGCAGAAAGGTTACACCCTCGTTGCCAATTCACTCTACTGGAAAAAACACTTGGTCAAATGCCAAATCGCATTGGCAAAGGGCAAACAGTTGCACGATAAACGCCAAGCAGAGAAGGAGCGCGACTGGGGCCAACAAAAGCAACGCTTGATGAGAGCCCACAATCGCGAAGGTTAGCAAAGCAGTGCCATTGGTTTTTGGCGCGTTGGTTTTTGGCGCATAAATCTACGTTTTTGTGATTGGTAATAAATTTAAGTCATATCAGCTGCGAAAAGCATCACTTTTCTCTGTTCACTTCTATCTCCTTGCCTTAACATTCAAACGGTCATTCTCAAGTTTATAATCTGTACTTACTTAAACAAACTTTAACGAACTCCCAAAAGCTCAAGCTTTACCATTAACCTGCCGTATTCGCGTGATGGGACAAGCTAGCTTTAAGCTGAGTTAAATACCGCGGAAAATAAAGTTTGATCCATCGTCGCTGGCTTATCATTGCTGGTTTGTTTATTACTCAGTTTTCGTTTAGCAACCAGAACGAAAGCGTGGAGTCCCTTTTCAACCTGACGCTTGAAGAGTTACTCAGCTTCACGATAACGAGCCGGCGTTACGAGGAAAGTTATCGCGATACCAATCGCCCTCTCTCGGTTATCTCATCTTCCGACATGCAAAATAATTTGCTCGAAGACATCTACGACCTCGCTTATTTAGTACCTAATTTTTCATTCCGTAAAAACTTCGGCAAACGCCAAGAAAGACCTGTTATGCGCTCGATTTCATCAATTAACGGCGAGCCGCCTGTCGGTATATTGATTGACGGCGTTAGCGTATCCAATATCTCCACCACCTACTCGCTTACCGGTGTTCAGCATATAGAGGTGCTCCGCGGACCTGAAGCTGCGCTCTATGGCCGTTCCACCTTCGGCGGCGCGATAAATTTCGTCACAAAGCGCCCAGAGGATAAAAATGATTTAAGCTTTAAAGTTAGCGGCGGAAACTTCGGGCACCGCCAAATTGATGCTGGAATTAACCTTGCTGTTACACCGAATTTATTTTTGGGTGTTGGCGGAAAAGCCAATGAAAATGACCCGCTAATTAAAAATTCATTAGGCAGCGGCGGCGGGGGCTACGCGGCAGAAAAGAATGAGCACATCAACCTCGCTTTGCGCTGGTTGCCATCAAAACAGCTCGAATTTTTTTATCGCGGTTACGACCATCAAGATGATACCGGCCATATGCCGCTTTATTTACAAAACGCCAGTAGCAATAATTGCTTTTTGCAGACTGCGATTCAATATTTCTGCGGAAAAATCGAAACTCCCAAACAAGTCGGTTTTAGCAATGGCATCTTTCCCTGGGAACTGGGCTTCGAGAAAACGAATGAGCGTCATCACGCTGAAACACAATTCAGAAATGAGAAGCTGCAGTTTAAATTTATATACAGCCAAAGTGACGTTGTTATAAATGATACTTATGATTTTGATTTCTATGAATTGGATTCCACCTTTGCCAACGACACCATTCATATCGACGAACAAACTTTCGAAATATTTGCAAATATTAAATGGCCGGCGCTCCGTCTGATGATTGGCTCTTCTTTTTTTGAGCAAGAAGACTGGCGAATTTCCGATTTATTTTTTTTGCAAGGTACAAATTTGGTCGAAGACCTGGGTAATCCGCATATACAAAATGTCGACAATAAGGCTGTTTTCTCAAGCATCGACATTGACCTGAAAAACAATTTTGCTTTAGACATCGACCTTCGCTACTCCAAAGACTCCATCGACTACCGCAACGAGCTGCCCGGCCAGCTTGAACAGGGTGAAGATAGCTGGAGTGACTTTTCCCCACGAATCAATTTAAGTCGACGCTTTGAGAATAATTGGCTGACTTATTTTTCCGTAGCCAAGGGTTTCAAACCCGGAGGCTTTAATATCTCGCTCAATGAAATTGACTACTTCGACGAAAACGAACGGGACAGAATTTTAGCATTTCTCGCCTACGACGATGAAAAATTAATTACATACAACTTGGGCTTTAAAGGCGAATTAACCAATACCTACGCATCGATTAATCTGTTTTTAAATTATTGGGACGACCTGCAATTGACACAAAGCCTTAGCTATATTGATGGAACAGAAAATATGCGACGTGTCAGTACCATTGTCAATGGTGGTGCCGCTACAACCTGGGGAGCAGAAGTAGAATTTGATACACAATTATCGAATCAGTTAAATGGGAAGTTCACTTTTGGCTACACGGAATCTAATATCAAAAACTCCGAAACAAGTGCTCAAGAAGATCTAACCGGCAACCCCAGTATCGACGGCAAGGAAATTCCAAACGCTCCTGAATTAAACGGATTTGCCGGAATTTATTACAAAAAAAATATTGCAGAAAATTTAAATTTAAAAGCCAATGTCAATTTAGCGTATGAGTCGCGACGCTTCGTTGCAGAACACAATCTTGCCACTATTGGCAGCACAACAAAATTAAACGCCAATGTGGCAATCGCAAAAGGCAACTTACAACTTTCACTTTGGGGCAAAAACTTAACCGATGACAACGCACCGGAGTCAGTTGCACGCTTTGGGGACGCAGCAACTTTTTTTGCCAGACGCGCGTTCGGTATTTCTTTGGCCGAGCCGAGGCGATACGGTATTAGTTTAAGCCATATACTCGAATAAGCCTCTAAGAATAGCTTTGGTATACCCAACAATTAATTGCAGAGGAATGAAAACCTCAAGAGAAACAAGCGAGTATTTCTGCTTACCAACTCCGAGACATGAATTGCGGCTTGTTTTCAAGACCGTCGCGCGCGGGATTCGCGCGATCGAGCTTACATGAATGTATAAATTGGGGGGCGCCTAGCCCGTGTTTTGAAAACAAGCCGCAATTCATGTCTCTCAGCTTTTGCAGGGAAGAAATACCCTGCAATTAATTCTCAGACCGCGCACCTTCAGTTGGCGGAGAAGCAATATTCTTCACTTGTTTAGGTTCTTTTTTTCGCCATAAACCTTCGCTCGAAAAACACTGCCAACCCCATTTGCACCATGACATTAAACTAAATACCAACCACACGCTCCACAACAACATAATAAACCGATAAAACCAAAGTGATACAGATATAACTTTTATCTGCGGCACTGCTGAGGCCGAATAATCCGCATACCAATTTAAATTATAAGAATATGAACCTGCGCCCGATACATGCATATTCGGAGTGGACAATAAGCCGTTGGGGATCGCAGAAAATAGCATAAGGCCAGCAAGTATCGTGAGTATAATCAAAACCACTTGCACAAAATTAAACCACGCGTGGGATAAACTATTTGCATAGCGAGCACGCAAATCATTAGCGACAAACCAAGCTAATATAATTGCTCCTCCCGGCATTGTAACAGTACTTACACCCACACCTAATAACAGCCATTGTAAAGTCGATACCGGTATTGAAGGCGCGTACATTTTACACAGGCGACCAATAATAACGGCCAAGATAACAACAACTAACATCATGCTCCAAAATAATAATGCAGGCCCAAGAACAGGACCGGAAGCCCACAGCAACCAACGATCGCGGGGAACTGCGTATTGAATACGAATATTCCGAAGCTCACCGTCAAAAATTAATTCCGGTAGTGTTTCAACTGTCTGGATACCCTGAGGGACTTCCCAGCGTAATACAATACGATTTTCTCCGGGCTGTAAGCGTACAGATAACTTCCCTTCTTTAAAATTCTCATTTATCGCTTGTTCATTCAGCGTTAATAATTTTATTGCAAATTCAGAAGGTAGATCGAATGTATAATCACCGCCGATACTCGTGCGAATAAGCGTTTCAAGTCGGCCGCTTACTGCTCGCTTACCCGGTTTTATATCAACATTCACATTTTCAACCGATGTCGTATTGCCTTTTACCGCATCTGGTCGAGTTAAATACAATGTGACAGATTCTCCCGGCCAAGGGCTCCACTCAAACTCACCGTCTACAACGTTTTTATTTGGCAATAAACCTTCGTAAAATAAATTCCATCGTTCAGTGCTTCTTACGCTCCACTCTTCAGACCAATTGTTCGTCTTTGCATGAGCTAAAACGAGTGGATAGATTGCATCGATTTCGGAATCAAAACTGTAGGTGTTTTTAGTGGCATCCAATACAATTTTTACCGAGCCGTCTTTATATTGCAGCTCATCGTCAAGGATGCGTTCACCTTTTAACAAAGGGAAATTAATTTCAATTGCTCCCTGCCGGGGTGCTACACGCTCAACCAGAGTGTGTATATACCAGTCAACGCCCATTACAAATTCGCGATAGACTTTTACGAAAGGCTCCGCTGGGTCCGGCAATAGCCGATCTGCAATCGACGATTTATCACGCTTCTCAAACACGATGGATCGCGAAGCTATATTTCCCTGCCGTAAACCTGAAACGCTCCAATTAGGCGCGTCGACAACCACACCTCGGCTCTGTGATGGTAGCGACAAATTAAACAACTCATCGTTGATTTTCCCCTCCATTCGTAACTTGTGATTACCTTTGCCGAGGGGCAGATGATGGTGAGAACCAATTAGTTTCAACACACTTACCGGTTTATCATTAACTGAAATTGCAGTCGGCCGCCAACGATCGCTAGTCGGCAATGGTGCAGCTATATCAGCACCTGCACTTACCGTTAATTCAATAGCTAACCAGCCCTCCTTTAGTGTTATTTTTCCATCGTTGATAAAATAACAGTTTAAGCCACATTCTGGAGGTTCTAATAAACGCTTTTCATATTCAGACAACAACTCTTGCGACGGGAAGGTATTGGCTATCGATTTTTCAGGCGCACTCGTCAGAGCAAAAATAAATCCTAGACACAAAAGCGTTGCATTAACATTTAAATTTTTATCATCAAATTGATTGGATTTAGCCTGTTTTCCAAAATGCAAAAAAGTCACAAAATTCCTAACTAAAAAAACTAAAACAAGTGCGGAAAAAATAACTTCAATTATTTTGACAAAACGCGTTACTACGGGCCCCGAGGTATAAAGTGCTAGTTGCTCATTTTCCTTTACCGGGCCTGACCAAGAGTAATTAACGTTTTTCCAATTCCAATCCGGCATCCCAGGCCCCATCTGCGCTGCTTCGGTAACATCATAGCGTTTTTTCTCCGAACGCTTGGAAGGCGAACTTCTTAATCCCATAACAATCACTTCTTCCGCAATTTCAGAATCTGCAGAACTCGGCGCGATTCGCGCAGCGGCTTTTTGTTCTGGTAAAGCGAAGTTCTGTATGGGCTGGGAGCGATAGCCACCCCATTCGTATTGATCCTCCAGTTGAAGATACACAACTGAACGCAACTGTTTAGTCGAAAATGCGATAAGGCTAAATGTACAGGCAAGCAAAATAAAAGCAGACGCGGCCCGAACAACACGAAAGAATTTTCCCTGCGGTAAAACTTTTAATAGTGCAAGCGATATTACAAGTGGAAGTACATAGGATATAACGTTATCGGATAAATGATACGTTAATACACACGCAGCAAAACCTGTTACAGCTGGCACGATACCCAAAACTTTATACAGTGCACCGACAATAATTAAACACAGAAATATATCCCACAAATTCCATTTGGAAACCCACGTGCCCCTTACTTGATCCGGACCACCCACATGCCAAACGCGCCAACCCGGCGGTAAAACGAGTTGGTGGTTGATGCGGCTAAAATCAGTAAGCCAGCCGTTCGCCGGAATTAAATCATTACTTTCAACCCTAGCAAGCGTATTGACATCAACATCGGAAAAGCGAATTTCGAAACCGGGCGTTGCACCTTCGCGTGCCACTTGATTGATAATACGCGGTTCTCCATCTTCGGTAACACGCCCGAGTTTTAAATTAGGCGCGACTTCTAGTCGCCAATCTTGATGCATTTTACCGGCAATTTTGTCTTCCAGTGTCGCGCCGTCACCGTCAAAATCTAACCATATTTTGCGATTTAAATATAAGGCATTTGCCTGTGGCTTTTGATCCCCTCTTGCTTGTTCAATTAGCTCAAGATTTCTCACTCCATCCATCAAATAAACGCTGCCATTGGAAAATATCTCAGGCACGTCAATTTCCGATACGTCAAATAAATCGGGCCCCTCGATTTTGATGGAACGCAGCTCAGTATTCGGGACAAACGCCCATAACTCCTGCTTTGGCCAAAATTCGTCACGCGCGATATTTAAAAAAGAATTAATATTACCGTCAACGCGAGCTTGATGTAGAACTTCCCATTCACCCGAACGAATTTGCATACGCAAGCGCCCATCTTTTTCAATTCTCGCCGGCAACTCAGATTCAAAATGCTCTGTTACCGTATTGGGAAGTAACAGTTGGCCCGTGTATAATTCCCGCGGCTTGCCCGAAATGCTCAGCCTAACTTGTGTCTGAATGCGACGCGGAACGTCGTCAGTTAATACGCGAAACACTTCAATACGCACCATATCTCTTTCGCCTTGCTCCCTAAGTTCTGTTTGCTGCAACCACAATTCATGACCATTTTTGATTGATGGTTTAACAACCTCCTTGCCATTAACATTTAAATCCATTAGGACGGTTCCCAACGGCAAGCTCAACTGCTGCGGCAGACTATTCCATTTAAAACGACCGACGACTTTATGTTCGCCAGTGGAAAGCTCAATGTAGGGCTCGGCATTTTTATTTTGCAAAACGATTGCACGAAGATTATTAATTGTGACATTTGCCGGCCAAATATTTTTTGTCGACGGCAACAAGATTTGACTGGTTTTCTCCACTTGCCAAGTTTGCTCAAAACGCCCACCGCTATTATCCAGCTTCATCACAAGCTTACCGGGCCAAGCGCAAATAGAATTCTGCTTGCCAAGTGCCAAATAAGAACATCCGTGATTTTTGTGCCTATCCATAATCCAAGGCTCCCAAACACGCAATATGTCCGGCGCCGCATCCGGGGCAGCATATCCGGTGTTCGTAAGCCCAACAAAACTCAGAATTAAAGCGAGAAGAGAGATAAAGAAACGCATTTGGTAGCCCCTTGAAGCCTTGTTCCAAATTGATCAACAAACGACGACACTTGAGACCACCAAAGTATCGTCTCGCAGCCTACTAAATTCTTCTGCGAGTGTCACACCCCTTTACCAGGCAAAAGGAAACCTATTGACACCCATTCTGTCAGAGATTAAGGTTTTAGAGGGTTAATCACTCGATATTGCGCTAAAAATCGCATTTAAGACAACGCGATTTAGCAAAGTTCGGGGGCGATTAGGATTCGACGCCGGTAACTGAGTCCCAGGTGCATGTGGTGATGTCAGCGAATCACCTAAAATCAAAGCTGAATCTGAATAGTCGCAAACGACGATTCATACGCTCTAGCAGCTTAAGCTTGCTAGCGGTTAGTAACAAGGTGCCAGTACCGCGCTGCTAACTGTCATATAGAACTGGATCGCTCAAAGGTATGTTTGTGGCCGGCGAGTTAAACTTTTACAAACTCGCTTGATGCGTCCTGCCCGTTGGGCTGCATTGAGTCAACCTAATAAACGGACCTAAACATGTAGATCCTGCGATGGAGTGCTGACGGACGCGGGTTCAAATCCCGCCGCCTCCACCAAATAAAAAGGCCCCGCTCTAACAAGCGGGGCCTTTTTATTTGGCTTGAGTCGGTGGGTGAATGAACCCGCCCCCGGGTTCACAAATCGTCAGGAACGATTTGTACCGCCGACAGGCGCCCGAAGGGTCAGGGCCATGAACGGCCCTGAGTATATTCCCGCCGCCTTGACAGAACAAATACTGGCAATGCAGCGGTCCGGCATTCCGGAGCAATTGGCAGTGCACAAATGATCTAAAACGATTTGTACCGCCAAAGGCACTCGAGAGGTCAAAGCCATGGACGACCCTAAGTATATCCTCGCCAATTGACCTACTCCTCTCAAACCAAAAACAAACCGTCACCGCCATTCATTATTGATAAACGTTTTGAGTCCACCGCTAGGCAAAACACAATAGTGTTCATCTTGATTAAAATTCATCAAAATCTTTCTACAATCACTTGTAGATTTGGTAATTTCTTTCCATTTCTTTGCTGAATGGCTCATCTTATTTAAAGCAAATGCTGTCGTCGTTACACCGATAGTCGATTCCCACATGTAAGCGTCAGTAGCCGAGTTTAAATGAATATGCGTCGGTTGAAATGGCGGTTTTGGCAGAGGCAACCAGTTGGTACCTAAGTCGTCACTATACATAGCATTGGAAAACATACCTTTTGCAAGCCAAGTGTTTAAAAGATTTTTATCCTGATTAACCGCAACACCGGAAAACGTTTTCGTAAGAATTAGTTTATTTGTAGCACTAGAATTTAAATTGACTTTATAAATCGTTTTAGGAGGAAAAGCGATAAAGATATCTTCACCAATATTCTCAATATCGGGCTTATAATTATACCCTATTACCTTGGTACCGTGCACTGTATTGATTTTCTCGAAATTTGAATTTTTTTCTTTATATAAAGATACCGCAGGAATAATATTATAGGGGTAGGATCTCTTAGTTTGGGAATTTTGTGCTTCAGGATCCCAGGCTCCAATCACACGAGTATTTGAGATTGTTCTAATATCCATAACAATTTCCGGATAAACAATATCAAAAATTTGTTTAAATGTTTTTCCTTCGTCTTTCGATTCAATTATTTTCCCTGACTCCAGGCCAGCAGTAATTGTACTGTAAGATACATCCAAAGCCACCACTGCTTCGAGATGCCCAGTATCAATACTCCCCCATTCTCCATTTGTTTTATATCGAATTTGACCTAGTATCGTTCCGAAGTAACTATTGCCATTTTCATCTGTAATCAAATCTGTACTAGGCTGGCTTAAAGCTTTGATTACCGGGTAAGCATCCTCGTGTGTTGCATCATGTGATAAGGGATTGATCTGATTTCCTTGCATTTTTTTCATTCCGGAATTAATAATAAGATCAATCAAAGCTCCTTGACCAGAGGACCCAAACGCTATTTTTGATTGGATTACTTTGCCTTTAGCAACCCAGGATTTTATTGGAGTATCTGCAAATAAGTCTGCATTCTCTGATAACATTTTATGATCGACTTTTCCCTTTCTGACTTTGGAAACAAACGTGTACATTCCAGCTCCAAGGGTAAAAGGTATCAAGTGGTTTAAATCGACAATCTCTCCCGCTTTAACGTTTATGGTAGGAAGTGATCCCTTAGGAATCGCTATACGATTATTATTAACTGGCCCACGGGTCAAAAATTGGGTTATGGAATATTCCCCAGGAGCTAACCAACCAGAAATTTCTTTGGTGGGTGCATATCCATTAATTGCATATAGAATAGATTTCTTACCACTATCTGACACAAAAACTAAACCTACTGCATCCTCCGCATGAATACTTCCGATCACTAAACCATTGCTAATGACCATTTCAGATACAGGTTTAACAGGAGTGGTTGTACAAGCAGCAAGAAGAATTAAAATTTGTGAAATAAAAAGTGCTTTAAATAAACTGTGTGACATGCTATTCCTATTGTCTATACGGTAAGTTCTGATAGAACTTGTGTCTTTTGGCCAAGATTCTATAGTTTTTATTGATTTTTTCGTACACCCTGACCACTCTAATCGCGGGCATATGTTAGCCGAATTCTCTCACTGAGTCGATAAACTCAATAGATCTAATAAAAAAACGTTATCCCGGGATTTTTTAAAAAAAATAAAGATGCAGGGAATTTGACTGAAAGGTAAAGGAGCCTAAAAACTTCCCCCCGCCCTTACTCTTACTTTAAGCTTTTTTCTGTTTGCTAGTAGATCTTTCGTCACCTAACTCCCCAGCCATTTCCAACGCTTTTTTATAAAGAGTCGGCCCCATTTTAAAATTGGTAAGCCTTAGTTTATTAAGGTATGGCGTAACCATCTTAATGATGCCTTTTTCTTTGGCTTTTAACAAAACTCCAATCATTCCTGTTATTGGTATCCCGAAGCTTTGCGCTTCAGCTCTTCCTGCACGCTCATCGATAATAAGTAGATCGGCATTTTTCTGTAACGCCATTCCTATTGCTTGGCTTTCACCTGGGTCCAGTTTTCTACCAAACCTAGCAGCAATCTTATCGTATCCAGGAACTGATTCTACTTTGATCCAGGGTAATGTTTTAACTTCCTTCGCTCCGGGATTATTGTCTCCTGGGCGAGTAAGTTCGTCATATACCGCAGTCGGGATATAAATTTGTTTAAATAGTGCTTTTAAAATTGAAATGGCACCAATTTTTGAAAAATAAGTTATTGCTGTTGTGTCGCTTACTACAATCTTGCCAGGCTTATTATCCATAATTATATATCCTTTAAATTATCTAAATCGGTGTCTAAGTCGTCTTCGTCGTAATTAACAAACTGACCGTATTTACCGAGCAACCCATGGAATTCTATTTCTGATTTGTTGGTAATCTTTCCACCTTGCACTCCATTTATTTTTTCTAATTTGTAAAGCGCAATTGCCAAAACTTCTAATAACTGTCCCTCGTCCAAATCAAGTTTTTCGGCTACTTCATCTATGATGTCTATTTTCACTGATTTACCTCCCTTTTGGGGTCTTAACTTAACATTGTTTGTCAGTACCAAATGCAAATTAACACAGCAAAACCTAAGTACTGCCGGGGCCTAATGAGCCATTCTACAATATTTATAGTTGACACCGCCATTCAAAACGAAAAAAGTGATGTTGATACCGTGTGAAATTAGAGCTCTGAATATCTTTCTGAAAAGCAAAATACACTATTTCAGTGTTACATAGAAAAAACGAGCTTTGAAGATAAAGAGGACGCGGGTGCGTGTCCTCATTTGTGATTTGTGTAAGATGTACTATTAACCCGATATGAACTGCGGTCGGGTTAATAAGTGATGCAGGATGCATCACTTATTGGCCGAATTCCCAGAAAATAAGACTGTAAATCTTACAGAGTCTTATACTCCGCTAATGGCTTATCAGTTCTGGTTAGATTTTTTAATTCTCCATACCCAATATCTGGGTCAGATGCCTAACTTGCCTTCTACACTGAAAAGGTACCTTTGCGTATTTTTTAGGGTGTTTAACCTTGTCCGACAGTCTAGCAGCTTGTTGAAAAATGTTATTGGCGAAGCTGTGGCAAGGCAAATTTTTCCGAAAAAGCGGAGTTTATAAACGATAAATGAGCATTTTGAGGAAAAATTTAACGTCGCCACAGCGAGTAAAATAGTTTTTCAACAAGCTGCTACAGGATTGTTATAACTGAACTACGAGCTAAAAAAATGAAAGCGAACTTTTCATTCTATTTAAGAGTTGCTGCGGGTTATTTATTGCTAACCAGCTTGGTGGCTTGTGATGGCGGAACAGATTCTCCACCCGCAGGCTCAGCCTCCTCCACTAGTTCGTCTAGTAGTAGCTCAAGCTCTTCAAGTAGTGGTCAGCTTGTCGACAATAACAAAGCGATCTGTGAAGCAGAAAAAATGCCGGGGCGACAGATCTGGCTTAAGCAGTGTGCAGGTTGTCATGGTGATAGAAATCAGGGCAATGCATTTTCAGCTGTCGTCAGTACCGATCGAGAAGGCATGATTTCCTATGTCACGACCTCAATGCCGCTTGGTAAGAACGAGCTTTGCGATAATGATTGCGCTACCAGCGTAACAGATTTCTTAATCGCCTACCGTCAGGAATCTTGCGATGATTTTCCATTGGTAAGCAGTACTTTATTTAACAAGCGTCCAATAGTGGAAAGCCTTCACTCTGTCGCTTTCAATCTTGCTGGCAGGCTACCAACTCAAGCCGAAGTAGACCAGGTAAACAGCGGTGGCGAACAGGCTTTTTTATCGATCATTGACAACTACATGAATGAAGAGGCCTTTGCCAATCGTATTATGGAAATTTACGGCGATGAGATTCAGGTCGAACAATTTACTCCCACTCACGGTCATTCCGGCGCGCTGTTAAATATCACCTTTGAGGAAGAAGGCGTTCAAGGCTGGTGGTACGATAATTATGGTGAGCGCGATTACCTTGATCATGTCAATATCATAAGAGCGCATGCAAGAGAGCCATTACAGTTAATTAAACATGTCGTAAAAGAAGGCAAGGATTTTCGTGAAATTTTGACTGCCGACTATGTGATGGTAAACAACTTAAATAAGTTTACTTATAAACCCTATCAGACTGAACAATTCGCGTATAAAGATATCGGTGAATACCAGCCCTTTTATGAAACCCAGCGACCGCGCATTGGTGTGCTAGGCACTGTCGGTTTTATTTATAAATTTAAGTCAACCGATGTAAATCGAAATCGCAAGCGTGCTTATGCGATATATGATATTTTTCTGGACACTGATATCAAAACGCTCGGTGGTGAGGTTATAGCTGCAGCAGATGCTGAAGCTGCCACCGATATTTTAACTGACCCAAGCTGTAAAAGTTGCCACAGTGTGATGGACCCGGTCGCCAGTGCTTTTAAACATTACAACGCAACGGGTATGTATCGTCCTAATCAAAAGTGGCATGACGACATGTCAAAGCCGGGCTTTGCAGGCAATAGCCAACCGGATGAAGACAACGAAGAACCCTTGCGCTGGGTGGCTGAAAGAATAGCCGATGATCCACGTTTTGCGCGCGCGACAGTGAGAACGCTATTCGAAGGTTTAATGGGGCAAAAGGTCTTGCGTATTAATGCTGACAGCCTCCCCGAACATGTGGCGCTATACAGTATCCAACAACAATACCTTGCGCCTTGGGCAAAATTATTTATCGATTCGACTTATGACATAAAAGCACTGGTTAAAGCGATGGTCTCCAGTGATTATTACCGCGCCGCTTCAATTATTGACGATAGTCTGGATTTATATATTTCTTCGTTGAATGACGAGCAAAAAGACTATGTCAAACAACGCATCGGTGGCGCTTCTTTATTTACTCCAGAGATGCTGGCCAGAAAAATTAACATGCTAACCGACAATCAAAGCTGGGGTAATACGATAGAGCTTTTTGATGGTTTTCTGGATCCAATAAATGTTGAAAATGGCTTGGGCGTTTTATATGGCGGCATAGATTTTAAAGACAACACTGAACGCCTGAGAGACTTAAATGGATTTATGCTGGCGATACAGGAACGAATGTCCTATGACGTTGCTTGTGAGATCGTTGCCAATGAATTATTCAAAGTTCCCAGTGAGCGCCTTTATTTTGAAGCGTTTGATTTAGCTTTACCCCCCGAGTCACAATCTACTCAGCTAAAGGGAATCATAGCCAGCCTTATGTGGGCCACCTGGGGAAAAGTGTTTGACGTAAATTCTGATGAAGTGTCAATTGCCTATGATTTGTTGCTGAATATCTATCAAGAAAACCTTCGCATGAATAAGAATGTTTATGACTGCCACTACACCAGTGGAAGTGCCAGACATTTAATAATGTCGATGGTCGGTGTTGTCAGCTACCTGCTGGGTGACTACCGTTTTAATAATTTGTGAGGACGCGAGAATGGATAGACGTGAATTTTTTCAATTACTCAGTGCAGCTGGATTAAGTTTAACTTGTCCATTAGCTTCTCGCAGTGCATTTGCCGCAGACCCTGAACATCTTTTAGTGACGGTTATGGCGAGCGGAGGTTGGGACGCTACCATGTTGTGCGACCCGAAAGGAAACACCCTCCAAGAGGGCAAAGGATATATCAATCCTTTTGCTGCAAATGAAATTAAATCGGCGGCCAATGACAGTCCGATAAAATATGCGCCGATACTTGAGGGTTACGAAGACATAGGCAGTTTTGATACATTCTTTTCATCTTACTACCAAAAAATGCTGGTAATTAATGGTATCACTATGTCGGGTAGTCACGCCTCTGGTTTGCAAGATGCAGCCGCCGGCTCAGCCGCTTTTCCAACCATTGGAGCAATGCATGTCGCCAGCCATGGTAACAATTTAAGCAATGGCTTTATCAGTTTTGGTGGCGCTGGTGGCGGTGACGACCCGTTTGGCGCAGCAGCGATAACCCGTATTGGTGATATTAGCTCGATGAGTTTGTTGGCCCAATCAAATAGCTATCAACATGAAACTGTTTTTGGCTTGATAGAACAAGCGAAACGAGCTGCAGCTGATCGATTGAGTGCTCAGGAGCAACTGCCTGCAAGACGTCGAGCTATAGGCCAGTTGATAAACGCCAGCAACAGCCCCGCCAGCGTAAGCAATTTGGTAAGCTACATTCCCGGTGAGATTGCCAGTGGTATGGTGGGCCAAGCCGAGTTGATTTCCGCTGCTTTTGCCTCTGGTATGTCGATCGCCGGAAATTTAAAAATCTCTCCCTTCGATTCCCACACTAAAAACGATCAGTACCAAAGCCCCAACTTGCAAGAAGTAGTTGCAGCAGTAAATAAATTGTGGGAGATGGCCGAGCAGTATGGTTACGATGATAAACTTGTCGTGCTTATGTTGTCTGAAGGCGGGCGTGGGCCATTTTACAACACCGAGTCCGGTAAAGATGACATAAACTTATCAAGCATGATTATCATGAGCAACGCGATCGCCGGCAATAGAGTGATTCAGGCAACTGACGACTCCTATGAAGCGTTGGCTATTCAGGCGAATACACATTCCGCCGATGCAAATGGCGAAATCATCCGCCCGGCGCATGTGCATCGAGAGTTAAGACAGCTATTGAATATTAACGCTTCTCTCGTTGAAAAATATTCAATATCAGCGAACGATATGGGGCTTTTGGGAACATAACTTCCGGCAAATATTCAGCCGTTTGATAGTCCAATAATCCCACCCTAAGCCATTAATTTATAGGTAATCTGCTCTCGAAACTCAATATAAAGCTGATCCTGTATTGCGTTATCTTGTTGAGTGTATTCAAGATGGTAGTAGTCGCAAAGAGCAGAATCCAATCGCGAATATTAGCCTGGTTGCTTAAGAATTAGTTTACCAACTTGTTCGACCTATACCGGTCTTAAAAAATTGAATAAGATGTGATGAGACTGATTGTTTTTTATCAGCGCTTGCTATACAGCAGTGGAACTCCTAGAGGAGCTGATTGGCACTTCGACCAACTCAAAGCTAATGCAAAGGAGATACAGGAGGATTGCCGATTATCAATTTCACTACAAGAGCCCGATTAACTAAGACCAAAAAACTTAACTAATTCTCAAGGTGAAAAACTTACATATTATATAAGTTATCTATTACTAACTCATCTCGACAACTTCAATTACAAAAACGCAAGTTTTTCACCTTTACCTTAAAATAAACTAGACGGGAACATCGATTTTTAGAAAAACTCGCGCTGCAATTGCACCCGCGTTACCTTGATGATCGTAAACAGTGACATCAAAATATTCGACATCCGGACTTGCGCTTACAAGGCCGAGCCTATCCAAGGTCGCCTGAATAGAATAATCAAATCTAGTTCCTCCACTTCTTATCATAGTTACACGATATTTTCCTGGATCCGCTAGTTTTTTTACGTGCTGTATCCGCCCGGTGTTCACTGAGAGGTCGATAGTTTTTCCCTCAGTGTCTGATGGGTGGGTATAAAACGATAGTAAATTCTGGCCAGGTAACATCGGGATGGCTGTATCGCTGAATGAGCGTGTCCCACCCGGTATTAACGTAAGGTTTTCGACGTTATACCAATGTTCAATAGCATTTTGGTTGAAGCGTGTATGCAAGAGTTCAACGTCTTTTACCGTATTAGGGTTGGAATTAAAAAATATTCGAAGCTCGTTCCCTGGGCCAGGGTCCTCTGGCAGAGACTCAACGCTAGGATAATAAATAATATTGAAAATTTTGCGTTCACGATTATTGCCAAACTCTGATGCATTTAGGTCATCAGTTTCAGGATTACCGATGCTCCTTCCGATGCGCAGAATGTGACCAATACGTGGTTGACCACTATCTTTAAACCCTATGCCTTCAGTGTAACAACCTATAAAATGTATTCCCCATATCCCATTTGCTTTTTCTGGGTCATATATGTCATTAGGGTCTAAAATTGCACCGTGAACGCACTCTTCAAGATGGCAACCGATAAACTGTTGACCATATACAGCTCCATACGCTGAAGGTTTTAAAATCATACTGTAGCGGCCATTTAAAAATCGACAGCGAGTCCACGTTGCGGAGGTTGTATCATCGTGAAGGTACAAATTGATGTAATTGGCTTCTAAGCGAACTTGGTGGGCTGTAATAGGAAAAACGTATTGCGTTTTCATGCCTATCCAGCACAAGGATACACTGACGTTATCTAGCTCAACATTGATAAAATTTTTGAGGTCAAGCCCAATTGCTTTATTGGCATAACTGCCATTGACTGAATCGGGGTCGAATGATGCATCGCCTCGACCTGGTCCGACGATATGTAAGTTTCTTAAAACGAGTGCCTGGCCACCAAT
Source organism: Marinagarivorans sp. (assembly GCA_028281865.1). Lineage (GTDB taxonomy): Bacteria > Pseudomonadota > Gammaproteobacteria > Pseudomonadales > Cellvibrionaceae > JANQJB01. The sequence continues at coordinate 21,696 of JANQJB010000143.1, forward strand.
ATTTTCTCCATTAACCCTGAAGCAGTAACTTTCAGCTTGTTGTAAATCAAAATAAATGGTGGAGTTGTTACCGTTTAAATAAATCGAAAAATTTTCGAAATTTTGGGATACGCCATCAAGATAGAGAGGTTCAGTACAACGGTAGGTTGCGCCATCAAGCTCAATTATTAAGCGATTTTTTACCGCGACTTTGAATAAATCTTTAAACGCCTCTGCGTCGTTTGTCGAGCCATCACCCTTAGCCCCGCCCTGTTTGGGGTTCAAAATTCCATCTATTTGCCAACCGTTACCATCCGCATCAAATAAGCGGTAGTAGCCGGCTGCCTCGTCACCAGAACTTGTGGTTACTCGGTTGCCCTCTCGATCGTTATACCAAGGGACATAAGTTGCGTAAGCTCCAGCGACTTTATCATCGTTTGCAAATAAAGTTTTTAAAACCTTAACCGCAGGATCATTGGCACCAATTGATTCGCCAAAATCATGAGTTTTGATTTCCTCAGCAAATTTAAAGCCTTGTGTAGCTGATTCGTCAGTTCCTGGAAGGGCAGAAGCACTTTCTGTATTCAACATCAATGCACCGATGCTACCAGCAGTTGATGCAGCGAGAAGATCTCTTCTTTTCATATTAATTCCTTAATGTAATTTAATTGATTCAGTTTGTAGCGAGTGATTATTGTTTAGTCCCGAGAAAAGTAATCCTCATAAGCCTATATAATTGAGCCTTGAGGTGGGGGAGTAGCTATAAAATAGCCTTCTTATCTTAATTTCACTTTATTAAACAGGTCAAATTTAACAAAAAAATTTATGTGCAAGAATTCGTTTGCAGGTAATTGAAATACTTGAATTTTTTACTTAGTCGTTAGGATTGCAACAAAAAACTACAAATCTGTACAAATCGAAACAAATTTATTGCGTCATTGAGCTTACTTTTAAAATACAAGCAGATTTAATTAGATGGGAGTAGCTGAAACGAGGTTCTTGGATTCCGAGCTTGTTTGCTCCACAAAATAAAAAGGCCCTGTTCCTTCTATCAACAGAGCCTTTATAACGCTTGCTATTTCGTTTAATTAACAGCTAACTCTCCCTAATACAAACCAAACAAAAATTCAACTCATTCAAGCCAAATACTGTTTGGCCAATGGGCCGGAGTCATATTGACCAAATTTATTAATATCAAAACCTACGGCATTGGCGATCGAAACCAGCATTGCATTTTGCAAAGCGCCGCCACATTTGACATGTTTGCCCATTTTAAAATGGCCCGCCCCTCCACCAATCATATTAAATGAATCATCATTGTAATGATCACGCATATGTTCAGTAGTCCAGTGGACCACGGTTTTATCCAATACTGTACCACCTGTAGGTTCCTCGAATTTATCGAGTTCTTTAATAATGTTGGCAAACAAAGTTGCACGCCATTTGGAAATATTATTAACCAATGCGTGGCGATCCGCTTGGTTACCGCCTTTATCGTGGGTTATACCGTGATAAACGCCACCGATTTTTCTCGAAAGTGAACCAATATCAAACACGTTAACATCTTTATAAAATTGGTATCCGCAAAACATGCCAGAAACAACACGAGTAATATCACAATTAAATGCCACAGCGACAATTTTGCCAAAGGCATCAAAGGTATTCGCCTTGCCATTGGCATTGCCATAGCTTGAGTCTAATTCACATGCGATTCCGCTGCCTCCGCCACCCATGGAATCACTGCGAAAATCGCGCTGTAATTCACTGACGGCATCAAGATGGTTGTCGAGGCGACGGCTATCTATTGCCGATAATTTACGCTTAACACGATTGACATCATTTAATACCGTACCGAGGATATCTTCACGATATGTAAGGTCGACGGGTTGTACGCCCGTGCCATCAACATTTTTAGCTTTTTGTAGAACCTGGTCGTAAAACTTCTTAGCATCGCCTTCATGAAATACCATACGGCCGCGATTAAAAAAGGCGGTTTTTGTTTCATCAACATCACCGTCGTTAAATCCGTAACGAAGGTCGCGCAGAGGAAGGTTTATACCTTTGTCAGCCCAAGCTTTTGCAATAAATTGGTCTATTGAATCTGCCTCATTAACGCCGGCTCCTTCTTTTAAGCGAGAACCGGCTCCAACACGACCTTTGATAGCCGGCGTGCCGGTTAAAATTCCGGCAGCCTGACCACCGTGCCCACCGCTGACATTGCTATCTGAACCGGCTTTATTTTTTAAGCCGCGATAAAGCGAAATTTTTCCTTTAACTGCAGGGTCATTAAGTGGAGTAAAATGCGAGCGAAAAACGGCGTCATCACCCGTTGGTAAATTCGGGTTTTGCAATGAACCTTTTGGCGCAACCATGGTGAACATACTCCAATAACGCAGACGCGGGCCCTGAGCGGCTTCGGCTTCGGTATACGGAATAAAAGGCATTAAGGTCGCTACTGCGGTTGTTCCACCAATTCGCTCGAGCAAGTGGCGGCGAGTATATTTAATTTCTTTTGCCATGATACTTTTCTCCAAGCGAATGTTTTATTGTGCGTCGACTTCAGGATTACGGAAACGGAAGCTCGGGCTTTTAACAAGCGCAATTAGCAACTCTTTTAAAGTGTAACCCGAACTTTTAAATTCACGCGCTAATTCTTCAGCGGCACACTGATCACCTGAATTTTCCGCTATATCCCGAGCAACGGCATACGTCAGCCACTGATTGGAAAAACAAGTCGCGGCATCATCACTCTTGGCAATAATTTCTGACAGTTCAATAGCATCATTAAAGCTTGAACCGTCGATATCTTTAGGATCATTTTTAATTGGGTGAACTTCACCGGAAGCATCCACCATCTGACCACCGAGATACTGGCTAACATATTCACCATTAAACGCGTAATTTTCGAAAGCAAAACCCAATGGATCAAATGTTAAATGGCACTCGATACAAGGATTGGGTGTATCGGGATTATTATCATCATCGACTAAGTGAAATTGTTTAATCACATCGACCCAGGTTAAATTTGGATCATCCGGCACATCCGGAAATTCGACATCCCCAGGTGCCGGCGGAGGAGACTGACAGAACATCGTTTTTAACAAGTGCTCGCCACGTAAGGTTGGGCTACTCAAACCCACACGATCACCACCGCCATGAAGCACAAAAGCGATGCGCGTAATTATGCCTGCACGCTTACTCGAATCCAACAATACTTGTTTTCCACCTTGGTACTCGGGCGCACCAGACAACTGTCCATTTTCAACCGCATATATTTTGGCTGTGGTCTCGTCAACAAAGGCTTTAGGGGACATCATTAAATCTTCAAAGCTGCCCTCGCTGCGCAAAGTTAAATCACTGACAAAACGGGTTAACTCATCCGATGCCTGAGCCGCAGTTAAAGCATGACTGACACCATCATTAATGCCGATAAAAATTTCACAGACTTTATTAGTTCCTGGGCTTGGATCGCCAAATACTTGATTGGAACAAGGTGTTCCGTTACTTAGCGTTCGCTCGTTCCACTTATCATTTATGCCATAGCGAACACGTTTTTCACCTTGGAAATTACATTGACCAAATTCATCACCGCAGTGCTGCCAGTTTGCATTCGAGCCTTTGTATTCAAAATCTGGATCGAGTGCCACGTAACTATCGTAAAAACTGCGCAGGCCGTCGAACGCTCGATCATCTCGCAACATTTCTTCGGCTTTAGCCTCAATACCCGAGACTGTATTCAAAACACCGCTATCGGCTGCCGCTAGCAGTGCTGCGTCGGGTGTGGTATTCCATAATAGGAAAGCCATACGCGCAGCTAATTCGCGTGGCTTAAGAGGCGTTCGCACCAAGACATCTTCTTCAAAGGTATAAAGTAAATTCGGCGATAAAATCATTGCCGCCGTCACATGGGCAATACCCTCCGGGCCAGAATTCTTTTTGTGTAGTAGTACCAGTTCATCGGTGTGCTCCAGACTGGGCTCACGACGAAACAGTTGCCCACCGTATTCGTTAATATATTGGCGTACACAACTTTCCTGCCCTGCATCACATGACATTAAAGAGGAAAACTTATTGGCAACTTGCTGCCCAATATCCATCGCCAGACCAAACATATCTTTGATGTTATTGCCATCTAGCGTAACACCGGCATTGTTTTTAAAACCGGCCACCTTGACGTCCTGAAAAACTTTTGCATTAGCTATTTGTGGGCTGACTTCAACATTGACTTTGCTGTAGACGCGCTCAACCAATTCGCGAAATTGACTTGAGGTCAACAGACGAATCGGCGGGTTTGCGTGTTCTTCAATGTTACCGTTGCAGGTAAGAGGAAGGCTGTCGGGGTCGACCGGCAAACCGGCAATTATAAAATCGGCTGTGTCGTTGGCACACTGCAAATCGCAGCCGAGTTTAGGTTGATCGCCCTCTCCTGGCGGCATTTGTTGGTAAATGTAAGTCACCATATCTTCACGCAAAGCGAAGCGAGAGAGGTTCAAAGGTTTGGGATAACCGACGCCACCCTGACCGTCAGCGCCGTGACAATCTTCACAAGCGCCCTGCCAACTCTGACGGCCGCTTTTCATAATCGCTTCACTCTCATTGCCGACCAAAACGTTATTGCCCTGGCCACTGCTAGATGAGCTTGAGCTGCTTGATGAGGAGGTACTGGAGGTGTTGGTATCACCTGTACAAGCCGATACCAAAAATATTATAAAAACCGTTAATGCTGCATTGGATAAACGGCCTAATTTAAACCAATAGTTCATTGATATTTCCACCATTTGTGTACGAGCTATTGTTTTTTGTATTCACGTATATTGTTGTGTATTTTGTCATCATGGTTGGTTCGTAAATCGGTCATTAGCACGAAATTAGTTTTCCCCTAGAAAGAGTGGACAATCCCCTTAATTATCGCTAGCACATAGTTTGTAAGTATCAGTACGTTTTTTGGCGAGCGGACACAACACTCATGATTATTGACTTTCAAGCAGGGTGCATTTTATGTATACATAAAGCCTTTGTGAATATTGTCTTAAAAATTGCGCTGGGCCTTACTTCTCGCCGACTACAAAAATGATCAAAAAAATACCCATATTAAAACACGTGCTAAATCAAACAAAATCAATGCTAGCGTTTAGTTGCCCATAAAACTAGGATGAGTCTCTGATTTTTAACCTTAAATAGAAAAGTTTAACTGGGCATTATGCCAACTGAGCAATGACCAGGGGCTTCCAATCCAGGAAGAGAGAAAGACGAGGAATATGAAAAGTAGCCTATTAATTGATTTGATAAAGGTTGTTTTGTGGAGCATGATCTGTCATTTAGTCGTAAGCTGTGGCGGTACTATGGATACCTCAAGCTCGTCGAGTAGCGGCTTGGCTTCCCCTAATGAAAGCAGAGTCGGTCATTGGTATTCTGAGCCCGCAATTACAAAATTCAGTGCCGAGTGGGTGAATAAATTTGCTGCTAGCTCGCTGTCTGCTTGGTCGAGGGCCGCAGACGAAATGGACTTGTATTTATTCAATCAAAACCAATGGGCCGCTTATCTTGAAATGAAACAAAATGCGCCTTCCAGATTTATCGGTTTTTCCAATTTTATTAATGGGCGTCATGTCGGGTTCGATACTGGAGTAGCGACCTTGGTATGGGAAAGATCAGAAATCGCCAAGCAAAGAAAGTGGGAACGTGACCGCGATACCGTGAGTGAATTACTGGCTTTGGGTGCCAGGCAAGTCACCATTAGTTTTCAAAGTGCCTTATCAAAAGGAAATGTTGCTGAATTAACCTCACAACCGATTGCAATGCGTATCGAGGCGATAGTTGAATTTGCTGCGTGGATGTCTCACCAAGTGCCCACAGACAAAATACGATATGCGTTGATTGATGCTTACCCTGCTCGCAATATGATAAATCGTTCGGAGTGGAGAGCAGCCTATACTTTACTGCGAGATAAAATGCACGCCCAAGGAACAGAACTGAGTTTTATTATCCAGGACTATCCGGCGCAGATGGTGCTTGGTGAGAATAAAGGCAGTGTTGAAGAATTAATCGAGGAACTCCATTTTATTAAAGAAGAGCTTGGCCTCACCGCCGCGTGGTGGCTTTCGTCAAATGGTGCTGACGATAATGTATCACGTCAATTGATACTAGATGCGGCTCGAGAAATCAAAGCCCATCAATTTTCTAGCGTGGTTGACGCAATATTACTCGGTGATTTCAAAGGTACTTTGCCTGATGATATACCCGATACCATTGACGGCAAAGCGCCCTTTACTGCTACGGAGGTATTTTTAGAAGTCAACCAAATATTCCAGTGATGCTCAATACTCAGACTCAAGCTAGTCCAAATAAGTTTTTTCGTCAGGGCGAGTTTAGTTCTTCTCGTCAAAGGTGGGATTCAGTGTCCATTTAAATCCCCCAGTCCCGTTCGGGAAACGCGCGTAACCATGATCACATGCCATTTTCAAATTCTAGTTGATCCGCAATTCGGCTGCGTCACGAGATAAACATTTTCACCGGCTGATGCCAACTTAAAATTAGTGTGCAGTCAACGGTCTTTATCATCTGCCCAGACAACTATCGTATCGTTTGATGGTTGATGATGAAAACGAAATTATCGGCCTAATTTGTGATAGCCTGGGCAACCAATACACATTTAGCCGCGCAGAGAATGGCTTCGATGCAATTCAGAGAATTAAAGAGTCGCCTTCGGATTTGGTTATTAGCGATTTAATGATGCCTATCATTGTTTGAAGACTCTAATTATTTCAGCAGTCGATTTAAGGCCCATTTTGGTGTTGCGCCAAGTAAAGTTAAAAAAACCACTTAAACGCATTATCGAGTATACAGTCTTGCATACCAAACGGCAGAGAGACATACGCCCTTTGAGAGTTTCTCTTTTGGCCACCTATAAATAACCTGAATAAGCTACGATAAAAGAGCCCATAATCCTGCACAAAATAAAAAGGCCCCATCCTTTTTAGGACAGGGCCTTTTTTAACGTTTACTAATTTGTTTAATTAAGCGCTAACTCTTCCTAACATAAACAGAAACCAACTCCATCAAGCCAAATACTTACTCGGTATCGGCCCCTCTTTATGCGCACCATAGTCCTGCCGATCAAAACCCATCGCATTAAGAATTGACACCAACAGTTTATTCGTCGCTCCCGGAACAACCAATTGTTTGCCAGTTTTAAAGTGTCCAGCCCCGCCGCCAATCATATTCAGCAGGTCATTTTTCGAATGAGGAGGCATTACCTCGACATACCAGTGAACGATGCTGTTATCTAACAAGGTACTGCCATCAGGTTCTTTAAAGCTATCAAATTCTTTTAACAGGTTAACGAAGATCTTAGCGCGATACTTCATTACCGCAGCGCAAAATGCAGAACCGTTGCCGCCACTTCCGTGACTAGCGCCGTGCCAGGTCGAATTGTTGTTGATATTGCTCATCGGCTCATCCGGTATCGCGTGGAAGCCGGTTCCGCCTTGATAGGGGCCCCACATCGCGCCAGCAATTCGCGTGAGGTCGCAATTAAACGCGATAGCGTTAAGCTTGGTAAAAGCGTTAATAACATGGTCCATGCGTTCAACTGCAAACTGACCGGCACCAGGAAGGTCGCAGTCGCCGGTACCGCTCGATGTCGCTTGTTGCGTTAGCACGTAATCGTCAATCGCTTGGATATGATTTTGTAAGCGCTCTTTGTCGATCAAACTCAGTTGACGCTCCAGATGTTTCAGCTCGTCTTTAACGTAGTCAAGAATATGTGTTTCGGCGTTGATCGCCGGGCCTTGGCCACCACCCATTTTATTTCCCGTGATACCAAAAATGGCGTCGAAGGTATTTTGCGGGTTCCGTTCACGCAACTTTTCACGACCATTCAAAAATGAGTTGGTATACAAGTTCGCCTTACCAGGGCTCTTGTCAGTTTCATAGCCATAGCGCAAATCTGAAATCGGAAATATTTTTCCCTGTCGCTTAAATTCCTCGGACATCCATTGATCGATAGATGAGGCACCGGCCAAGGTAATACCACCATTTTTGCCTTCGAGTATCGTACTCGTACCACCGCCACCGCCGCCTTTGGCAGGTGAACCAACCAGCATAGTCGCTGACGAGCTTGCATGACCACCGCTCAAGGGGTTATTAGCGGCCTTGTTGGTCATCCCGCGGTAGTAGGCAATTTTATGGGCCATTTCATTGAGCGCGTTGTAGCCACCATTTTGAGGAAAGACCAAGTCTTTGACATCGCCACCGCTTTTACTCGGCAAACAAGCATTAACAACATTACCCATGGTGGGCATGACCGGCGTAAACCAGTAACAGTAACGTTTTCTATCACTCTGCTGAGCTTGAAGCTCTGTGTAGGGCAAAAAGGGAAGTAGCGTTGCCGCGGCGGCGCTGCCGCCCATACGACCGAGTAAGTCACGACGAGTATATTTTTTAATAGCCATCATTATTCTCCTGCTTTCACTCAGTCTGGATTACGGAAACGGAAGGCGGAGTTAGTCACTACCCCTATGATTAGCTCGCGTAGCGAGTAGTCATTGGCTTGAAAGTCCAACAGCAACTCTTCATATGCGCAGGAATCTTCTTCATTCACAACATCGCGTGCCAAGCCGCGCGCTAACCAGTTTCTGGCAAAGCAGGCTTTTGCTTCCGGGCTAGCGGCATAGAGCTCACTCAACTCGATTGCATCGGCAAACGTAGCGTTATCTAAGCTTGTTTCCTGGAACAACAGCGGATGAAAAACACCGGAAGCATCCACGGTTTGGCCTTTCGGGTAGGAGTTAATGTATGAACCATCATAACCGTAGTGCTCAAAGGCAAATCCGACTGGGTCCATCAATCGGTGGCAAACTTCGCACGGAGAGCCAACATCTTCTAAATGGATTTCTTTTACCACTTCTACCCAAGTTTTATCCGGGTAGTCATTAACCTCAGGTAGCACAACATCGCCGGGAGGATTCGGCAGAGATTGACACATCATCTTGGCTCTAAAATGCGAGCCGCGTTCTGTCGGACTGGCATAGCCGCCATGGCCTCGGCCGTGCATAGAATACGCAACACGCGTCATTAAGCCGGCGCGTTCGTCAGCGTCTAACTCCACCTCGACACCACCTTTATAGGTGTTTTGCCCATTCGCGCTTATACCATACAAGGTTGCGATGTTTTCATCGACAAAGGCTTTGCGAGAAAGTATCAGGTCTTCAAAACTACCTTTGCCGTCGGTGTCCAACGTCAAATATGAAACAAAGCGCTCTAACTCACTTAGGATTTGCTCGGCAGTGATTGTTTTCCCATTAAACGAAATATCGTCCGGTGCTTCAAAGGCGATGAAAGTCTTATAGAAGTCCATTAAACCACCAAGACTGCGCGGATCTGCCAGCATTCTGTCCACTTCCGCTTCGAGTCCACTAATAGTGTCGAGACTTCCTCTAGATGCTGCATCAATTAACGCTTCGTCGGGCGCTGCATTCCAGATAAAGTAACTTAAACGTGACGCTAACTCTGGTCCGCTAAGCTTGGTACGTGTTGAGACTGCACTTTGATACACGTACAAGGTGTAGGGTGACTGCAGCATCGCTCCGGTCAGTATTTCGATTTTCTCTCTATCGTTGTCGCCTTTACTGGCTGCTTCCATCAAACGATCAATTTGCGCGCTTGAGGGATTAAAACGATAAAGCTTTTTCGCGTAAGTCTCTGCATATTGACGCATACAAGCATCGTTAAGATTACAGTTCATCAAGGAGCCGAAGTTGTCAGCTGCCTGGGTCGCAATTGTTGCCGACGTGGCCTTGAGGTTCTTAAAGATATCGAAGTCAGCGGTAACACCTGAATTGTTGATAAAACCGCCAATGTAGTTATCGCTTAAAAACCTGTCGGGGAACATCGTTTCGACATCCAAGTTCAATGGCGCATAAACATCGCCGACCAACGCAGAATATTGCTCTGTTGTCAGCATTCTAATGGGCGTATTTTTATGCAGTTTCGCATCGGGATTGTTGCAGGAGAACGATTTGGAGCCGGAACTAAAATCGGGGTAGCCAGCGTACATAAACTCGGCGACATCCTCGGCACACGCACCCTCGCAAATCTTCGGGTTACTGGTGGGCATGGTGTCGACGATTTTTGTTATCAGCGGCGCACGCGAGGTGTACTTCGACATCTCGATCTTACCATTGGGTACCCGCCCCTCGCCGGTGGCCCCATGGCAGACGGCACACTCAGTTTCCCAGGTCTTGGCCCCGCGTTCCGCCTTGTCAATATCGATGGGTTTCTCGGTCGAATTATTGCCGCCTGAACTCGAACTAGACGAGTTATTACTGCCTTCTTCTGGCGTACCGGTACACGCTATCAGCAGTAAAACGGGAGCAAGACCTATAAGTAAACGCATAGGCATATCCTCTTATCAGAGTTATTTATTTTTGTTTTTGTACTCTTTCTGCGTATTTGTAAGAAAAGTAAATCTGTACCAGCGTAATTTTATTTTTTGCTATACAAGCGTAGCTTAACGTATTGGGTAATATACAGTTGTACTCTAACTATAATTTTTTTAGCACTTATCTTTAATGCAGCCCCAGAGCCCGCATGTGTCGTGGCTTGCAGACAATTGACGCATGAATAGTTAATTAATTAGTCTGTGATAAGGATCGCACGGGTATTTTGAACTGCGACAGGAACCAATTACGCTCAAGCAGCAATTATCTTGCTTATAGCGACCTACAAGGATAATAAGTAGCTTAGAAATATAGATTGGTGCAAATGTGGGATGGGGCAACGGGCTTGGACTTCCCACTGGATAAATGCCCCAACAACCACTCAACGGATATTTTAAGGTTAACCCAAAACGCTAACCCTAGTGGTGAGAATGCATCAAACTCAATAAGGTGTATCCGATTCGTAACTAAGCCGTACTATGCGGTCGGGTTGATTGAGCACCAAATAAATTGCCCCGTCGGGCCCCACGGAAACGTCGCGCACACGACCGTGGCCACTAAAAAGAATCTCCTCATTAATTACACGCTTTTTGTCTATGTGTAGTAAGCGCAAGTCTTGATCTTTTAGTGCGCCGACAAGCAGATGGTTCTGCCAATACGGGAATTGTTTGCCCTCGTAAAAATCAATGCCGCACACACCTGTCGAGGGCCGCCAAACCCAAGTTGGTGCTTCAAAGCCCTCGGCAAAACGAGTCTCGGTCAGCACTTTGCCACTGTATTCCCTGCCGAAACTCAATAAATTCCAACCGTAATTAGCACCCTTCAAAACGACATTTAATTCGTCACCGCCCATAGGGCCGTGTTCGCTGGACCACAAGCTATCATCACTCTTTACCGCAAAGCCTTGTGGATTCCGGTGACCATAAGAATAAATTGAAGGTAAGGCCTTAGGGTTGTTTAAAAAGGGGTTATCCGGCGGAATTTTACCGTCTGGATATACGCGATGAACTTTTCCGTTCGGCAGCGATAAGTCTTGGCTCGTCTTGCCGCTACCTCGATCGCCAACGGTGAAGTACAGATGACCTTTGCTGTCAAAATCTATACGGCTGCCGTAGTGCTGATGGGCCGAACGATAAGTATTGTGCGGCGCTTCAAACACCGTTTGTTGCTTGTGCCAAGCACCCTTTTTTATTTGACCGCGGACAACCTTTGTCATTGCCGGCTGCTTTCCTTTATCGCCGAGAGTATGGCTTAGCGACAAGTAAACCCAGCCATTTTTTTTATAGTGAGGATCAACGCGCACATCCAAAAGCCCACCTTGATTCGACGTTTCAAGGTTCGCAAACTCAGCGACCGGTTTGCGAACTAACTGTCCCTTGTCGTACAAGCGCAACCTGCCGGGCTTTTCCGTAATCAACCAGGTATCTGAGCTTATAAAATCGATAGACCATGGGGTCTTTAAACCCTTTGACTCTGGAATGACCTCTTCGACTTTTAAGATGTAGTCCAAGGTGCGAACAGTTTTAGGCAGAGGACGCGCCCCCGGTAGATCGAGAGTGCCTTCTAAACTGATGGCGTGTTTTAAAATCGCTTCAATTTCAGCGTTGGAAAGCAAATTGACAAAAGCCGGCATACCTTTCACGGCAATACCATTTCTCACGTTGCGCCGATGATGATTTAATTTAGAGCCGTAAGACCACAGGCCATCCGCCAAACTACTGGCCTTGCCGCCCTTATAATCGACGCCATGGCAGGCCGCACAATATTGCTGATACAGTTCATGACCATTTGATTCCTTAGCGATCGCCTTGGAATCACCGGCAAATAAGACAAGGGTTAGTAGCAATGCGACGATGTAATTCATAAAGCTCTCACAAAAAAAGTATTTAAAGAAATAAGACCACTTCTAATTTTTTAATGATCTGTTCTGTTCGGCGCCATCGAGAGAAAATAAACTCGCTCTATGTTCTTCCAGGAACTTTCAATTCCTTCAACTTACTTATCATATCCTCTGCAGAGGTAGCAGGCCTGACTTTTCTTTCGATAGCAAGAATTTTACCGTCTTTTCCAATGTAAAACGTTTGCCTGGCAGCAACGCCTTTTTTAGTAAGAACACCATACGCCTTCGCCGTATTTTTAGATGGGTCGCTCAACAGCGGAAAATCGGCTTTTTCCTTTTCTGCAAAACCTATATTATCTTCAATTGGGTCGACACTCGCCATAAAATAGCTTGCTGCAAACTTTCTGAGCTTGTCACCGTTTTCCGCCAGCGATTTACATTCAATCGTGCAACCTCGCGTGTAAGCTCTCGGAAACCAGGCAATGATAACAACTTCTTTACCGCGGTAATCGGACAAGCGATGGACTTTGCCGTCGGTTCCTTGCAGTGAAAAATCTGGCGCAGTATCACCAACCTCCAAGCCATAAGCCGAAATTGACCACAATACTGCTAAAACTAAAAAGGTTATTTTTTTCATAATCTAGGCTCCACACATGCCAAAAGGATTATTTAATTCGGGCCCAAAATCCTAAATGCGAATATTGGGGATTTCGGTCTGACGATACAATTGTTTTTGACGAATCGGCAACTCGCTTGATGGGTGACTAGAAGACAACTCATCTAAACACACCCTTAATACTGCTAACCGACTCAGTAATAAACCATCATCAGAATGGAATAACAGGCATATACGCTTAAACAAAGGTCAACTTACGCTGATGCCCGTGCCGCCTTTTGACCGAGCAGCCCGAATTTGATTCAACTGTCAAAGTCGTATCGGCGACTCCCAAAGCTAATGAAACCTCAAACTGTCTATTTATTGACCCGTTTGACCTTATTTATCTAAATTATGTCGGCGATAAATAGGCCTCTATGAACGCCAACAACGAAACATTAGCTTTATTCTAGAATTAAGAATTGAAATAGAAAAGGTTAATTGCAACTGAATATCGGACTGTTTATTTTTACTTAGCTATTTTTATTTAGTTATTTTTATTGAGTTGTCCAGCAGCTTATTTAAACCTAAATCTGGCAAAGCAATTTTACCAACGTCGGATTTTAAAACCGAGTATATCTGATCTTCGTTTTCAGGTTCTCGTTTATCGATACTGACTACTTTGTAGGAATCTAATAGCACCTTATCACTTGAAGGGTCGTAATATAAAACTATTGTTTCTATATAGGAAAACCATCCGCCGCAATTATGCTGGTTTATCTTAAATTGATTGCCATCGACAACTAAACTTATAAAACCATCAGACATACAACTTCCATGCTCATCCATTAAGCGAATAATTTTATTATTGCGGGAATGTTCCTTTCCATCTGAATTATAAATAATTAAAGCTTTGCCGTTAATTTGAATATAGTGGCCAGATGCAAGTAGGTATTGATCCGTAGTATCAACACCGCTATCTATCTGGGCTGTTTTATATTGTTGAGTTTTTGTAGAAGTTTTTAATTGATTCGCTTGACCACAACCGACAACAAATAAATTGATCACACACAAGAATGATATTAATAGCTTTAATATTGGTTGCATATGGTTGTGCATTTGCTCGGTTTCTAAGGTGCCGGTGGAACTGCTCTAGTGCAGGCGGAGACATTAAATGCTACGGCAGTCGTATTGTGAAAGTTGTCGCGGCGCTCTCCTGGATTCGGCGTTCCAGGGTTAACACCATTAGTGACATCGTCAACCGCAGCATCGGTGGCACCGGCATCTGCCCTTGTATGTAAATTGTTCCTTGACCAATACGCCATCGCTGAAAGCAGCCCCGCTCGGGTTTCCGTTAAACTATCAACATCGCCCATTATATCTACGCCTGAACCAGGAAAGCGAGCATTTAACTCGTTTTGAATCGCGTTATAATTCGCTCGCCCCGTTAATTGAATGTAGCCTCTACCACGAAATGCAAACCCGTCTCCGCTCGCAATATCGCCGTTACCATTTCGGTTAGCATAAGCCCTATTGCCGATTGCCGGTTCATCAGCGGGATGATCGTCAGTTCGTCCAAAAAGCTCAGCCTCTTCCGGGTGATCTCTAAAATATCTAAAATGACGCCTAAGCCCCTCAGGCGTATAATTGAGACTTTCTTCCCGCGGAATAGCTCGTGCGCCAACCTCGGTTAGGACCTGAGCAAAAAAGTGCGCTCTGCGTAAGCAGGTGTCTAAAAAAAATCGATGGTAAGATTCGTTAAACGCATCCACTAAATCGTCGAGTCTATCATCAGTTGCTCGCGTAAATATCTGCTCTAAAATATTTTTGGTAACGAGATAATTGAAAACAACTGTAAAAGTAATAATGGCTACACAACCACCTGAATCCACGGCCTGAATAACGGTAGTTTCTTCCTCATCGTGTGCAGTAAAAATAGCCTGCGTACCATTCACAACATCTAATTGTCCATTACCGCTGACAATCTGCCATTCAACATTGCCGTGCGCACCCAGAGCTGTAAGATTTATCTCCTCTGTTACAGCAATCCTTAGGCGCTCTCTATCGACGGGCCGCTCCAGGACGGCTTCGGATTGAATTGCCAACCTGCACACTGGTAAGGCAATATCAAGCACATCATTATTTTCTGTTACTGCCTCTTCAGCACCGCCTATCGATAATTCGGCATAAACTTCCATATCAGTAAAATTTTCGATACCTGGCGGTAAAACAAATTCAAGTTTGTCCAGTACACCAGAAAAATTTCCTTCAAACAAATGGATATGTAAATTTTGAAACGGACAAACATTAACAGATTCCGGACTACTATTGTTTGGTGGTGGACGCGACCTTGCAGGCTCAACAGGTTCAAACTCAGAAGCATCGGCGATGCTAACTAACGGTACAGTACCATCTTCATTGAACGCTATTGCACTGGTTAATTTCCCCAGAACATGCTCTTCAGCTTTTTGTTCGTTTTCAGTTTCAACAATATAGATGGCTTTGAAGGTAAACTCCGCCGCGCGCGAAACAAGTTCAGCCTCGCTTTCACCTTCGCCAAAACGCGTTAAACGTAAAGAACCATGATGAACAATTTGCTGTGGATCGTCGGCCGGCCCAAGTAGTGGGTCAATGATCATTCTAATACTACCGATCATAATTAATCCTTTTAATCCGCAGGAGGAGAGCTGGGCTCAGGGGGGCCAGGAGTATCTGGGTCAGCCGGTAAAGGCTTGGTATACGATTTTAATGCGGCATTGCCCTGGTTTCTAATAATTTCGAAATAATTCTCGGTAAATGCATTTTTACACTTACCCATGTCTAACCAGCGTACGATAGGCCTTTTTGATTCTTGAACAAATTTTTTGCCAAATTTTTTAACTTGTATTGTGTCTCCGTCGACGGTTTCATTTTTTACGCTTAATATCATGGTGCGTTTTCTCGCCTGAATCCCGTTACAGGGTTTATCTTTAAAACCAACTCCTTTCTGCCCACCATCAATGCTGTGAAAAGTAGCTAAATTACCCGAGACACTTACATCGGAAAACATAAAAATGTGCTGACTGTTGCTTTGAAGATTATATATATAAACCATATCTGCTGGTTTGGGTTTGAATATATCTTTAAAATCCCTGCGATTGGGGTTGACTAACCCACCGTGCTCTTCGGCAAAATCAAGTAACATATTAATGACTTCTCCTTTGCGAGAGTTATACGGGCTTTTTAGCAGGTGCTTACTTCGCGCACCACAAAACGCCAATACATTGTGTAAAAACATGCCACATGATGAGCCATTGAGTGATCTATTGTCGACCGCTCGCTTGCTATTGTCGTCCCAACTACAGGCATCCAAATAAGCTAATCTGCGGCCATCAGGGTTGTTATCCATACCCAAATTATCAAAGCGGCGCAAATTCTCAACTATCTTTTTGCGATAAAACTCCTCCGTTTCAAAAGATAAAATTCGTCCTGTTCTCTTCCAAGAAAGTAATTTTGGTGCCCTAGGCTGGCTCGGTGGAAAATCGACATTGGTTATCGTCATAATACACCCTCAGAAATTGAATCAGAGCCAGACGACGTATTTTCACCAACACCATTTTTATCAACAACGGTAACCTGTACAGTGCGGAAAAAATGTTCCGTACCAAATTCATTAACTGCGGCAATAGAAATATTCACATGTTTATCGACAACAAAAGTAGAACCAGCCGTTTCCAGCTCTTTGCTATTGCCGCTGCTATGCTCCTCCACAGTAATATTCCCTTCGTGATCTTCAATGGTCATTTCGATGGTTTTGGCTAACTTCACCCGCCAGTGCAACGTGATACTATTGCCTTGTTTCACCAATAAATTATGTGCTTCTATATTCTGTTCGCTGGTATTAGCAAAAAAAGCATCTATTTGCGGTCGCTTATTGGGAATCGGTACCGGCACCAATTCCGGGTTGTTGTAAATTGATTCGCCCGGCGGTGTCGCGTTAAGATCGGGTATTTCATTTGCATCGAAGAAAAGTAAATCAACACGCCGATTCGCTTGACTTTCAAAGGCATCACGTCCCGGTTGATCCAATGGCTGATGTTCTCCACACGCCAAAATTTTATCGCCAATAAATATGAGCCCCTGCTTGCGTTCATTTAACGTTTCAGCACTTATATTCATAACATTGGCAAGAACTTGATCATAAATATCGTAAAATGCCAGCCAGTCTTCGACGCGCTTAATGCCATCTTCAGGCAAGTTAGTCTCGAATTCTTGATTGTAAAAATATTTAAATTGACGCAGCGCTTCACGTGTTTTAGGGCCGAACTTGTCATCAATACCACCGGGGTCGCAAGACCAAACTTTTACATCATCCACCCAAGTCAATATATGTTGATAATCGCTGGTAGTTGCGTTGTTAAAAGATTGTTCTGACCAAGCAGAGCGGTCGCCAGATAGATAAAGCTGAGTATTTAACGCGCGCCGCTCAGATAACTGTAGGTTGTGGTTATCAGAACCCATGGTGTCAGTATGCCCTGCAATCAGCA
Source organism: Marinagarivorans sp. (assembly GCA_028281865.1). GTDB lineage: Bacteria > Pseudomonadota > Gammaproteobacteria > Pseudomonadales > Cellvibrionaceae > JANQJB01. The sequence continues at coordinate 39,075 of JANQJB010000143.1, forward strand.
CTTGTTTAGCTCGGCCGAAGCGCTGTTGCGAATAAAAAAACTCAATGGCGAATCTAAATATGTTTTCCGCCATAAGCCCAGATTCACGTGTCTGCTTACGCATTTGCGGCAGAATAATTTCTCGATCCGTGGCAAAATTAATATCGCCAAATTCAATGATGGAAAATTCTCGCTTTATCGGCTCAGCAATAAAATTTTCAATCGGATCTGCACGATCGACCCAGGCGTCGTACTCAGGCCCAGCGGGTGTAGATATCGCGGGTTTCACGCCAAAAAAACGATCGAAAATAAAAAAATCTACGCGTCGCTGCAAACTGCTCGGTGCGACATCGATTGCGAGTGGAGCGGTTTCTGCTTCGCTCAATGGTTTGTGTGGTCCAGCACCATGGGCTACACACGGCAACAGAGTTGAAGACTTAGCCAAACATTCATGCAGTTGCATATATTCAAAAATCAATTGCCTACGGGTCTTTGGCCCAGCATTGTTATCTACGGTTAAATTACGTGTCCACTGAAACCAACGCACAGGTGTTTCGTCGCGAGGTTTGGTAATAAAATCAGGTAACGCGTTTAGCATTTTTAAATCTTCGCCAGTAGACCAGCGTTTGTTGATATTGTGCGTATTCTCGTATTGTTGCAACCAAGTATCTACATCGCCTTCTAAATAGCTTTTCACCATCTGCGCACGCTCTAGCGCAAGCGCTTCGTTATAGCTCATATTCCCCGATGCATCGGTATGTCCGACAATCAAAAGCTGGACAGGAGAGGTTTCTCGTAACAATGATAAAATGGGTTTTAATGCTGTTAACGCAGTTGGCAAGAGAAAAGATTTTCCATCGGAAAAAACTGAGCCGATAATGCGAGCCAGCCTAGCAGTGGGTGTATGGCCTAATTGGCGTTTTTGAGAGCGAACTTCTTCCGGATTTACTACAACACTCGGGGATTTATATTCACTAGTAATTTCGTAGTCAGTACCTTTAAAATTAACAACGCTAAATTTTAGACTGTAATTTCCGTGGACTACATCATCGTGTTGAACAAATCTGTTTTCATCCACCTCACCACTATACTGTTCCGGGCCTTCTATTTGATAAGTGAAATTGCGATGTGGCTGCCCAGCCTTATCCAACAATTCAATCAGTAATTTTCCGCGCGGCGGTATAATCGCGAGTGTATGCGGCTTTTCGTGCTTTAAAGTTAAGCTTTCTAGTGCATTGGTAAAGGGCCTACGCGTCAAGTTATCCCGTTCTTCAACAATTATTTCACGCTTTTGCTGCCAGCGCTGTTCTATTTTTTCGCGTAATAATTTAGCATCGGCAATTGTTGCAAAAGAGAATTTATCATTTACTTGCTCTACTTTAATTGTTCCGGAGCCATCGGTTGTCAACGTACGATGTTCGTTATCTACAACGATATTAACATCTACTCCACTAACACTTTCCCCTACTTCGTCAACAAGCTTTAGCGAAAACCAGGTTAACGGAATTGTACTCGTTGGCGGTCCAAGGCCAACGCCGTTATAATCCACAGCTGCGGCTGCAAGATCGTCTTCCTCGTTCTCATTTTTAAGCTTTGTCATTGAATGCTCAGATAGTACAACGAGGCGACCATCAGCTAGTGCCTGAGCCAAATTGGTATTGCCTATTGACTCTCCCACTGCATGGGACTGAGCATAATTCGAGTTAAGTGTTTGCAACTCTTGTGCATCAATATTTAATTCGCTAACAAATTCCTGCGCCTCATTGGAATTCGCAAAACTCAAACAATGTTTACGTGCACGCGTATCAACCAGCAAGGGATGGCTAAAGCGAAATATTCTCCCCTCTCTTCCCTGATAAGATTTTGATTGGCCAGCATTATCCCTGCTATTCAATTGTGGTAAGGCATAGAGTAATATTTTTTGATTGACGAGTTTAACTGCGATAATCTCGAGTATAGCCTCATCTGAATTGACATTTAAACCGCTTGTATCCTGAATCGCGAACAGATAACGCCGCCAAAAACTTAAACTAGTTTCCAGCCTTTTTAAAAACTGGTGAGCGGAATAGAAGTCAAAAAATTGGAGAGGTTCAACACCCTTAAAACCTGAAATTGATCCACTAGCCGAAGATCTACTCACGAGTAAATAAGCTTGGCCACTGTACGACTGTATAATACAGGTATCGATTGATAAAAAGGTGGAAATCATAAAACTGCTTAGGTAAACGCGCTTTTCAGCTTCCCGGTTACAACAGCAGTTTACTGACTAGTATTAGTCTGTCTATCACCATAATTGGTGAATTTCGGCTAGCACTTGTCCTTTTTTTAATTATTTATTCCGCTTCCAATTCAATAAAGATAAATATTTTAAGAAACTAAAAATAGAGAGAGTTAAGGCGCCGAACCTACACCCCGCCAAAAGCTGCCAAAACAACCTGGATATCTCGCCGGGGTTCCGCGCTCTTTATTTATTTTAGGCAGATGCTGCGCTAATTCATTTTTAACCGCTTCAAACTGAGAATCATCGGCGAGGTTAATAAATTCGTCGGGGTCTGCATCGTGATCGTATAACTCCTCCGAGCCATCTGAGTAGCGAATATAGCGCCAACGTTCGGTACGCACGCTGTGGTTTTGATAACCACATGTTGATATGGCAGGTTTATCCCATTGCGCTTCTGGGTTGCTGAGAAGCGGAACCAAACTGCTTCCCTCGACATGTTCTGGAATATCAATGCCGGCCAACTCGCACAAACTCGGGTAAAGCCCTGTTAAATCCACAGTCCGTTGGCTGCTTGAGCCAGCTGTATTAATTCCCGGTACACGCCATATATAGGGTATGCGTGTGCCCTCTTCCCATAGCGTGCGTTTGCGCCAATGTTGTTTTTCTCCCATATGCCATCCGTGATCACTCCAGAGCACAACAACCGTGGAGTTTTTATATGAACTGTTATCAAGAGCATCAAGTATGCGCCCTAATTCAAAATCGACAAAACTAATAGTTGCCAGAAAAGCTTGCACTTCTTCCTTCCATTGTCCAGCATCAGTAACAGCCTTGTGGTAGCGTTCAAAAGTAGCGATTTTCTGCGCAATAGCGGGCATATCATCTAAATCACCATCAAGCGTGTTGGGTAGTTGCACATCAGCGAGAGGATATAAATCGAAATATTTCTCTGGAACGACCCAGGGCGTGTGTGGATTGCGAAACCCTGCGGTTAGCAAAAAGGGTTTGTCATGCTGCTGATTTATTTTATCGATTATCCAATCGGCAATCCGATGGTCATCCATGTCACCATCGTCGCAGTTACCTTTTCCGTAGACGAGCTTACCCGGCCCTTTGGTATTTGCTGGGCACTGATCGTTGCGGCGTCTTTCATATTCGTGCCATTCGGAGGGACGGTCTTGTCCATCGTGGTGGAATTTCCCAGCACCGGCTACGTAGTAGCCGTTGTTTTTAAAATGAGTGAGAAAGCTCTGATTTGCTGGAATGAGTCTGCGCCAGTCTTGTTCGTTATCGTACATCGATGTGGTAGATGGCCTAAGCCCACTTATTAGCGAAGCTCGCGAGGGATTGCAGAGCGGCGATGCTGCGTATGCATGGGTAAAAGTTATGCCTGATGCGGCGAGTCGATCAAAATTAGGTGTTTGAACATTGGGGTGAGTATTTAGATGTGTTACCCAGTCGTTCATATCATCAACCTGAATCAGCAAGATATTGGTTTTTTCCTCGCCGACAACAAACCCCGAGCTACTGCTTGATGAAGAACTAGATGATGATGAGCTGGAGCTAGAAGAAGCGCTACTAGCCGAGCTTGAAGAACTGCTGCTGGAACTGGAATTAATCGAACCCTTCGGGGGCGAATCCGACTCGCTTACACAGGCGGCCAAGCCAACAAAGGGTAATATCAAAATAAACACTTTAATCATCGATTAACATAGCGCCATTACGAATAGAGTAATAATTAGAAAATATTAAGAGCCATAATCAGTTAAGGTTTTACCTATCGAACAGCAGTTTTTATTCTTATTTTTATACAGTGCGAGCGTTGCTATACGATGAGGCTTAAATATCACAGAACCTATCTATCCTATCTATCCTATCTATCCTAACTGTCCTAACTGTCCTAACTGTCCTAACTGTCCTAACTGTCCTAACTATCAAGCGGCCAATCGCTCGTTGTCCTAAAACTTAATCAACCTCGGCAACGCTATACATAGTTGAAATGCAACGCTACACATAGTTGAAATTATATGCAACGCCATGGTGCTAAATAATAAAAATATGGATGAAAAAATTAAGGTTATTGTAAAAAACGATAAGTGGTTCGCTTATCAGCGCTCCGTTGCATGCTTGCCAGAGATAATTTTATCTCGAAACTTTTTAATTTGAGTATTTCGAGTTTAGGGCTTCTTTGCCGAATTAAGACTAATCACATAGCGCTTCTGTCTACCAGGAGTACGAATGTAAGCGTGTTGAAAGGCCGTTTTTTCTTGCTTAATTATTGAGCTGATTACCGTTGCGCTATCGAAGTAATAATTACAAAATAGCCGCACTAATCACTTTACTACGTTCACTATCAATACGTGCTTTAATTCTCTCGTCAGATATACCGGCGAGCTTGGCCAACGTTTTACCCACTGAAGCCAAACTATCGTTTGGTTGGATATCAGCGTTGTTCGTTCCACCATTTTTCGAGTTGATGGGCATACAGGCAAAATCTTTGCCCCGGCGTTTTATGCCGCCGATCATTCCCGGTTTTACGCCGGCGCCAAAGACGTACATTGTGTGGTGGTCGCCGTTGTGGTCGCGACCGCCGGTGGAGTTTCTTAATAGGGTTCGGCCGAAGACGTTGAAGCTGGCGAAGACAACTTTGTCTGCCAGTTCTTGGCTCTGCAAACTTTCCCATAGCGTTGAAATTGCGGCCATGCTTTGGCGGGTTTGAGTGACTTCGTTAGTTAAATCGGCGTCGCCGTGATTGTCGGCACCGAAGGGCATTAACAATGTTGTTACGGGTGCTACTTTAAGTTTAATGAGTGCGACGGCCGTTTTAGCCTGGTTGATCGCATTGTTGCCGTTGATATCGGAAATCTCCTGTCCGAGAGTATCACTCATTTTTTTCGCTTCGGTGCGGCTTTGGGCATAGCGATCGAACAAGGCTCTCTGTGCGGGTGTGCCGAGAGTTTTAATTTTTTTATATTCGCGATCTAAAAAGTGATCACGCAAAGCCAGCATTTCATCAAAATGATTAACTTTTTTAGCAAAAATGTCTTTTAATGCGAGCGGTTTTAACAGTGGGGCATTAATACCGTTCGATTTAATTTCCGAGCCGCCGATTCGCATCAATTCTTTTGCTACTGTTCCTAAAGCTTCGGCATTTTCTTGTGCTAAAAATGAGGCGAACTGATCGCTGTCGTTGCCGCCTGGTCCGCGCAAGGCTCCTTGCAGGGTCATGACAATTTGAAAATCCGCATGAGAATTTGTACGCGTTGAATGATGCCAAAAAGCGCTGCTATCCAATAAAGTTTGTGGCAGCGTGGACCAGGGTTGGGCGGCTTGGTAATTTTTTCCACCCAAGCTAATTGTGCTTGGGTTTGCGAACCCCTCCACTTCGGGGTGCTCGATACCAGAGAGCCCCTGGGCATCGTTATTCAGATCATCTGGATAAGTACCGGGAGCATTCGCTCCAATCGGGTCGCCGTTACGCGCATGTGACAGAATCACGAATTTAGCGGAATTAGTTTGGGCAAGTGTTTTATCACTTTTACCGAGTAATAAGGGAACTGGCAAACCAGTAATTAATGCGCGTAGGGATAGAGAGCCAAAGCTAAGGCTCGATGCTACAAGTGCTTCTCTGCGTGATAATTTCATTTTCTTGCCTCCTTAAAACCCGACGCTAATAACTTCTGGAGATGAGCATGTTGTGAACCAGGCTGTTCGTAAACCGGCTAAACGATCAAGCCCCATGCCACAACTAATTTCATCGCCTTGATTAAACGGGCTTTGTTCGCAAGCTGTTTTGTGCGTTGCAATTGCATAGATGCGTTTTAGCGCATCAAGCCGTTCTTGATACTGCGGGTGATTGTTTGGATAGCCCCAGACTTTTCTAACCATCGCAGCAAATATTTGTTCGTTGTTTAGAGCCTGGCGGTCGAATGGATTACCTGCTGCCATTAAACGGTTTGCAACTACAGAGCATTGCCGGTCAATAGATTTTGCATCAAACAAGCTCAGGTGAGTTGCCTGCACCAAATCAACGGCACCGCGAGCATAGCCATCTTCAGGAATAACGCCCATCGCATTATCTCGACAAACAGTGCTTTCACCGCTTGTACCCAATTCGGATTTAACCGATTCCAGGCGCGTTTCAAGTGCGTGACAAATATGGTTGCTGCGGCTCAAGCTTGCGAGATAGCCATTGTTTTCGTGGGTAAGTACTTTTTCATTTGCTGTAAATATCGGCGATGAAAAAAATTGGCGAAGAAGCAGTCGTAAATTAAATTTGTTGCTTTTGAAAAAATTAACCAAGCGCTGGTATTCGGGGTCGCTCTCATCGCAAGGCATTGAGTTGCCCCAAAGACATAACTTTTGCACCCAACCTTTGGCGAACTCGGGATGGTTGCGCAAAATCTTTGCGAACTGTCCAGGGTTGTTAAATGTTTCGCTTACGCCAACAAAGGCAAAACCGGGTTGGCGTGATGTATCGGTGGGTTTCGAGCGGTATCGAGACACTAAGTAATTTTCAAATACCAGTTTCATTGGGTCCATCATGCGGTGGCACTGGTAACAAACTTTTCCTTCGGCTTTAGTGCCTGCGTGATCTTCATCGATACCGTCAAAACTCGCCGTTACAGTATTGTCCGATGCATCAAAGCGTTTATTTAACGCGACAATTAAAGTTTGTTGAATTGTTACGCGAAACATATTGTCATCGTTGGTTTCCCAATAATTAAGAAAAACCGGAGAGCTGAAAAAACCCAAGCGGGGGTAGCGAAGTTTAAGGGTACCGCCATCAGGAATATCCCGCAGAGATTGCATAAAGTCTGCTTTGGCTTGATAGTTTGCAGGATTACCAGAAGGCTCAAACGTTACAGTGCGCCAGTCTTCAAAATCGCTCGGGATCAAATGCGTGTTGGTGCTTATACGCATATCGAGTCTAGGGATTAACCGGTAGTCTTTGGTGCCGGGTTGATTCGGTTTGTCCAGCCAGGCCAGCGCGGCTAAACCCGCTGTTGTCACTTCCCAGGTGCGAGTTGAAAGAACATTTCTAAAATCATTATTTTGCGAAAATATTCGCCAGGCTGTGCGCGAAAACATTGTATTTAGGTTTTCTTCAAATTTACCTGCATCATAATTTTCTGCACGATTGGTTCCATTGCGAATATTATTAAACTGTTCGGCATAGTTTGCGTTGCCTACTTCTTTTTGTTGCAGCGCTAAATCGAGGAAGTTACGAATTTTTTTCTCGTACTGCGGTGTTTTTTCCCATTCTATAATTTGATTTCTTAGCGTTTGCGGGTCTAGCTGGTTGCTACCCTCGGCGACTGCACTAAATTCTTCTTCTGTGGGTGTCCCGCCATGCAGAATATATTTAGCCTTGCTCAAGGCCATGTGAGGGCTAGCAAACTCAAAGGCAACTTGTTGCGGCTTTTCAGGCGGAAGTTCCGTTTTGGCTACGTGCTCAACCCATGATTGCACACATAGCACTTCCTGATCGGTCAGATATTTATTTTGCGGCATGGAGGGACGATCGCAGCCATTGTTTTTTAAAGCTTCGTGCCTACCTTTATCAATAAGAGACAATATCAGAGAATCTTCCGGTGAATTGTGGTCGATAAGAAGATCGCCCTTACAGGCTGACAACTCAGTCGTTGTTGGAATGCCGATTATACGGGCACCGACATTGCCGGTTTGAAGATTAACAATGCCCAGTTCATTACCTTCCCCATGACAGGCATCACAATTATTCTGAGTAAACACCGCTTTTACTTCTTGCTCCTTACAAGACATTGCTCCAGATGAAGAACTTGACGAACGACCAGAGCTTGATGAACTGCTGGAGCTAGAGCTCGACGAGCTGTCGGGATAATTGTTGAGTGACGAATTACCTTCGTCTGTTCCACCGCAAGCGAGTAGCAAGCTTGTTAGCGTGAAGTGCGCTAGAGTTTTCCACATAGTCGTACCGTTTATGTATAAGCTTATTACTATTTTTTTGCCGGGCGCTTAGAAATGATTGATAGCTTATGCGCTTAACTGCTGTTTACCTAGGACTGTTAGCAAGATTTAAGAAAGACTAAATGTAAAATGGGTATCTCTACGAATTTTTGAAGATCTTCCACAGTGTGTAGTGAATAAAATTGTCACAATAACGGCTTCATATTCGTTTGTTTGTATCAAGCTACATTCAATGAATAACAACAATCTATTTTTAAAGTGGAAAATAATGAATATTTTATTGATCGAAGATGATCAAAACTTAGCGAAAAGTATCAAAATGTTTTTGCGTGACGAGGGGCATGAAGTGTCTCTTAGCCACTCAGGGACAGACGGTTTTAAGCTGGCGATTTCAGCTGAGTTCCATGCAATAGTACTGGATATCATGCTGCCTGAATTGAGCGGTTGGCAAGTACTGGAAAAAATACGCAAAAATATTGATACCCCTATTATTATTTTGTCTGCCTTGGAAAATGCGACCGATCGGGTCAGAGCATTAAGCGATGGTGCCGATGATTTTCTGCGAAAACCCTTTTATATGGGTGAGCTTTTAGCCCGCATTCATGCAATTAGTCGACGTCAGAATACGGCCGCACAAAATATTGAAGTTGGCGATGTGATGATAAATCGTGGACGCAGGCAATTGAGTTATAAAGGTGAACCCGTGAGCCTTACACGAACGGAGTACGCGCTGGTGGAATTATTAATCGAAAATAGAGGCGTGGCAATTGATCGTGTTCATATTCATGAAGCGGTTGCGCAAGATAAAAGCTCAGCCGTTGTTACCAGCGCTGTTGATGTTCATATTTCGGCAATCCGCCATAAAACCTGCAAGGAATTTATTCTCAATAAGCGTGGCAAAGGTTTCTTAATTCCGTAAAAGGAAAGTGCTTGGATGAATTTATTACGCGGTAAGTCTCTATCTTTTCGAATTCAATTGTGGTTTACCAGCTTAATCGGGGTGCTGCTTTGCGCATTTGTCATTGTCGGCGGGAAGCTAATTGAAACCAATGTATATCGCGATCACGATAAACGAATGCTTGATCTGGCCGAGCGCTATTCTATCAATGTTAGGAATCGACTACGAGTTGAAAGAAACCAGAGTACAAAAACCAAGGTTGTTGAGCGAATTAAAAGAACAAAATCTGAGATTGAAAAACAATTTATACAAAATAATTATTACTATGTAGTTATTAATAATAAGAATGAGATAATTGTTAAATCGAAAAACATACCCGCTACAATCGACCTTAAATTTAGAAAGAAAGGTCAGGCTTATCAGAAAATTCGAGCGCCTCAAGGTAGACGAGAAAGTTTTTATGCCAACCCCAAAAATATTAGTGTTGTGGTGGGGGTTTACACCAAACAATTGGATAATGCAGTCCTTCGGGGTTACAGCACATTTGCGGCCGTTGCACTTGGCTTACTTGTACTGAGTGTCATTGTTGGTAACTTAATCGTTCGTTACAGCCTTAGGCCTCTTAGGTCAATTCACAACACAGCAAAAGACATTGCAGATGGAAAGCTTGCCAGCAGAATTGGCAACGATACTAAATCAGCACCCGCTGAACTTGCACCCTTGGTTACCGAGCTAAACGATGCTTTCGGTTATCTTGAGCAATCTTTTGACTATCTCAAACGCTACAGTGAAAATTTATCACATGAATTACGAACACCCGTCGCAGGCTTGCTGGCTGAGTTGGAAGCTATTTTAAATCGTACCAGAAGTGCTGAAGAATATGAACATTCTTTAAATCGCTGTTTACAGATGGTAGAGCGTTTGCACGCGTCAATTCTTCAAATTGAATTTCTTGCTTCTTTAGAAAAACCGCAAAATGAAATTGATGAACCGGAAGAAATCATAGATTTAATGCTCGTTGTCGAAGGGATAGCGGTGGTTATATCACCCTTAGCGAAAGAAAAATCTCTGCAATTATTAATTGAAGGTGAATCGGTTAATATTTCAGGCTCTACCAACTTAATCAATCAAGCGATTTCAAGCCTGATTAAAAATGCTATCGATTATACGGAACGGGGCCACGTTGCAATTAAGCTAAAAAAATTAAACGGAATGGCTGAGCTTGAGATTAGTGATACCGGTATAGGTATTGCCAACCACGAGCTTCAGCACGTATTTGAACGCCATTTTCGTGCAAATGATATGCGCAAACCGCAAGGGGCTCATTCGGGCCTTGGGCTGGCAATTGCCAAAGAGATTATTACGCGTTATCAAGGGGAAATTAAAATTTTCAGTGAACGCGGTAAAGGCACTCGAGTGTGCGTGACTTTACCGATTGTCGATCCCATAGCAGAGAATAATTGCTAGTTTATACCGAAATTATTAGTAAGCGGCCTGATTAGCCGTAATCGCTCGCTTAAATTAAAGTTATAAGAAACGATGCATATTGCATCTCACGGAACGATGTGGCGCAACTTGTAAGCTATTCGAGATGTGTTTTACGCACGTTCTAACGCTACCCAATAATTTTCAGTTTCTGGAGCTAGAAGTTTGGCTGCTTTTACTAAGCTTTCGCTATTACCGTTGCAAATGTAGCTACTTACTAACAAGCCAATTTCATGATTTTTTAATTCTTTAGATAGATTATCAAACTCTTCGGAAGGGTTACTTGAATTATATTTAGCACACAAGACAGCATTTTTAAGTTGTGCCCATTGCTTTTTATTCAATTGTTCCATATTGCTACCAAAACTTAAAAATTAGAGTATTAGATAAATTAAAAGGAGAACGGATGCCAATATTTGCAATAAATAAGTTAAACCCGCACCAATTCGCCTTGCAATATGAACTCTGTACAGCATACCAAAAGCGTGCGAGAAACGTGAAAGCGTAAAACATGTAACCAAAGCACCTAGAATTAAATCTGAAGCGTTACTATACGACAAACCTAATATTAACAATGCAAATATGGGCACTTGCTCAATGCCATTCATATGAGTACGCATTGCTTTTAGCAAGTGTTTATTGCCATTGTCCCCATACGATATCTTGTACCTTAACCTAAGCACCGAAACATAACCAGCCAGTACTACAAGCAATAGAGCATTAACAGCAACTAAAATACTAAACCAAAAGTAGGATTCCAATTTTTTTCCTCTTAAGTTGACTTACATAATCCTATTAACATGTGTGTAACTCTAAACCTGTGTGTAACTCTAAACCGAGTGAAAGTTTTTAGGATTTAGTGCGACCTTTATAAATTTAATAAGCAGCAAAAACTGAACCTTAGAGGATACGCTCAGTTTTATCTACAAACCTTACTGCCGTGCCGTACGCTAATATCTCAGCCGCTCCAGCCATAACGGCGCTAGTTGTAAACCTCAGTCCTATTACCGCATCAGCTCCACGCAATTTGGCCTTGTTTTTTAAACGATCCAGTGCTTGCTCTCTAGATTCCGCCATCATGCGACTATACTCTTCAATCTCACCGCCAAAAATCGTCTTAAATACTGCAAGAATATCTTTACCAACGTGTTTCGTTCTCACCGTGTTGCCCATTACCGGTCCCACTATTTCGATGCGCCTACCTGCAATATGGTTCTGTGTTGTAACAATCATGGCTCAACCTTATCGTTGTATTTTTCATCCTCGCTATTGCCGAGTTTATCTTTTGCAGCTTTAGCAAAAAATAAACCCACTGCAGTAAGAAACAACAGTGGCAATAAGCCAAACGGCAGCATGGCAATCGAAAAGACTACCATAGCAACAGCATACAGTACGGCTAAAAATATAATGATTACCAGTGCAGCTCTTTCCATCCTTTATTTCCTCATAATTGCAAAACTAAGGCGGCTATATTTTAGAGCGAACCTTGGCTATAAATTCCTTTACTCTAGCAGAGGGCGCTGGAGTATAACCACTTAAATTACTACGAACGGCGGCCTCCAACGTTGCTCTACCTCGTTTTACACGGAAATTTACAGTTCCATCAGGATGTAAAGTAATATGAGCGGTTTCGGTTGTTCCGGCAAGCTTGTGCTGAAGCACCTCGTCTTCCCCAGGACCAGTAGTGCTATCGTATACAACAAAATTTATTACATCGTTTGCTTTTGTATATTGCTCTTCGATTTTTGGTCTACCATTCATTTTTGAAGTTTCCTCGTAATTTCATAAGTTGCGATAGAGCAGGCTGTGGCGACATTCATAGAAGAATTCACCCCGAGCATCGGAATATGTATTATGACATCAGAAAATTGTAACAAGCTTTCACAAACCCCTTCATTTTCTGAGCCAAGAATTAAACAAATCTTTTCGTCCTTTGAAACTGAAAATTCCTGGATATCAATACTATTTGATGTAATCTCAAGACTCACTATCTTGTAACCAGAATCTTTTAGATTTTTCAATAAAGACAACGCGTCTTTTTCGTAGGAATAAGGAACATATTTTTCAGTCGACCTGGAAGTTTTCTTAATCTTGGCGTTAGGAGGCACAATAGACTTCCCGGTTAAATATATCTTTTCCACACCTAGAGCATCTGCCACTCTAAAAAAGCTTCCGACATTCATTGGCACATCTATATCATTAGCCAAAAAGCACAGCGGGTACTTTTCCAATGTCGCGGTATGTGCTTTGTGATCTAATTGTAGGTTGCTCATAATTTTTACTGTGTTAAGGAAATAAAAGCTAAAAACGCGATTTTGGGTGCAGTGTCAGAAACAAAACGACAAGCCCAACAACAAAAGAAACACTTTCTAGAAGCTTTGGTACATTATCGGATGAGGGAGATTTAATCAACTAGGGAAATTTATCAGGAAGGTCATATTGTGAATACGCTAGCGGCAATACGATTGTATTGCCTAGCCCGCTAGACCGCACCACAAGCCTCTCGCAGGAGGTATAACGCACGCTGGTATTAACTGACTGATGGCTTATGTTGTACCGGAAGTACCAAAGTAACAGTCAAATTTAGCCAATTCGAAATTTGTTCACACCACTACTAATACTTTCAACGTGTGAATCCAGTACTCGTGTGGCGCTATTTGTTTCTTCAACCATCGCTGCGTTACTCTGTGTCATTAAATCAAGGCTCGCAACAGCAGCTTTAATCTCTTCCATCCCAACCGTCTGGGTCTGAGATCTTTCGACAAAAGATTTCGTTAAACTTTCAACCTCGGAAATAACTTGCGAAATCACATCGTTAGTTTCGCTTGTCTTCTCAATTAACTGTTGACTCTCTGCCACCCTGTTAACATTCTCATTGATCAAGTTACGAATTTCCTTTGATGCTTCACCGGACCTCTGAGCTAGATTACGAACTTCGGATGCAACAACCGCAAAGCCCCTACCCTGTTCACCCGCCCGTGCGGCTTCAACCGCTGCATTTAATGCGAGTAAATTAGTTTGGAAGGCAATATCATCTATCATTGTCGAAATTTTAGAAATTTCCTTGCTAGAGTCCCTTGTCGCCTCTATCGCTTCAACTGCATTTTGCATTGTAGACTGCGATTCGCTGCTAAGTTGCATTGAATTTTTAACCTTATCGGCCATTCCCGCACTGTCGGCTCCGGTCGATTTAACCGTCTCCGTAAGGTTTATAACGGTGGCATTAATTTGCTCCAGCGCACTCGCTTGTGATTCTGTGCGGTTCGACATATCGACCATCGTTTGACTCACCTCACGGCTCATTAAATTCGTGTCTGCCACGTTACTTTGAATATTGGCGATTAACGAACTCATTTGCTGTAACGACTCATTTAACGCTCTGGCTATATCACCCAGTTCACCCTTATGAGATTCCGATATCAGAACGTCTAAGCGGCCATTTTTTTGATTTTCAGCGAGCTCAATAATGTCATTCATCGCTGACTGCAAAGCATCCATGGAAGAATTTATCGCCGATGAGATATCGTTGTAAAAACCAGGAAAGTCCGACTCGATCCGTTTGTCAAAACGACCGTCGGCAACAGTACCGAGCAACTGTGCAATCTCAGTTAAAATTTTCTCAAGAGACGTTGTCGTTGAATTTAATGCTGTTTGTAACGCGGCTAATTGGCCACGGTAGTTCCCCTCAACCATCACATCGAGCCGGCCTTCCTTCTGCGCATTAGCTGCCACTAAAATATTCGAGATAGAAGACTCAAGACTTTCCAATGTTTCGTTCAACGCGGCAGCCATCTCGCCTAAACTACCCGGCATCTGATTATCAATGCGGGTGGAGAAATTACCCTGCTGCATTTGCATAAATATCTTCGACAATGATTTTAGTGCGTCTTCAATTGCATCTCCTGAAGTGTTAATTCCTTCCACTAAGTCGAACAAGTCGCCTTTGTAATGGGTTTGACAACGAATATTAAAATCGCCGTGCGCCTGTGCAAAAGTAGACTTTGATATATCTTTAATCACCTCTTGTAAATCGTCTGCGCTGCAATTAACGGCATTTTTTAGCTCCCGTAACTGACCGGGAAGATCAGAACTAATTCGCTTGGAAAAATCACCCTCGCTATAAGCTAGCATTACTTCAGTAACCGCATGCACAGCACCTTCAATGGCAAACATGGCATCGTCGACTTGCCGTTTGAACTCTCCTTCAACCGCACTGTTCATACGTGCGCTAAAGTCACCCGCAGACAATGCCTTCATTACACTAGACAGTGCATGCATGGTTAACTCAACTTTTTTAGTAGAATTGTTTACACCGTCTTTTAACTTGCCAAGGTCGCCTTCATAGTTTTGCTCAATTCGACTTGAGAAGTCACCTTGAGAAACTTTCTCCATCACCTTACCCACGTCATCAAAAAGACAGTTAAACTCTTCAAACAATGCGTTTATTGCCTCTCCAGCTCGACCAATTTCATCCTGACAGACCATCCTTGTACGATGTTTAAAGGTTTTGCTAGACCGAGCATAATTAATACTCTCAGTTAAACCGTTGATTCCAGCGAGCATCTGCTTCGACACTTTTTGTGAAAACCTCCACAACACCAAAATCACACCAGAAAATAAACCGAGCACTATGAACATCTTCGTCCAGGCCCAATAGATCGAACTTCGAGCAGATTGATCGATCCTGCTTGAAAAGTCCGTCGCCTGTGACTTGATAATACCAATGTAAGCAGTGCTTGCGCCAAACCAGCTATTCGGTTCTACCTGAAAGCTCCCGGCAGACTCAATCGAAGACGAAATCGACTGGCGATATTTCGTTAAAGTATTTCGCGAATCGCCATTTATACTTTGTTCAAATAACTGGAAGTCTTTTTTGGAAAGCGATTTTTGAATATGATCCATATAAATCGATTGCGATTGCTGATAAAAATAAACGTTTTTGACTTTGCCTAACGGCGCTTCGCCACTGGCTAAAATACCGTTAACAAGACCGCGCTCCTGGCCCAGCCGCTCTTTTAACCATAAGATATTATTCAGCGCAACAAGAACACGCCCCGTCTCCATATCTCCAACACTTAATGCGATATAGGCAATAGTATCGAGCGCCATTTTATTCAAAGTAGAGTAAACTGAAAATGCCCCAGAATTCTTGTCTTGTTGATCAACCTTTTGACGTAACGGCGCAATATTTTTCAAATAGTTTTCGATATCTTTAAGCTGTACTTTTAGGTCACTATCAGACAAAGACAGATCTTCGAGGTAGGTCGTTAACTGTTTACTGGCCGCATCGGCCTTCGTTCTCTGCTGATCGAGTTTATTTTTGATAGCTTCGTTTGGATTGCCAAGGTATCCGGCAGTTAAACCACGCTCAACGGCATGGTTGTGCGCAATTGCGTCGAGGTGATTAGCGAGTTCCACCAAAGTCTTAGTTTTACTCGCAGAGCGGATATCCTGGATATTGGTAAAAACAAAAATTAGGCAAATAAAACTCAAAATAACAAAGGCAGGAAAAAAAAGCATTCGTATTTTTTCATTTATCGACGCGTTTTTCAGCAAATTAGTCAACATGCGACCGCTCCTTACGGCGTGTTAAAATCCCAAATAGATCAAAATTGGTGAATAATTAAATGTATACGTTTACAACCTGACCATTCGCACCTTTTAAGAGCATCAATTCGACCAAAAGTGGTGCATACTTAAATCGCCTTTCTAAAAAATCCAAATAAAAACTCAAGACTTATAGCAAAACGTAACACAATTAAGATTTTATCCCTGAATTTATTATAGCTCGCACTGAAGATAAAGTTGAAAAGGTCAACGCTTTAATTTTTATATCTAAAAAAAATAATGCCCGAATTTTAAATGGATAAATTAACGTTAACTCACTGAGATACAGAAATAAGCAGGAAGCGCAAACAAACTTAAGCGTTATAAACGAGACGGTGAAAGCGGATTAGATCTTAGATAAACTAATTAAATGCGCATTCAATTGACTGATAAATTTCACCGCACATCGACGAGCTTGAGTCGATGCTATTCCAAAACCTACCATTAAAACTTGATGTCATTAGAATTCCATCCTGGCATACCGCAGATGCTTTTTTTACTCGTAAAAAACCCTCTTCATTACAAAACTGCTCGGCGTTCTCCTGATGCGCTGCTACAGGAAAGAAAAGACCTCTAGCATCTTTTCTTGAGGGGGAACTAAATATCTTATCGGCCATTGGGTTGCCATTGTAAATATGTAAATTATCCAGCGCGATTGAACCTAAATTCGAATCGCCTTCACTAACAGTTAAACGGACTTGTATAATTCCGGTATAACAAGAAAGATTGACTATCACACGCTTCCAAGGATCATCGGCACTGTTCTGCGATGACGCTCTTTTCCATACCTTATAGAACTGTGCTTCGTCGCTTAAAGATTTTTGACCATGCACTTCCACAGACAAAGCACCACCAACACCGCTGATATGGTAATCAAAAGAAAATTTGGAGTCTGGGCGAGCAATAAATGCCTTACTCGTTAAAGAGACATCCTGCATCGTATTACTTTGCTTAAAAAGTAAATAATTCTGGCTATTTCCAGAAGCTGGCGATGGATTTAAGCCCGCTGTATCCGGAGCACGCTTTCTTATCCATGAACTAGCAACTGAGGACTGCCACATCGCATCGCTGCCAAAGCTCGTAGCAATTGGTAAGCGAGTTACAGCATAGGGAGATAAACCCGTTGGGGGCATCATCGTATTAACATCTGCTATTAATACAGCCCAGAGCCCATCGTCAACGTGTTGTTTATTTGCGAGATCTGTCGAATAGTGGCATGCTCCAGCACAATTATCATTCCCAGCCTTAATCGATGTTTCCCAGTTTTTGAAGTCTGGTCCAACAAACGAATAAGGACCTGAAGATGTATAGTCTCCAAGTAAATCCAACTGAGCAAAAGCATTGACCACATGACGCGATATAATAAAAGGGGCTCGCGAATGGCATGTATGGCACTTCGACTCTGCAACAGTTTGCGGAGCATCCCAACTGCTACGTGCTTCGTCGTCGCCGGGTGCTGGCATATCGCCATCAACACCATCTAGATTATCTTGAAAAAAGCAAGTTTTGCCTGACCGTTTGTTGTGAATAATCATTGCAATATCAGAATAAATATTCCCATCGATTGGGTAACCCTCGTCCTCGTATTTGCGGCAATTGTAAACCGCCTCTACATCTTTATTCTTATAGTAAATCCGCCCCATACGAGTACCAACATAATCCTTATCACACCCTTCTTCTGTAAGCAGCTTCTGCTCTGTAATTGCTTCAGCAAAAAGAAGACGTGGGGGAGATGTACAACCCTCACCAAAACTATTATTGTAAATTTCTACGCCTTCCGAGCATTTAAAACCTTTAATCGGCTCGCCTGTCTCTAACTCGTTCTCGCAACGCTTAGAAAATTCTTTTAGAGACTCAGCAGAAATAGTGTTACAAATAATAAGCAACACGCTGGTAAAACCGCTTACTAGAACAGTATGTGTAACGAGAGCAATTTTTTTCACATTATGCTCATCCCGTTATCTCCGTTCCACAAGGAACATTCTCAATTTCGATTGGTTGCGGTTTGCCCACTGGATCCCCACTACTGCTAGAAGTACTTGAACTCGTTGAGCTGCTAGAAGTGCTTGAGCTTGTTGAACTGGAAGAAGAATTGGACTCAAACGAACCTGCACCTGATTCGGTGTCAGCAACGCAAGCAGATAAAGAAAAAATAACTATAAATACCGCAATAACATTTACAACTTTAATTGTCATAATATCTTTATTACTTTTATCAAATAACGATATATTTTATCTAAAACATAAAGTATTTAGATAAATACGCCTCAAGATGCAAACTTCCAAAAGACCGTTATATATAACAACCGGCAAGCTCGGAATCGAAGTATCGTGATCCAAATAAAAATTAACCAAAAGCTTATGACACGAGGTGGGACCTGCAATAAGCTTACGGTAAAATGGGGAAAACAGAGTAAAACAGATTTTTGTTTCTTAAAACTTAGACCAGCTCACAAATTCGCAACTCAAAAGAGCCTGTCCCACTTCGAGAGAGTTCATAAAAATAACACTGGTCCAATATAAAAATAGTAAAACATAAACCGAAAACTATTTACTTCTGCGAATTTAAATCGCGACGTTAACGATGGCGTTTTCGAATTCGCTAATAATTATAAAAGCCGATCCGAAAACTATTATCTTTACTCTGAACAAAAGTATTGAATTACTAAAAATCACGTATTTATTTTAACTTTTGAGATTACGTTAACGGAGAGAATACGTAATTCCGTAGAAGCGCAGGAATCTCAAGCAAAGAATCAATAAATGAGCTACCCAAATCAAACCAGCCCAAACCGTTCCTTCTGCGCGTTAATAAAGGTTTCATCATCAAGCTCGTGGCGTTTTGCAACAAGCTCAACCGCATCTTCCCCAGCGGTATAGCGCATTTGCGGACTGTCGTCGTTCGCCGCAGCCCATATCACTTCAGCCACTACTTTTGCCGGAGCAGCATTTTCGAGGATCGGTGCAAATCCTGCCATGACTTTTTCGACTATGGGTTGATATTCGGTTAGCGACTCGTCGTTGGTAAAATCAAACGAACGCCCACCAAAATCGGTAGCAATCGCTCCCGGTTCGACAATCTTGACTTTTACACCAATAGGTTCGAGTTCAAAATGTAACGATTCCGAGAGCCCTTCTACCGCAAACTTAGTACCGTGATATAAGGTACCCAACGGAAAAGTCATCTTCCCTCCAATCGACGAAATATTGATTATGGAACCACCTTTGTTGGAGCGGAAATGTGGTAAAAGCGCTTTTGTAGTCTCCAGTAAGCCGATAACATTAGTATCAAACTGTCGCCGGATGTTCTCCATTGGAAAGGCTTCAAGCGGTCCATAAGCACCATATCCAGCATTGTTCAACAGCGCATCGACTTTGACAAAACGCTCGATTCCATCCGAAACTGCTCGACTTATCGACTCAGGATCTGTCACATCAAGCCGCGTTACATAAACATTGTCAAGTTCGGTCAGTTCTTTTTCTAACTCCGGTTTACGCATCGTCGCGATGACATTCCAGCCTTGCTCATGAAAGTAGATTGCTGTTTCTTTACCTATTCCGCTTGACGCACCGGTAATTAAAATTGTCTTGTTCATATTTGGCCCCTTTGAGATTAAAAGTTAATGTTCTAGTCGAGCGGTAACCCGTGTCACCGCATGAAGGTCACTATAAATTTTCAGCGGGAATCTCTGAATACACAAAAGTGCCAAATACTTGCATAAAACTATAATCTGATAGAGCTTTGCTTTAGAAAACCGCACCAATTTGATACTGTTATTAAGTGCAAGATAAACGACAAATAGCGCAGGGTTTTCCCCGATGAATAAAAAACTCAATGAATTCAAAGCCCTTATTGAACGGCATACGTCCACAAACGGTCTGCATGAAAGTGATATACCAGAACTTTTTCTCTTTCGAGACTCACAGACACAGGGCCGCGTTACTTGGGTCTATGAGCCGGCGTTGATTATCGCGGCGCAGGGAGAGAAACATCTCTACCTCAATGGTAAACAATTTGGCTACAGTGCCGGCCAGTGCCTCGCGCTCTTTATGCCAATGGCGGTTGAGTGTGAAATGATTAATGTCAACGAGCAAAACCCTATGCTAGGTATTGGAATCCGCCTAGACCTGCACCGCTTAGCGAAATTACTACTAAAAATGGACGCAATAGATCAAACACATACCTCTAACGAAATAACCGCAGCTTCCGGAATATTCTCTGCGCCACTGAATTCCAAAATACTCAATGCCGTTATCCGTCTATTAACAATGCTCGACGATCCTCTGGATACACAAATGCTCGGAGCCCATCTGATTGATGAGATTTATTTCCATTTATTGCGAGATGGACAAGGAGGCGCGCTGAGAGTTTCGTTAAGGCAACAGGGCCAAATCCAGCAAATTTCGCGGGCAGTTGATCACCTCCACCAAAATTTAGAAAAAAATATTACCATTGAAGATCTTGCCAGCCTATCGAATATGAGTAGCTCTGGCTTTCACAAAAAGTTCAAAGAAGTTATGCATGTTTCGCCGTTGCAATACACAAAGCTCATTCGCCTAAACAAAGCAAAATCATTAATTTTAGAGGGCAAGAACGTTAGCGAAGCAGGGTTTATGGTTGGCTATAATTCGCCAGCCCAGTTCAGTCGTGAATTTAAAAGGGAGTTTGGCATGGCTCCATCCTCCACCCACAATATTTAACAGTACTTTTATCGTTATGTTATTCATTCGCCGTAAAAATATCTCTACTATTTCAATTGCGTTCTTTATTATGCTTAGCATGCCGATTGCGAACGCGGAAATTTGGACTTATCCAGCTCCCGATAAAAAATTCACATCTTCACAATACACCGTCCGAGTGATTCAAGCCGGGACAGTCTATGACAGTTTTGTTTACGCACACGAAAACCAAGATAATAAACTTAAACCACGCATGTCAGACTATAATCATTGGACAACTTTTTCCTTCTCCGGCTCGATTACAGTCGAAGTGGAAGCGGCTAAGTATACTCTTGAAGAAGCAAGTATTAGGCCCAGCTCAAGAAATATTAAAATTAAAAAACTCGGTAAGAATAAAATTAGCTTCACTCTGGATAGACCTGAAAAACTGTGGCTAAAAGTTCCGGGCGCCAAGGAAGACCCACTCTTTATATTTGCCGATGCACCAGAAAAAAATATACCTGATCGTAAAGATAAAAATGTTATATGGTTCGACGCGGGTAAAGTTCACGATATTGGCGAACGCTTTGAAATTAACAGTAATACCACTGTGTATATTCCGGGTGGCGCCTACGTGCGTGGAACAATTACAGCGAACAACTCTTCCAATATCCGCATAGTAGGTCGCGGAATTCTTTCCGGGCTGGGCTATGCTCGCCGCCCCTCATACAAAGGCATACCCTATAACAGCGTTATGTTCAATGGCGAGGGGAAAAACCAGCTAGTCGAGGGCATTACGATCACGAACCCACAGCA
>JANQJB010000002.1 GCA_028281865.1 Marinagarivorans sp.
TCAGTTGGCGCTAGTTGGCCGACGCGATTTGCCGCTTTCCCCCGATGCTCGCGGTGGATTTGAAATGACTTTGCTACGCATGTTGGCATTTCGACCTCACACCATGCCAGGCATAGAAAGTCAGCCTGAGCAATCATCCTCACCTGCGGAAGGAGAGGCCGCGCTTTCTGAAAAAAAGCTTCGACTTGATGCAAAGCCGCATGCGCCGGCATGTGAGGCCGCTGTTTCTGATGAGAGAGAAAATTCTTCGCGAAAGCCCTCGCAACAAGTTAGTCAAAACTCGGAGACAATAAAATTAGATCGTACTGAGCCTGCGCGTGATGAAACGACGGAGGATGCGTCCAATCAAAGGGCGACTGATCATGCGGATGTTGATCGAGTGGCTCAAGTAGAAAGTACTGAAATACTGATTAATGCGCAAAATCAACAACCGATAAGCTTAGAAGACTTAACGACCGACACTTGGGTGGCTTTGTTTAATGTCCTGCCGATCAAAGGCCTTGTGCAAAGTATTGCTGCAAATTGTGTGTTTACTGAGCGTAACGCACAAGTGCTAAAGTTTGTTTTGGATAAAAATAAAAGTAGTTTATTTGATGCGGGGCACGAGCGTCGTTTCAGCAGCATTTTATCGGATTATTTTGGCGTAAATGTTCAAGTCGAGATAGCCTTAGGGGAAATTCCTGCGGGAACTGAAAGCCCGGCTATGGTGGCAGAGCGCATTCGACAGGAACGTTTAGCTGGCGCTATCGATTCAATAGAGAACGACCCTGTCGTACGCAGCTTGCAGCAGAGTTTTGCCGCGACAATCAATTACGATTCCATTAAATTAAATGACGGTAAGTAAGACTTATATATAGGTGGATTAAAATGATTAAAGGCTTTGGCGACATTATGAAGCAAGCCCAACAAATGCAGGAAGATATGCAAAAAATGCAGGAAGAGTTTGCCAATATGGAAGTGGAAGGCCAATCCGGTGCGGGTTTGGTAAAGGTCACGATGACAGGGCGCCACGACGTGCGTAATGTTTCGATCGACGACAGCTTGTTAAAGGAAGAGAAGGAGATTATTGAAGACCTCATAGCAGCGGCGTTAAACGATGCCGTGCGAAGGGTTGAAAACTTACAAAAAGAAAAATTTGGTGGCTTAACTGCGGGGTTAAATATTCCTCCCGGGTTTAAAATGCCTTTTTAACCGAGCTTACGCAATTGAATAAAGCTAGTAAACGTTCGTGTATAGTCCGTTAATAGAACAATTAATTTCAGCGCTACGCATACTGCCGGGTGTAGGTCCAAAATCAGCGCAGCGTATGGCGTTACAATTATTGGAGCGCGATCGCCAAGGAGCACTTGCGCTTGCCGGTGCGCTGGAGCAAGCTGCTGAACATGTTAGACAGTGCACGCGCTGTCGCTTGCTGACCGAAAAGCCGCTGTGCGATCTTTGTGAAAAAACCGATCGCGATGACAGCAAACTTTGTATTGCGGAAACACCGGCAGATGTTTTTGCGTTGGAACAATCCGGTAACTACAACGGACGTTATTTTGTTTTGTTAGGAAAATTATCGCCGATAGATGGCATCGGTCCCAGTGAATTGGGAATTGACTTACTTATGCAGCGTTTGGCGGACGAACCGATAGAGGAAGTGATTATTGCAACTAATCTAACGATGGAAGGTGAAGCGACCGCCTTTTATATTGCGGAACGTGTAAAGCCCCTCGGGATTCAGGTGACTCGGATAGCTCACGGTGTTCCTTCTGGGGGGGAACTTGAATATACGGACGGCGGTACAATAGCCCATGCGTTACTGAGTAGGCGGGAGATATAGTTTGCCTCTAGATTTTATGCCTCGGCAAGCGATAGTAAATGTAGCATCAACGGAACAGCTGAGTACGCTTTGCCAGCAGTGGAAGAATTGTTCGCTTCTCGCTGTTGACTCAGAGTTCATGCGAACTAAGACCTATTTTCCTATACCTGCTTTGTTGCAATTTAACGATGGTAAGGCCAATTATTTAATTGATCCGCTTGAATTAAATGATTTGTCTCCGTTAAAAACAATTCTATACGACGAGAAAATTATCAAGACTTTTCACGCGGGTGCGGAAGACCTTGAAGTATTTGGAGGTATGTTTGATACGGAACTATATTCGGTTTTTGATACACAATTAGCCGCGGCGATGCTTGGGCACGGCTTCTCACTGGGCTACGCAAATTTGGTCGCTAAACTTTTCGAGATAGAGTTGCCCAAGGCTGAAACTCGGTCTGATTGGCTGCAACGTCCATTGACCTCTGCACAAAAAAATTATGCGGCATCGGATGTTGAATTGCTTTTCCCTCTCGCAGAACAGTTAATGCAAGAATTACAATCCACGGGCCGCATGCCGTGGTATTTGCAAGAGCAGGAACAATTCTTATTGGGCCTTCGAGAACAACAAGCGTTGGATTACAACTTCAAAAAATTTAAAAGTGCGTGGAAGTTCCAACCTCGAGAACTCGAGATTATTCGTCAACTCTATATATGGCGTGATCGAGAAGCGCGAAATTGTAACAAGCCAAAAAATCGTGTTCTAAAAGAAGCCACAATTATTCAGCTTGCTGAAATTAAACCCCATCATATTTCGCAACTACGTGCGGTTCCCGATATGGGTGAGCGCTTAATTCGAAGATACGGGGAGCAATTGTTGGATGTGATTGAACACTCCATCAACACGGAAGAAAATGAATTGCCGGAAGTGCCAGATAGACCATTAAATAGTAGGCAAAAGCAAAATACACGGGTTTTTCGTGAAGCGATTACCAGCTTGGCTGAGTCATTGCAAATCGCGCCAGAGATTTTGCTGAAAAAAAATCACTACGAGGCTCTCGCGCGCAGCTGTAAAGGTTTGCCGTTAAGTGAGGCGTGCATTCAACAGTGTATTGAAGGTTGGCGCTACGAGCTGGTCCGCGAAACGCTCATTGGTATTCAGTCAGAGGTAATATAGCGATGGCGGAAGAGAAAAAAGTTGTCTGTGAGATATACAAGAGTACGAAACTTGACGGTGCTTATCTCTATTTAAAGAAAAACTCTAACATTGAAGCGCTACCCACGAAATTAACGGAGACTTTTGGTATACCGAAACATGTTATGACTTTTTTATTGACTCCAGAGAAAAAATTGGCGCAAGTAGAAGCAAAACAAGTACTCGAAAAGTTAGAGGACAACGGATATTTTTTGCAATTAACGCGAGAGGTTGATGAATATATGCAGGAAATTAATCAATACAACTCTAAATTGCGCTAACAGTACATAGCGTACCGTGCTGAAAAACCATGCGTAAGATTTGTTAACATGCAAGCATTTTGGCAATCTAAATCATTAACGCAGTTGAGCCCACAAGAGTGGGATCAGCTGTGCGATCGCTGTGGTAAGTGCTGCTTGCAAAAATTGGAAGATGAGCAAACTGGAGAAATTTATTACACTGATGTTGCCTGCCGTTATTTGAACCTAGACAATTGTTTTTGTGGTGTTTATAAAGAGCGACTTGAAAAAGTTGATGCCTGTGTAAATTTGTCACCTCAGGACCTAAAAGCGATAGATTGGCTGCCTGATACCTGTGCTTACAAACTGCGCTACTACGAACAGCCTTTGCCCGCATGGCATCACTTAGTCAGTGGTTCGATGCAAACAATTCATCAGCAGAAAATGTCGGTTGCGAAAAGGGTCGTATCTGAAGACAATGTCGGCCCTGACTTAGAAGAGCGCATTATTCACTGGGTTGATTAGCGTATCTGTGAGCAATGCCGATGTGTCTCAGGCTTTCTGAGTTCATAGATGAAAAGGCATAGATGAAAAGGCATAGATGCAAAGGTTGGCGGGTTTGTGTTATTCATAAGCTCATTTCGACGGTGTATTGTTTGACTTAATAAATATGTATTTAGACCAAGAATATCTGTACGGTTGGCTCGCTTATTTGACCGGTGTCGTGGTTCTCTTCGCATGCGTTTGGTATGCCACGCGGTTTATGAGAGGGAGTCCTCTGCGGCGATTGATCCTGTTATTGATGACCGTGACGCTTATCGTACCTTGGACTGCTGACCCCGATTTGAACTACTTAGCTCCCGCTTGGATAATCGCGGGCTCAGAAGCGTTATTTGATAACGCAACAGCTTTTTGGCGGGCAGGTTTTCCGCTGGTTGTTGCCCAATTATGCGCGCTAATTTTGTCTGCGTTTGCAGAAATTATGCTCTACTCAAAACGAAAGCCAAATAAGAAAAAGCGCACTGGTCGAAAGCAAAGCAACGCCGCGAAAACAGATAAGGCTACCTCTCAACATGCCGCTTAGCTGTAGCGGCGACGGTCATTTTTTAACCATGAGTTGATTCCTCTTCCCTGCTATGGACAAGCAAGTTGTGTACGAAGTGCTATAAATAACTTTGGAACAATAAATTTTTATACCACGAATCCTTAGAAACTTTATGCCTATCAAACAAGGTTGGGGAGCTCGTCTATTGCATGCGTTTTCGGCGTTAGCTGCAATATGCTTGTTTGTTTTTTGTTCAGCGAGCAGCTATGCCCAGCCTCAGGAAAAGCCGGCGGACGTTCGTCTGGTACTCGATGTATCGGGCAGTATGAAGCTCAATGATCCGAACAATCTGCGTCAGCCTGCGGTTGATTTGCTGGTTCGTTTGTTGCCGCCGAATAGCAAAGCCGGAGTTTGGACGTTTGGGCGCTACGTCAATATGTTGGTTAAGCACGGTCCAGTTGATGAAAAGTGGAAACAGAATGCTCGCACTGTAGAGAACAAAATCAATTCGGTAGGTTTATATACCAACATTGGTGAGGCCCTGGAAAAAGCCAGTTATGATCACGCCACCGCCGATGAAAACTATAATACCAGTATCATTATTCTCACCGATGGAATGGTCGACATTGATAAAGATCCCGATGCTAATAACAAGGAGTGGCGCAGAATCGTTGATGAAGTCATACCAAAATTAGAAACGTCGGGTTTTACCGTCCATACCGTGGCTTTATCGGACAATGCTGACCAAGATCTATTGAGCAAACTGTCGTTGTCCACCGATGGTATCGCTGCAACGGCGCACTCGGCCGATGATTTAATGCGGATATTTCTCGACGCCTTTGATGCGGCAGCTCCCGCCCAACAGCTGCCGTTAACAAAGGATGCGAGTTTTGTTGTCGACTCCAGTATTGAAGAATTTACTGCGCTGATTTTTAGAAAAGATAAACAGGAAATGACCCAATTAATCGGGCCCGATGATCACGCAATTGACGCCGATAACCTGCCTCCCGATGCCGCCTGGTACAGAGCTGATAATTACGACTTAATAACGGTTAAACGCCCGCTAGAGGGAAGCTGGAACGCACTCGTTGAGATGGCACCAGGCAGCCGTATTACCGTGATGAGCAACTTGAGCTTACAGGTTGAACCACTGCCGACTAATGTAAAACTTGGGGGAGAAATCAAACTGCGGTTTTTGCTGCGCGAAAACGGCAAGACGATAACGCGCCCCGAATTTTTGTCGTTGATGTCCTATCGAGCGGAAATTCAATACGGGGGTGATGCAACTCAGCTGAGGCCTATCTGGAAAGAAAAACTCAATTTTAATGTTCCGCCGGTTGACGGGGTTTATGAAACAACTTTGCCCGAGTTTAAGCAATCTGGTACATACCAGTTTTCATTTACGGTTGATGGTAGAAGTTTTAGTCGTCAATTCAAACATCAATTTATTGTACGTCATCCGTTTTCCGCACAGATCAAAAAAGCTACAGACCCAAATGGTGGCATTTCTTATCTGTTAACCGTGCGTGCCAATTCAACATCCGTTGACTTTCAGAATACGCAAGCTGTCGCGACTGTTTTCTCTCCCGACAACGGAAAAAAAGTTGTTCCACTTACATTATCGAAGATGGATAACTGGCAGGCGCCAATCAATGTAGAAGAGGCGGGCAAATACCGCATTAAAATAAAAGTTAGCGGGCGTTTGCAAAGCGGGGACGATTTTTCTCATTTGTTAAACCCGCTTGTCTTCATCTACGACCCGCAAGCGGAATTTGAATCGGCTGCAGCGCTGGTGGTGGAGAAGCAAGAAGACAAGTATTTACAAGATGTTTCGCTGACGAGTCCAACGCCGGTTCTAAGCGATAAAGAAGAAGGGCCCAAAACCGTACTGGAGCAGGAGGAGGAACAAGCAAGCTCCGAACCGCCGAGTGCACCGCAAAACGAGCCGCCAATCCCAGCTTGGGCCTTATACAGTATTCTGGGCGCAGGCAATTTGTTTTTATTTGTCGCTGGCTATATTGCCTACCGCAAAATCATGGGGGGTAATTCGGAAGAGGATGAGCTCGCAGAAGATTTTGAAGGTGCACAAGAAGAAGTGGTGGAAGAAGAAGCGCCTGAGATGATTATCACCGATTCTGATGATGAGGAGCCTCCGATGGAGGATCTTGATCCAGGCGGTGCAGTGGTCGAGGAGGAACTTGATGCGGATGCGGCCGAGGCGCAAGCTGGACTCTCGGCGCCAGCGGAAAAGGATCTGATCGATGAGGACGAATTTGATCTCGGTGGTCTAACCGATGAGGACTTGGGTTTATCTGAGAGCCCTGACGATTCCGCCGATTTAGTCGAGCCTGAATCCGATGCTGCGTCCGAAGCCGCTGATGCAGGTAATGCAGAAAACTCGGAAGGCCAATCTGATATTCCTGAGTTATCAGAAGATGGAGGGGGAAACATTCCTGGTTTGGATATACCGGAAGAGGAACTCGATAATGCAATTTCAGATCTAATCGAAGAGCTAGGTGCTCAAGACGGAGAATCAACGACTACAGACGAGAATTTTGCCGGTGACAATGAAATAAATCTCGATGATTTTGATTTCGATGACGACGATGATTGACTTAAGCCGCGCGTATAGCTATCGATCTCGAGGCAGCCTGGGGTTTTAGTTCAAACCACGAAAATATTCTTTCCGCTCCTCGATTGCGCTGCCAAACTCCGGTATGATGTTTAAATTATTTACCATAGCCTACCGATCACTGCTGTCCTATAAGTTAATTGCGGATTAATAGAAATCTCAAGAGGCGCAAGCGGGTATTTCTGTTTAACACCACCGAGACATGAATTGGGGGTTGTTTTCAAGACACACCGTACATACATCCCTGTAGGCTCGATCGCGCGAGCGCTGACAATTGCTCCTGCATTGTCAGCATTTCCTCCATCCATGGAGTTCATCTCGCGCGACGGTCTTGAAAACAACCCCCAATCCCTGCCTCTCAGCATTTATGGGACAACAACGCCTACCGATATTTAATGTAAAAATATCGTATTCAATAAAAACGCAACTAGAATTGATTTGTGTTTCAAAAATCCTAGTTGATTTTGGCTTCGTATACTCGAAAGAGCTATTCTGTAAGCGGATAACTATTTAGGAGGTGCGTAATTATTCAGGAAGATTGTAGCTATGAAGTGAGTAGATACGAGTCCTATTGTCAACGGGTTTTATATCCATTATTGTTTTATCAAAAGCGTTTATTTCTAAATTTGTTGTTTCATTATAGAAAAGAATCAAAATTGAAAATCTTTAATATCACTCGCATCTGCAACGTGCTTAATTATTTTCTAAGCGCCTGTATCCTATTTTTTTTGGCTGTATTGCCATTGGCGGTGTTTGGTCAGTCTGCTGACCGTGTGTATTCACTTCACCGAGATTCCGTGTTTCAAATTCGAATTGTAGAAATTAACTCGGGTAGCCAAGCTATGCTCGGCTCTGGTTTTGTCGTTAACGATGGTAATTTAATTGCTACCAATTATCATGTGGTTTCATCCAAAGTTCTTTCGCCGGAGAAATATAGAATTGAAATCGAAATTGCTGGCAAACAGCACGAGTTCGAGGTACTGGATTTGGACGTTGTTGCCGACCTCGCCCTGTTGAAACCGGCGCAAATAAATGATGATTCCGACTCAGAGTCAATCGAAATGGGTCTGGCTTTTCAGTTGGCAAAATCAGACACCAAAAAGGGAGAAAAAGTATATTCATTAGGTAATCCACACGATATCGGTATGACCGTAGTAGAAGGAAATTACAATGGTTATGTTGAAGATCGATTTCTCCCGCAAATACATTTTAGCGGCGCAATTAATTCTGGCATGAGCGGCGGACCCGCCGTTAACGCTGCTGCAGAGGTTGTGGGTATTAATGTTGCGACAGGCGGAAATCAAATTGGTTTTTTGGTTCCTGTGCAAAAGTTGCAAGAGCTGATTAGTCGAAATTTGAACGAATCAGACAATGAAGTCGATTTAATAGTACGTATGGGAAAGCAAATAGAAGACACAACAACAAAAATGGTTGAAAGTTTATTACAAGCCGATTGGCCCAAACAAACAATTGGCAATGCAAATGCACCGGCAAAAATTGTTGATTGGGTTGAGTGCTGGGGCAATAGCAAAAAAGAAAATAAATCAAAGATTCAGGAGATTTCTCGTGGATGTAACAATGGTAGTCGCGTTTATATTGACTCAGGCTTTAACACAGGTCATATAGAATATGAATACTACTACGTAATCACTCCCGATTGGCCTGCTGCAAGCTTGTATCGCTATATGACTAACCAAACTTCACATGCGCTTCCTGGAAATTCTGCACGAAAAAAAGATGTCAGCAATTATAAATGTTTGAACAAACAGGTTGCCTTGACTTCAAGGATAAATCAACGAATAAATTTCTGCACTCGGCGTTATAAGCGTTTTGAACAATTATATGACGTGTTTTTTATTGGCGTGTCTAACGATCGAGAAGATCAGGTGCTCATGCAACATTTTACACTTGCCGGTGTTACTGAAGAAATTTCTCTTGCATTTTTAAAGAAATTTATGGAGCAAGTTTCGTGGCAATAATTTTGCAGGTAGTGAATCGTTCTGGGCAGGTGTTACATACTGCTCGATATTCGAAAACACGTATTAAGATTGGCCGTGGATTTGATAACGATTTAATTCTGAGTGACCCCTACGTTGATCCGCAGCATATTGCGCTTGAGCTGGATCCTGTGACGCAGGAAATAAATTGTGTGGATTGCGGTTCGGAAAATGGTGTATGGATTAATCGACCAAAACGTCATAAAGTCGCAGGGGTCGAAAAAGTTCTCTCGGGCCAAGCTATAAATATTGGAAAAACAACAATAAGAGTTTTTACGACAAATCACATCGTTGTTCCTGCGGCACTACTTTCTGCTTGGGAGATGTTTTATAGTCAAGTTTCGCGACCTGCTGTGACATTCCTACTGGTTTTTCTACTTTTTACATTAATTTTTGTGAACGGATATCTCGATAATCCGGCGATGAGCCAATTGCATAAGTTGGTGCCAGAAATATTATTTTTATATTTGGCAGCAATTTGCTATGGAGGGGTGTGGGCGCTTATCGGTAGAACATTTAAACATGATGGCCGTTTCGCAGTGCATTTCGCTGTTGCCTTAATCGCAATTATTGCTTTGCAAAGCTACCGCATAGCCTCTCCTATTATTGCGTTCAATCTCGGTCTGGTAAGCGGAATCCCCTGGCTTGAAACAGCAGTTTACGGTGGACTAGTTTTTGCCGTGGTCTATTTTTCTAGCACCTTGGCTACTTATATGCGCAGGGCGGTTAAAATATCGTTTTGTATGGCTTTGCCCGCAGTATTTGTGATATTGCGATTTATTGCGAGTATTGACAGTAACGAATTTCAGCGTCAGCCTCCGTATGAAAAGATTTTGGTTTCTCCGGCCTGGAATTTTCGTTCTGGTATCGAGTCAGACGAATTTTTAGATCAAGCGCGATTGATTTATCAAAATGATGAGGTTGAGCAAGATGAATAAATTGCGTTGTATTACCAGCGTACTTTTTTGCGGTTTAAGTATTTCTTTTACCTCGTGTAGCTGGGTGGGAGCAAAGAAAGAGAGCCATTTTATTGCGCTGGTGAAGCCAAGTTCTGTTCAGCATTGCAAAAAAATAGCAACCACTCGATCCAAATCAGTATCCAAGGTTCTTTTTGTTAATCGCTCGTATGATAAAGTCATGAGTGAATTAATTACTCTCGCTAAAAACGAAGCATTGGTATTAAAAGGTAATACCATTGTTGCAGAAGGACCATATGAGCAAGGGTCTCAGTTATTTGGTATCTACGACTGCCCTAAAAGTTAGTGTCAAAAGGAAATTTAATCCCATCTCTTAGTTCAACAAATGTTCAATTTGTTGGCAAAAACGACTAATCGAATAATAATTGAAAAAATAAACACGTTATACAAAGTCGATTTTTATTGCTCAAGCGGCCTAAAAATAAATTTTTACAATATGGTTGAAATGACTTTATTGCGCGCTAGCCTTTGATTTAATTAAAAAAGTATTTGGTTTGCAAAGCAATTAGGTTGTTTACTAAGGTTGGCGTGCGGATTTGTCTTGGGGTTTTCATTTAAAAGATGACAGGTGTCATATCTTTTTGTCTTTTTTTGCATTCATCGCCGGTAAATCTGGATTACAATTGGCACCCAATTTTTGTCGAAGATGTCGATTTGATAAAAATAGTTTAAAAAAAGTCGTCAGTGTTGCAAAATTGCGAACTTCGTTCTGCTGCGGCCATGTTAGCGAATGCCACACGGAAGTTACCTCAGTTGTATTAGCGGAGTTAGTTTTTCGTTGGGCTTGTTTTTAGTGGTTTTTGGTTTAGCAGAATGGGGGCTCCTCAAATTCGCCAATAAATAATTACTACGGGTGAGTGAGGTCGGAGATTAAAATTGCTGGAGAGTAAATTGGTGAATGGGGCACAGCTCATTTGCACTATTTAATGAGCGTCGGTATTTACTTTCTTTGCGGGACGAGCCGAATTTCTGGATATGGTTGGTCAAAAGCATTATTCGTAATAAATAAAAATATGTTAAAGACGCTTTCTGTATAAGAACTGATATCTGCGGTGCCTACTCGTAACGGTTCGTTACGTGGTTTTCCGGAAATTAGCTTTTTTAGTGTTGCTTTGAGAAATAATAACGATCCATTAGGGGAACAACAAAATGAACAATTCTAATTTAAATAAACGGCGACTTCGCCTTGCAGTTGGTATGGCATCGATGTTAGCGCCGCTGGCGTTTTCGCCAGGTGTGTTAGCTCAGGATGATAATATAGTTGAAGAAGTACTCATTATCGGGGTAAAGCAAGCCTTGGAAAATGCGCTGAATAATAAGCGCGATACCGCGGCGATTCTCGACACGATTAATGCAACCGATATTGGTACATTGCCTGACAACAATATGGCGGAAGCTCTTCAGCGTGTACCCGGTATCCAGGTGACTCGTGATGGTACAGGTGAGGGTAACGGCTTCCAGATCCGCGGTATTGCTGAAAACCGCGTTGAACTTGAGGGAAGGACCATCCTGCCGGATGTAGCGGGGGATCGGTTTGCGAATACACACAGT
>JANQJB010000003.1 GCA_028281865.1 Marinagarivorans sp.
TGCCGTTCCGTTTATTCGCCATGATGTAAACGTAAAAATCCTTCTCTCTCATCTTTTTCTCCTGGATCCCGTGTCAAGCACGGGATGACGTTACGTGGGTATTTAACGTCTGCGGTAATGTGCCGACATCAAGGTGAAAATAGCGGTCCATTGATGGCATTGTTAAAGGCAGTTTGTGTCACGACTTTCAATTTACTCATCCGTCATCCCGTGCTTGACACGGGATCCAGTGATCTGTGCATAAAGGTCGTTCCAATTCGGATAGGCCTTTTCTATCAGTGCCATCTTCCACTGCCTTCGCCACTTCTTTACCCGCTTCTCTCGTTTAATGACTGATGCGGCAGTATTGCGATATTCATAATAAACGAGTTGATGAGCGCTATATTTTTGCGTGAATCCCTCGACCCAATTTTCTTTATGCCGGTAAACACCTTTAACCAAATCTGAGGTCACGCCTGCGTACAATGCACCGTTCCGTTTATTCGCCATGATGTAAACGTAAAAATCCTTCTCTCCCATCCTTTTCTCCTGGATCCCGTGTCAAGCACGGGATGACGTTACGTGGGCATTTAACATTTGTTTACGACGCATTATGTCTAATAGCATGTCTTCGGGGCGCATGATTTAATTCCAACAATACACGAAAACCCCATTACCCTCTAGCTCGCTGAGAATCTATTGGAAATGCTATGCGGAAATAGCTTTATTGGTGCGAATACGATTTTAGAGACACGTATTATCAGCTACCGCTTCAGAGCTGGAGTATCGTTTGAATGATGGTTTTAGATGGCCGCAGATGCAACAATTCTCCATGGTTATGTCGCTCTGAAAGGCTTTTATCAGGGTTGTCTACCTTAATTTACTAAGTGTTTGCCAATTTACCTATTGACTTTGGCCTCTATACGATCTCTAAGACTAATTCTGAAAAATTCTCTCAATCTTATTGAATAATTCCCTTCCCATTTTTTATTTGCCTTGTAAACTCGCGTTGATTTGTTTACTTATCCGTCAATTAACAACGAGCTTACTCACTATGAACTCGACGCTAAGACTGTTGCTGTCACCACCATCCTTACTAAAACCCTTACTGTTAAGACCTGTGTTTTTATTCGGGATGCTACTGATTTCGTTTACGGCTTGGTCGGCCGATTGGGCGCCGCAAGAAGGGGCCATGCTGACTGAATGGGGAGAGAAAGTCACTCCGGAAAATGTTTGGCGCGAATACCCGCGTCCGCAGCTGGTGCGGGAAAATTGGTTGAATTTAAACGGTTTGTGGGATTTCAAAACGCAAAAAGCCAGTGTCGGAAAACCGCGCAAGTGGCAGCAGAAAATTCTAGTTCCTTTTGTAATGGAAAGCCCTTTATCTGGCATTGGCGAGCGCTTGAAAGAAGATGAAGTGATTTGGTATCGCAAGAAATTCAGTTTTAAGCCCGATAAAAAGGGGCGAACCTTACTCAATTTTGAGGGTGTTGATTATTTCTCGACCGTATGGTTGAACGGAAAACAAGTGGGTATACACAAGGGTGGCAACTTACCTTTTTCGTTTGATGTAACGAGTGCCGTGCGTTCAGGCTCAAATGAGTTGGTCGTAAAAGTTGTCGACGATACCGACTCGGCGGGCAAATATCAGTTGCGCGGTAAACAAAAACGCAAGAATGGCGGAATATGGTATTCGCCATCATCGGGTATTTGGCAAACGGTGTGGCTGGAGAAAGTTCCGGCAACGTATATCGCCGAATTTAAAACAAATGCAGATATGCGTGGCAAACTCAGCGTTGATGCTAAGATTTCTGGCGATCAACTGGAAGCAAGCCAATTGCGTGTGTCTGTGCTCGAAGGAGGTAAAACCTTGCTATCGGATAGTGACAGTGGTGATCGCCTCACCGTTGAGCTTCCTAACGCTAAGTTATGGTCGCCTGCGAATCCTCATCTTTATGACATCACCGTTGAATTATTGGACGCAAAAGGAAAGGTTATCGAT
The DNA here is from genome assembly GCA_028281865.1 of Marinagarivorans sp. Classification (GTDB taxonomy): domain Bacteria; phylum Pseudomonadota; class Gammaproteobacteria; order Pseudomonadales; family Cellvibrionaceae; genus JANQJB01. The sequence goes on from JANQJB010000003.1 coordinate 1,982, forward strand.
ATTGTTTCTTCCTATGTCGGGTTTCGCAGTGTCGGTCGCTATAAAAACCAGGGTGGCGATTGGCGTTTTACACTTAATGGAAAAGAGATTTTTCATTTTGGGCCTTTGGATCAAGGTTGGTGGCCCGACGGTTTCCTTAATCCGCCTTCCGAACAAGCCTACATTTTCGAAATGAACTATTTGAAAAACGCGGGCTTTAATATGATTCGCAAACACAAAAAAGTTGAGCCACGCCGCTATTATTATCAGGCGGATAAAATAGGTTTATTAGTTTGGCAAGACCAGGTTTCGGGCGGTGCCAGTGGAGCGAAGCCGCGGGAGTGGCCGTTGTGGAAGCGTTTAGAAATGCTGAGTATCGAAGACTACCCCGATGCAAAACGTTTGGAACAGAGAAAAGGTCGATGGTGGACTGAGGATGGTGAACCCGTCGAAGCTGATTGGCCGGAATGGGCGCATCAGCAATATATGAGCGAACTAAAATCGATGATCGATACCTTACACAACCATCCAAGCGTAGTTGTTTGGACGGCATTTAATGAGCGCTGGGGGCAGCACCGTTCGATGTATGTGGGTCAATGGATTATGGATTACGATCCAACGCGTTATTTAAATATTGCCAGCGGCGGTAATTTTTTTGCCGTGGGTGATATTGTTGACCAGCACAATTACCCGCGGCCTAAATTTCCATTTGATGTTACAGCCTACGACAGCTATATAAAAGTTGTTGGCGAATTTGGTGGACATGGCTGGCCTGTTGCAGGACATCAGTGGAATAAAACTAAGAAGAAATTTGTTTATGGCGGTATGCCAAAAACTTTGGAGGAATATATAAACCGTTACGAAATGACAGCGAACGATTTATCGCAGTTAAAAAAGCAGGGAGTTACCGCTGGTGTTTATACGCAAACAACGGATGTTGAAATCGAAATAAACGGTTTAATAACCTATGATCGCAAGGTAATAAAAATTCCCGCCGCACGTTTGGCCGAGATACACCGTAAAGCCGGTTTGACTCATTAAGGTTTTGCAAAAAATATTACCAATATTAAAAACACTCGCTAACACGTTTTTCAAATTCGACTATTTAGCGAGTGTTTTTAGTTGAGCTATTTGCCTTTAATATCGTAATGGTAATCAGTAATGGCATCGGCTTGCTTGGTTGGCAAAAATGCTTTTAATCTGGCTTTAACATCGGCGTATTTTTTATTTTCTGCCAAGTTTATCCACTCGTATGGATCACTTCTGTGGTCGTAGAGTTCTTCGCCTCCATCGGCATAAAAAATATAGCGATAAGGTCCAAAGCGCACGGCGTGGTTGCCTTTCATATACGTCATAATTGCCGGGGTGTCCCACGGAGCATCGGGGTTTTCGAGTAACGGCACCATACTTTTACCCGAATGTTTTGGCTCGGGTAAGCCGGTTAATTCGGCGAGGGTTGGATATATTGTCATTAAATCAATCGGCGTATCGTCGATTCGATTTTGGTTTTCTAAACCTGGAACGTGAATTAAAAATGAAGTATTAGTGGATTCTTCCCACAGCGCATGTTTACGCCAGTGGTTTTTCTCTCCTAAATGCCAACCGTGATCTCCCCACAAAATAATAATGGTATTGTCTTTGTAAGGGCTGTTATCTAATGCTTCTAACAAGCGTCCAAACAGTGCATCAGCAAAACTTGAAGTGGCGAGATATCCCTGTACACCTTGTTTCCATTTGCCCGCGGCGACAATTTTTTTATGGTCGTTAAAAAATACGTCCTCAATATTTTCCGCCCATTTTTTGCCTTGTGCTGGCACATCGTCTAAGTCATTGGGAATTGTTTTAGGTACAACAATATTTTCTATAGGGTGGAGGTCAAAATATTTTTGCGGTACGTGCCAAGCGAGGTGCGGTTTGTATATGCCAACGCCAAGGAAGAAAGGTTTATCGTGTTTTTGTTGTAGTCTTTCGATCGCCCAGCTCACACGTTTGTAATCCGGAAATTCCTCGTCTTGTTCTACTGATGGACCCCAGGTCAAGGTCTCGTTAAAGCGGTCTTCTCGAATGGATTTTACTTTTTTATAACCAAAGTCACCGTATTCGTGCCAGTAGCCGGGTGTGGTATGTCCGTCGTCTCCGTTGTGGAACAGTTTTCCTGTGCCCATTATGTGATAGCCGTGACGGGCGAAAAATTGTGGGATGGATTCGTATTGTTTAACACCGCTGAACCAGTCTTGCTTACCGTGATAAACCCCTGTCTCCCATGGGCGCATACCGGTCATAATGGCGGCGCGAGCCGGTTTGCAGTGAGGCGCAGGAGAGTAGGCATGGCGAAAGCTAACACCGCGTTTCGCAAGGCGATCAATATTAGGCGTTACAGCGTTCGGGTGTGTATCGAGATGTCCAGTCCATGTGTTTAAGTCGTCAATGGAGACAAATAGTATATTCCACTTTTTCTTTTCGATTGTGCTAGTGCTATTTCCCTGCGTTTTATATTGTTTTTTTGTCGTTGTGTTACTGCAGCTAGCGAGCACAAGCACTGCAATTGCAAGCGCAAAGGCCTGCAATAAAAATGTACGGATATTCACTGTTTTCACCTCTTATAACACTCGAAGCCCGTTGGCTTCGGCTTAAGCTTTGTTCTCAGTTGGGCTGCGTGATTATACACATAATCATTAGCTGCGCTGTATTGAGATAAGAGAAGTGATTACGGCATCGTGTAATCAATTAATAATGCTTTGCGAACGATGCCTCTGTGACTGCAAATATACTTTTATGTAGTAATAGCTTTTTCCAGTTATTTGCCAGGGTTGAATGGTGATTTTAGTTTTAGTTTATCGCCGCTATCATCAATTTCGATAAAGTGTGCTCGGGCAGTATTGTGTGTATTAGGATAATGCAATGTTAGTAGGAGCCTTCCGTTTAAATCTTTAAATATCATGCCGTGCCCGCCGTTCTGGCTAATCATCGGTTTTGGATCTTGTACCCAAGGGCCGTGG
>JANQJB010000153.1 GCA_028281865.1 Marinagarivorans sp.
ACAAATAATCTAGACTAATAGAGTTATTCTGGTTAGTAGGATTGACGCCTGATGTCGGTATCTGTTTATACTTGCGAGCACTTTTTTGAAGAAAAAAGAATAAAAGGCTCTATTTGATGAGTAGTTCAGCAATTGCTCTAAGCGGACTCGCGCGTCGGCTTGTAAATGATAACTTAATTGCAGAAGAGAACGCGCTTGAGGCTGTTCAGGAAGCGCAAAGCGAAAAAAAACCACTTCCTCAATTTCTGGTTGAAAATCATTCAATTGATCCGGTATTAATTGCAAAAGCTGCTTCGGAAGAATTTGGCTCACCTTATATTGATCTTGCGACTCTCGACTTTTCCTTATTACCCAAAGACCTAGTCGACCCCAAATTGGTCGCTAAGCACAACGCTCTGCCGATATATAAGCGCGGTAATCGCCTATTTATTGGGCTATCCGACCCTACCAACCTACATGCGCTCGACGAAATAAAGTTTAATACCGGCCTTAATACAGAAGCGATTCTGGTTGAGGCAGACAAGTTAGCTAAAGCAATTGATGCTTATAATGCAGAGGCAGAGGAGTCAATTAGTGATGCGCTTGGTGGTCTCGACGAAGAGTCCTTGGATGATCTCGATATCGAGGCTGTTGATGCCGACGGTGAGAAGAAAGACGAGAGCCCCTCGGAAGCGGATGAGGCGCCCATTGTTCGCTTCGTTAATAAGGTTTTACTTGATGCTATTAAAGGTGGCGCATCAGATATTCATTTTGAACCCTATGAGAAAATTTATCGTGTACGTTTTAGAACAGACGGGATATTGCACGAGATAGCTCGTCCACCGTTTAATTTAGCCACCAGGATAGCAGCTAGACTAAAAGTCATGTCGCAACTCGATATTTCAGAACGCCGTATCCCTCAAGACGGCCGTATTAAAATGAAGATATCGAAAAACCGTGCGATAGATTTTCGTGTCAACACCTTACCGACCTTGTTTGGCGAGAAAATCGTACTACGAATTTTGGATCCGACCAGTGCTAAACTGGGTATTGATGCGCTGGGTTATGAGGATGATCAGAAACAGATGTATCTGGATGCCTTAGCTCAACCCCAGGGAATGATTCTTGTAACGGGGCCTACGGGTTCTGGAAAAACGGTATCGCTCTATACGGGAATAAATATATTAAATACAAATGAGCGGAACATCTCAACTGCGGAGGACCCGGTTGAGATTAATATGGAAGGCATAAATCAGGTTAATGTTAACAATAAGGTGGGGCTGGGCTTTGCAGAGGCCTTGCGGTCGTTTTTGCGACAAGATCCCGATATTGTAATGGTGGGTGAGGTGCGCGACCTTGAAACCGCGGAAATTGCTATTAAAGCGGCGCAAACGGGCCATCTTGTGCTTTCTACATTGCATACCAATAGCGCTCCTGAAACGCTCACTCGCTTATTAAATATGGGTGTCCCGACTTTCAATGTTGCGACTACAGTTAGCCTTATTATTGCGCAACGCTTGGCGCGTCGACTTTGCGACAATTGTAAAACGCCTGCAGAGGATATTCCCGAAGAGGTGCTTAAGGACGAGGGACTATTAGATGTCGGTATTCCGAGAGAGGAAATAACACTATTCCGACCAGTTGGATGTGAAAAATGTACATCTGGTTATAAAGGCCGAGTAGGTGTCTATGAAGTGGTTCGTATTACAAGTGAAATTGCTCGCATTATAATGGAGGGCGGCAATTCCATTCAGATCGCGGATGCCGCAAAAGCGGCCGGATTTAACGATTTAAGAGCATCTGCGCTGCGAAAAGCAGCGTGGGGTGTAACCAGTCTAGAAGAAGCAAACCGAGTAACTAAAGATTAATTCCTATGGCAACTCAAGCTCCCCAAATTTTTGTATATAAAGGCGTCGATAAAAAGGGTAAAAAAGTTCAGGGCGAAGTCTCTGGTCTTAGCTCTTCTGTCGTAAAAGCTCAGTTACTCAAACAAGGAATTCGAGCCAATAATGTACGCAAAAAACCCAAGCCGCTTTTTAGTGGCGGCCGGAAAAAAATAAAGCCACTGGATATAGCAGTCTTTACGCGTCAGATGGCAACGATGATGAAAGCTGGCGTGCCGCTCGTACAGAGTTTTGATATCGTGGCTGATGGGCTGGAAAATCCCGCGCTTGGAGATTTGATCCGCCAGATTCGCGACGATGTTGCTTCGGGCACCTCTTTTTCCTCGGCACTGCGCAGGCACCCAAAATATTTTGATGATTTGTTTTGCAATTTGGTGGACTCGGGTGAATCATCAGGTGCACTGGAAACAATGTTGGATCGGATCGCGCTCTATAAAGAAAAAACGGAACGCTTAAAGGCAAAAATTAAAAAAGCAATGACTTATCCGATTGCTGTAATAGTTGTGGCGATTGTCGTCACCGCGATATTGCTGATTAAAGTAGTTCCGCAGTTTGCGGAGACCTTCGCGAGCTTTGGGGCGGATTTACCTGCTTTTACTTTGTTTGTATTGCATTTATCGGATCTCGCACGAGCCTATTGGTATTGGTTTTTTCTCGGTATTATTGTTGTGGGTTTTGTGTTTTCCCAGCTTAAGCAAAAGAGTCCGGGTTTTCGTCAGGGTTTAGACCGAGTTACGTTAAAGCTTCCCATCGTTGGCAAGATAGTTTACGAATCAATTATTGCACGCTTTGCACGTACGCTCTCAACCACCTTTGCTGCAGGTGTACCGCTAATTGATGCACTGACTTCGGTAGCGGGTTCCACCGGCAACATCATTTATGAAAATGCCACATTAAAGATTCGCGATGAAGTTTCAACCGGAACACAATTAAATGTGTCTCTGAGAACTTCGAGAATGTTTCCGACTATGCTGGTGCAGATGACTGCGATTGGTGAAGAATCTGGTGCGCTAGACGAAATGTTAGAAAAAGTAGCGATATATTACGAAGAGTCGGTTGACGATATGGTCGATAATTTAACGACCTTGTTGGAGCCGATGATTATGGCAATTCTTGGTATTCTTGTCGGCGGTTTACTTGTCGCGATGTACTTGCCTATATTCCAGATCGGCAACAGTATTTAATTCACTTGTCGTACATTAGCGAGATTTATCAAGCTGCTCCGTGGTTTGTTATTGGGGTCGGACTTGTGTTCGGCCTTATGGTTGGCAGTTTTCTCAATGTTGTAATATATCGTCTGCCGCTAATGATGTTTCGCGAGTGGAAAGAGTCGTATGCCGATTTTGAAGAAAATTTGCCGCCCGAATTGCCGGAGGGAAGATTTAACCTAGCAGTCCCACGCTCGAATTGCCCTGTCTGTAAACAACCT
>JANQJB010000047.1 GCA_028281865.1 Marinagarivorans sp.
GCGCAGGGCTTGAACCCTTTAGTTAACGCGGCGTCGTCGCTTATTGGCGTATTTGAAAAAACGCGTGGATCCTTGAGCCACCCCGATATTCGCGGTTTGCACCAGCGCTTGGTGAGTGAGATCCGCTCTTTTGAAAGTCGCATGCGCGATCAGGGGACGGCTCCAGAAATTGTGTTGTCAGCACGCTATGTGATGTGTGCGGTGTTGGACGAAACTGTTCTCAACACCCCCTGGGGCAGTGAAAGTGCTTGGGGACAGCGAACATTGTTAAGCGTTTTTCACAATGAAGCTTCGGGCGGAGAAAAGTTTTTTTTAATTTTGGATCGCATGCGCCAATCTCCATCTGAAAATCTCAATATGATTGAGCTGATGTATATCTGTTTGAGCCTAGGTTTTGAAGGTAAATACCGTCTTATGGCGCGGGGACGCGATGCGATTGAACAAATTCGCGACGAAGTTTTTCATACAATTCGGCGCTATCGTGGAGAGCACGAGCGCGAGCTGGCGGAAAATTGGCGCGGTTTGGGTCGCACGCGCAATACCTTGACGCAGTTTTTACCGATGTGGGTCATTGTCGTTATTGTAGTTTCAATTTTATTTTTTAGTTTTTCGGGCTTTCGCTGGTGGCTCTATAAAAGTTCTGACCCAGTAGCCAAAGAGCTTAACACGATAAATACTAGTGTGCTTGAGCAAATTCAGCCCAGCGATGCAAAGGAAGAGAATGATGAGTCATTTTAACAAAGGATTTGTGGGGGAAAAATGTTGAAAAAGATTGTCAATTTTTTTACACACCCAATTACAATTTCAGTTATTGGTTTAATCCTGATTTCATTGCTGATTTGGTTTGCCGGTCCCCACGTAAAGTTTGGTGAAAATAACACCGCTCCTCTCGGTAGTACTACAACACGCCTAATCGTTATTATGATTGTTATCGTGTTGTGGGGTTTGAACAATTTACGTATTCAAATAAAAGCCAATAAAAGTAACAAGAACCTGGTTGAAAGCTTGGAAGAAAATCAAGCCGAGGTGCAAAAAAATGCCGAGAGTGGGCAGGCGGCAGAGGAAATTGCACAGCTTAACCAACGATTTACACAGGCTCTTACAACGCTAAAACAATTAAAATTTAGCGGAGCTGGTCGCAAAAAAGCACTTTACGAGCTGCCTTGGTACATTATTGTTGGGCCTCCCGGATCGGGCAAAACGACTGCGCTAGTAAATTCCGGTTTGGAGTTTCCACTGGCGGAGAAATTTGGTAAAGGTGCGCTAAAGGGCGTTGGTGGTACACGAAATTGTGATTGGTGGTTTACCAATTCTGCTGTGCTTATTGATACGGCAGGGCGCTATACAACTCAAGACAGCCATCGCGTTGTCGATGAATCGGCCTGGGAGGGTTTTTTAAAACTTTTAAAACGCAATCGTCGTCGCCGGCCAATAAATGGGGCTATTGTTGCGATTAGTTTGCAGGATTTGCTCACTCAAACAGAGGAAGAGCGTGCGCAACATGCGCGTATTATTCGCCAGCGCTTGGACGAGTTAGTTGAAAAGTTGGAAATTCGTTTTCCAATTTATTTGATGTTTACCAAAGTGGACTTGGTGTCGGGCTTTAGGGAGTTTTTCGAAGATTTAGGCAAGGAGGAGCGCGATCAAGTTTGGGGTGTTTCACTACCCAATGCGCCTAAACCGACGCAAGGGCCTGACTTCGATTATTTTAATCAGGAGTTTGGGCAATTAATTACACGTCTCTATGACCGAGTTTTGTGGAAAGTCCACCAAGAGCGCAATATTCAACGCAGAGCAAAGGTTTATGATTTTCCGCAGCAAATGGAAAATTTAAAATCTATTGCTGAGTCTTTTGTTAAACAAACTTTTGTTAAAAATCGCTACAAAAACCAACCTTATTTACGCGGTGTTTATTTCTCCAGCGGCACTCAGGATGGAACGCCAATCGACCGCTTAATGAGCGCTATTTCTGCCAATTTTGGTTTTTCGCGCGAAAGCAGTCAGGCACCCAATCAACAGGGCCGCAGTTATTTCCTGTCGCGTTTGTTTCAAGAGGTGATATTTCCTGAATCAGAGCTTGTCGGCAGTAATACGCGCTATGAAACTTATGTCCGTTGGGGACAACGCGCTGCTATTCTCGGTTTGTCTGGTATAACGCTGTTGGTTATTTTGATGTGGAGCGGTAGCGTCACGCGCCATAAAATGTTTATGTCGGACGTCGACGAATACGTCCAGGAATTTAATTCCGAAGTCAAAAAAGTAAGCCCGATTAATCGGGATATTCGCAGCGTGTTGCCGGCACTCAATGCCTTGGTCAAAGCAAGTAAGGTATATGATCAAGAAAAACATCCTTGGCTATCGGGCATGGGCTTATACGATGGCAGGGTTGATCAAGAAGCTAATCAAGCGTACGAGCTACATTTGCAATCTTTATTTTTGCCGCGCTTGATGCATATATTCGAAGCGGAGCTGGCCAAGGGACATGGCGGGGGTGATTTATATAATACTTTTCGCTTATACATGATGCTGAATAAGCGTAATAAATTGGAAAAGGAAACGATAAAAAAATGGTTTAAAGAGTTGTGGGCAGAGCGCTATCATGGTGAAGCGACAAGACGACAACATTTATCAGCTCATCTTGATGCGTTGCTTGAGCTCGATTTGGCGCCGGCGGAACTAAATGCGCGAACGGTTGCCAAGACACGCAATTTGCTGCTACAAGTCCCCGTTTCGCAACGCATATATGCACGTGTTAAAACTAACCCGCGTTATATGCAGGAAGTAAACTTGTTAACTTTATTGGGCGAATCTGCGCGTACAGCATTTAAACTCGACGAGGCGACTCAACGCGCTTTTTCTGTGCCTATTTTGTTTACCTATGACGGCTACAAAGATGTCGATTTGTCGGCTGACTCCAATGTTTTGACCGACGTGGTCAGTGAGCGCTGGTTATTGGATGACGATGAAAACTCCCGTCGCGTAGATTTTGTGCAAGAGGATTTAGGTGAATTAAGTGAACGTGTTAGGGATCACTATTACGCCGATTATATTACAACTTGGCTTAAAGTTTTTCGCTCGCTCGAGGTTGTGCAATTTAAGAGCCTTAACGATGCCAATGATGTGTTAATGAGCATTACCGACCCTGTTTATTCTCCACTGCGTTTCGCATTGGAACTCGGTGCTGAAAACACCCAACTCACGCTTCCGGTTGCAGCAGCAGAGGCGGCGGCTGAGCACGGCAAAGGAAAACTAAAGCGTATCGGACGTTTGGCCAATTTGGCAGCAAGTAAGCGAAATCTGACCAAGGTCGATAAACGTTTTCAAGAGCTTCATGTTCTGATGAACGATAATGGCCAGGGACGCGCTCCGATTGATACGTGGTTGCAACGCATAGAGAAGATGCAAGAGTTTGTGGCTGAAATTTCGATGTCGCCCGATCCTGGTAAGAAAGCTTACCAAATTGCAAAAGATCGTTTTGAAAGTGGTGGTTCTAATCCAATTGCGATGTTAAGAAATTATGCTAAAAATGCTCCCGATCCCTTGGAGCGTTGGCTAATTAATATTGCAGACGAAACTTGGCGTGTTGTTATGATCACCGCAGCTCAATACGTGAATGCGGAGTGGCAAAACCAAGTTTATGGACCTTATCGCGATACCTTAGCGGGCCGCTATCCGCTTAATCGTTCAGCTGAAGATGAATTGGCACTATTTGATTTTGTCGAATTTTTTAAACCAGGTGGTACTGTCGAGAGTTTTTATCTTGAGTATATTAAGCCGTTCGTCAATAGCAATAAAGGTTGGCGCAACCGCTCAGTGGATAATTACAGTATGGGGTTTTCTGCAGCTTCCATGAATCAGATAAAAACGGCACTCGCTATTAAAACAGTGTTTTTTAGGCAGAATCCTGAATCGCCAACTGTTGGTGTTGAGTTGCGCCCTTTAAGTATGAATGCCGATGATGCTCGGTTTACTTTGGATGTGGGTGACACGAGAATTTCCTATAGTCACGGACCAAAATTTTGGAAGGCCGTTTCGTGGTCTGGCGACGACGAGGGTAAACGTATCCGCGTTGCTATCGAGGACCTAAACGGAAAGGTGCATGAGAGAACGTTCGCGGGACCTTGGGCATGGTTTCGTTTAATGGACTCATCAAATATTCAAAAAACCAGTAAATCCAACGTTTATCGCATTACGTTTAGTACTGGCTTCGGAGGCGGTTCGGCTAGGAAAATAATTTATGAAGGGAAAACTAAAAGTGTGAATGCACCGCTCAGCAATAGCTTGCTCGCTTCTTTTAAAGCACCGGAGTCCCTCTGATGATACATGCCAATTTGACCGGTTTGTTTGGCAAGCTGCCCGCACATGGGGATTTTATTTATCGGGATTTACCTGCTCGTTTTATTAATGTTTGGGATCAATGGTTACAGGGTTTTGTCGGTAGCACACAGGAACAGTTGGGCGAGTCATGGCTCGATGTTTATATGACAAGCCCGATATGGCGCTTCGCTTTTTCAGAGGGCGTCGTCGACGAAAATGCTTGGGCGGGTATTGTGTTACCGAGTGTTGATCGAGTGGGGCGCTATTTTCCATTTTCGATTGCAACGCGTTTACCGGCAGAAACTAACCCCACCGATTTTATTTGCAACCGCCCAAATTGGTACCAAGCGATGGAAGACGCAGCGTTAAGTGCGCTTGACGGGCAACTCAATATTGATGAATTAATTGAAGAATTGAACGATAGCAATCCGCGTAAAAACGACGCTTATATACGTGGCAGCGCAATAGAAACACCGGCGAAGATGGTCGTTCGGACGGCGAGTGGTGACCAATCTCCATCAGTTGTATTGCCGTTGATGTTAGATGCTTGTTTAGCACAAGCTTTGCAAAGCTACAGTATCTGGAGTACTTCGGGTTCGGAATACATGGAATCGTGTGTGTTTTTAAGTAAAGGTTTGCCTCCATTGAACGGTATTGCCGCCATGTTGGATGGACGCTGGGAAGAATGGCAATGGCAGCAACCCTATGCACTCGCGAATAGGCCCGGTTGATAGTGTGTTTTACGAATCAAGGTGGACTGTAAGTTAGATGCCCGATATTACCTGTAGGCGTGAAATCGATTGGAAAAGCTATGCCTTATCCGATGTTGGATGCGTGCGACCGGTAAATGAAGACGCGCTTATCGAAATGCCAGAAAAACAGATCTGGGCCGTTGCTGACGGCATGGGTGGGCATGAAATTGGAGATGTAGCCAGCCGGAAAATTATAGAATTATTAGAGGCGATTGAGCCTGCGAAAAAATTAAGTGACGTTGTTGATCAAGTTGAAGACGTTTTGACTCATGCGAATCACTTATTAATTGACTATGCGCAACAAGCGCTTAATCATCAAACTATGGGTACCACAGTAGTTTGTTTGATCATAAAAGAAAATGTTGGTATTGCTGTATGGGTGGGTGATTCACGTCTCTATCGCAAGCGCAATAACCAATTGCAACAACTAACGCGAGATCACAGCCAAGTTGAGGAAATGGTGCAGATGGGCTTGATATCGCGCGAAGAAGCAGAAACGCACCCCAACAAAAATGTTATTACGCGAGCGATCGGTGTTGAACAGCAATTGTTTGTCGACATTAATGTTTTCAGTTCTCAAGTCGGCGATACTTTTTTGCTGTGCAGTGATGGGCTTTACAATTCCGTTTCGCGCGCCCACATGGATGCGATGCTAGCGCAACGTGATGCAGAAATTTGTGTGTTGGAGTTGATGAAAACCGCCCTCAATAACGGGGCAGAAGATAATGTTTCTTTAATAGTTGTCAAAGGTGAGCCTGGACGATTTGTGCCGGGCTAAATAGAAAAAATGAGCGACAATAATCACGACGATAGTAACGACACGCGTAGCAATTATTCGGATAAAACGGAAGTGAGAGAAACTTCTGACAAAACGCGTATTTCTCCCGAGGTGGCAAAACGCCGCGAAGCTGCGCAGCAAAAAGCTCAAGAGCTAGAAGCGCGCTTGCAGGAGTTAAAACAGCGGGATTCAGGTCTCTCGGACGAATCCGTTTTTACCGAGGAACATGCAGATTCAACTATTGTTCGGGCAAACAGCGATACCACAGAATTTCGCGCACCCGATACAACGCGAATTAATCCTGGCCGTGCGGATATCTTGGATAATCCAAAAAATGTTACTGATCATGCCGCTCTTGACAGCAGTTCGAGTGTGCCCGGCGATAGAACAGTAATTAATACAGTTATTCAAAATAAAGCATCCACCCAACCAGATACTGCTACTAATCTACAAGCAGATATTAGCGGAACAGACGTTAATGGTGGTGTGGGCTCTACTCAAACAGACCAGCTAGTTGGAGGTGGTCACGAGCTTTTAAAGGGGCGTTTCGAATTAGAAAAGGTGTTGGGTGCCGGCGGCATGGGGGTGGTTTATAAAGCCAGGGATTTATTAAAAGTAGAAGCTCAAGATCGTGAGCCCTATGTTGCGATTAAAGTTTTAAGTGATGAGTTTAAGACACACCCCGAGGCTTTTATTGCGTTGCAGCGCGAGTCGCGGAAAACACAAAGTATTGCGCATCCGAATATTGTGAATGTGCATGATTTTGATCGCGATGGCGACACCGTTTTTATGACAATGGAGTTTTTAGAGGGGCGGCCTCTCGATCAACTCATTAGTCAATATAAATCGACGGGTTTGCCGGAAGACGACGCGTGGAGAATTTTAGAAGGGATTTCTGCAGCGCTTATCTATGCGCACGACCAAAAAATTATTCACTCCGATTTTAAACCTGGCAATATTTTTGTAACGAATCAGACCGTGGCAAAAGTATTTGATTTCGGTATCGCTCGGGCAGTTGCAAATGTAGAGAAACTCGATGACAGTCCGGAGGACAAAACTGTTTTTGATGCAGGTAATTTAGGTGCATTAACACCAGCCTACGCCAGCTTAGAAATGTTGCAAGGGGAAACACCGGATGTCCGCGACGATATTTATGCCTTAGGTTGTATTGCCTATGAGATGTTTACGGGCAATCATCCCTACAATCGAGTTCACGCGGATGAGGCACTTAAACAGCAAATAAAACCCAAGCGAATTGCAAATATTTCTAAACGACAATGGCGGGTCATTGAAAAAGCCATTGCGTTTAAGCGCGAGGATCGCATTGGCTCAGTTGAGGAGTTTTGGGCTGAATTAAATCGTAAAAGTGGCAAAGGTTTACTTTTTGGTAGTGCGGCTGCTGTGATGATTGCCGTGATTTCCGTATTGGTTTATCAGACTTACTTTATCCCACAAGAAGTGAATACTGTTTCAGAAGCTGAAATTCGCGATGAAATCGAATTAAAAGTCTCGATAGAGCGCGGCAAAAGTGATTTGAATGAGTTGCTCGCTACGCCTGAATTTACCGAGATATGGGAGAGGAAAGTACATGAGACGCTGCTTGAGTTGACAGAGTTAGTCGGCGCGGATGACCCGTGGGTTGTCGATATAAAACCGAAAATATTCGAGGTTTATAGCAGTAAAATTATTGCATTGATTGCACAGGAAGATTTTGGACAAGCGAGAGCGCTATTGGAAAACTCAGCACGTTATAGTGAAGATTCTGCGGTAATTGCCGCTATTATGAAGCAGATTGAATCCGCCGAGGTGGCCCTTGCCACGCGTTTGGAAAATGAGCGAAAAGAACGGGAAAAACTCGCGCAACAACAGAAAAAGGTTGCACAACAAAAGCGCGTCCAGGTCGAGAGAGACAAAAGTTTCGATGTTGCTATGGCAACAGTCAATAAGCAACTTGAATGTCGCAGTACAATGAATATGCGGGATATCGATATTGCCGTCGGTAAATTACGCGAATTAAACCTCTCCCGGTATAGAAAAGCTGAAGCTACAATTGTCTCAAAGCTAGCTGTTTGTATCAGCAAAATTGGCCGCTCATTGCCCGAACGGGCGGAGGAATTTAAAAAGCGTGCAATGCGTTTATTTCCGAAAAATAAAACGGTTGCTCGCATAAAAATCGAACCGAGAGATCCCTGTGCCGCCTCTATAGCGGGCTTGGGTGCGCGTGGAAGTAGGGCGATCTGTCGCGATGTACTGAAAAGCGAAGGCGATACTTTTGGTAAGGGGCCGGCAATGGTTGTGATACCGGCGAAAGGTAGTCTTAAAAGTTTTGCTATTAGCAAGTATGAAATTACCGTTGATGATTTTAATAATTTTTGTGAGTTCAGTCCGGTGTGTAAAAAAATAGACGGAAGTCAGGGTAAATTTCCGGTTACCAAGCTCAGTGCCAAATTGATTAATCAATATTTAAATTGGTTAAGTTTGAAAAGTAAACGCAAGTATCGTTTGCCGACTAAGGCGGAGTGGATTTATGCCGCGCGTGCTAATTCTTCGCAAAAAGATTCCAATCGCAATTGTTTGTTGGAATCGCGTGGTATCAAAAAGGGGGGGGTGCTAATTAAAGCGAGTACCGGGAAGCAAAACCCCTGGGGCCTGGTAAACTATTTGGGCAATGCGCGCGAGTTAGTTGTCGATAAGGGACGCTATGTTGCAGTTGGTGGTTCCTTTATGACACCGATGCAGGACTGCGATGTGACCAAGGCTGAGACCCACGGCGGCAAGGCGGATCAATATACGGGGTTCCGTTTGTTAAGAGAAATCGAAGCCGAGGGATAACGATGCAAGGTAAAAGTTATTCGTCAATGCTGCAAGAGTTGTCACGCGATTATTACAATCACAGGATATCGTTTGAGGAATATCGTGAAAAACGTCGACAAATTCTTGAATATATTGATCAGCAATTTAATGGAAGAAATGCTGGTGAAGTCATAGGCTCTTGTGGACCGCTCGATAGTGATGATGAAGCCACGATTCCGTATTCTTCTTATGAGTAAACGAAGCTTGATAACTTTCACCGCTGGTTGAAGGTTCGTGTAAATTAAGTCGACGGGTGTTTATATAAAAACGCATTATAAGCCCGAGACGCATTGGCACTATTTCGAGGTGCCTTAACCTTTCGTCTGTGAAGTCAAAGATTAAGACTTGACTATTTGTTAAAAAACGTAATCATACCGACGCAGAATGATTAAGGACGCGCTGCTGTCATTGAACCGATGTTGTGCAAAGTTCTGGTGTGCAGCTTGCGTCGCTGTAGGAGCTTGGCCGGCGTTTAGGCAGTGCGGTGTAAGGTAAAAACGAGGCAAAACCAATGGTTTTAATAGAATTTTTCAAGTCTGGCGGCCCCTTTATGTACGCCATTTTGGTGGTGATGGCGATTGGTTTGGCGATCGCGTTTGAACGTTTCATCTTTATCACCAGGACACAGGGTAGCACCAATAGCGTGTGGAAAAAATTGCGGCCAATGTTACAGGCTAGCGACTATCAACGCGCCTACGATGCTGTTCACAAGGACAAAACCCCGCTTTCGACTGTATTGCAATACGGGTTCGCTCGGCACCGAACGAACGCAAAGCGCGATATTATCGATGCTGCAATGGAGGAGGGCATTATGGAAGTTACGCCACAATTAGAACAACGTACGCATTATTTGGCGACGTTGGCTAACATCGCGACTTTGTTGGGCTTACTTGGGACCATTATCGGTCTTATACAAGCATTTACAGCTGTTGCTTCGGCGGACCCAGCGGAGAAGGCCGATTTGCTTTCGGCCAGTATTTCGGTGGCGATGAATACAACTGCTTTTGGTCTTACCGCCGCAATTCCGCTCATTTTAATCCACTCTTATTTGGCAACCAAAACAACGCGCTTAGTAGACAATTTAGAGATGGCTGCAGTTAAGTGCCTGAACTTGATTTGCGACGAATAAATTTAGTTACTGAGTTATTACCATGAAGTTGGGTCGCAAGCGCAAAAGAATGGAAGCTACCGTCGAGCTAAATATCACAGCCTTCTTGAATCTGATGGTTATTTTAGTTCCGTTCCTGTTAATTACCGCAGTTTTTTCTCGCATGACAGTGCTGGAATTAAATTTACCTGCATTAAATGCTAAGCCCAATCCCGAACAACAAATTAAATTGCAGTTACAGGTCATCATTACTAAGCAGTCATTTGTTGTCCAGGATGCGGTTATCGGTGAATTTAAAACAATTGCATTACAAGATGAGTTTGGCCAAGCGCTAGATGATTCGCAGCGTAAAATTTGGAGACCTCTAACTGACCTGTTAGTTGAACTAAAAACGCGCTTTCCAGAAGAACAAAGTATTGCACTTTTGTTAGATCGCGATGTGAGTTATAAAACGATGATAGAAGTGATGGACCGCGTTCGCAGTGCCGATATTGTGCTGTCTGGAACGCTAGAGACGGTTGAATTGTTTCCCCAGGTTTCAATAGGTGATATTCCTACGGAAGAGGAATTTATTGAGGGAGAAACTTTTGAACAGGGAGACGTCGAGTTGGAGGCAGCTGAATCGTGAGAGAAATGTCTCGGCGTGCGCGTCGCATGGATAGGCATCACAAGATGCACAGGGGTTCGCCCTTAAATCTCGTTTCGTTGATGGACATCTTTACTATTTTAGTTTTTTTCTTGTTGGTTAATTCTACTAATACGCAGCAATTGCCCAGTAATAAAGCTTTGACTTTACCAAAGTCGAGTACTAAAAAAGCGCCGGAAGAAACTTTAGTTATTGCAATAACTAAGACAGAGGTGCTGGTGCAAGGCAGAAAGATAATTGACCTAGCAACGCTTCGCTCTCAGGAAGGTGACGATATTCCGAGCTTAAAAGAAGAGTTGGATTTTTTAGCAGGAGGCTCTTCGAATCAAGATCCTACTCAAAGTCGTCGCATTACAATAATGGGTGATGAAAATATTTCATATGATTTGGTGCGCAAGATTTTAACCACTTGCCAGCAAGCTAATTATCGCAACATTGCATTTGCAGCAACGCAAATTGCAAGTAAAAAGCAGTAAAGGATGTTGTGGCGCAGATGACGGCTCCAAATTATTATAAAAGTATCGCACTCGCTTGGGTTCCAGATAGCCAAGAAAAGCGTGTCTTTTATATTATTGTTGTAATTTTCTTACTGCTAGCGTTTGTCATCGGTGTAACGATGCATTTGGCAAAATTGCCACCCAAGGAGCGTGTTGCTAGACAAGCAGTTCCAGAGCGCGTTGCAAATTTTATTACGCAAAAGAAGAAGGTCGAGCCGCCAAAACCTAAACCGGAAGTCAAACCAAAGCCAAAACCCAAACCAAAGCCTAAACCCAAAGTTGTACGGAAAAAAGAAACGGAAGCCGAAAAGAAAAAACCACTGACGAAACAAGAGAAAGAAGCGCGTGATAAAGCGGCTAAAAGTGGTGTTTTGGGTTTGGCAAGTGAGCTTGCTGATTTAATTGATACCAGTGCAGTAGATGAACTCGTTGGAGCAAAAACACGAAAGGTTTCTACTTCGGCGACAAAAGCGGTTAAAGCGGATACGAGCATTTTGACTGCTGGTGCTGCGCAAGGTAGCGGCGGCGCTAATACCTCTGATTATGTTGGCGCTATCAGTTCTACAAAACTTTCAAAACGCGATGTCGCTTTAGTCAAACAATCTTTGGTCAAGAGTGATGAGGTTGAAGGTGATGAAGAACAATCCTCAAAAGATGCGTTAGCCCGCGGCGGTAATGTTCGTTCGGAAGAAGAAGTATCGATGGTTTTTGACCAAAATAAAGGTCAATTGTTTTCGATTTATAATCGGGAACGCCGAAAAAAACCCGGTTTAAAAGGCAAATTGGTACTTGAAATTACGATATCGCCAGCAGGGGCTGTAACGAGCGTTAAAATCGCGTCGAGTGAGCTTAACGATCCTTCGTTAGAGCGTCGCATAGTTGCCCGCGTAAAACAGTTTAAGTTTGTAGCCAAGGATGTTGAGCCGGTCACTGTTACCTTCCCCGTTGAATTTCTGCCTTCATAAATTAAGCGACTGTTAACCAGTACCATTTTATCCTTGAGGAAGTTGATAGACTTGAGACGTCGAATAATGATTTCGCAACAAGTTAAGGTCGTTTGCCGCTTAAGCCCTGTATGCCCTGTAGGGGAAACCTGGCAGGCAAAAGCCTCATATGTATGAGCCAGCGACCTCTAAACAACCAGTTTTGTGCCGTGCTTTATATCCTATCGACGTTATCAATACCGCTAACACAAAAATAACTAGCCAAAATAATTGGTTAAAATAATTAAAGAGTAAGTGGTGACGTCAAATAAATATTTGAGCGTATATGCGTTGCGAACGAGCTTGTGTATTAGAGCGGGTTACGTTTTTGCTGCGTTGATGTAACACAATACTATTCGATGGAGTACGAGTATGAATCAGCTGAATACCCTACTATTAAGACTATCAATACCCTTATCTATTTTATTTTTATTGATTGCTTGTGATGGAACCAGCTCACCGCCGCCAAATTCACCTGAGTCTCAACCGAATCTCAGTATTTCATTTCCACCTAAATTAAGCACCACCGAAGCTGGGTCGGTTATTGTGCGCGGCTCTATCGTCAGTCCTGAAAAAGTATCAAAGATAATAATCAATGGTTCTGAGCATGATGCTTCGGAACAATGGCAAATAAAACTTCCGCTGCAAGATGGAGAAAACGAAATTTTGCTTGAATATGTTACTAACGATGGAGAGCGTCGATCATTGCCGCCACATCGGATTATCAAGCGTTTATATTTTTCTCCTGAAAGTATTTCTCCCAAAGCGCTTGTATTTGCAGATTCCGAGACTCTGATTGCGTCCTCGCCGACAAAACGCGAGCTAGTTAAGCTTAACGTTATCAATCACTCGACAGTATCACTTCAACTTCCGCAGGAGGAAGGTTACAAAAAAGAATTTGAAGTGTATCTAGAATTGGGCAACGAGTTTTTAGCCGTTGATAAAAAAAATCAAGTTGCTTATATGCAACGGGGTTTGGACGGAAGGCTAAAAATAATTGATTTACAATCCGGGGATATCAAAGATTACCTGCCTAAAATTGATCTTAGCGATCTTGGTTTGAGTAATTATCAGCTTGATGAGGAAAGAGCTTGGCTGTGGCATTATGGTCCAGCGACTGGGTTTGTGGCTGTCGATCTAAAAACAGGAAAAAGGAATGTGCAGTACGAGAGTCCGCAAATAAGCTTGCCGATCAATGCGAAAAAGCTGGATCAGCTTGAAACTCTCGATCGAGTGAGTAATTTTATTGTCGATGCAGAAAACAGCCGGATTTTTGCCGTAACAAATAAAAACGAGATTCTAGCTTATTACGCGCCTGATCAAATTTATAGATTGACCTTTGCAGAGAATAGCGACGATTTAGTCATTAAGCCTACGAGTGTACTATTTGATAAACAGAGGAATAGGCTTCTAATCGGAGAAAATCAAGAAGCTTTAAGTCATCGAAGTGCAAGTAGTTTTATTGCGCTCGATTTAGATAGTGGTGAACAAAGTACGTTTGTTTCACCTGTTGAGCTGCCCTACTTATCTGGAAGCCGCAATGCGCTTGAAATTTACCAAGGGGCGACGATAGATCCGGCAGGCGAGAATTTATATAGTTACGATGAAGAAAACTCCATTGTTAGAATTAACCTCGAGACAGGAAATAAAATTAAGTGGATGCAAGCTTCCTATGAAGATGTAAATCAGGATCGTTTATCGCCTTCTTATTCTATTTACGATCAAATAAACAAAACTAACATAACAAGAGATAAAACCAACGGAACGCTCTGGCAATATCGGTACATTAGTGGAGAAAAGAGGCAGCTATTAACCGCAGATGATTTAAATATTACTGGGCATTTTGCTGCATTTAGCATCGACGCTGCGCAACAAACAGCAATCGTTGCGACCACTAAAAACCAGGAACAGGACCCTAAAGTTTTATTTGTTGACCTCAAGAATAAAAAAATAACGAGAGAAACAAGTCTTGAGTATTTTGCTTCCTCACGCGGCGAAATAATATTGAACAAGGAAACCGGTAACCTTCGAATATTTAATTCGCTCGTGGATGCTCAGTCGGGAGAGACAATTGGCAATGTACAAGCACCTTCTGGTAGTTTTGAGGTGTTTGATCCTTATTTTGTGCCGCGTATCAAAGACCGCATTACGGGTGCGGTCTATAGCCTTTATCTAAACAATGACGCAGGCAGTGGCACAGCGGGTTTTGGGACTAGGGCGACGTTGGCGAAGTACAATTCAAATAGCCAAGCCGATGAACTGGTTTACGACCAGTTTGACTTCTATCCCGAAAAACCGGGGGAGCACTTAAATGAAGCAGAGTTTATTGCCATAAACGCCGGCCAGCGAAAGATTTATATGATTAACCACGATTATTCCAGAACAAATACAGGCTCCCGCTTATTGGAGTTTGATTTGGCTACTCAAAAACAAAATGTAATTTTCAAGAATGATCATGCCAATCAATATCGCAATGTCTGGAGCTTAATGATTGATGAGCAGCACGATGTGGCGATTATAGGTGACGCAACACCTGGGCGCTTTTTGGCTGTTGATTTGGTGACCAAGGATGCGGTTTTTATTTTTAAGTGAGGGTTTCTCCTCAACGCTTTAGCCAGTGATTTTTTACCAGAACGATGGCGTCAATTCCAACATGTGGGCGACGAGGCTCAGTCCTGGCGTTAAACCTGTTAAATGTGCGAGAATCGCGCATTGTTAGCGATAAAAAATCTTTTCCCGCCTGAGCTGAGCCTCATTAGTGAGGCTCAATAGAGAATTATTTATAGTTTGTTTATAGATAGTTTGTTTATAGAGAGTTATTCGAGGACATTTATTAATGGTGCGTATGCAATCTACCCGTCTATTCGTTGTTTATACACTATTTGCTTTCTTTGTTGCCGCATGTGGAAGCGGTGGTGGAGGTGGTGGATCTCCTGCGCCAAGCCAGCCTGATACAACTCCCAATAGCTTTTCTTTTCCCGCGCTTGATGATGTTGACGTAAACGCGGGCGAACAGACCTCGAGCGAAATTACCATTAGTGGTATTGACGCGGAAACAGCCATATCAATTGTAAACGGTCTTTATTCAAAAAACGGGGGTGAATTTACCTCCGCCAACGGCACGGTTCAAAATGGCGATAGAATCCGTATTCGTGTTACGGCACCAACAATGCTGGGTGAAACCACCACAGCAACGGTAACGGTCGGTGGCGTGGTAGCAAATTTTGAGGTCAGTACATCTGCACTTGATACTGAGCCGGGAGCTTTTAGTTTCGCCGCAGTGACAAATGCGGCTTTAAATACTGTCTTTGAATCCCCCTCTGTCACGATTACTGGTATTAATACTGGCGCTGCAATTTCTATTACAAATGGCCAATACAGTATTAACGATGGAACACCCACTTCTGCGGCGGGGACTATTCAGAACGGCGATACAGTAAAAGTTATTGTCACCAGCTCGGATATGTTTTCCACACAAACGCTTACGACGGTAACTGTGGGGGGAGTGGAAGCGAGTTTCTCTGTTACCACCTTAGCGCAGGATATCGAACCGGATAGTTTTAGTTTTATGGCTACTGCGAATGTTGGGCTGGGTGCGCTGGTCGCATCCGATACTGTTACTATCCAGGGGCTTAATGACGCGGCGCCTATTTCAATTGTTGGAGGCAGTTATTCAATTGATGGCGGCGATTTCGCTTCGGATGCAGGAACAATTTCAAGTGGTCAGACTTTGCAATTGCGTGCTACTTCTTCGGCAAATTTTTCGACGCCGGTAACTGCCACGGTTACGGTAGGTGGTTTCGAAGCGAGCTTCACGGCGACAACTTTAGCCGCAGACGAGGCTCCAAGCGATTTCTCATTTGCTCCAGTGACGGGCGCCGAAATTTCTACCCAAGTGACTTCCGCGTCCGCGACGATAGAGGGTATTAATACAGCGGTCGCTGTTTCAGTTTCGGGCGGAGAATATTCGATCGATGATGGTGCTTTTACCGCTGATGCCGGCGTTATTAATTCCGGTTCCACCGTTAAAGTTCGTTTAACTTCCTCCGCAAATTACGCTGAGGAAACATCGGCGACTCTCACCGTTGGCAGCGCGAATCAAAACTTTAGCGTCACGACGCGGGCGGAGGATACTGTACCTGATGCATTTAATTTTGCCGCAGTTAATGAGGCTGCTCGCGGAGCAGTTGTGGAGTCAGCGACGATAACAGTGACCGGTGTTGATAACTCTTCTGCCATCTCGATTGTCGGGGGTGAATATTCTATTGGCGGTGAGGCGTTTACCGCAGACGCAGGCACTGTGAATTTAAATGATACGGTTAAAGTTCGCTTGACCGCCTCAAGCGATTTTTCCAGCGCGATAATGACGACATTAACTATTGGTGGAACTGAAGCTACGTTTACGGTCACGACATTAGCGCAGGATACGACTCCCGACAACTTCGCTTTTACCGCGCAAAACGATGTTGCGCGAAGCACGGCAATTAGCTCAACCGCAGTAGCAATTAACGGTATTAATGATGCGAGCCCGATTAGCGTGTCGGGAGGCGAATATGCGATAAATGGAGGGGCTTTCACCTCCGCAGACGGTCAAATTACCAATGGCCAAACGGTGACGCTGCGGGTTTCTTCTTCTTCGGACTTTAGTACAGCCGCGACCGTAACCGCCACCATTGGCGGAGTGGCTTCGGACTTTGTTGTCACCACCTTAGCGCGTGATGTCGACCCAGACCCGTTTGCGTTTAACGCGCAGATGGATGTTGCAAAAAATACCGTAATTGCATCGAACGCGGTAACGATTGCGGCGATCAACGATGCGGCTGATATCTCCATTGCAGGGGGAGAGTATTCGATTGACGGTGGTGCCTACACAGCGGTGGCGGGTACAGTAACGCTCGGTCAGATGGTGACCGTGCGCTTAACCTCTGCGGATGCTTTCTCTACCTTGGCCGAAACAACCTTAACCATTGGTAATCAAATGGCTAAATTTTCGGTTACCACACTCGCGCAAGATATTACGCCGGACACCTATAGCTTTATGGCGGTTTCTGGGGTGGCGATTAACACGTTAACAACGTCGGATACGGTCACGATTAACGGTATTAATGATGCGGCAGATGTGGTTGCCGCCGCGGATACCGAGTATTCAATTGATGGTGGCACATTTACCAGCGCAGCTGGGCAAATTAGCAATGGTCAAACACTGCAAGTGCGCCGCACTTCGTCGTCGAGTTTTGAAACTGCCGTCGATGCTACGGTGACTGTTGGGGATGGCAGTGCAGTTGCTTTTACTGTTACGACAGAAGCGGAAGATCTTGTACCTGAACCCTTTATGTTTACCGATGCCGTTGATGTAGCGTTATCTACACAGACAACTTCCGATGCAATTACGGTTTCAGGAATAAACAGTAACGCTAGCGTTACCGTTACCGGTGGAGAGTACAGCATTGATAATGGTGCCTTCACATCGGTTATGGGCACTGTCAGCAATGGCCAACAGATTCGTGTGCGTGGAACATCTTCTGCGTCTGTTGATACGACGGTAAATGTTGAGCTTACGGTGGGCGGAGTTGCCGACAGTTTTGCCATTACGACGCCGGTGGACGAAGACGCGCCCACAGTAACAATATTGTTTCCTCCGCCCAGCTCTATGACTGATTTAGGTACGGTGACTATTCGTGGAACCGCGAGCGATACCTTGAGTGAAATTACCAGCGTACAAGTTAATGGTATGGATGTAGAAGATACCAGTGCAATGGGTCAGCCTGCGTTTTCTACGTGGAAGCTCGATGCAGGCTTATCAAGTGGCAGTAATACACTCACTGTGTCGGCTGCAGACGCGGAGTTAAATGCAAATACCAGTGCTGGAAGCGTTGAAATAATAGCGAACCCGACGCTACCCGACTTTCCCGATAGCACAAATCCCGTTCCCTACGCGGCTGATATTATTCTAGATACAACTTCAAACCCGCCAATTAGAGCCTTTATTGCTGATTGGGATACAAATCAAATCTTAACAATGGATCTCGCAACAGGTGCGCGGAGTTTATTTTCTGATAACACCGGGCAAGGCGCCGATACCACTCTTACACAACCGTTGGGTATGGTGTTGGATGAAACCAACAATCGTTTAATTGTTTTGGGCCAGGTTGAAAATAGTGTGGTAGAAATTGATTTGACGACCAAGGCGCGCACTCTCATTTCCAACAATACTGTTCCAGATTCCAATAACATCTTTGACGATATTAACGATGCTATTTTTCACCCGGATGATTCGAATTTACTGCTGGTGGCCGACGATACTCACGGCATTATTCAAGTGAATTTGACTACTGGAGTGCGCACTACGTTTTCTACTGCTGATATGACTCGCGGCCCTGTACCCGATACGGTTAATCCTTTTGCGGGCGCAAGAGAAATAGTTTATGACTCGTTAAATGATCGCTTAATTGTTACCGATGGGTTATCGGGCAACGTTTATGGAGTTAATATTGATACCGGTGCCAGAACAATTATTACCAACAATGATATTGATGATCCCGCATCGGCATTCTCATCTGAAATTAGTGGTACAGCCTACGACCCTGACAACAATCGTTTACTTTATGTTTTTGCCGATTGCGACTCTTCAGTATTAGAAATGGACCTTACAACTGGCTTTAAGACCTCAATTGCATCGGCAATTATTATTTACTCGCTAGAGTATGGCATGGCTCTAGCCACTAACGGAGCCTACGTATACGTCACTGATCGCGTGTCAAGTGCCATAGTTGCGGTAGATGTGGAAACGGGTGGATTTGTCTATGTCTCAGTAGGGGCGCCAGCCTCTATGGATATAGCGCCTATGGATATGCTTATGCATTAAAATCACTAAGCCTGGCCAGGCTTGGTGATACTGTTGTGCTTGCTTTACGATTTGGTTCTTATTTATGAGTAATTCAGTTTGTGAGTTCAAACTTTAGCAAGCACAAATTTCCCAAAAAGCAAATTTCCTCTCTAGATTATAAGACCTATTTCTGAGAAAATCCGTGCCAACGAGTGAGCACCGACGGGTAATTTGGGGCGAGAGTTTGTTAGGGCTTCACTGTTGTTTGCTGTCAAAGATAAATTCTTTCAATATTGGGTTTGAGTCCGATCTATTATCTTAAGCTATTGAAATTTATCGCTTTTCTTTTTCTGCTTTTAGGCGCTTGCTCTCTTAATTGGTTTGTGAATTAGTTTCTATCGTAGAGAAAAACCGGTAGTAGGTCCTGGTTGTTTTTTGTACAATTTGTGCCGCTTTTTAATAGCACACCTGTATAACGGATTACTTCCTTATTTCTATAAAAATTAGTATCCCATTTGGGATGTTGTATATGGCCAGGATAAAACGATCAATGAGACGCATTTCATTCTCCTTTGCGCATATTTATTCCCACCTTCGTCGTTTAAATTACTTTGCCTTTCTCACAATATTGTCTTTAGCTCCGCTTTCTCTTGCTGGGCCCGAGGGAGGTGAGGTTGTTGGTGGAGAAGGGTCCATCAGTCATTCAGGGAATACGACGACCATCAACCAGGCCACTGAGCGAATGGCGATCGATTGGCAAAGCTATAATCTTGGCGCTAATGAAAGCGTTAAATATCTTCAGCCTGATGCTAGTTCCATCTCTTTAAACCGCATTCTCAGTTATTCCGGTTCGCAAATCCATGGCCGTATTGATGCTAATGGGCATGTCATCTTAGTTAATCCAAATGGTATTTATTTTGGTGAGAATGCCACCGTTAATGCAGGTGGCCTTATTGCCAGCGGATTAGCCATCGATCCCAATGATTTTATGAACGGCGACTTCGCGTTTTCAGCGTTGGATGATACCGACGGGGTCGTCATCAACGGCGGTTTGTTAAACGCATCCCTCGGTGGGAACATCGCGTTAATTGGCCAGCGCGTTGAGAACAGCGGCATGATTAGCGCCCAGCTCGGCTCCGTTAATTTAGCCTCCGGCAAAGAGGCCATCGTGACCTTTGATGGTGAAGGCTTGTTAGGCGTTAGGGTCACTCGAGAAGTGATGCAGAATGACTTGGGCGTTGATGCGGCAGTATTAAATTCTGGAGAAATTAGCGCTGAAGATGGGCAAATTTTAATTTCTGCGAGTGTTAGTCAAGATATTTTCTCGAATGCGGTAAATAGCGGCGGAATAAGCGACTCCAGAAGTGTCGTTGTGCATGAAGATGGCAGCTTTACGCTTGGGGCCGGCGCCGATGTTGTGAACACAGGAACCTTGGATACTTCTGGTGAGGTCGGCGGAGAAATTGTCTTACTCGGTGAGAATGTCGCTAATAATGGCGACATTCTTGCGAATGGCGAAATCGCCTCGGGTGCGATTGAAGTGCATAGCCGCGACACTAATTTGTTGATTGGCAATGCCCGGATCAGTGCACAGAGCCGTGAGAATATTGGCGGAGATATCAAACTGCTCGGGCAAAATGTGGGCTTAATGGATAGTGCGCAGGTGAATGCATCTGGATACCGGGGCGGAGGGCAAGTCTTAGTTGGTGGGGACAAAACCGGCGCCAATCCGCTGGTTCGCAATGCCGAATTTATTTATCTATCAGCCGATTCTAAGGTTGATGCTAATGCCTTGTTTGACGGTGATGGTGGCAAGATTATTGGCTTTGCCGAGCATACTGCACGCTTTTTCGGTGGGCTGTCCGCACAGGGGGGCATTAATGGCGGTAAAGGCGGGTTTATAGAAACTTCGGGCTTGCGGGGTTTGCATATTGAAAATGCACCTTCGACTTCCGCTCCCGGAGGCGAGGCGGGGCTTTGGCTAATTGATCCCTTTGATATAACGATTAGCGGTATTGATTTCAATGATGACGATTTTAACTCCGCTGATAATCCATTTGTTGCGAGTGCTACTGAATCGGAATTGGCTATCGGGACCATTCTTATTGCACTTAACAATAATAATAATGTTGAAGTACGTACCGCGAACTCCAGAGCCGATAATCCCGGCGTAGCGGGTGATATTACCTTATCAGGGTCTATTCAATACACCGATTCTCACGACGTAAGTCTTACGCTAAATGCGCACGGTTCAATATTGACTAACACTGCAAGTCCGATTGAAATTTCGTCAAGCGACGGAAAGCTTGATGTAAACCTTATTGCCAATTTTCAGCCTGAAACGGATGGCATGGGCACAGTGACTTCGGTTGGCGATATTGATGCTGCCGACTTGAATCTCAGAACTCGAGGCGGAGATGTCACCGCAACCAACAACAGTGGTGGAATTATTACCCTGGGGTCTATCTTTACTTTTGCTGCCAACAACGAAAACGGCGGAGCGGTAAATTTAACCTCAAGTGGCACAATTACGACAGGTGATATCAATACTCGAAACGGTACTCATACGCAGGGAGATCTGAACGGCGGTTCCAGTGTAAGCAATGTGCGGGAAAATTTGCCGAATAACGCTGGTGACGTAACCCTAACGGCAACTGATGGCGATATTGTGGTGGGAAATATATTTGCCAATGGAGTAGACGGGAACGATCCATCCGATAACGCTTGTGGAAGTAACTTCTGTTTTACTGGTGGTGCTGGAGGTGACGGCGGGACAGTCATGATCACCTCGGACTCAGGGGCAGTCTCAGTCATATCGATAGATGCGTCCGGAGGTGATGGAGATGCGGCTGCAGGCGCAAATGGTGGCAACGATATTGGGCCAGCAGGCGATGCCGGCTCGGTGACTGTTACCGCAGCAACAACGATTACTCTAGGGTCCGTTGATACGCAAGGTAATGTTTCTGCGTTTGGGGGCATATTTGGCGACAATAACCCTGACAACCGAGCGTTTGTCGCGGTTAATGGTGCATCTGCACCGATAACGTTAAGTGGCGATATCGTTTTGGCGAATGATTCTGAAATCAATGCCGCTCGACGCTTTGCTCAATCGCCTGCAGGGCCTGACTACCAGCTGGTCGAGCCTCCTGAGGATACCGATTCCGACCCTCAGCAACAGGATGAAACCTTTTCGCCAGCGGCCATTAGTATTGGTGGCGTTAATGGCACAACAGACGGAACGGAAAATTTAATTGTTATTGGGTCGGAAATAACAATTTCCGGTAATACCGGCGATGTTGTTTCCCTTGGAGATTTAACGCTTATTACCCGGGAAACGTTAAATGATGTTGGCACGGAAACCTCTGCTCCAGGGCTTATTAATGCAAGCTCCAATTCATTTGCCGTCGGTTCTTTTAGCGCTTTTTCTACTCCTGATCCGGATGTGTCAAGCGACGGAATTCCCGTTGCAAGTTTTGTGTCGGGAGATATCACTACAGGTGGTGTTATAGGCGGCGGGGCTGATGGAAGCGTTCGAATTAATTCTGCTTCTGTATTAACGACCGGAGATATTATTACTCGTGGCCAAGATGCGGCGCCCGCATCGGATCAAGATGGCACTGATGGCGGTGTTATTGAGCTGGATGCAGCCGCAATCACTGTTGGGGAATTAAATGTCAGCGGTGGTAATGGCGATGGAACCGGTGCTGGCGGTGACGCGGGAACAATTAGTGTAATCGCGAACTCGGCTACAACATCTTCAATAACTGTTGCTGGCGATATCAATACCGAAGGCGGGATCGGTTCAACAAATGGCACAGGCACTTCAACTACTCTCGAACTTGCGGGCAGTGGTGACGGAACGCTGATCTTGGTGCCCAGCGCTTCTGATCAAGAAACGTTTTTTACTTCCAGCTTCACAGTTTTAGGCACAGGTGACGATGTCTTTATTGGGCCATCGTTCGGTATGGCCACAAGCTATTGGACGTTTGATTCTGCAACGACAGGCAATATCGTCGACGACCCCAATGTAATGTCTCCTATATCCGTATCTTTTAGTGGATTTGATGATATTTCAGGCGGAGATGAAGCGGATGAATTTCGTGTTCACGACACGATTGATGTGACCCTGGAAATGAAGGGGGGCGGAGGAGAAGACGCTATTGTTGCTGGTAATCGAGCAAGTCCCAACTGGCAAATTACGGATTTATTGACGGGCAGCGGATCAGTATTTACCAATAACGTCTTTTCTGGAATTGAGACTTTGCGGGGTTATACGGCGGCTGACGGTTCTGGGCACGTAGATGAATTCCAAATTCCTGATACAGGTGTATTTGGTGATTTAGGGATGGGGTTTGGTTCATTTGATGGGGGTGGTGGTACTACAGATAAGGTTACGGGAGGAAACCGCTCTTCTCAATGGGTGGTTAATGCAGATGGCAGCGTGAGCGTGGATGGCATTGGTGGGAGCATTACTAATGTTGAGTTGCTGGAAGGAAATGATGACACGGACACATTGACACTTCGCGCTGGGCAAACTCTTAACGGGAGCTCGTCAAGCAGTGGTGGTTTTGCTGCTGTCAATTTTGATGGTGCAGGCGGGACCAACGACGCTGTTGTCGGCGGACAACAAGCTACGGCTTGGGTAATTACTGGAGCTAATAATACCGGCACCGTGACCGGGCTCTCGGGTACTTTTACCAACGTCGAGTCACTTTCCGGTAGCAGTATTGCAGGTGCCTTGGCGTCTGATTATATCGATACGTTCCAACTTTCTGAAATAAATCAATTTGTCGGCACTATCGACGGTGGTGTTGGTGATCAAGACAAAATTATCGCCGGCGACATTAATACGACGTGGACCGTTTTGTCTGCAACACAATTTACTGTTGTAGGAGAAGGTAATGTTGGCAATGTCGATGGGCAGGTTAGCAACGTTGAAATATTAGAAGGAAATGACAGCATAAATAATCGTGTCGACCAATTTATTCTTCTAGCGGGTTCGGAATTCAGTGGTAGTTTCAACGGCATGGCCGGTAATGACACTGTTACAGCAGGTGCAACAGATACGGAATGGACCATCAGCGGAGTTGCCTCCGGTACCACCGATACCATGGCAGGCACGTTCTCAAATATCGAAAACCTGCAAGGCGATGCAACGAGTGGTGTAGATATTTTTAATATAAATGCTGTTTTTTCTGGCGATATTTCTGGGCAGGCGGGTAATGATATTTTCAATATTAATGCTGTTTTTTCCGGCGATATTTCGGGGCAAACGGGCAACGATATTTTCAATATCAATGCGGATGTCACTGGCGTCGGCGCGCTGCAAGGTGGTGCTGGCGACGACGACTTTAATATCAATATTGCGAGCCTAACGACAACCCCCAATGGTGGCGAGGGTAGCGATGACTTTTTTATCTTGGCGCCAAGTGTGGATGCGGTAATCGACGGGGGCGCCAATACTGGGGGTGCCGATCGTTTAATCGCATATAACGATACAACAAATGACACGGATTGGATTGTTAACAGTACTGTTGCTCAACTTTCTAATAAATTTTCAAACCCCTCTGCTGGACAACTCGATGCTGATATTAAAGTTGATTTTTCTAATATTGAGACTTTAGAGGGCCAGGATGGCGTCGATAACTTTCTAATTGATAATAATTTTTTGGGCACATTAATCGGGGGTGACGGGTTAAATATTTTTGACCTAAATGCCAACGTAACTGCCGTTGTAGGCGGTGAAAGTGCTGACACATTTAATGTGCAAGAAACTATTCAAGTATCGATACAAGGTGGAGGCCCGGCTGCGAACCCGGGTGGAGATATTCTCAATTTGGATGATCCGGCGGTGAGCGTTACTTGGTTAATTACTGGAGCCGGTGCTGGCACACTTAATGGCGGTGTTGGCTTTAGCGGAATTGAAAACTTAAATGGCTCTGATGGTGGTAACGACTCCTTTAGCTTTCAATTACCTGCTAACGAGAGTTTTGGTGGCAATATCAATGCGCGCGGTGGTAACAACGATAGAGTATTGGTTTCTGCGACAGGTACCTATGTCGTATCGGCCAGCGAAGATTTAAATGGTATCGCCAATATTGAAACGATTGAAAATGATTCCGGCAATAGCGCCGGATATATTTTGCAATTGGCTTCGAATCCCGCGCGTGCAGGAGAATTTAATGATTGGACAATCGATGGTGCAAATGCTGGCTCAATTACAGAGCGGGGAACGACGAATTCGATAAACTTTATTGGCTTTGCAAGCATTTTTGGCAATGAAGCGAACGATGTTTTTGATGTAACGAGCGGCTCAATTACTAATGTAAGCGGAATTGTATCTTCATCAAGCCTCGTGACGGATGAAGTTAATGAACTTGTTTTTGATCATACCCCACTTGCTGGAAATGAATGGCGACTGACCGGTGAGCATACGGGAACGGTTTCTAATAGCAGTAATTTAATTAACACCTTTACCTCTATTCAGTCGCTTATGGGTTCTGGAAACGATAGCTTAACGGGCCGCGATCAGGCTAACACTTGGACCTTATTAGGTACCGACTCGACGGTTGAGTCTGCCCAATCAGATAGCGATAAGCTGACCTTTAACGGTTTTGTATCGTTAACGGGAGGCAATGGCATCGATGAGTTTTTAGTTAGCACCGGTATTATCAATACGCTTGTCGGTGGTGAAGGAAACGATATTTTCCGTTTGCAAGCGGGCGGATCGGCCAATTCGATTGATGGGGGTACAAACGCGGGTGGTAACGACCAGTTGGTTGGCTTAGACACAGCTAATACCTGGTCGCTCGGCACTACCAATAGTCTTGCTAATGGCTCTGGCACTTACGTTACTAGCTTTAGCAATATAGAGCAGTTAGACGGCACTGACGTCGCTATCGATAATTTTGCTTTCAGTAACTTTCAAAATTTTATTATTAATGCCGGTACAAACGACGATGACGTTGTAAGTTATGCGGCGATAACAGGGCAAAATGTTTCGGTCACAATTGGTGGTTCAGATGGCGATAGTGGTGTTGATCGCTATATTGGAAATCATGATGATTTTACCGGAACAGATGACGATAGCAGCCTTGAATTTATCAGCGCGACTGGTCAGACGGTAACTTGGGACATTGAAGATATCGATGCAGGAGGTTCTTTATCAGACGGTATCGATGATGGAACAATAAATAACGATATTGAATTTGTTAACTTTAATAATTTGCTTGGCTCAAACGGCAACGATATTTTCACCTTTGATCAAACCGGTGGGAATATTACGGCGCTAACAGGTGAAATTTCCGGTGGTGCAAATAATGGTTCGGTTGGGGATCATATCGTCGGGCCGGTAATCTTAACCAACTGGAGCGTAGCGCCGGCCTCGCCTGCGACGGAAGAGAGTTTCACTTACTTTAGTAATTTTATTGATACCACACCCCTGCCGTTTATGCCACCCGTTCTGTTTTTTGCTACGACTGAATTTAGTGGTATAGAAACCATAAGTGCTGGCCCGGGAAATGACATCTTCAATATCGGAGACGCTAGTGCGAATATCACCTTAAATGCTGGAGCGGGAGATGACGTACTAAACCTTCCCGATGCGGATATTTCAATTACGCTTGGTAACCCCGTTGGTGGTTTAACGCTAAATGAATTTGAAACTATTACCGGTAATGCTCTTAGAAACAATCAGCTAACTGTTGCCAGTTCTAACGGAACAGTAGTTCGCTGGACAATTGACGGTGAAAATGCTGGTGAAGTACAAATCGGCATATCGGGTCCGACAACTGATTTCGTCAATTTCCAAACCTTAATTGGCGGTGACGGTGATGATATTTTCGATTTTTCTACAAGTACGGCGGGTTCGGTTGAGCGTCCTGCGACTGACAACGGATTAATTGATGGTGGTGCCGATGGCCTGAATGAAATTATTGGCCGCCCCATGAACAATCGTTGGCTTCTCGATGGTGATGGGCAACCTAATTCTGTTGTGGATATTGACTCGGGGAAAACCTATGTTGAGTCGTTTATCAATATTCAAAAATTAACAGGTTCCTCGAATGATGATGACTTCCGATTACGCGCCAATGGGACCTTTGACGGTACTGTTGATGGAGGCCTTGGTGATAATTCTTTGCAGGTGGAAACCGCTATAAATGAAGTTACTAATTGGTTGTTGTTAGATTCAGATCCGCTCATTCTTGACAAAGTCGAGCGTGTAAGTGGCACTAGTCCCGCGACGGCATCAATCGACTTTGAAAATATTGCGCAGTTAATTGGCGGCGCGGGTGTCGATAATTTTATTTATTTGACCGATGCAATGGATACTCGTGATATCGACGCGGATGACCCTCTACTGTCTAATACTGGAGTTGATAGCGTTGACCTTTCAAATATTATTGGGGCAGTTTCCGTTACAGCAACAGCGGGTAATGTTAGCGGTGTTGACGGTGTGGAGCGTGTTATTGGTAATGGAGCTAGTAGTACGTTAAATGGATCAACCGGGGGCACCAATACTTGGACAATTTCAGAGTTTGCAACTGCGGTTAATCATCCAAATCTTGATGGTGTTGACGATGGCCAAATTGCTTTTGGTTCTACAACTTTGGAATTTATTAATTTTGCTAACTTGGCTGGGTCAGCTGACCAGGTTGATGAATTTATTATCGCTGATACAGGTTCGGTATTGGGTGCGATTTCTGGTGGCACTCCTGCTTTAGGTACTGTTGAAGATTCCCTTGAGCTGCAAGACGATAATCAATTTTGGGAATTAACCGGTTCTAATAGCGGTTCCGTCGAGGGTAATAATTTTTCTGAAATAGAAACAATTATTAGTTCTGGCTCCGGGGACTCCTTATTTGCCAATGTCACTGAAGGAAGCGTACGCAATAATATTTGGCAGATAACAAGCTTAAATAACGGCACTGTTAGGGGCCAAGCTAGCGGAACGATAACCTTTGAAGGCATGGAAAATCTTATTGGTAATGCAGGCGATGATAGTTTTGAATTACCCGCAAGCAACGGAGTCAGCGGAAATATTGTAGCGACGCGAACCGGTACTGGCTTAGTCGATAGCTCAGGTGACACTCTATCGGTTAACAGTGCTCCGACTGAAGCCGTTATATGGACGATCGATACCACGACAGGTTCGGTGACGCCGGTTGGAGGAAACTTTAGTGGTTTTGAAAATTTAGAAGGTGGCAACGGTCGGGATACCGTCAACGTTGTGAGTGATTTCTCCGGGCAAATTTCCACCGGCGCACAAGATGATACGATCACATTAAGCGCGAATATCACTGGCGGTTTGTTCGCCGGTGCGGACAACGATGCCATTAATATTGCCGCAAGCACCTTAACGACTAATGTTAATGGTGAAGATGGGACCGACACCATAGAAGTTACGCATAATCAAGCGTCGAATTGGTTGATCGATACGAATGGCAGCGTTGACGGAGTGAGTTTTAGCGGAATTGAACGCGCGGTTGGCAATAATCAAGTCGATACCGTAATAGTTAATACTACGTTTTTTGAGCTTCTGACAAATGGCGGTAATGATGTTATTACGCTAGCGCAAAACGTCGCGGGTGGAGTCAATTCCGGTGACGGCGACGATCGGATTAATATTGCAAACACCGGCTTGCTTACGGCTATCGATGGTGGGGACAACAACGATACGATTGCTGTGACGCATGCCGCTGCGAGTAACTGGAATATTAATACCACGAGTTTTGTCGATAGCGTGCGGTTTACCAATGTTGAATCGGTAGTTGGAAACGATACGACTGACGACGTCGATATTAATATCGATTTGATTTCGGTCGATACGCAAGGTGGAAATGATGTTATTGCGGTCGCAGCGAATGTTGGCACGTTGGCTACTGGAGAAGGCAACGATCAAATTACCGTAAGCGCTGACGGCTTAAATATTAATCTCGATGCAGAGCTTGGTTCAGACTCTTTGGTAATCGCACATACTGGTCAAAGCATTTGGGTTCTAGACACTAGTTCAACTGTCGATAACATTTCTTTTTCTGGCGTTGAGTCTATTACGGGTGGCGATGGCGTTGACCAAATAACAGTAAATTCTCTGTTCGGCACAATAATCACCTCTGACGGAAATGACATTGTTACCGCTTTTGCCAATATCGCGAGCCTTGATTTAGGCCTTGCTAACGACATCCTTAATATTGCTACCGACGGAATTGCAATAAGCGCTGACGGCGGTGCTGGTAATGATCAGATCAACACGACGCATACCGATAACAGCACTTGGAATATTGCCGCTGCGTCAAATGTCGATAACGTTGATTTCTCAGGTTTCGAAATTGCGAACGCCGGTGACGGTGTCGATAACTTTACCGTCGACGCTGCATTTGGATCGATCGATGCTGGTGGTGGAAATGACACGATTACCTTAAATCAGAATGTCGCAACCGGAGTTTTTGCCGGCGATGGAAACGACCTTATTGTGTTAACGGATGAATTACTTGCAATGACCATTGATGGTGAAGGTGATAACGACACACTTAGAACGGATCATACTGTGGCAAATACATGGACTCTAGACACCGTTAGTACAGTGAATAACGTGAATTTTGTCGGAGTTGAAACAGTCATCGGGAATGATGATGTGGATTCAATTGATGTGTTACGTAGTTTCGGTTCTATTTCTACTGCCGGCGGTGAGGATATTATTCGCATCGCTACGGATAATATTATCGCTAACCTTGATGCTGGTGCTGGCTCAGATACATTAAACATTACACATGGCACAGCCAGCGACTGGCTTATTGATACCGTATCAACCGTCGACGGAATAACTTTTACCGGTATTGAAAATATTTTCGGTAACGACGCTATCGACACGATAACAGTGAACACC
This sequence comes from Marinagarivorans sp., assembly GCA_028281865.1. Lineage (GTDB taxonomy): Bacteria > Pseudomonadota > Gammaproteobacteria > Pseudomonadales > Cellvibrionaceae > JANQJB01. The sequence goes on from JANQJB010000047.1 coordinate 29,646, forward strand.
GCAATTGCGCAAATTTCCACGCAAGGTGGTACGGATGTTGTCAGTTTAAATGCGGGTGTCGCTGCGCTCTCGCTTGGAGCTGGTAACGACATAGCGAATATCGGAACAGATGAAATTGCGGCATCAGTTTTCGGTGACTTGGGCGACGACGAAATTATTATTACCCATAGTGGCCCGAGCGACTGGGCGATAAATGCGAATCCTTCGGTCGATAATATTGTGTTCTCGGGCTTCACCGTTATTCGCGGCAATAACAATATTGATACGATTGATGTCGATACCGCGTTTGATCAAATATTTGCTGGTGGTGGGAACGATGAGATCACATTAAATGCTAACGTCGTTGACGTGTTTATGGGTGGAGGAAATGATACCGTCAATATTGATGCGAGTGGACTTACGACGGTAATTGACGGCGGTAATGGAAATAATGACCAACTTGTGATTACTCATAGTGTCAATAGTTTGTGGGAGATTGATGGCACAAACACGGTTGATGGCATCAGCTTTTCTAATTTCGAGTCTTTGCAAGGTAATAATGCGGTCGATGTTTTTAATGTCGATGTTAACTTTAATGCGATAGATACCGCAGGTGGCAACGACATCGTAAGCACATCTAGCGATATTAATGACCTGGTACTGGGTGCCGGAAATGACCTAATAAATATTGCCGCAGAGGGCGTGGATATATCAGTCGACGGTGGCGACGATAGCGATACGATTTCCATTCAACACGCTGCTAATAGTAATTGGAATATTGACGCTACGCCAACTGTCGACAATGTCAGTTTTGATAATTTCGAAATTGCTGAGGGCAACGCAGCTGTCGATACGGTTGTTCTTGCGACCAGCTTTGGACAAATTAATAGTGGCGCGGGCAACGATACCTTTACAATTACTGCTACCGGCGATATTACAGCGGCTATAAACGCCGGTGACGACAATGATACTTTAAATCTTGCTGATCGAAGTAACGTACTTTTAGTTGGTGATGATAATACCTTAAACGCAACGGTTGATTTTCTTGGATTTGAAAATTTTATCGGCAACGATGGTGAAGATTCGATTGAGCTGCAATCCGGAACAATTGATGGAAATATTGACGGTGGTAATGGCGACAACCAATTAACGGTTAGCAAAACGGAATTGGTTTCGATTAACTGGACGCTTGACGGTGAAAATCAAGGGGACGTGACAGGTGTTGTCGGTGGATTTACCAATTTCGCTAATTTAGTTGGCGGTGCAGCTCAAGATCTTTTTGTTTTAAATAATGATGCAGCTGAAGTTTCCGGATCAATTGACGGAGCAGGCGGAACGGGTGATCAGTTATCAGTCGTTCGTGCGCATGATGCTGTGGGGCGGTTGCAGTGGAATATCTCCGGTGTTAATCAGGGGGAAGTAGTAGACCGCGTTCCAAGTTTTTCCAATATTGAAAATTTAGCAGGTGGTGAAGGTCGCGATACCTTTACCTTCACCGATATCGCTGCGGAAATGTTTGGCTTAATCAATGGAGGAGAAACATTAGCCGTGGGTGATCCGGAGGACCAGCTCGATGTGCAAGTATTTACCGGTGGCGTTGTTGTAGAACTTGGTTCAGCAGCGACACCGGGTTCGCTTGTTAACGATACGGATACGTTGCCAAATGTTAATGCTTATAACATGGAAACCGTTACCGCAGCCCCCGGAGCAAATGACGCGGGAGAAGAAAATAACTGGCTTGCATTGCAGCACCTCGACAACGTTCGCTGGGTTGTGCAACCGTTCAACAGGGGCTTTGTGGAAAAGGTTGACGAAATACGAGACCCGATTGATGACGAAGTGATTGCCAATACAAGAACCGATTTTGATAACTTCGGTAGTATTCAAGGCGGCAGTGGGGACGAGCGCTCCAATATTGAAACCGATGTAAATATTACCGGTGAAAATAGACCGGGGACTGGCTTAAGAAGTGTTATTCGCAGTGATGTCCCAATCGATAAACTTGTGGTTGTCGAAATATCTGAAAAAATTATTAACGTTGAAGGCAACAATAATACGCTTTTGCGTATTGACGAAGAATCTGCATTTAACGGAGACAACACCTTTATTATCGACGGCAATAATAGCGGCGCTTTTGAAATTACCTACTTCCCCGATTTTACTGGTTTTACATTTACCGGTGTTAACAAGTTGGAAGGCGGGAGTGGCGATGACACGTTTATTTTCCGCTCTAATGCTGCTAATGGCACAAGCGGTAATTTAATCGATGGTTATATTAAAGGCGGTGCTGGCTTAAACGTAGTGAGTGTCACGGATACAAGCACTGATTTAAGTTTTGGTTTAAATCGTATATCGGCGACTCCGGTACCGGCTAGCGATATTGGTTCGACATTTCCGTTGGAAGGGGTTGGCGATATTTTTGAAGTTGTTAATCGACCGGGGCTTATTGACTTAGCAGGGATTGATTCGCTTACTTCCACAAGTGCGGCGCAGGTAAGTTTGCAAAGTGCGGATGATGGTCAGTTTGTTTGGGGTATCAACCCAGGAGGAGTGGTAAACACGCTTACCGACATTATTAACGCAAGCACATTTAATTTTAGCGGTGTCGATAGCATAAGTGGTGGCGGCGCAGACGACACGTTTAATCTGCTAGCGCTTGATATCGTTGACGATAATTTTGATGGTGGTGCCGGCACAGATACAGTTGATGTCAGCGCACTCGCATCTTCGCTCGGCATTTCACTTAATCCGACACAAACGGTAGATGTCGACATCCTCTTAGCGAATATTGAAAACCTAACGGCAAACGAAAACGATCATACGCTTTATGCCAATAACTTAATTAACACTTGGCAAATAAATACGTTAAATGGTGGCACCCTAACGTTTGATCCTGGTACAGGCCAGCAAAGCCTAGCCTTCTCTAATATTGCCAATGTCCAGGGTGGAACGGATGTCGATTCGTTTATCTTCTCTAATAACAGCGCTTTTTCAGGGACTTTTTCAGGTGGAACGGGTTCTGCCGAGGACGTTGCCGATTATTCTAATATTACGACAGATTTTGAAATTGTTCTAAACAGCCCAGCGGCTCCCGTTATTAAGTTTGCAGAGATTGAACGCGTCATTGGTAACAACGATGGCAACGCAAATGAAACGCGTAACTCGACTTTAACTGTTGCAAGCGGAGCGAGCCTGTGGTCAATCGACGGAATAAATAGCGGTAATGTTAATACCGACGCAACGGATATTATTTTTGACGATTTCAATATCTTGGTTGGAAGTGATGGCTTAGATACTTTTGATTTTAACGGGACGGGTCGCATCACCGGTTCGGTTGATGGTGGTGTTAATGCCTTGGCCACCGATTTGGATTCAGTCGATATTCGCGATGTGGGAAGTGCACTAACGGTTGCGGTTAGTGGAGCCACTTTTGGTAATTTAAATATTTTCGGTATTGAATTAATCCAAGCGACGGGCGTTGGCAATCAATTAGTCGCTGCATCAGGTGTCGAGAATACCTGGACGGTTAGTGGCGAAAATAGTGGTGATTTAAATTCAGTTTTACAATTTACTGGTTTTGATTCTTTAACGGGCAACTCGTTAAATGATCAATTTATTTTGAGTGAAACAGGCTCAATTGGGAATATTGATGGACTTGCTGGAAGCGATACTTTATCGGTTGCGACACCAGTAGGCGACCCCAACGATCAGCTTGTTTGGACTATCACATCTGTTGGTGGTGGAGACGTTGCAACGCGAGTCACATCTTTTGCGAGCATTGAAAACCTAGTCGGGGGTCAGGGAGCAGACTTATTTAATTTAGCCAATGACACCTCTTTAATCGAAGGTCTGATTGACGGTGGAGAGGCGAGCGCCGCGACCGACCCCAATTCAGATGTCATTCGTATGGAAGCGTATCTTTCGGGTGTGATTGTTGAACTCGGTCCAGATGCGTCCTTTGATTCGGAATTACAAGAGTTTAATTATCCTCGTGTTAACGCAAACAATATCGAATCTTTGATTGCCGCAGCGGGAATTGACAACGCCGGTGAAGATCAAAATTGGATTGCGATTACCCACGATAAAAACGTTAACTGGGTCGGCGAGAGTCTGAATAATGGTTATGTCGAAGAAGTTGAATTTGTTATTGATCCAATTGAAGACCAGGTAATCCCTAATACCCGGACGAATTACCAAAACTTTGGTAGTTTTGTTGGCGGTATAGGTGATGAAGAAAGTAATCTTAGCCCAGGAAATAATATTACCGGTGAAGCGCGGCCGGGTTCG
>JANQJB010000063.1 GCA_028281865.1 Marinagarivorans sp.
GTCTGATTGCGTTCCATTGTTATTCAGCAAGGCATCTACTGCTGTTTTATCCGAGCCACTTAGGGTGACTGAAAAAGACGTAGCGGAGGTAATTTCAACATCTGTGCCACTAGTGAGTGTATAGGTACCGCCCGCTTCACCGGTAAATGTTAGGCTTGAAATATCGACATCGTTAGCACTGCCGCTTTGACTAACAAGCCCCGTTGCCGTAACAACCAAAATTCCCGTATCAGCATCGTAGGTCGCAGAGGTAATTGTCGGCGCAGCAACGGAACTGACGGTTACCCCATTGCCTGTAAGGTCGGCAATATTGGCGCTGCTGGCAGCGCCGGCCATCCAGTTATCAGCAGCCGCTAAATTGTAGGTAGTGCTGTCGTCAGCTTGTGTTCCATCTTTGTTCAGCAGCCCATTGACATTAAGCACATCCGTCGCACTTAAGGTCACGGTAAACGAAGTTGAAGACGTTATTTCCACATCGCTGGTTGTCAGCGTATAAGTGCCACCACTTTCTCCCGTTAGTGTTAATGTTGAAATATCGACATCGTTGGTTGAGCCGGGTTGATTAACAAAATTAGTACCGGTAACAACCAACACACCGGTACTGGCGTTATAGGTCGCCGAAGTTACAGCTGGGTTGGTAACGTTGCTAACGGTAATGCCATTGCTGCTCAGATCGGAGATATCAGCAGTGGCGGCTGCACCCGGCATCCAGTTATCAGCAGCTGAGATATTGTAGGTAGTTGAGCCATCCGATGCGGTACCGTCCTTGTTGAGCAAACCGTTTATATTCTGCACGTCGGTTGAACTCAAAGTAAGCGTAAACGATGTTGCAGAGGTAATTTCCACATCTGAGGTTGATAAGGTATAACTATTGCCGCCCTCTCCCGTCAGCGACAGCGTCGATACATCCACATCATTTAGGCTGCCATTTTCTTTAACAAAGGCGGTCCCGGTAACGGTTAAAACACCGGTGCTGGCATCGTAAGTCGCCGAACTTATCGCAGGGGACGAAACATTAGAAACAGTTATGCCATTGCCGGTGGCGTCCGCAATATCGGTACTTGTTGCAGCGCTCGGTAGCCAATTGTCCGCGGCCGCTAGATTGTAGGTGGTGCTATCATCTGATGTCGTGCCGTCCTTGTTAAGTAAGCCATTAATATTAAGCATATCGGTCGCATTAAGACTCACCGTAAACTCGGTGCTTGAGGAGACATCGACATCTGAACTTGTTAGCGTATAGCTATTGCCGCCATCGCCGGTTAGCGTCAACGTGCTGGCATCGACATCATTGTTTGAGCCATTAGTCGATGAGAAGTTGGTACCGGTGACAACTAAGCTGCCGGTGCTTGCGTCGTAAGTGGCGGAAGTAATAGCCGGTGCGGAAACGCTGCTAACCGCAATGGCTGAAGTTGCGTCAGAGATATCACCGGAAGTGACGTTCGCGATAAAGTCATCTGCGGCAGCGAGGTTGTAGGTCGTGCTGTCATCAGAGCTGGTCCCATCCTTATTAAGCAGACCGTTTACCTCAAGCAAATCAGCACCTGTCAAAGTCACGGTAAACTGCGTTGAGCTGTCGATTTCAACATCGGTGCCGCTGGTTAAGGTATAGGTGCCACCGCCCTCGCCAGTAAAGGTCAAGGTCGATATGTCTACATCATTGGTCGCACCGGATTTAGCTTCAAAATTTACGCCTGTCACGACCAATACACCGGTGCCAAAATTGTAGGTCGCCGACGTTATCGCTGGAAACGCAGCACTATCATCAACCACCGCATGACCCGCAATTGCATAACCCGCAGTTTGCAAAGGTATGTTAAACAAGTCCTTAATCGTTCCATCGTTGAGATTCCAAAGCGACACCGTGGTAGTACCCGAAACATAGCTGCCATCGCTTGAACTGGTGGTGCTAACGGTAACAGTGCACGAAGGTGAACAAGTCGATGACGATACCGAGGTAGGTGCCCTGCCCGAACCATAACTGGTACACGACGCGCCATCATAGCAGTCGAATACTTCAAAATCGGAGGTATCAACTCCCGTGACATCTTCACTAAATGTCACAGTAAAAGTCGCCGTCGAGTCTGGAGCCACAGGAGAGTCAGTGGCTGCTATGCTGCTGACGACCGCATCCGGTTCTTCACAGGTGGTTGAAGTTAAGACTCCAGGTAAGGTAACGCCTGCGTTAAAGCTCGAGCCAGAGACCGCCTTGGTAATTTTTCCGCAAGCAATCTCAATATAGCCATAAAAATATTGACTACTTGCATTATGCGTAGTGTTTTTAAAGCAATAAAAACCATCGTTCGTAGCTGTTGAGCCGCTGTAGCTGTCGGCGGAATCGCAGGTCTCCCCAGCAGAAGCCGCAAACGCACCATCGGCAGAAAAATCCTCGTCGTAACCCCCTGGACAGCCGTAATTTCTTGTACTCGCGATAATATTTGAGCTACTCACACTGATAACGTCATAGCAATCAACATCGCTTTGGCCATTCATATGAATATATAAACCCGTGTTCGAAACCATAGTCGCGGACGATTGCAAATCATTTGAGCTGTCTTCGGCGACAACATAGACATCGTAAGCCGTTCCGTCCGACAACCCGCTCAGAGTAAGCGTTCCCGCATATATGCCTGAATTCAACGAGATAGAATTTGAAGAAGGGGCGGCAGCTCCAGAGGCTTTATTTCCCGCTTTGACCTGCGCAGCCGAAGGCTCATCCTCCCACTCGGGAACAGCAACAGCGTAGGCAGTGCCCGATTCATTCAAGTCGATTGCAATTGAAATTGTGGTACCCGTTGCCTCTGTCATGGCGGGGGTGCCTTGGCCCGATTCGAATGAGGGAGCGGCTGTGGAGAGATAACTAAAAAAACTGAGTGCCAAAATGATTGCGATGTTCTGCAACGTCGACACCGACACTATTTTTGACATTATTGACCTAGCCCATTTTATCAAAATAATCGTGTAGCGTTGCCTTTCCCTGGAAGAAACACGTGGCTACGTGAATGATGCGAAAAATATAACCAAGAACACCCCGACGTACCAAAGCCCCTGCAATTGATACACATTTACAGCGCAGGTTTATCAGACATGGCCTTTTAAATTTAGTCTAGACGGCGATCTGAGACAGAACCACCTGAACAACTGATAGGTTCGAAATAATTTTTAATTTTGAAAATTGGATGGGTAAAATAAAAAGTATTGTGGATTGTGCTTGTAGGCAGGTTTAATTATTAAACCAATTTTCAAGCATTTCGATTTTATTGGATGAGAGGTTTTTTGATTTCTATTTTCAATATTAAAGCTTTTGCAGTAGCGGGTTAATTTGCCCAGATAGCTTTCTAAAATTGCGAATATAGAGGATAGTCTGCCCTATCCTACTTCTGGAAACTGGAGCAACGCCTAGTTGTATTAACTTAGCAACGTTGCTCGCAAAATAAAAGCTACTCACGGATGAGTGTGAAACTCTAAGATTTAATAAACACTTCCTAAGTTACAGTTGCTACCACTGGGAACAGTATTATTAAGCATATCTTCACCGCAAAAATCACCGGCATTTCGGATCGGCGAATCTGATTTGGGCTCGTAGTAATAGCGGTAAGGGTATTTGCCTTCCACATTAATAATATCGAGTTTGGCGTCTGTTCCGATTAAATCACCGGCGTTTCTATCAAGAAAATTGCAATTTTCGGTTCCGCCGTAGCTCTGACTATCGCCTTCAAAAAAATTGCTGCCAAAGGAATCAACTAGAGCACCGGCTGGCTGGTTCAAATCGGGGGCTAGAGAATTGCAATTTTCAGGCGAGCCGCTATCACCGATGTTTGCGAGTACACTGTGATAGATTTCCGTATAGCCTCTAGCATCCAGTCCTGCACCTGTTAATAAATAGTAACTATCCATATTATCCACAATTGTCGAAGCTTCTATCAGAAGAGAAGTTTCTTCAGCCGCATATATTGCACCACCACTAAGCGCTGAATTTTCCGCATAAGTACTCGCTAAAGTATTGAAGCTGCCGAAAGTACGCACCGATACGGCACCACCACCGACAATCGCGTGATTCTGAAAAAACGAGCAGCGTTGCGCATAGAAAAAACCACCATTCTCCAATTGTATCGCGCCATTAACTGCGTCACCTCCTTCAAAGGAGCAATTTGACATTTCCATACTCGCGCCACTACTGCCATCGACATAAACGCCAGAAGCACCAATAGGCACACTAAAAGCTTCATTATTGATAAAACGTAGATAGTCCCCCTCATTTTGATTTCCCCCCTCAATAATCAACGGCGTTGCAGTAAAATTTTCAAACTGCAGTCCAATCAGGCGTGTGTTCTCTCCATATCGAATATAGGTGCTGGCATCAGAACTAGAACCATCAATTATTGCTGGAGAAAAGCCTGAAGTTCCAGGAGAACCATCCGCGCGAATGGTGAGATCACTATTATTAAAATTTAAGTTCATATCGTTATTAACATAAACTCTCGGAACCTGAATAATAATTTCATCCATTCCTGTTGCACTTCCCGGTGAACAGCCAAATAGCGGCGTATTTAACACCGCCGCATAGATAGCTTCACGAAGAGAGCAGCTCGAATTATCCGTAAATTCATCTGCTGAAGTTGTAACATAAATGTTATTTGCAAAAGCCGCTGAGCCGAACAGTAGTGAACTTGCCAATACAACATTGCGGCACAATTTGCGTCTATTAAATTTTTTGTTTTTCGATCGAGTCATTTTATTTAAACTACTAAGATTATTAGTATGCATACGAAATTCTCCAAGATTTTTATTAAAAGCTAAGAATTTTTTGCGATGGTTTAAAAACTCTCAATACTCGAACATACGCGTTAATAATACAAATACACTATTAAGAGGCTTTCATATATCCGCGAGTGTAGTTCAATATTTCTTACTCTAAGAATTTAAGTAACTTTTGCGCGAAGAGCAGAGTCGTTTTTTTACCTGTCTATTAGATTGGGTCATCATGACAAATGTTAGAGTTAATATTCCATTAGCTATATTTAAACTTATGTTGGGTAGGCGTTTCTTAACTTAAATTGACAAAAAATTATCTTAAATTGACAAACACGGGTACTTACTACTCCATATAAGGCTGAATATCTTTAAAAACCTGAAATATGCTAAATTGCTTAAAACCTTTATCTTTTAAATTCCAAAGACTAGAAAGTGATCAACCAAACCAATAGATATTATCCATTTAACTATTAGATGAATGATTTTATTTGCAAAAACAGAAAAATAACGCTGGCCACATTTCACCAGCGTTATTTCTAGCTCAGGCCTGAGCTATCATTATTGAAAAGCTTGATCCATTAACTCTCGAGCCCATCTATCTGCATCTTTGTCCGCCGGTGGGTCATTAGCTGTTGACTGAGCATTGTCCGCATCCAGAATGTGCTTTATATTGCGCACTTCATCTTTTAACGCATAATTATCTGGGTGTAAATGTCGAAACTCGTGAAGAAAAATAAATGACTGCCTCTTACTCTGGAAAAAATCGTAATTAAATACAGTCGTTCGTTCATGAAACCTTGTAAACCCATATGCGTTCGCATATAACTGATGCTCAGAATCCGTAAGCCTGGGATTAACGGAAATTTTCCAAGTATTGAAAAGACGCATCTCTAGACTATCTTTACCACATCTTTTCTCTATTTCTTTTCCCCAACGTTCATTCAGAGCGTGAAGTCTGCGCTCGGCTCGACCCATAGCAGTGTTCTGGAAATAGTTTTTCTTATCTTTCACATATTCCCCGAAGCTATGGGCAGGGTTCCTAACATATCCTGATATAATTTGTGCTAGACCTTGAGGGTCAATATTTCTTACAGGGTTATTGCTCGCATACGCATACAAGTTAGTTCCGCCAGCAAGCCCAATTGGATCGGCCCGTAAATAACGTCCTTCTTCGGCACTGTAATAACGGTGCCAGTTATACCAAAGACCTGTTTCCTCATCGTAATATTGCCCAGGTAAACCTATGTGCATATCGCCAAAGCTCGAATTGCTAACAACAACTTTTCGATCAAATGCACTATTTTCAGCCCGCCACACAGTGGTTTTGTTGGCATTTGTAATCACTTGTGGACGATTTAAATGATCGCTATAGACGTAATAAAACTGTCCTGCTTTACGAATAGCAATAAGTCGATCACCCAGCCAGATATATTCTTTCTCCAAGCTACCATTTTTATATTCCGCCAGTAAGCGTTCGGCACCGACATCATAAATAAAATGATAGGTGTTGTTGCCGACTTTCTTTTTAACACGCTGGTTGTCGGCGTTATAAGAATAAAAGGTAGTTGTGCCCTGTTTTACTGCTTTATATAAACGATTGTCAGACGCATAAGCTAGCGACGATCCGCTGAAGCCGGTGTAATTACCCAAATCATTTGGCGTAGACAGTTTTTGGGGTTGAGAAACGCCATTACGTGTACGGCTGGTGCGATCGCCTTCGGCGTTATAACCAAAAATTTCTATGACACCTTTTTGCGATACCTCTTTTAAACGATCTGTAGCATCATATTTAAAGTCAGCCGTAAGATTGGAATATATATTGTCGGTAATTTTTTCGAGACGCTGATTTCTGTCGTAATCGTAATCGAGATTCAATTTCTGCGATTCAATATCAGTAATTTTATAATTTGTATCAAATTTATAATCGATGGTGTCGCCGTTACCCAAACGAGCTTTACTCAGAGGGCCTAACGGTTCAAATTCTATCTCCGATGCAATATTAATATTATTGGAAGTAATCGCAGAAATTTGGCCATCCGTGTACATGTAATAAACAATTAATCCAGACGGATAGGTTATGCGGTTTAGTTGACCGTCTTGGTTGTAATGCCGATTAACGGAGTAACTTGTATTATCAACGTAGTGGGTGCTGCGGCTGAGCGAGCCGTGTTTATTGTCATACTGATAGCGCGTTTTCGAGTAGTGCGCGTTATCGTGTCTTGACTCCGAACTTTCCAGCTTTCCTTCTGCAACACCGCTCGTATAGTACTTATAAGCAAACTCTCTCGGCACGTCATAAAGTGCCACGGTCGAGGCCGGTACGTTTATATGAGGGTTATCCGTGACGACATCAGTTTCATAGCGAACTGACTCCACTTGACCATCTTTCGTGTCTGTTTTCTCGGTACGGACCATGACCGTTCCCTGCCCTACTACCGTTCGACAACTCGAATACGGAGGGCAGACCTCAATCTCAAAACTACCGATAACAGGTTGCGATTTAATCAGTGTATTTTGGTTGCTCCCTTGACTCTGGTAATCAAAATTGTAGCTAATTTCGCCATTGGTTATTTTTTTAACTAAGCCAGTTTTATCGTCGATAGTACGGCCAAAGTTAACATCGCCGATATTTGTGGTCGAAGAGTAGCCACGTATGTCATTATTTGTCGTCGTGGTAGTTAAATTTGCTTGGTTTACCGATATTATTTTTTCGTAACTATCGTCCTTGCGCTCGTAGTCGTAGTTGGTAGTGGTGCCGTCCTCGTGGATAATTGTGTTGAGACTATTGTCCGCATTGTATCGAAAAGTGGTTTCCTCATCGTCACTATAAATCGTTTTTTCTAAACGACCACGCTCGTCATACGTGCGGTTTTCTTCATATTTGACGATACTATTACGCAAACGCTGTGTGCGGTTCAGCTTGCCGAGGTCATCGTAAAAATACTTTTCTTGGTCTCCGTTCGGTAAAACTAGGTAATCTAATTTCCGGCCTGGGGTATAGAAGTACTTTGTTTCCAGACCCATTGGAGAGATTTCCATTTTAATTAAACCGTCTGGCTCATAGATATATTTCCAAGTTGATTCACCGTGAGAGTTTTTCACGGTCATTTCGTAAACATCACCATAAGCATTGTATTTGTATTTATACGTAACGGAATTGTTGTAAACCACCGTTTCGGGAGACCCATGCTTGTTATAACTAAGATATTCAATGCGTTCCTTACCGCTAACCTTCGCTAGCATGTTGCCATTCGAATGGAAGATTGAGGTGCTCGTTCGCGCGGAGCCAGGCAAGGTATTCGTTTCTACGATACTCATGATTCTACCGGAACTGTAAAAGTTGTAGTCGTATTTTATCTCCCCTCCACCTTCAACATTCTTACGGCGTAACAAATACGGGTTTTGGTGATGATAAAAATATTCCGTTGTATTACCGTCATACGTTTTTGACTTTAAACGCCTGCCGTCCGTTTGGTGCCAGCTGTATGATGTCTCGACCGGTGGAGCAAATTTATTAAAGAAAGAATCGCCCGCTAAGTCAAAGCCCCAAAGTCCTGCACGAGATTCCGATGTAGTCTTTTTCTCAAGCAACCCTCTCTCATCGTAATAAAATACATCTCGAAGTGCGCCTGTACGTGAACTTTCATCATTGTAATGAACAGCAACGACCTTACCGATGCTAGGGCTGTAAAGTCGGTCGGTAAAACTCTCCTGACACTGTCCAATTGGCAATCCCTTTATACTTCTAACCCACGAAGGGCCAGAGCTAGAGTTCGTGATAGTGTATTCAGTTTTAGCCCCACGCATGTTGGTCGTAATGACTTTTTTTTCTGCGGAACGATCAAAAGTGATTTTTTCTTGTAAACTACCATCGCTTTTATAATGCGTGCTCGTGATTCCGCGTTTTTGATCGTCGTACTCCCAACTTGCCAACTTGATACCCGTTGAAAAAACTGAGTCACTTAAATAATGCGATGTTAATAGGTGTCGGCGCTTATCTTGGTTACTAAAACGTTCAGGGTCACCGTAACTGTATGTACGCTTGATCATCGGTGTTTGACTATTAAAGCCAGTACCGGTGACACTTTTTAACAATGTGAGTTTGGGATAATGAGCATCGGAAATATGCTCTAAACGGTAATTCATGCGTCCGCCTGTTGGCAAATCGACGCTAATGGAATGACTGCGAGGGTATTTAATATTGAGTTCTGATCCATCGTTGCGACGGACTTTAACTAATTTATTATTATCGTAAATAAAGTCGATATAAATGCCGCTTGGACCATCCGTAATACGAGTGAGATAACCTTCTTGATTGTAGGTCTCGATATGATTATTTTCAGTAATATATTCCCAACCGTTGTCTCTCCGCGTTGGTTTATTCAAAGTCTGGATATTAGGTAAAGCTGGGTTAAATCTCGTTGTGCCAGCTAGGCCGCGAATCCATAGTCTTACACCGGAATTGTCCGTTGTATCGATAATACGATAGGTTAAATTGTCGCGCCAATTACCACCAAATATATAGTGGGAGGCACTTAATACACCCGGGTTTTTACTCGTGTATTCGCGCTGAAAAACTAAAGGCAAAATAGTGTGGTTAGAAGCGTAGTCAACCACGGATTCGGTTTTCTCACCGGTGGTGATCGAAATCGGATTACCGGCTGTACACTCACCTGGGTTACGGTCATCTGGATTAGCTTTTTCATAGCGCATATCATCAGAGGACTCTTCAATGTACGCCGCGTCTAGGTCCTCAAAAGAATCGCTCAAAAAAGTGTCCGAACCAAAAATTTCATCTAGGTCAATCAAGCACTCGTACTCGACCGTTTCGGTTCGACACTGCCATACCACAGCGACTTCTTCAGCATCATCGTCGAACCAAAATTTAGGGTCGGGATCTTGGCTTTCTGGGGCTTCAGTTGAAGTAGGTCCACATACAGTTTCGTTGTAGCTACATGTATAAGAATATGCGGGTAAAGAAATTACGACTGTAAATAATAATGCCACGGCTGCACCGCCTACGGCTCGAACTCTGTTTGATAAACACATAGAAATTTACCTATTACTGGTGCTTAAAAAATATTTCCAATAGCAACGGAAATAATATGAGTGGGTCTCAATTCACTCAATAGTAGAATGCTGCTCACTACTCCATTCGTCTAATAGACTAGGTCATCATGACAAATGATAGAATTGATATTCCCTTAGCAATATTTAAACTTATTTCAGGCTGATTATTCTTAACTTAAATTGACAAAAAATTATCTTAAATTGCCAGATACAAATAATGGGACAATTGCCATCCCATATAAGATTGAATATTTTTAAAAAATAGAAGTGTACGCTGTCAAACCAAAATTTAGGGTTGCGATCTTGACTTTCTGGGGTTTCAGTTGAAGCAGGCCCACATACAGTTTCGCTGCAGCTACATGTATAAGAATATGCGGGTAAAGAAATTACGACTGTAAATAGTAATACCAAGGCTGCAACGCCTACGGCTCGAACTCTGTTAGACAAACACGTAGATATTTGCCTATTACTGGTGCTTAAAAAATATTTCCAATAGCAACGGAAATAATATGCGTGAGTCTCAACTCACTCAATATACACATTGTTTTTTTTTGTTGCGGTTTGTCTGGTTTACGCTACAAAGCGTTGGAGTTTTTAACAAGCAAAGCTAAAGTGGTGTAAATTCTAGGTTTTCGGCTGCGAACGAAAAGGAAGTCAGACATGCAAATTAGAGGATCGGTATGTTCGCACTAAAAAGATGCGATTTAGTCGAAATGATCAACCGAATTGATTTTCTTACCAGCAAAGAGTAACTATTTAACATCACTATGATTGAGAGCCAGCACCTCCCGTCAAGCGACCAAACTGGGGGAGATCCTGGTTATTTGAACGACATAACGCTATTGGCGTGCACAAGCTAGCAGTTTGGCAAGCTGTATAGTTCCACGGGCTAAGTTCTTCGCTTATCCTAGGCTCAGCTGTAAAAATAAAAATAAAAGCGGCCAACCTCCACTCCAATTTCAACCTAGATCAGAAACACTCTGATGGGAAGCGACCATGGCTCGTGCAACTCTATTGTTATTTACCACTATCTTTATAGCTGGCTCGGGCTTAGTGGCTTGTTCGGGGGCAACAGATAAGACCGAGAACCCAAGTTCCTCAAGTAGCAGTTCTTCGTCGAGCACGAGTTCGTCTTCAACGAGCAGTTCCTCATCAAGCAGTTCGAGCTCTTCGTCAAGCAGCTCATCGTCTTCAAGTAGCTCGTCCTCATCAAGTAGCAGCAGTTCTTCGAGCAGCAGCACATCAAGTTCTGGCATGGCAGCTTCCTGCGAAGGTGAGGTGTTATTTGGCAAAGACACCTACGAATCGACTTGCATTGACTGTCACGGAGAGGTACCGAGCAACGGCGACACGATATGGAAAGGCGAAGTAGCCAAAGCAGTGGGTATTGATTTGTTTGATAGCGAACAAAACGGCTACAAAAAAAGAGGCAGCGATGGCGGCGGACAAGCAACTAATCTGAGTGCCGCAGAATTTATTGCGCAATGGATGCCCAAAGAAGCGGAGGCTGTTGGAACAGAGCGAGGAGAAGCTATTACCGCCTATTTAACCGATAAAGTCGGCAAACCCTGGTGCCCGGGTGATGCTTGGCCACCGACGAAGGGCGGCGGATCAACACAACCAGAGCTTGTACTCGAGGGCCCTGCCCCCGAGGTAAGCGAAGTTTACGGAAACCAATTTAATCTTCTACCTGCGAACGCTATGCACTCGGTTTTCAACCGAGAAAATAATGGCCGCATGTTTATTCACCCACTCAGAGACCATAACTGGCCCGCCAGCTTTGACTGGAAAAACGCCAGTGGCGATGAAGAACTCAACGAGAAGCATTTATGGGCAAGGGCGCAACTTAAATCGCCGTTGAAAACCTGGTATTACGACGTCGGTTTCGATATCTGTGGCGAAGGCGACGGAGAATCACCTTTTGCCATTGCAATTAACGGTGAACTTTATGCGGAAGTCGCTCCGCCACCTGCTGCAGGGGGCGGAGGCGTTACCTGTAGGAGGGGCATAGAAACGGTTAAACGCGTTCCTATTCGCTCGACCGATATCGTTCAAATTTGGGGGAAAACACACTCCAACTTAAAAGTGAGAGAAGGTGCGAACGGAAGGCGATATAGGCCTACCCACGCTTGGGCTAGAGCGCGTTGGTATGGAGTGATATTTACGCCTTCAGAAGATGCCCAGTAATTGTTCTGTTAGGCAAATAATGGATTTGGATATGCAAGCGTATTCTTTTTATTCCCAGAGACTGTTTGTTGCTTGAGACCAGTTATTGCTCGAGACCGGTTGTCGCTTGAAACTAGTTATCGCTGGTAGCTAGGGCAAGCGCCGATCAATCGACATGACTTAGTAACGACAAGGTCTCGGAAGCTACAAGATCTTGTAGTTATCCCAGTGTTGAATTATTTGTATCATTTCACGGCTCCAACAAACTGATAAACTCTCAAATCCCGATAAATACTCATGCTTTGCCAAATAATAAGAGTAGTGCAAAAAAAAGCACCACTTTTTACACAAATAGTCAATTTCAAGTTAACATACGCGCCGAAAACAAATACAAAAACTAAATATAACACTAGAAACAAGGCTGACAGACAGTATTCGATAAAGGAATAAATGGACAATGTGCCCTGTGAAATTATGCCTTCGTACGCTGCAGCACTTGCTAGCGTTATCAATTCTAAGCCTTATTGCCGCATGCGGAAGTAGCGGTGATAAGAATGGCGGACCCGCTATCGAGCGCGAACAAGCGCCGGTTGCCCCAGTCGCCAGAGCCAACGGCCCTAGCAGCGTTATCGCTGGTCAGCCAATCCTATTAGATGGCTCTAGCTCCTCGGACGACAGCAAAATTATCGCTTACCAATGGGTTCAAATAGCCGGCCCCACTGCCGAAATTGCCAACCCAAATCAAGCCACAATTCAGTTTAATGCTCCCGCGGTTGCCGACGCACAAACCCTAGGCTTTCAGTTAAAAGTTACGGATGACGCCAATCTAAGCTCAACCGACAATATTGAAATTGCCGTTAACGCTAACCAAGCACCTACCATCGTTATTGACAATACCTCTATCGAAGTAAAAGAAAATCAAGAGGTGCTTATTAGCGCAGAACAGTCTACCGACGACGTTGCCATCACCGCGATTGAATGGAAACAAATATCGGGACCAAGCGTAGAACTTAGCAGCAACGACAATTTATCAACCTCGTTCACGGCTCCCGAAGTGACTCAAAATGAAGAGCTTGAATTGACATTAATACTGTCCGATTCTGCTGGGCTAACAACTGAGAAGTCAATAAAAGTCTTAATCGAAAATGTTAATAAACTACCGATAATTGTTATTACATCTGCTACGCAATACAAAGAGCAAGAACTGGTAACAATCGACGCGAGTTCATCCTACGATCCAGATGGCGGAGAAGTCGATTTTAGTTGGAAATATCTGTCAGGACACGCAAGAGAAAACTATACCGAAGAAGCAGGAATTATTACTTTCAATAGCACGAGAACGAGCCGCACAATACAATTCTCGTGGGAGTTGACGATTACCGACGCAGACATGGGCGTTACAAAACAACAAATCACAATTGAAGTGGAACCGATTGATAATAGCCCCGTTTTGGAGGTTTCAGGTGATACAAGCGCAATAAGCCTGCAGACTTTTAATATTTACCAAACTTCATCAGACCCTAACGGCACTATTGAAAAAGTCGAGCTGGAACAATATGTTGGACCAAAAGCGACATTACTTGAAACGCTTGATAACGGCTGGATACTCACAGCTCCTCACGTTAACAAAGAAGAGACGCTGAATTTTAGGGTTATCGTTAGGGATAGCGAAAATCTTAGCACGCGTAAAATATTTACTGTCAACGTTACAAAACCCGAACAAGTAACCGAAATCCATTTTCCTGTGGCTGGCTCCCTTTACGAATCTAAAACTTTATCTGTGCAAGGACGAAGCTTGGAGCTGGGCGAAGGGATAAGCGCAAATATCGAACTAAAAATCGACGAAGAAATTTATCAGACTAGCAGCGATACAAATGGTTATTGGCAAGTAGAAAATATCGAAATTGGTGAAGCCGAATATAACAGCCTAAAAATTGAAGCGATAACTAAGCACAGCTCAGGTACACCAAGCCAGGCAGTGCACACAATTATGCACAATACTAGTGGCCTGCCTGAAAATACATTAGTGGCGGAAAATTGCGACAGCGGAGAACTCTACATTTACCGAAACAAAACCGTATATGAATCCGATTGCGCCGGAAATATATCCGGCATAATCTCATCCGACAACGTAGGCGAAGGTGTACCAATGCCCAGCGCAGATCAAATGTATTTAAAAATGTTTGAGAAAGAGCTGTATTTAAGTGACAACTCCACGATCACTAAAATTCTAGTAGAAGACGGTAGCCGAGAAACGATTTTTGTTGCAGATGACATGGAATCGATCGATTATATTTTTATTGTTAGCCCTCGCAACGACGGTGCTTTTATACAAGTTCAGAACTCTAACTCCAAAACTTATAAACTCTTTCATCAAGATCTGGATACAAATATCGCGACACGTCTGGTAGAGGTAGAAGATGTTTTAAATACCCATAATTTCCTACCTCTAGTCTATCTTGCATTTGATAGAGGCAACTACTACGTCGCGAGAGAGGATGGCACGATAGCGCGTTATGACTCAGACAATGACTCATTTGATATACTATCAAAGCATGCTGGAACCATCACGGCGATGCGTTTATTCTTTCAAAGTTATGCCCTCACCAAAGAATCATCAGAATTTTTGAGCCTAAGTCAGCCCCGCCCTTCTCACCTAGAAACTATTTCGCATGAACTACTAACAACTGGTTATTTGTCTGACTCATTCAGGAGGTTCGGCGACGACTGGTTTATCGTTAAAAACAATCGAACAAAAGACATTGTTTCCATCGAATTCGAAGACTCAGAATTTAAAACGGTTAACTCGATTCTAGCTTCCCCAGGCACCCACTTAAAAGAAAAAGTGGGTTATATTAATCATGCAAATTATTCGAATGAAACAGCGAGATTATTCCTTTCCGGTGATCTCGGTTTATTTATACTGGACCTCGACCAACCAAGCGATAAACAAATAATCAAGAAACAACTAATCGACTTTTCTAACAACGAGAAGCACTTTCAATATATAAACAATAATAATAGTACCGTTGTTTATAAAGAAACAAGATCGGGAGAGCCTTATCTCGAATATAGAGACGGGCACTCGTTTGTTAAAACATCAGGCATTGATTTACTCGGATCAAGCTTTCAACAATTTGTCGGCCACGATGAAGAAAACGTTTTTCTACTAGCCAATACCGAGCAGGAATCACAGATACTTTCTATCCCACTAGACCAAATTGACGTAAAACTCGAGCCTCAGACTACACGAACTTATAGCTTCGGCTCTGTTATTCATCGCGGTGAATACATTGATGGCGATTTTTATTTTACAACGCTCTCACCAACCGCGTTGAAGCGTTTAAACAATGATACAGACTCCGAGGAACTGATCTACCAATTTGACGAAGCACTCGCGATCGATCCAGATGCTATTGCGCTGGGTGAGGATAAATCCAAACCGTATTATTTTACTAAAAGCAATACCAATAATATCCCGGGGATTTATAAGCTAGATGCTTCTTCGGGAATAAGTACAGCAGTTGTCGAAGGCGAAGTTCTAAACGAAGTCGAAGATGTAATTGAACTTTTTATAGACGAAGCTCGCAACAGAGTTATTCTTGTTGAAAGAGATAAGGTATTAACGATTGATCTCATTAGCAGTCAAATCGCTTTTTACTATACGAACTAAAAATAAAGGTTCAGCTTCGAGGTCTCTATCCCTTCCGATTTGATACCTTAAAGGTAGTAATCGCTATACCCATTACTACAAAGCTGGCAATTGGTGTCCTTCGCGAGCCAAATATATTAATACACGGCCACCCTCTTGGGTATCGACATAGGTCGGGCCGTTCCAGGGTCGATCAAAGGCTAAGTTATTCATACTTTCTCTCCTATTGTCGCCTTGCATCTGCAGCTGTAACTTGCAGACTGTAGACGCGCAGGAAGCTTCTAATACGCGAATATCTGACAAAGAATCATTTTGAAAACCTTGATAAATATCATCCAACATCTGCTCGCTCCACTCTTTGTCAACATCCTGGTTAGCCATCGTTTGATCGAGAAGGTATATTTGATCTTTATTTTCCTGCTCGATTTTTTGCCGTTCAGATAAGCCCGCGTAAGGATCAACGCCCTTGGTTTCAATTTGATCGACATCCTGCTGCGACAATTCCCCTTTTGTTAATTCCTCTACCAACTGAAAAAGTTGCTGTTGTTGCTTTGCTAGCTGGGCAATAACCACTTGCATTTGCTGCATATCCTGTCCGATCTTGTTTAATTGCTCCATATTACCCGTATTGGCAAGAATAGAAACGTCCTGGTGCTTGCGAGATGCTTCAAGTTTTGTTATCGCTAAAGAACTATCCGCTGGGGAGCTGTCTGTTTTTGTATTTGCTGCCGATACCTGTGAATAATCTAAAGTTTGATTATTCCAATAATAAACAGCCAAAACCAATGGAATACCTAAAAAAGTCAGTAAGGTTATTTTTCGATTAACCATAAAGTCACTATGCAATATTTTACTTAATTATACGTTTTGGCCTTACCTTGTCTTATCTTCACTCACAATTTATGAGATAGGCCCATGCTATAAATACGCTTTATTCATCTATTTCATAGTCAGCAATACCTGACATCTTTCCTGAATAGGGTTGTGGAACCAGACATCGAATATAAGTATGTCTGGACGAACTTGATGAGATACCACCTGTATTTAAGGTCTTTGTATCATCGTCCGTTCCACTACTTTTTACTTTGTTTCCCCACCAACCGTTATAACCTAGATTATTAGATCCATCCCAATTCTCTAACGAAACGGAACGAATTTGGCATTCAATATCCTTGTTAAAATGGTAGTCAAACACTCTAACTTTTGATGATTCAATGGTTCCATTTGTTTCCTTTGTAATCGGAAGATTTATATATATTGCTTGGCTATCATCATTAAATAATCCCGATGCAAAGGAAGAAATTTCTGCCTGTCTACCATCTACAAAAGTGTCTGCAACCCCCATAATACCTGGAAAACGTTTCCAATCTGCGTAGGAAGTTAAGGAGAAAATTGATAGTAGAATTACTGCGGTTCTTAGTATAAATTTCATAATAGGCTTCCTATCTGTATTTATCTTGGGCCTTATTATGTTTAATTTGTAAAACACTGTATATCGCCATTTATAGTGAATTTGTTTAACAAATACCTAAACATGAGTTACCCTGTGTCTTTACCTCAGTGTTTCCTTAGCTCCTCGTATATATTATCCCCCAGTCTCACCGCCCTCTCTAATATAGTCACCTCTCTTTATATCCCTCATATCCTCATCCTCTCATTCCGTTATCCCGTCATCCCTCTCGTATCTCGTTATCCCATTAACCCATTAACCCATTAACCCATTAATCCATTAACCCATTAATCCGTTAATCCGTTAATCCGTTAATCCGTTAATCCGTTAATCCGTTAGTCCATTAACTCGTCATCCCGTGCTTGACACGGGATCCAGTATACGAAAAAAATTCCTAATCAAATTATTATCGCTTTATAAATACGCTTTATTTTTAACATATTAATTAAATATCTGTTTTCGATCGTTCAATCATTTTCCTGGATTCCGTGTCAAGCACGGGATGACGAGGCAGTTTTGGAATGACAAAGCTGTTTCGGGATGACAAAGCTGTTTCGGGATGGCGAAGCTTTTTCGGGATGACGAGGCTGTTTCGGGATGGCGAAGCTTTTTCGAGATGACAAAGCTGTTTCGGGATGACAAAGCTGTTTCGGGATGACGAAGTTTTTTAAGGATGACGGGACTCTTCTGAGGTTTACAACCCTCGATTCTTCTTCCTAACAACGTGAGCATACCAAACAACCGGAGCGATAACTAAAACGGTCATAGCCGCAAGTATAGCGACATAAGATTGACCAGCGGTTGAGAGATTTGAAATTGAAATGGCCAGCTCATTATTAATATGTTCGGCATATGCTATTGGCCCAATCGCAGCTTCTTTTGCCATTGAAAACCCCTGACTAAAAGCGTTTTCCCATCCAGTGGCGGACAGAGAGCCGTAAGCTTTATAGCCAATCGCCGATGCGCCCATGGCGAGTAAGCCAATGCCGACGCACCCTATTCCGGCAAACCCTACTCCAACGGCCCCTATACCAATAATTCCAACCGAAAAAACACCAACACTAATAGGAGCCACAGTAAAACCACCCCAGGCGAACAGCAAGCCATAGGCTTTTTCGCCAAAAGCAATCCAGCCGATAGCCACTTCTTCGCCTTTTTCACTTGCGGCGAACTTTATGTGAACCAACGGAAAGCCTAGAAGAGAATAACGACTTTTATATTCGCGCCCTTTGGCATTGGGTTGATCACCGGGTGATGCAAATGCCTCTGGCTTGCGAGCCCTTTCCGCCACTCTGAGCTCGGCCATTTTCCTGAAAGACTTAAACAGCAAAATCAAATAACTGGCGACAAAAGAAAAGACAATAATTTGAGAGAGAACTAGGAAAGAGCGCGAACTTGCGGGAAAAGCTAAAGCGAGATAACGGAAGCCAAGCAATCCCGCGACAAACGCGATCGCAACAGCCACAAAAATTATCGTTTCTTTTACCACAGCTTTGCGTTCACGGTCCGTTCGTGATTTATCAAGGCTAGCACGCAAGCCAAAAAAACAGCTTATAAATCCAGATGCTGTAGCTAAAAAAGTGACAATAGTTGCTAGCTTGAATGTTGTGCCCAACTTCGCAGCTGTCACCCCGTAGCCCGCGGCTTTGGTTGGCGGAGCCAAGGTTACTAACGAAGCCATAACGCCCGCGGTAAACACATGCCCCGGGCTGCTGCGTTCCAGAGCGTCCTCAACAAACTTCATCATCTTGGCTTGCAATAATTTTCGACCGCGCGACAAACGCTGTTTTACCGTGTCTTCGCTTAAGTCCAGTTCATTTGCCACGTGCGCCACGGAACGGTGTTCGCGATAGTATAAGATCAAGGTTTCGCGATAAGTCTCTGGTAAATCTTTTAGGGTTTGCCACAAAAGGGCCCTCTCTTGATCTCTCATCGCGATTTCTTCCGTTGTTTTGTCACCCGTTGTTATATCACTTGGCTCCAACACGTTTGATTCAGCTGTTTCGTCAACGTGTTGTGTTGGCTGTCGAGCCTGCTTTCTGTGGTGATGACTGATTTTGAATCTCAGAATTCCACACAGCCATGCTTTGAGCTTTTCTGGTTCTTGTAGCTTGGATAGTTTTTTCCACGCCTCTACAAAGGTTTCCTGCACGAGGTCTTCACTCTCATTAACACTACCGATGGACGAATAGGCCAAAGAGCAAAGTAGCCGCTGATAGCGAACAACAATTGTCTCGAATGCCAGCTTATCGCCGCCCAGCGACGATATAACCAAGGTTGCGTCACTTGACTCTTCTATTACAGAGCTTTTGCTTTCGATTCTCATATTTCTCAATCAAATTTATAGGCTTAGATAAACGTAGTGCCTCGTTCGGTAAGAAAGGTGACAACATTTTTAAAAAATTGTGATTTTAAGTTTAGTTATTAAAAAGCGAAAAAACTTGTCACTTAATGTTGAGCTAGCGGCACTTATAGCACGAACCGTGAATAGTTAGCACAAACCGCAATAAACCAACATACAGGACAATAACATGATCTTACAAAACTCTTTTTTCCGCATCGCGCATAGAACACTTGCTATTTCGCTTTGTGCCATCTGTTTCAACTCGGCTTTAGCCGCAGATCTCGGCGCAAAAGTTGACGATTTTAGCGATGCAACAAAAAACAGCTTCGGTATTGTTCGTCACTTCGTTGATGACAAAACATCGGGCGGACAAACTCAGGTCCAGCACGAGGTCAAAGACGGCGTTTTACAAGCAAGAGGTGAGATACTGCCACCGCGTGGGCAGCCAGGTTGGGCCAGTATGGTTCTGTTGCTAGACCCTAAGGCGGCACCGCAGGACGCTAGCAACTATGACGGTATCCGCCTTGTTGTGCGTGTTCATAAAGGGAATTTATCCGTTTCCGCTAATAGTTCTGAAGTCGCAAATTTTGACTACCACGCAGCTACTGTATCACGCAGTGTAGACGGGAAATTTAGTGAGGTTAAGATCCCCTTCTCGCAAATGAAACGAGCTTGGTCTGAGCAAACGCAGCTTAATACAAAAAGCCTGATTGGTTTGAGCCTGGTAGCGTTTGATGTTAAAAAAAGCTCTTTTCATTTTGAAGTCGATGAAATTGGCTTTTACTAGAACCCATCTAAAAACGTTTTAGGCATTATCTTTAACAATTTAATGGAAAGGCAGTTAAGAGTTCTATGTCCACAAACAAAATACCTGCATTAAATAAACGAATCGATTACTTAGACGCAGTGCGGGCTTTCGCTTTATTGCTGGGTATTGTGTTTCATGCAAGCTTGTCTTTCACACCGATTTTTATCGGCTGGGCGGTCATGGACATTTCTACCAGCAAAGCGGTCTCGATCTTTTTATTAGTCAGTCACTCATTTCGAATGGAGTTGTTCTTTTTAATCGCGGGTTTCTTTAGCCATATGACTCTGCAACGTAAAGGCCTTGCTTCATTTACAAAATCGCGGTTAGTGCGTATCGCTATTCCATTTTTCTTGGGCTGGATAATTCTGCGCCCCTTAATTGTCTCAGCGTGGGTAATGGGAGGTGAAAGCCTTCGTGGAGACGTTTATATATTAAATGGTTTAAAAATAGGCTTTCAAAACGTATGGCAGTCGCCACACGAGCTTTTTACCGGAACTCATCTTTGGTTTCTTTATTATCTGTTGATGATAACGGGAATAGTACTGGCACTGCGTGCTCTGTTCGCTCTTAGCCGAGAGTTAAATTCGACTTTAATCAAGCACTCAGACCACGTATTGGTACGGCTTGTCAATTCTCGTTTTTTATGGATTATTTTATCCATGCTTACCGGAATTTGTATTTGGTTTATGAACGACTTGGGAATGGATACACCTGATAAATCCCTTTTACCTCATTGGCCAGTTCTTATCGTCTACTGTGGCTTTTTTACTTTTGGCTGGCTGCTTTATCGACAGCAATTTTTACTTGATCAATTTACCCGTATTACCAAAATCCGAGTGACTCTTTGCCTTATCAGCATCGCCACGACTGTCATTTTAACGGATTATCAATTTGACGAAGGCCACCCC
This sequence comes from Marinagarivorans sp., assembly GCA_028281865.1. Lineage (GTDB taxonomy): Bacteria > Pseudomonadota > Gammaproteobacteria > Pseudomonadales > Cellvibrionaceae > JANQJB01. Next base: position 21,151 of record JANQJB010000063.1, read on the forward strand.
AATAGAACAATAATGCGAGCGTTTTTCTCGTTTAGCTACGCAATGACAATGTGGCTGCTTGTCGCGCTTTGTATGGGTGTATTCAAACGGTTTCTAAACCGGCCAAACAAGATTGTACGTTATATTGCTGACGCATCTTACTGGCTCTACTTAATTCACTTACCCATTGTGCTGTGGTTACAAATTGCTGTTGCGGAATTGCCATTCCATTGGTCATTTAAACTCACAGCAATTTCGCTACTGACGATTGTAATGAGTCTTATTGTTTACGATCTTTTTGTACGTTCCAGTCTGATTGGTAAAATTTTGAATGGGCAGACTAAACCGCGAGTCTTGTTGTGAGGCGCTTGCTAGCTAACCACTATTTTGTTTTAAACCCATGCGCTTTATTCTAGATGCTAAAGTTGTTGGTTTCATTCCCAGCAACTCTGCAGCACCCCCCTCGCCGAAAAGACGCCAATCAGTTTTATTTAGCGCACGCAACATATTTTCTCTAACCATACTTTGCATATCACCATCAGAATAAATCTGGAAATCTTGCGTTGCCTTTTCATTCAAATTATTTTGTAAGCGATCGGTGTCGAGCGGGATATCAATCGAAACTCGATCGTTTACCGCGGTAATAACAGCTCGTTCAATCACATTTTGTAATTCACGAATATTACCGGGCCAGGAGTAACTTTCGATACGGTCAACATCTGAGCGCAATAACCTGTATTGTTTACCTATTTTTTTGCCAGCTTGCTCAAGGAAATGTAGTGCGAGAAGTTTAATGTCGCCACCACGTTCACGCAGCGGCGGCACGTGAATAGGAAAAACGTTTAATCGAAAGTACAAATCTTCACGGAAACGATTTCTTGCAGACTCCGCCTTAAGATCGCGGTTAGTCGCAGCGATAATCCTAACGTCAACGGCTCGCGTTTTTTCTTCACCCACTCGCTCTAATTCACTTTCCTGCAAAACGCGCAGTAATTTGCTTTGTAAATCAAGTGGAATTTCACCCACTTCATCTAAGAATATTGTCCCACCGTTTGCCAGTTCAAAGCGCCCTATTCGGTCGCGCATTGCACCGGTGAAAGCTCCTTTTATGTGACCAAAAAACTCACTTTCAAACAGTTCATGCGGTATCGCTGCGCAATTGACGCGTATTAGCGGTTTATCTTTTCTCGCACTAGCTTCATGAATCGCTCGTGCAATCAATTCCTTACCCGTGCCACTTTCACCGGTAATTAAAACGCTTGCATCGGTTTGCGCCACCAATTCAACCTGTTGCAGCAAGCGAGTAATTTTAGAACTTTCACCGATAATACCGTGATATTTTTGCTCGATTAAGAATTCTTGTTGCAAATAAGCATTTTCATCTTCTAAACGCGCTTTTAATTCACTCAGCTCATCCAGAGTCTCATGCAAACGCCGCTCTGTTTCGAGCCGTTCGCTGATGTCTCGGAAAACAACGACAGCGCCAATAATGGAACTATCTGAGATAATGGGCGTACTGGTAAACTCAACGGGGAAAGGACTCCCATCATGCCTCCAAAAAACCTCCTGGCGGCCTTCGTGCACAACACCATCTCTTATCGCTGCATAAATAGGACATTCTTCTACAGGATAATGCGAACCATCCTCATGCGTGTGATGGTGAACATAATGGATATTCTGCCCTAACACCTCATCATCGCTGCGCCCAAGTAGGCGTTTGGCCGCTGGATTGATAAATGTGCAAAGCCCGTCAGTGTCTACACAATAGATGCCGTCACCCACAGATGTCAGCATTAATAAATTTTCGCGCTCGCCTTGCTGGAAGATACTTTGCAGATGCTTCCATTCCAATATGCCATTTCGCGCAATTCTATCGACTTCGTTTTGTTCGCGTTTACGTTTTTCTTCGCTTAAGTCTTTTACCGCAACAATAAGCAGCTCACGATTATTGATAACCGTTCTCGCCGCATTGAGGTCAACCGGAATATGGTTTCCATTTGCCAGGCGACAGGTCATTAAATTACTCGTCGCGTTACCCTGTGTTAAGGTTTGCTCAGAAAATACAATGAGCCTGCCCAGCTCGCGACCATGTATTTTAGTAATTGGCATATCCAGTATTTGTTGCCGCGAAAAGCCCAACAACATGCTAGCGGCGATATTGCAATCAACGTATTTATCAATCAGGGGATCAAGTAGCATTAAGGGTATTGGGCACTGCTCAAACGCGTCATTTCGCATCCAATAGGCAAGCTTGCTCCAATCGTCATTAGGATCTGCTTTGTACACTTTCCCCGACCTCATTCTGCAACTCTTTAATACTACGCATATGCGTAACCATATATTACGCACTTGCATAATATTACGCAAATGCGTGTAAATGTCGATAAATAACAGAGCAAAATATTTTGCTCTAATTATTGAGATTACTATTTAAGTTACTGATAAATAACAAAAAAATAGCTATAAGAAATTTTTTCCACCCACCGCATTGAGATTGGTACGGCACTCGCAAAGGCTGCAAGTATTGGACGCATCTGTTTTTTCGCAATGCTGTTCTTGGTCAAATTATTCACCCGCAAAATGAGGACTAATCCATGCCATCAGTAGACATGAATCACTACCAGACTGGCGACTATCTTGTCGACTATGAAGAAAAAGTATTCGAAGATGTTCAAGCCGAACCCGGTGCTAAAGCCCTACTCACTTTTCACACCGTTGCCTTCGAAGGCTCGATTGGCTTAGTCAATTTGTTGCAAGCCAAACGACTACTGCGCAAAGGTTTTGAAACAAAAGTACTGCTTTATGGGCCCGGCGTATTGCTTGGCGTACAACGCGGTTTTCCAAAATTAGGCTCAGAAGCATTTCCCGGCCACCTGGCTTACAACGCCCAGTTAGAAGCCTTTATGTCTGAAGGCGGAGAAGTTTACGCCTGCCGTTTCGCACTGCAAGCGCTTTACGGTCAAACGGAAAAAGCTTTAATCGAAGGTATTCGTCCGATTAACCCATTAGATGTCATGGACCTGCAATTACTGATGGCTCGCGAAAACGCCTTTATGGTGCATACCTGGACGACCTGATAAATATTCGAGTTTTTAATACAGCTTTAAATATTTTTCAAAAATACAAGCCTGAAAACACCGGTTAGGCGTTTTCAGGTTAGATTAAAATTTTTTTACAAAGGTTAAAAATGACTACTGTTGTTGCCGCAGCCGTGCAATGTAGCCCAGCGCTTTATTCCTGCGCCGGTACTGTCGAAAAAGTTTGTAACTGGATAGAAGAGCTAGGCAGTCAAGGTGTACAAATGGCCGTTTTTCCAGAAACACTTGTACCCTATTACCCCTATTTTTCGTTTGTACAAGCGCCGTTTGCGATGGGCAAACAGCATTTAAAATTGTTAGAAGAAAGCGTGGAAGTACCATCGGTATTTACCGAGCAAATCGCCAAGGCAGCAAAAGCAGCCAGTATGGTGGTGTCCGTGGGAATCAATGAGCGCGAAGGCGGAACAATTTATAACGCGCAACTACTTTTTGACGCCAATGGTGAACTTGTTCAGCATCGCAGAAAAATTACACCAACTTTCCACGAACGGATGATATGGGGCCAAGGCGATGGTTCTGGTCTGAGCGCAGTCGACACCGCAGTCGGTCGTATTGGTTCCCTCGCTTGTTGGGAACACTATAACCCCTTAGCGCGTTATGCATTAATGGCAGACCGAGAACAAATTCATGTGAGCATGTTCCCCGGCTCCTTGGTCGGCGAAATTTTTGCCGACCAAATCGAAGTCACGATCCGTCACCACGCACTTGAAAGCGGTTGCTTTGTTGTTAACGCCACGAGTTGGCTGAGCGAAAAACAACAGCAAAAAATTGCTGACGATACCGGTGGCCCGATCAAGGCTATTAGCGGTGGCTGCTTTACAGCAATTGTTTCCCCAGAAGGAAAGTTGCTGGGAGAAATACTACGCAGTAATTCAGGCGAAGGTGCATGTGTTGCAGAACTTGACTTGTCCCTGATCAACAAGCGCAAACGTATGATGGATTCTGTCGGCCATTACAGTCGACCAGAGCTACTGAGCCTGTTAGTCGATAAAACTATGACTAGCCACACCCATCCCATGCAAAAAATAAAGTCTTCGAACGAGGACGATTCAACGACAACACCCATTCCTGCAACGCAAACTTTCACAAGCGAATTAATTGAACAGGAAGCATAAACGATGGCTTTAAATCGCAAGCAATTAACCGAAATACAAGCAGAGGGTATCCGCTGGGTAGAAGCGGAAAAAACCGGTGTAAGTCGTATTGGCGGCGCGGGCCCGACCGATCACAAAGCTATTAATTTTTCGTCGCAAACGTCGATGATTCCCGTTTACAATGAACAGGTTAATAAATCTCGCTATCGCGCCGAACACAACCAACAGACAAACCAAGTATTAATTTTTGAAAACGAAAAATTAATTGACAAGGCCTCATTAACCGACAAGCCAAAATTCTATGACTTAAAAACTCAGGATGGCATTCCCTATTGGAAAATCGCGACGCTACATAGCAAGGATGTCTTGGCAACCACAGTTCTTCAGACCTGTATCCGCTATCGCAATAGAGCAACCTCGTGTCAATTTTGTGCAATTGAGGAATCCCTAAAAAACAATCGCACCATTGCCCATAAAACACCGGCACAGCTTGCCGAAGTCGCTAAAGCAGCGGTAGAACTTGATGGCGTTAGCCAACTAATAATGACAACCGGCACACCTAAAACCCTAGACAGGGGTGCTGCAGTACTTGCAGAAAGTGCGTCCGCCGTTAAAAACGCTGTTGATCTCCCTATCCAAGCGCAATGTGAGCCACCCAACGAAGATGTGTGGTTCGAAAAATTAAAAGACGCCGGAGTCGATGCACTGGGTATGCATATGGAAGCGGTAACGGATCGCGTGCGTAAAAAAATTATGCCTGGCAAAGCAACAGTTTCATTGGCGCGTTATATGAGCGCGTATGAATATGCGGTAAAAGTGTTCGGTCCAGGTAATGTCAGCACGTATATCCTCGCCGGGCTTGGTGATAGCGAAAAAGAAATTGTTCATATGAGTAAAAAGCTGATTGATATCGGCGTGTACCCGTTTGTCGTGCCTTTTGTGCCGGTTCAGGGAACGCCGATGGAAAATCACACCGTGGCTGACCCAGCAATGTTACAACGCATTTTTTCAGAGTTGGGTCCGCTCTTGGTAAAACGCGGCATTCAGTCGGGCTCGCTCAAAGCAGGTTGTGCAAAATGCGGCGCATGCTCGCCTCTAAAAAGCTTTGAGCGAGTTGAACAAAATACAGCTGAGGTAAAGATAGCGGAGGTAAAAAGTGCCTAAATATAATTTTGCCTGGGTAGATGACTCGTTTAAAGATTTTCGCTCGCAACACGTGCGCGTAAAACTAGCTAAATCGGACTGGGAAAAACAAGGTTATTTTAATTTACGAAAAGATACGTTTTCCCACGAACAAAAAATCCTTTCCGAAAACGAAAAAGACGAAAAAGACTTTCGTGCAATTCCAATCGTTGCTGTCGCTTCAAGTTGGAGTATTGGTGATGCCGTTGTTGGCGCAGTGCGAATTTATGAAGACCTCGATGCAGAAGGTCGAAAAGTTTGGTATGGCGGTCGACTCTGTGTAGCACGACATTATCGCGGTCTTCAAAGCATCGGCAAGGGATTAATTAACGAAGCTGTTTCGCGCGCCAAAGATCTTGGCTGCACGCGTTTTCTTGCTAATGTTCAACCGCAGAACGAGCGTTATTTTCAAAGCGTACACTGGCAAACCTTGGGGCAAAAAACAATTGCAGGTCTTCCTCATGTGCATATGATGGCTGAGCTTGACTCTTATCCTTTTATGCCGCGAGACCCTTCATGAATAGCGCGGAAACAAAACGCGTTGCACCTAAGCGTTGCGAAACATGGGGGCACGCGGCCTCTAGCGAGCTTGAATTACTGTGCGAAGAATTGCGCACGCTTCCAGAAATAAAAGCTAAATCGGCGATTCGTCTTGCTGCGACACACGCACAGACAGAAAAAAATATTGAGAAAAAATATGCCCTCCCCGGTGACGATGCTGCCGCATTTAAAACGGAAAATGGATATCAGTTACTGGCAATGGAAGGCATGTTACCAAAATTTGTCGCGCTAGATCCACGAGCGGCAGGATGGTCTTCAGTTATGGTTAATGTAAGCGACATTGCCGCAATGGGCGGTCGCGCCAAAGCAATTGTTAATGCATATTGGCACAACGACGAAGAAAAAAGTGCAGAATTGCTTTACCACATCAAACGCGCCTGCGAAGTGTTTGGAATTATTTTCGCCGGAGGTCATAGCAGTATCCAATCTAACTATACGGCTGGACTTGCTGTAGCCATTACTGGCGAAGCAAAAAAATTACTTTCGTGCTACCACGTAAAACCAGGGCAGCGTCTGTTTATGTTAACGGATTTAACCGGCAGTTGGCACGGCGATCTTCCGTACTGGGGTTGCGTTGTAGGAAAGTCGCCTGAAGAAATTCGCCAGCAATGGCAAATTCCGGCAGAACTTGCAGAAGCGGAGCTATGTGTTGCCGCAAAGGATATCAGTAACGGCGGTATTCTCGGCACTTTAATTATGATGCTCGAGCTCACAGGCTGTGGTGCATGTATAGATTTAAATGCAATCCCGCGCCCTCAAGGCGAGCTCATGCGCTGGTTACGTGCATTTCAAAGTTTCGGTTTTTTATTAGCCGTAGAACAAGAAAAAATCAGTGCAATGCTAAATTATTTTAAGCAAAGCTATTTGAGCTGCGCACCCATTGGCAGTATTACCGGTGATGGAGTTATTCAGTTGGATATGTCAGGTACAAGTACGGAATTTTGGAATATTAAACAACAAACACTCACCGGCTTCGGGAAAAATCATGCCGTCAGTCAACTTTAATATTAAATGGCCGGATGGAGAAAATATCTCTTATTATTCGCCTTCAACGATTATTCGCGAATTTATTAAAAAGAACGAATCGTACACTCAGACAGATTTTTCAGAAATAATTTTTAACGCTCTCGATAGCGCTTCGGAACGCGTGTATCAAAAGTTTGGATATCACTGCTCTGCAGCAATGGACGAAAAGTTAAAAATTGAAGAAAAACTTAGTGAGTTAAAACAAAATAATTATTCAGGCAAGGTGCTTATTACCGAAGTCGGATAAGTTGGAGATCAAACCAGATAAGTCGGAGATATAGTTATGTCCCTTTCTAATCACTACGAAGTTATTATTATTGGTGCCGGCCAAGCCGGTTTATCAATGAGTTATTGCCTAACGCAGAAGGGTATTAACAATATAATAATTGAAAAAACTGATACAGTTGCCCACGCCTGGAAAACCCAGCGCTGGGATGAATTTTGCCTTGTCACGCCCAATTGGCAATGTCAGCTACCCGGCTACCCATATCAAGGCAATGACCCGAACGGTTTTATGTTAAAAGACGAAATTATCGATTACCTCGATGCTTATTATGAATCTTTTAAGCCCGAGGTAAAATTTAATCGCTCGGTGACCGAGTTAAATAAAACAGGTTCTGTTTTTAATATTAAGACTAATAGCGATTCCTTTACAGCCGACCAAGTTGTTTTAGCCTGCGGCAGCTATCATCAGGCCCACATACTCCCGTTTGCTAAGTCCATGCCTGAGAATATAACGCATATTCATAGCTGCAACTATAAAAATGAGCAAAGCCTACCACCTGGTGAAGTTCTTGTTGTCGGCACGGGGCAAAGCGGCTGTCAAATCGCAGAAGATTTACATCTTCAGGGTCGAAAAGTCCATCTATGTGTCGGAAGTGCGCCGCGAGTCAATCGGCGCTATCGCGGTAAAGATGTCGTGCGCTGGCTCGAAGATATGGGCTATTACAAAACAACCATCGACAAACATCCCGACGGCAAAAATGCTATTCACTCGACCAATCATTATGTTACTGGTCGTGACGGAGGGCGTGATCTTAATTTAAGAATTTTTGCCGAACAAGGTATGAAACTCTACGGTAAGTTAAAAGATGCGAAAAATGATAAGATTTTCTTTGAAGACGACCTAAAAGAAAATCTTGATTACGCCGATGAAGTGGCTGCAAGAATCGCCAACTCCATCGAACAGTATATTGTTGAACATAATTTAGAAGCACCTGATGACGATAATATTCATAGTGAATTTTTGCCTGAATCCCCAAGCAGTATTAATTTAATAGAATCAAATATCACCTCAGTTATTTGGGCGACCGGCTTTAAAAAGAATTTTAACTGGGTCAATCTACCAGTCTTTGACGGTAACGGCGACCCTGTTTACAAGCGCGGTATAACACCCGTCGAAGGTATTTATTTTATCGGCCTAAACTGGATGCACACCTGGGGCTCCGGTCGATTTTTTCATGTTGGGCAAGATGCAGAGTATTTATCAGATAAGATTAATCAAAAGCTAGGGAGTTCATTTTCTAGCTAGGATATACAGTGATTTATGTTTAGCTAGCCATCATCAACAATTGGGTTAAAAGCTGTAATGGCTTTTAGGTTTTGTTATGAGCACGATATTTTTCTTATTGTCAAGGATGAAAGCTGGCTATGCTCCAACATCGAGCCTAACTGTTTCTTGCTGTGATGACTGTTCCCAAGTCCCATCTGATAGCTTCTTAAAAAAGGTAGCATTGCAATCGAAGGTAGACGGACACCAAGAATTCACAAAACTTACTGTCTTAGCAGATTTACCTGGAAGTCTAGCGGTCAGGTAACTTGGTACGCTTTTGTCTCCTACGTCAACACTATAATAAAAAGCTCTATCTCCAGGAGAGCCCATCTTCAAGTACTCACCAATAGGCTTTTCTACTTTATAATAATGGCTATCCCCGGAAATATTATTACTCATCGCTGTTCCAAGCCTAAGGTTCGAAGGATCACCCGGCCCATCAAACCTCCCTCGAATCATGTGCATCTTCGTCAATCTCTGAGCCCTACTTACCGAGGGATCCTGTATCGTAGTTGTAATTTCTGGATCTAACATATCAGGAATTAGATCAGGTTTGCTTGTAGCAGTTTCATTAGCTAGGGTAACCTGCGGTTCTGGATTAAGAGTAAAACCATTCAAAGTAGGAGCGGCTGAACTTGTCCATGTTAACTTACTCGCATCAGATTCCATTTTGCACTGAATTGCTTTTTCTTGAAAAGTCCTAAACTGTACTAATCTAGGATTATTATTTACCACCTCTTGTAATTTCCTTTGAGCGACAGCTTCAGGCCGATTATCTATAAACCCAAAAGCTTGCTTCACATTACTTTTGTTCTTCCGAGCAACAGAATTAGCAAACACTCTACTTTTATTCTCTTTCGTTGTACCTGCGTATTCGTACATATCTCAAACCTTTTAAAACGACAAGCTCTAACCTGTTGTAAGTACGGTGAATATGGGGAGTTAAAATGCAAGTTTAAGGCTAGCCTTTCTCAATCCTGAATACGCATAGCTTGGCATTGAAAAAAATACGTCATAAGATCCTTCTTTAGTTCGTTGGTTTATCAGTTATCCGCTTCATTTTCCAATAATCGAGAGGAGTCCCCTAATTATCCAACTTAACAAAAAAAAATTCTGCTACTTATCATCTCCCACCCAAATATTATCATCCCCTACAAAACTCACCCAACCACCCCACGTCCAACTCTCTCGGCCTTCGCCCCACTACATCCGCCTCACTCGCCAAGCCAACATCATCATTTATCACCTTACCCGCAAACTGCGTAGTCGGGATCTAATTCATCTATTGTGCGCATTATTCATCATCTCTAGTGCTAATTATTCTTGATCAACTTGTTTCCCGATTAATAAAAAAACGCCCAAAACATTAAGTATGATTAATTAAAATAATATATCTAGGAGTTATTGATTAATTTAAAACACATCTAAAATATTTTAATTTATACAAATTTTCGTGAGTATATATCGCCTTTAAAGAACGAGTTTTTTTAAAAAACAAAAATAATTTGCACTATGCTTGTTAAATAGGTGAAGATAGCAATCTATAGGGGGGATTCTTTTATTTTAAATACGGGTCTTCTCAAAATGAATAATGCTTTAAGTATATTGATTTTAATTTTTTTATACCCAGCCTTTGCAGATGCATCTCAAACAATTGTTCTAGATTCCGTAGCAGATACCAGTTTAAAACGCCACTCAACAAACCTCCACGGACACAGTGAATCTCTTACCTTAGCACCGCGTCCCCACATCACACGAAGTATATTAAAGTTTAATGTTGGAAATTTGGATGTGTCAGCGAAAAATATTAAATCTGCTCAGCTTTCTCTGGCAGTGCTTTATACCGATGGTAAGTTTTCCAGAGGTGCAAAGTCCAAACTAAGCGTTCACCGGATCAATTCAGGCTGGGAAGAAGAGTTCGCAAACTGGGAGTGTTCGGATTTATCATGCTCTAATGCGTGGTCAGGTGGCAACTTCAAAAGTAAAAGTATCGATGCTTACAGATTAAATTTAAAAACCGGAGGCAGAATTCAATTTGATGTTACGCGCGATGTAGTTCAACAACTGGGTATCAGCCCATATTTATCCTGGTTGATAAAAAAAGAGCATGAAAATAAAAATGGAGTGGTTGTATTTGGGTCGAGAGAAAACCCTGAGGCACCCAAACTTATATTGACGATGCGCACGCCCGAAGACGTACTACCTCCGTCTCTTTCCATTGAAATGCCAGACGATTCGCTTGTTATTTCAGACGCATCACCAGAATTCATCGTGCACTATAGTGACGATTTAGAAGTCAATATCGATAGCCTATTGATACTAGTGAATGGAGAAGATATCACAGATCGCTGTGAGATAAATACTTCTAAAGCTATCTGCAATCCGCAAAATCTAAAAGTCGGAATTCACAGCCTCTCGGCATCAGTAATTGATACTACTCACAAGTCAGCCACCGAATCTATTTCTTTTCTCTACTTAAAACCTCTGAGCCAAACTGCAGACTTTTCTGCAAACCAATGGCTGTCAGGATTGGGTGAGCCAAGCAACGCGATAGGACAAGACAGAGATTTTTATTTAGATGGAGTTACAGGAAATGTGTTTGAAAAACTAGAGGGTAATTGGGTTCTTTTTACCAACCTAATTGGACCGCAGGGCGATATAGGTTTGACTGGTCCGCAAGGCTCTAAAGGTGATACAGGTTTAACCGGCGCACAAGGCCCTAAAGGTGATACAGGTTTAACCGG
>JANQJB010000081.1 GCA_028281865.1 Marinagarivorans sp.
AGCTCTGAAAAAATCAATATGCCGACGGGTTGATTTTGGTGACATTTTGTTTGTTATTGTCGGACTTTTGGTTACGGGTGGTATGGGGTGGGTGGTATGCTTCGGGGTTAATCAGGGGGTCTTCCAAAGCGGACAAATTGGAGCTGTCGTTAGCCAGAGTTTATGGCGTTTCAGTATAAGTGCATTAATGCGGAAAGTTTCCGTATTTTCGCGATAAAGGGCCGGTCCTAAATTAACTCACTCTCCGCGGCGTTTGAGGCTAAGAGGCTCGGTGCGGCTAATTGAATGTGTTGGACGGAAAAATCCGCGTAAAAACGCTGAAACTTTCCAACTAATAATATTAGTTAGAGTAAAAGTCGTAATTCATCAACCAAGGAGAAAACATGAAATCATCCATTAAGTATTTATTAATCGCGGTTCTAGCATTCTTACCAATCGTTTATGCTGGAGTTGTTACTCCCACTGTGAGTGGAATGGCAGTTAGCGATTTATTAGACCAAGCCGAAGATATCGTGGATAAGACACTTGGTAATGCCGAAAACACTGGGAGCGCTTTAATTGCGAATTCTGCAAACCAACTTCAAGTAGCTATTGAAATAGCCAGAATCAATTTTGGAAGTGAAATAAATAAAACAGTAGGTAGCTTAAAGGAAGAGCATAGGCTTGCATTCCAAAGGCTACATGACTTATCGAAAGAGGTAGAAAGCTTTGAAGGTAAAATTTATGAGCTCAAAGATTCAACGGTTTTAGATATACGAGCATTAATCAAAGATTTTCCCATTATTGATGGTGAGAACTATTTTGTACAGTCTGTTTCTGGATTGAGCCAACTCAGAAAGCCTGACCGTTACACGATCACAATCAATGGCACAGGCTTTGGTACATCATCAGAGAAATACAGAAGCAGTATTAAACTTTTCAAAGCAGGAAGGGAAATAACCTCAGATTTATATAGCGTGCAAGAAGATCGCGCTAACCAATCAAAGGTCTTAATGGATAGTGGTATTTTTCAGAATTCGGATGAAAAAATCATATTTGAGAAAATATCATTAAAGATAAAGATACAACAAAAGAAACAGGTCTTGGGTTTCTTATGGTCATATTGGTCTGAATCAGAGTATAACTTACCACTCATCATGTCCATATTCCCTCCAGTTGCAGGAACAATTGAGGTTAATTCGAATGAGCAATTATATGGCTGGGTAAAGATAACAAGACATACATTCTCTGAAACCGGAGGTAATAATCATTGCTCTAAAAATTGTAAGAAGCATGTTGGAACACATTATGATCGTTGCTATAGCGTAACTGGAGGCAATCAAACTGTTGTGGGATACAAAAGAATTACAAATGTCTCTGGCTTATCTTGCTCCGGCACGTGCGGTTACGATGAAGATAAAGCAAAAAGATTGGTTGGTAATAGCTCGAAAGTATGCATGCACTGGAGAGGGCGGAGCCACCCAAGTACTTATAGTGTTAGTTTCGATATTGAAGAATATAAAAAAACTGGTGAGAAACCTTACTCTCCACAAAAATTAACTGTACAGTATGGTGACATTATTGAAGTCAAAGTTCCTCTTAAGCTAGCGGGAGGAACAATCAAGGGTAAAGCTATAACTGGTCAAGATTTTACCGAGACTATTAGTGGAGTACATAGTAACCCTTTGTTTCAGTTAGTTGAAAAACGACAAAATGGTAGCAATACTATCTTAGTATTGAAAATCATTTCCGCACCAATTTCATCGTAGAAATAAATCTAACAAATTAAAGCAAGCTGACTTGGTAAAGCTGTCAACTTTACTTTCCAAAAAAGCCGCCGACTTCACCAAGCAGGTGTTTGAAGCATTATAAGAACTAAAGGAAATTAAGGAAAAACGAATCGGTGACAAATGATAGTTATTTAGATTAAGAATTGTCAAAAAATAAAAGGGGTCAAAGCCCCTTAATAATTAATAGTTGAGACAAAAAGGACCTTGACCCCTTAAAATTGAAAGAGGAAATAATGTGGAATTTGAAACTCCCTATACATTTTTAATGCAAATATGGTCGGGAATGGCCGCTGATATAATTCAATTGGCAACAGCAGCGCTTGTTTTGCCAATTTTGTTTCTTCGAAAAGTACTGGCCGTTCCTGAAACTGAAAGCTTATCTCTGTACTTAAATAAATGGTTATATTCCTCGTGGTTTTTTCTATTTCTAACTATCGGTACAGGCGTGTACTACCGAGCAGCCAATACCTGCTTAATTGGAAAAGAGCTAACTGGCCTGGGTGGCAGAACCTGCGTACCTTTTCCCGGCCCGCTATTCGGTGTGTTTTGCCTATTTTTTGTTTTGGGTATCGGTCTATTTGCTCTTGGGGTTATTGTATCTTTGAGGACGAAAAATGGATGATCTATTTAAAATTATAAAATGGTATCTTCTAGCAACAGTTATATCTGCTTTGTATGGGTTATCGCTGTCCGTAAATTATATCACCGAAACGCTTACGCATTCGCAGGAACAGTATCTTAACTTGATTGTAAATCTCTTAATTACATGTGTGTATTTTGTAGCACTACTTAAAACGCTCCGTGTATTGAGACAACAAGAGCTTTGACCCCTAAAATTTGACCCCTTAAAATTGATACGCGTTAGCTCGCGTCTATTACGAGGGCGTTAGTACCTATATTACATGAGAAGAAAAATGAAAAGAATAATTCTCCCTTCTTCGCTAGATTTGGGCGAATCATTAAAGATATCGATACTGTTATCAAAAATAGAAAATGCTGACAAATACGTATTTGATTTTCAGCATGTTAAGAGAGTAGAGCCTTTCGGTTTACTTTTTGTATCGAGCGAAATACAAAGGTTACGATCCAGACATCCTGATTCAGAGGTCGGTTGTCAAAATTATAGTAAAATGAACTATGCAGGTCATATGGGATTCTTTAAGTCATTTGGTTTAGACCATGGAAAATTCCCAGGGCAGGCTAGAGGATCAAATAATTATATCCCGATGAGATTAATTGATTGTAGTGAGCTAACGGATAGCGCATATGATGAGGGAGCAGCAGTAGGTGATATAGTAGAGCGTGAGAGTGAACAACTTGCTGAGGTATTGTGTTGTCAGGATAAAGGTCCTATTCATGAGACACTAACTTATTCTCTTCGAGAAATTATGCGAAATGTTGTTGAGCATAGCGAGGCCAGCCAGATCGGTATTTGTGCTCAATTATGGCCTTCAAAAAATCTGGTCGAGGTCGCGATTCTTGATAGAGGCGTTGGACTAAGAGCGACGCTAAGTAGAAACCCTCATCTGGATGTTACGAATGACAAAGCAGCGTTGAATTATTCATTGATGCCCGCTGTATCGGGCAAAGCTTTTAAGGGAGCAAAAAACAAACAAAAAGGGCCATGGGCAAATTCAGGTTTTGGACTATATATGACCAGTCGAATTTGTCGTAATGGAGGTATGTTTTTCATTGCCAGCAGGAAGCACGGCATGTTACTGACTTCAGCTGGAGGAAAAAGATATTTTGATTGTGAGTTTTCTGGTACAGCTGTTAGATTAAGAATTCAAACAAACAAGATTAGTTCGTTAAATAAATCACTTGAAAAATATAGAAGTGAAGGATTTGAAATACAAAAAACATATAAAGAGATAGTAAATATCGATCCATCTGCAGCTTCGTTAATGATGTCAAGAGATTTTGATTTAAGTTTGTGGAAAAAAGCATTAAAAGCTATTAAAAACACATGATCAAATGCACTGACAATACAATCAACCGGACTCCGCATTGCTTGGTTCGCTTTGCTCAAGTTACCACGTAATTAAAAGGGTCAGAGGCGCTATGCAGCTAGTTGAATGCGTGTTACATAGCCTGGTTAAAATTGATGAAAAAATTGAATAAAACGCAGCAAATTACTCGATGCCCCAAGTGTCATACAAAAGAAAAGGGGACGGAGGGATTTTTTATTAGCCAGTCTCGGAGTTGATCAAAATGGATTCCCTCCGTCCATATTCCATATAATCTAATGGCGGTAACAAATGACTAAAATATTTTTGAGTCATTCTAGTGTAGACAAAGAATTTGCAAGAATGCTTTTTTCATCTTTTAAGGGCATGAATATTGATTCATTCCTTGATGAAGTACATATTAAAGTTGGAGATTCTATACCAGAAAAGATATATGAGGCCTTAGATGATTCAACTCATTTAATTTACATAATATCTAGAGCGTCAATTAGCTCTAAGTGGGTTAAAGAAGAGCTAAGCGCTGCTAAAATGAAAGATAAATCTAGCAAAGGCTTCAAAATATTACCTCTTCTCATTGAAAAGGTAGACTTGCCCACGAACATAGCTCATGTAAAGTATGCAGACTTTACGATGTGGAGAGATCCAAATCTTTATCGGAGGAGTTTTCTGCAAGTTTTACGGGCTCTAGATATTGAACCGATATTGATTAAAGATAGCGACCTGAAATGGTTTGCCAGAAACTCTTCAACATTAAGAAAGTGTATATATTGGATTACTATTAATACCTACGAATTACGTGGTGGAGTGTATGCAGATTATATGCATAAAGGTGCTCATTATCTAACTGCCAAGTATGCAGTAAGGGAACAAGGTTTAGAGCAAGACTTAAAGACTATTATTGATATTATTCCAGAGACTATATCCGTAGAAAGTAGATTGTTTGCATTACGCAGAGCAAGTGTTGAGGTGATTGAGTATATTACAAGCACATTAGATATTTGTGATGCCAATTCAGTGAATAGTCTAGTTCATAAGCTTGTAGTTCTTCATGACATGCTAGAAAGTCTTAGATCAGAATATGAGTTGATTTTACTGGCCGGTGTTGATATCGAGGAGCCAGCTTTATTTGAATATAGTTATACCACCAAATATGCACTATCTGATGGTAAATGGGCACAAGCATTTCAAACTTTAGACCTGAATAGCACTGCCGCGAGTATTGATTCGGAGAAACGAAATGAGAAACGGGGTCGGTAACAAACGATAATTATTTAGATTAAGAAGTGTCAACGACCCCTTTTTCGAAAACTCTATACAATATAGAAAATGAAACCTGATATTGAAAAAATAGTAAATTGTATCGATAAAATGGCAGAAGCAATGAATATGAAAACGTTGCCACTTGATCGGTGTAAAGCGCTAATAAACCATGTTCTCTATGATGAGCAATATGATGATGTCAAGGGTAAAGAGGGATGGGCATGTTTTCAAGATGGATTAATTACAGAAAGAGAAATCAGAAATTTGCTAATGGCACACTCGGCTACCAAGATATCGAAGTTCAATAAAGAAGATGAACCAAATTCTAACGAATATGCTTTTACAGACCTTTGCCAAGCATTTGATGCTGCTCTTCTCGGTAAGCCAGCTGATCTCAATAAAACTGAAGGAGTCTGATCCCTTTATGGGTTTAACCCCTTAATATTGAATTTTGTTAGGCAGAAAAATCTGTATTAAAACACGGAAACTTTCCATTTAATAATATTATTAAAAGAACAAAGAGAACTAAGTATGGAATGGGATTACGATAGAAAAGAAGAAAAAGAAGCCGAATTACTTAGAGAGATAGAAACTCAGCTTCGATTAGCCGAAGTCCCGGAAAAGCAGATCAAAACCACTGCAAGAGAGTTTTTTGAGCAAAGTGTGAGAATCACCCCGCCTGAGAAAAAAGCGATGGTCATGGAACTGATAACAATGCACCCCTCTGGTCGAGGTGGTGGAAAAAGTACCAAAGCAGGAAACATTCGGCTGAATATAGATTCTCTTTTCAACGCTGTCGCCAGTGGTGTCTTTACCGTTATTTCTGCTGCTCAGGCACCATGGGCAATTCCTTTTGCGGGCATATTACTATGGAACAGCATTTGGCAGTGCGTAAAAGTAGATCTTTCGGAAAATGATGCCGTAACACTTTGGGCCATGTGGAAAGTAAAAGATGAAAATAAGCTTGTATCTGAAGAAGACATTAAGGGTGCTGTAGATAGCCATGCGCAAAAATATCAGCGCCCCACCCTTTCTGAAGCAGACATCAAGTTTGCAATAAAAAACTTGAGCACTATTGGCTGCATTGAGCGCCCTAGAAACGCTCCGAATAAGTGGTGGCTATGCGAGTGGATCGCACCAGCCTATAGATAGGGGCTTTAACCAGAATGAAGGGAACGGAGGTTTTTTTATTAACCAGCCTTGGAATTGATCAAAATTTATTCCCTCCGTCCCCATGATACACAATATACGTGCTTAATGGCACTGGTTATAATGCTTCGCTTGCTACTGAATTGATCATTGTATCAAGGGGATGAAAATGATTAGATTTCTTTTTCATAGTGGAACTAGAGAAAAGAACGCTGATGGTTCGGTGCGAAATGTCGGTATTGCTCACAATAGCGCTTTTTACTTTGCCGCTCGGAATGTAGCCAAGGATTACACTAATGGCGAGAAGCGTTCTATCAAGATTACTACTGCTGCCGATATGGTGAAGAAGATTAATGTATGTGCTACGAAGTCAGTTGCATCTCTCGACGTATTTTGCCATGGCACGCCTTATTCGCTTAATTTCTCCATCAAAGAAAATGAAAACTGTGGTTTAGTTACCGGCTGGATGGCAAAGCAGGGTTTACGCGCCTATTACTCGTCATGGGACGACGGTATCTATAACTTCTCATCCGATTCACGTTATGTCTCCAACATCGATTTTAAAGTTTTTGTCAATGACGCACGTATTCAAATACATGGCTGCAATACGGCTCGCGGTTCAATGCCTGGGAATACTTTAGTTGAAGAGTTTTCTGAACAAATCTACAAGGCCGGTAGAAAAAAAGCCTATGTGATTGGCCATACGGATAAATCCAACCCCAATATCAATGGTTCGAAAACGACAATTAAACAGCAAGATTATCGTCACGGTGAGCGCTCAATCTACCACAATGGAAAACTAATTAAGAAAACAAAGAAAAAAGGCATTATTACTCACACCGAAATTCAAGAGCTTATCAAATAATGAAGATCAAATTCATCGTGTTGATATTGGTTGCAGTAGTCATAGGTGGACTGATTGTAACGTCTAAACTTCAACTTGAAGAAACAATTATCAGTGCACGATACGAGATGCTTGCTTGTGAAGGCTGTAATCACATGACTGTCGAAAGGAGCAAAGGCGGTGGTCTTAATGGGGAAACGATCATTCCCGTATCAAACACCGTAGACATCGAACAATTAATCGATGGTATCGTTCTAACGAGGGAGCCTTTATGTCTTCGTGGCAAGCTTTATAGATTCAACCCAAATTTATTCGACATAAATCCTGGTGGTAAGCGATTCGAAGTTATCGCCAACGAACCGCCTGAGATATGCTCAAAGCTTTAGATAGCTTTTTATCAAAGGGTCAGAGAACTTAATTTATCAACTCGAACCTCCCGAAGGATGTTAATGTAATACCATTAACACATTTGTTAAATACAATCTAGCTGTATTAGATAAGAAATCTGAGGCTTTTTGTAAACCAACCTAAAAGGCTACAAAAAACCAAAGAAAACAACACACAAATCAAAAGGAAAAACTTATGTCAATTGAACTTGCAAATTATGATGATTTTAGAAATAACGGGAATTGCTTTAATATACAATATGTTGCAGATGGAACTGTTATCAACTTTACGTCAGAGGGTATTTGGGGCAGTTTTGTTGTTGGTACTGGGGCGGAAACTGATAACCGGGGAACAATTTTAGTCTCAAATATTGACGCTAATCGATATGCACGTCGCATATATTCAGGCGCGATAAATGTTAAGTGGTTTGGTGCGAAAGGTGATTATAACTTTGTAAATAACACTGGCACAGACGACTCTACCGCGATAGTGGATGCAATATCCGCCGGTAGCAATATTTACATTCCGGAAGGCAACTATTTACTCACTCAAACACTTGATCTACAGAATCTAGGAGGCGCAAAAAAAATTACCGGGGTTGATATTGAAAATAGCGTTCTATGGTTTAACAATATCAATGCTATTGCATGTCGCCCATCAGGGTCAGCGCTCAGAGATTTTGGAATAATCAATACGGGCGGTACCAGTGGGTTTCAGACTCAACGTGCGAATATCTCTTCTGGCATTATTGGTCTAAAAATCAATGGTAATAGCTGTCTTGTTGAAAACGTTCGAGTCTACGGTTTTGACAAAGGAATTCAGGTAGAAACAAAATTCTACAATAATTTTATCGCATGTGATTTGCAGTTCAATTTAACTGGGCTATATAACACTGATAATGGCAACTTTAATCACTCAATCGGCTGCAAATATTCGCTTAACTATGAGAAAAATATTTGGGTTGAAACGGGTAGCCACCAGTTTAATACTTGCTCAATTGAAGGGTGTTCCGATTACAGTAACAAGCAAGCTAATCATCCTAATGGAGGTGTTCTTGTTGGTTTGGCAGTTATGTCTACAGCGGAGCCAACACCTGCTCCTTACATTTCGAATATTATTGGTAAACCGGTAGCCACTTTCGTGGATTGCTATAGTGAGGATTGCAATTGGTTTTTTCATGAAAGAGCGCAAGTCTCTCGGATGACTGGCGGCGCCAACACACGGTTTAACGCCAGTGCACCAGTCGATATAAGTGATTGCTTCCGTGAAACCACCGATAATATTCTGCAGCCACCTTATTATGGAAACTGGGTTGCAGGAGATAACGTAATCAACAACTCTTCGAGTAACACGAATTTTGGCTTTCGTTATTCTGAAATAGTTTCAAACACTCAGTCAGGTACAACTAAACGATCATATACGCTGCCAATGACAGCGGCTCATGGTTTGCTGATTCCAACAACAGTGGGAGATGATTTCCATATTTACTTTGGCTGTTGGATTCAAATTCGATCAGCCAATTTCACCAATTTATCTAATGATAAATATCCGCAGTTTCTTGTCGAGGCGAAAGACGTTGGAGGTACAACATTTGTATTTGAAAATGTTGAGCGAACAAACCCAATTAATTTCGACCCGACTGCTGTCAATAGATGGCAATATCTCGGCTTTATGACTCCGGCGCGCAATACGTTTTCAACGGGCACAACACTTAGCAGCATGCAGATTAGAATTGAACTGGGGGCAGCAACAGAAGATCACAGCGTAAGCAACAGAGTTATGTGGATTTCTAATCCAGAAATGCGATTTTTATTTGTGGATGCTGGCCAGCAATCAGGACGCGCAAGTCAAATTGCTTACCAACAGTTATCAGAGGGCGCTCCCACATGGAACCAAAGCTTTAACGCTAACATTGGTACAACAAGTTTCCCTAACGGCGCAACAAATACATTGGCAATGTTTAACGGCACACCTCCCAATGCAGGTTTAACTGACCATACAATTTTTTATTCAAGTGACCTTACTCCAGGAAATACGATTCCCTCTATTTACACCGAAGGAACAGGAATTGTTGGAACTGGTACACCCGCAGCAAATCGAACTATAGCTGTTAATATAAATGGTCAAGTATATTATTTATTGGCTTCAACAGTTCCTACATAAAGTAGACTTTAAATTAAAAGACTCAAAGCCCTTTGAGAATTAACAGCACGGATAAAAAGGGCTTTGACCCATTTGATCGCGCTCCTAATTGTAACGTTATACTTAAGTAAGGAATCCATAACATGAAAGGCAATATCAGTCTTACAGAATTCATTAAAGAAGTTAAAGATGATTTACGATCTGCAGTGGATGAAAACGATCCTTTTTTTATAATGGACGCTGTAGAGTTAGAAGTTAGTTTTGGTCTAGACATAGAAGCAAAGGCTGGAGCGAAATTTGTCGTCTTTGATTTAAGCTCAAAAGCTAAAGCTCAACAAACACACAAAGTCAAAATTAATCTTACACCCTTTGTAATAGATAATGGCGAACGGAAAACCACAAACAAAACTAAAGCTGCCCCTAATACTATCAAAAAGCCGACAGCAAAAGCCAAAACAGTAACTAAAAGTAGGTCCAAACCGACGGCTAAAAGTACGAAGGTCGTTAGATCTTCCGGTGATAGACTTACCGCCAAAAAGGCCGCCGCTAAGAAAAGCAGAACCCCTAAAAAGAAGTAAATATAACAAATTGCTCAAAAGAATAGCTTCTCCATCGCTATTTTTGCAGTAATCGTTATGCTGCCACGAAAAAATATATACTATACTCTCGAATCAAGGGCTCCAGTCAAGCTTTTTGACCCCCTTGTTTTAACCCCTTGATTTAGATAAATCGGGACTTAAAGTAACACAATTTGTGGCGTAAAAGGTGACGACCAAGCGAAGTTATTTGGACGTTAAGGAATGAGTTTGGAAACCTATAAAATCGTTTTTACTGGCAATTTTGCCGAAGGCAAGAGCCGGGATGATGTCAAAAGCAGACTAATGCGTATGTTGTCTCTATCGGACAGCAAGGCGGAAGCTCTCTTAGATAGTCGCAACTTCACTATCAAAAAAAATCTACCATTGCCAAAAGCCAAAGAGCTAGCGGGTAAACTTAACGCGAGTGGTGCCGTATTTTCCGTTGTGAAGGAAAGTACAACCAACAATCTACCAAGCGAACAAACGACAAGTTTGGCACTCGAGCCGAAGCTTGAATTAATGCCACAGACTCCTGACAAGCCGACGCAAGCTCCTGAGCCGGAGATGGCAGCCGACTCTCCTGCACCCGATGAGCCTGATGAAGCCGACGATCGAAGAGTAATCAGAATCTTTGCATTTACACTGGAACTGCTTTGGCATTCAAAACTTTTTATCTTCGGTTTGATTTTAATCTTACTATTTTCACCTGTACCTCATGGCGTTGTAAAAAATGGCTTTTGTCTGGGAGTCATCATCGCGTTTCTCGGTTTTTGGCGAACTCGTAGACTATTTTCTTGAGGAGGTGCGCAGTGAGAACCCTAAAATTTTCAATCTATATCATTGCATGCTTACTTCACTCGAACCTCTATGCCGAAATTTATCAGTGGACTGATGAAGACGGTAAGGTTCATTATGGAGATAAAAAGGACAAAGGCGCCAACAGCAAACGTATAGAAACCAAGACAAAAAAATCCAAAGAAGTCGATATAAGCGATTATCGTGAGGTCGAAACTGCTTCTCCTGCAGCCTATTCTGGCGGAGGACGTCATCACCCCTTTGCTTTAAAGCAAATATCATTAATCTTGCCTGGTCGAGGTGAAATGTATTACCGGGAAGCTAGGCCTGACTGCCTTTTCCCCGGCGATAGGGTGGAGATCGATTTTAATGAGCCAAAGGTCGGCGAACCTTTAATTAAAGCACTTAAGGCCGCTAATTATGATATAGAAAATGCTTTGGGCTCTTTCTCTAAACCCGGAAGCTTTTCTTTGGAGGCTCGAATACGCGACATGGCGATTTTGCGTTGTAGTAAAATGGGGCCGCTTGATAATGTTATATCAGAAAACGCGATTTATATGCGGGTAGATTGGTTGTTTTGGCCTCCAACTGGGACGATTGAACCCGAGATCATAACGACAGAAGGATCATATTCCTCTCTTGGCCAACAAAATGTTTTAAATGGTTTTCGAGTCGCCTTCTCTGAAGCATTTGCCTCAGCAGGCAGAAATTTATTTGCTGAAAGCAATTTTTTAGTGAAAATTAAACCCGTCAATGAGGCATTGATCGCAGAAGCTGAAGAACTCTTCAACGTGAAAATTGAGTACGGCAATGGAATAGGAGATTTTGAACAAACTGCTGAATACTTACGTCAAAATTCTGTTCTTGTACAAACCAATTTAGGCCATGGAAGTGGTGTGTTAGTTGGCAGCAAAGGTTATGTATTAACCAATGCTCATGTGGTTCAAGGAGCCGACACGATATCAATACGTAGCGATGCTGGTTTATTCAAAGCTGAAATGTTACGCATTAACTTTATTCGTGATGTTGCCTTACTCAAGGTAAAGGCTTCTAATGGCTTGCTAAGTAAAGGAGTAAAAGTCTCACGGAAGGAACCCAGAATTGGAGAATCTATATTTGTGATCGGTGCGCCACTCGACCCGGGATTAAGCGATACCATTACCAAAGGTATAATTTCAGCTAAACGCCAAAAAAGCGGGCAGTGGTTCCTACAAACCGATGCAGCTATTAATGTTGGCAATTCAGGTGGGCCGGTATTTAATGACAGCGGAGAGCTTGTCGCCCTAGCGGTATCCGGTTTGATCACTAATGAAGGCGCTAGTTTAAATGTGAATTTCCTGATACCTATCGAGGATGCCTTGTCTCAGCTTAATATCTCCGATGAATCCCTATTTGGTAAAGCCGCAAAAACACTGGATGTTCTTACTGATTCCGGTAGCGGGCGCAGATCGTCAATGGGCCTAATAACGCGTTTTTTTGGCGCTATCTATGATTGGCTAAATGAACCTATAATGTAAGAAAAATTAAAAGACTCGTTAGAGATAAAAGGAGTTATAACAAGGATCTCAATTGTGAAGCTCCATAACTCCGCTTCAAAAACCAAAAACGGGTCGGTGACAAATAATAATTATTTGGATTAAAAATTGTCAACGACCCCTTTTTCTGTCACCTTTTTCATTTTTCGTCGGACGCGTAAACGCACCGTTGCTTTGGGCCTAGCGCACACAAAATGAAAATCGAATTACTTAGCCTCACACAAGCCGTTCTGATAATTCCAGGTAATACCGGTGTGGTTTATACTAATCAGGTTGGCGGAACTGAATGTGATGACGGAAAAGGGGACGGAGGGATTTTTTATTGATCAATTATGAGATTGGTCAATAAAAAATCCCTCCGTCCCCATAATATGAACTAGGTGCATCCAAAGAAGCTTGGTTGCATGTCAATATAAAAAGCACCCTTGAGGGTACAATTGAAAGTAAAACTGTAAATGAGGCAATTTTAACATGGCCGAACAGCGACTAGGGGCTAGCAAGGCCTTCCACCAGACGAGCCAGTCAACACGACGTTATGAGAAGACCATGAAAGCTATACTATTTATACTATTTTCGTTGTTACCTTTAGGGGCAGCTTCGACTGAATGGCAAGAGTTTGACACTCCTGCTGGCTATGTTGATACGCTTTTTGAGGGTAACAATTTTAATCTACAAGTCGCTTGTGGTTTAGATTCTCTACAACTGAAAAAACACAAAAAATGGTCTCCAAAATTTAGCATAAGATTATACTCAGAAGACGGAGAGACTTATGTTGAAAATGCAATTTCAAGTACCGGAGAACCTAATTCATTATTAATGGCAACTTCTCGTAACAAAGCTAAACCTGGAGAAGTTGAAGAAGAACTTTACTTTACTTCAAAAGACACTACTTCAGTTATGGCTCTTATAATAGTTCAACAAGAAGAATCTCTTGAGCTTGCGTTGTCCGTTAAAAGTACATATACAGGAAGAACTAAGATCAGCAAATATTCGTTTACTAAAATTGGCAGCTATAAAGTCTATGCATCTGGCGCCTCTGGAAGATATCAATGTATTTCCCTATAACTAAAATTCAACTCATAACAAGGCTACCCAAAATCAAACTTTCAACGCAGGGCTCGCTATTGTTCGCCTTTTATGTGGATGTTAGGCAAAGTATATGCTGTGAAACATAATCCATATAGCAGTCCAGAATCTGAGCTTATCGGAATTAAAAAAACGATTCAGTCGCGCGAACCTAGGTTCGAATTAATTTTTACCAAAGATAAAATATATTATTGGATAATGACTCTGGTGATGTATTGGGTATTGGGAATAATTGCAACTTGGATTAGCATGACTAATATTGGGGCCACAATTGGCGACATAGGCCTGTTAAATTTTATGTCAATGACCTTTAATTTATACTATGCCTTTTTCGCTACAGTTATCTTTTTAGTTCTGTGGTTAGTATTATCTATACCAATTATAATAAAGCCAACCAAGTCGACGGCAAAAATATGTAATTTGCTTTTCCCAATTAGTATTATTTCTACAGGGGCTGCATTATATATATTTTCTCCAATACACGCCTAACAAACCAATAAATCAATAGGTCAGAGAACTTGTCTCTGAGAAAGTTTGAGCTGTACTCAAAACACCAATAAGAGGCAATCAGATGAAGTATTTTATACTAACATTATTTTTCACTATCACTTTTATAGGCTGCACATCTAATACTGGAAGATACGATGGGGAGCACACCATCTGGAAGATTTCAGGTTCTTATGACCCAAAGCTTAAGAATTTGAAAAAGTTTTATCCTGACTTATCTGGCAAGAAAATTGTTTACAAGGAATCTTACATCGGGAACTTCTCATTGCTCTACACTCCAGAAATCATAAATGAAGAAGAGGTAAAGGTGCCTCGTGTTTACTGTTACGATGCAGACCTCGATTTACCTGAGCCGACGGATGATGAAGAAATTAGAAATCAGATGAAGTGTAGGTATTTCGCTGAAACTATGTCTTATGCTGGCAAACCAGAATACATTTTTAAGGTCAGTGAAGAGAGTGATAAATATGAATTCAATAAAGTCGTCCAGGAGTGGTACAAAATTTATGGGGGAAATATATTCATATCTACAATTTCTATGCAGGATGGAAAAATTTTTATTGGTGCGTCTGGCGGTGCCTGTTCGCCAACATTTCACGCGATCGAAAATGAAGAAAACGGTTCATTCTCATTTAAACAATCGGAGGTAATGGTATGCTCTTAGAAATCGGCTTCAAAGAATCAGAACGTCAGACAGCTTAACCTATCCACCCTATCACCAAGCTACCAAATACCTAATAGCCCAAAAATCCAGACCAGAATCCAGATTTAAAGTCCTAAATCGCGTTTGAGGTCGCGTTGCGCCTAGCTTTAGACGATATTGGCACTAGCATTCGCGATATCTAACCAAGGGTATTCACCTAACACAATATGAGCAAAGGTTATCTTATGGATATGTTTTGGAGGTCTATTCTTCTTTTAGCCACAGGCTTGTGTATCAGTGCTTGCGCTCAATTTCCTAAACGAGACACACAAACATGCGACAAATTAGAGCCTGCTTTGCAACCCTATATTGAACAAGGCATATTCCAAGGCAACCTGCTACTAGCAAAAGATGGCAAAGTGCTGTGCCTGCGCAGTGTTGGCTTTGCCGATGAAAGCAATAAGACGCCCATATCGAACACCTCTCGTTTCCCCATCGCGTCATTAAGCAAACCTATAGTGGCCACCTTACTACTTAAATTGCAGGAAAATGGCACGCTAGATTTACAAACAACGCTTGATAAATATCTGCCTGAATTCAAGGCGCCCTGGGCAAATCAAGTCACGCTGCATCACCTACTGACCAATCGTTCCGGCGTACCTAATCACTTTCTATTACCGGGTTGGGGAACAGGCCGATATCAACAAACGCTGCCAAAAAGCGAACTACTCAATGAGGTTGCGCGAATGGAATTGGCTTTTACGCCCGGCACACAATATCTGTATTCAAACTTAGGCTGGTTGTTACTGGGTGAAGTAGTGGAAAGTGCTACAGGCAAGGGGCTCGAAGAAAATCTGCAAGAGCATATTTTTGCTCCTCTATCTATGCAGCACACAGGTTTGGTGTATCAAACACAAACGCGTCTGGTAACCGGGCTTCGCTGGGGGAAAAAAGGCGGTTGGCAGCCGCAGAATGATCTGCACATGCAAGTGTTTAATGCTGCCGGTGGCATATATTCAACAGCCGAGGATCTTTTACGGTATTTAAGTGCCCTGCACCAAGAGGACATGCTAACTCCACAAAGCAAAAGGCTAATGTTCTCAGCTGATTCACCTTATGGCTGGCGAATTGACACCCTGGCACTGGCAAACAAAGTAGAGAAGCAGGTGCACAGTTACGACGGTAAGCTGCAAGGACACAGCAGCCTTGCGTACCAAGTGCTGGAAGATAACGTGAGCTTGATAGTACTTTCCAATACTGGCATCGGGCCTGTACATAAAGAAACTCTTGCCGACGATATTCTTCGCGCTTTTTATAGCTTACCGTACCCCGATCGCAAAGATGCGCCGTCGCTGAAGCTCAATAGGGGTTTGCTGGATAACCAGTGGGCAAGCGCATTGAATAAGATAAAATCTCAAGCTATTGAAGACCCTCATACGAAAGTTTTGCTCATTGACCTTGCTCAACAATTAGGATGGTCAGGTAAGCGACTGAAAGCTATAGACCTTTACACTTGGTTGATGAACAATTTTCCAGAGAATCATGAGCTTAAAATATCGCTCGATAGGCTGTGTTCCCTGCATAGCGACTATAATGCCTGCCAGTCGACCAAAAAAAATAAACGGGTAAACTAGTAGATAATCAAGTTGTCAGAGCACTAAACCGACCTCCCTTCGACGCACACTCTCTTTTTGAGGTAGAGCGCTCTCAATTGACCAGAACCAAATACGTTACGTATTCCGCGAACCCACGTTATTTGGCCATCCAACAGATAATGAACCACCCGAGCTTTACTACGGCTATGGGATTTATAATCAAATAAGCCTTGAGGAGTTTAGTTAAATTTGCCCAAATACTGATTTGATGTAAAAGTATTTCAGTATAAAGACGAAATCAACTTGCGAGCAACCGAATCCAGGAGCATAAACTATGGATGTCGATGAAATAATTGAATCTTTAAAGTCAAATGATCAAGAAACAAGAGATCTCTTATTGCATTTCTTTGAAGAGAGTGA
>JANQJB010000123.1 GCA_028281865.1 Marinagarivorans sp.
TTCCTGCTTTGCCTTCCTTGGCAAAGCGCAAAAATTCGCATGAAGCAGTGCTTCAAAAGCGCGCCTTTTTGCCCAACTGAGCTACGGGCGCATGATCTATTTTTTAATTACCGAGCTACAATTCGTCCATGAAGCTTGGTTCCTGCTTTGCCTTCCTTGGCAAAGCGCAAAAATTCGCTTGAAGCAATGCTTCAAAAGCGCGCCTTTTTGCCCAACTGAGCTACGGGCGCATGATCTATTTTTTCGTTACCGAGCCAACATTCATCCTGAAGCTTGGTTCCTGCTTTGCCTTCCGTGGCAAAGCGCAAAAATTCGCATGAAGCAGTGCTTCAAAAGCGCGCCTTTTTGCCCAACTGAGCTACGGGCGCATGATCTATTTTTTCGTTACCGAGCCAACATTCGTCCTGAAGCTTGGTTCCTGCTTTGCCTTCCGTGGCAAAGCGCAAAAATTCGCATGAAGCGGTGCTTCATAAACGCGCCTTTTTGCCCTTCCTTGGCCGGTCGCAATTCGGGTGTCGAGCTTGCTCGACATAATGCACCCGAATTACCCCACGGAGCTACGGGCGCATGATCTATTTCAATACTGGGTTTAAAACTCAGTCTAACAACCCTGGAATTTGGTCGGAGTGGAGGGATTTGAACCCCCGACATCCAGCACCCAAAGCTGGCGCGCTACCAGGCTGCGCTACACTCCGACATGACTCTCGCCAAATACTCCCAAAAAGAGAGGGGCGCATAATACCCGTGTCAAATAGCTCAGTCAACGACGAACATTCTAGACGGGTTTTCGCCTAGATGCTTGGCTGAAACGCCTCGCATATGGGAAAATGCGCGCAAAATTCGACAAAGGCCCTCCCCCTATGACTGCACTGATTCTCGACGGAAAAGCCCTGGCAAAGAAAACTGAAGAAGCGCTGGCAAAACGCGTAAAAAACCTACTTGAAAGTACAGGTGCTACTCCGATATTAGCTACTATTTTAGTGGGTAACGACCCAGCTTCTGCCACCTATGTAAAAATGAAGGGCAATGCCTGCGAGCGTATTGGTATGGAATCCTTACGAATCGAGTTGCCCGAGGAAACGACCACCGAACAACTACTCGCAAAAATTGACGAGCTTAATAACAATACCAATGTTCACGGAATTTTATTGCAACACCCAGTGCCCGAGCAGATTGATGAACGCGCCTGTTTCGATGCAATAGCATTGGAAAAAGACGTCGATGGTGTAACGTGTCTCGGGTTCGGCCGCATGTCGATGCAGGAAGATGCGTACGGATGTGCGACCCCCAAAGGGATTATGCGTTTGCTTGAGGCCTACGATATCCCACTGGAGGGCAAACATGCCGTTGTTGTAGGCCGCAGCCCAATTCTTGGTAAGCCCATGGCGATGATGTTATTAAATGCCAACGCGACTGTGACAATTTGCCATTCGCGCACGCAAAATCTCGCTGCGCATATTCAGCAGGCCGATATTATCGTGGGAGCGGTCGGGAAACCCGAATTTATCAAAGCGGATTGGATTAAAGAGGGCGCTGTCGTTGTCGACGCAGGCTACCACCCAGGTGGTGTTGGCGATATCGAGCTCGCTCCATTGGTAGACAGAGTAACGGCCTACACACCGGTGCCGGGTGGAGTTGGACCGATGACGATTAATACGCTCATCTATCAAACCGTTGACTCCGGAGAGAGGAAAATTAACGTTAAATAAACAAGCAGAAAGAACAATGCGTTTAGACAAATTTGTCTCGCATAGCTGCCAACTAACGCGCAAGGAAGCGCAGAAGAAAATCAAACTTGGGCTAGTCAGCGTTGCCGGTAAAGTCGTTAACCAAATTGCTTATCAAATTGCAGCGGATGATGATATAAAAGTTGAGAACCAAGAAGCCGCACTTGTGCAACACGGGTATTGGATGCTGAATAAACCGACGGGATTTATTTGCGCAAATTCAGACCCCCATCATCGCACTGTTTTTGATTTATTCGATAAAAATATCAAAGGCAAGTACCAGAAAAAAACACTACAAATTGCTGGCCGCTTGGACATCGACACTACCGGCTTGGTATTGATTACCAGTGATGGCCAATGGAACCACTGCGTTACCTCCCCCAATAATCAGTGCCCTAAATCTTATCGTGTTGAACTTGAAAAACCGTTGAACAGTCACGACAAGAACATACTTGAAAGCGGTATTCAACTCGCCGGCGAGAAAAAAGTAACTCAGCCTGCCGAATTGGAAAGCTTGCATAGCAATATATGGAACTTAACAATTTATGAAGGGAAATTTCATCAGGTAAAACGTATGTTCACTGCCGTGAACAATCGAGTTCTAAATCTTCATCGCTTTAAAATTGGCGAGCTTACCCTAGATTCAGCACTCGAGCCCAGCGCTTATCGGCCACTTACCGAAGCCGAAATACTAAGTTTTAATTTCCCCGGTCAAGCAAATGGATAAGAGCTATACCCTTCTCGCCGAAAAGCTACGCAACAATTCCGGCCGCTGTTTGTGGTTTATTGACGAAAGCGGTGAATCTGCACTACCGTTGCTAGCCCCGCTCAAAAGCCAAATAATCGTACTTACCAACCGCTACAATGTTTGGCAGGCGGCCAAAAAACTCAATATTAATTGTGAATTTAACGATTTAGATTTCGATGTTTTTGAGACTGAGCAGTTCGATACGGCTTGCTTGAGGGTCTCGAAGGAAAAAGCCATTGTTCACCATGCAATTAATCAATTATTTGGCAGAATTAAACCGCAAGGTACGCTTTACTTGAGTGGCGCCAAGAGCGAAGGGATTAAAACTTATGTGGATAAAAGCGCAAAACTTTTTGGCGACAAAGTAAAAGCGGTAAAAAACGGAGAAATCTACGTAGCGGAAATCCAGCTCAAAAATGCGAGATCATCCGAATTTTTAGACGATAGTAGTTACAAAGAAATCAGGGTTATCGACCGACTTGATGATCAGCCCATTGTAAGCAAGCCAGGTGTGTTCGGCTGGAATAAAATTGACCAGGGGAGTCAAATACTCGTCGAGGAGTTTATTTATTATTACCATGAGAAAGACAGAACATATCAAAACTGCCTAGACTTAGGCTGTGGCTATGGTTTTTTGACATTGGCAACACACAAACTTCCGCTATCCACGCGCACTGCAACAGATAGCAACGCCGCGGCAATTTTGTGTATGCAAGAAAACGCCAAAAATTATCAGTTGGATGTCAATGTGATAGCCGATGATTGTGGCAGCAATATTAACGGGCAGTTCGACTTGATACTCTGCAACCCGCCCTTTCATCAAGGTTTTGATATAAATAACACGCTGGGTAAACGTTTTATCGAGCAAAGCCATAAACTACTTGCACAAGGAGGGGACGCATTTTTTGTCGTAAATAGTTTTATTGCTATCGAGACTTTAGCTAAACCCTATTTCACCCAAATTGAAACACTTGCAAATAACAAAAAGTTTAAAGTGGTAAGACTATCTCGCTAGAAATTAAGGAATGTCTTCGCCATTCGCCTTACGCTGCAACAAATCCTCGTAGCCACCTTCATTAATCGCATTGACATAGCCCATGGACTGCAACACTTCTGCCGCAATTCCCGAGCGTCGTCCACTACGACAATATAAGCGAATATCCGCATTGCGGTCAGTTGTGATTGCCTCGATATTCTCAGCAATAACTTCATAGGGAATTAAATGCGAACCGGCAATATAGCCCTGATTAAACTCTTCTTGCGTTCTTACGTCAATCCAAATAGGAGCCATTACTTCACCTTTCGTTTTATCCAGATTTTGCAACTCGTCAACATTATAAGCGATACAATTTTCTTGTTCACCTATATATTCATATTCGTGTTCATTCGCATATTCTTGGCCGCCCTCTAAAAACCTTTTAAATATCGAATATCCACAAGCTCCCTCCATAGCGCTGGCGTGGCCGGCACGCGGCTCCACGTATAAAGTCGCCTGGACAAACCAACGCATATTTTCAATTACTTGTTGTAAAGGTACAACAGGGTCCAATCCACCGGCAAAGACTAACGAAGGCTTATCTATTTTTCGCATCGCGGAAGCCGTTTGCGCCTTGAAGCCATTGTAATTGCAGACCGAGTCACTTTCATTTAAATTCGGAACACTATCGTCTACTTCTGCTAACGCCAATGCATCATTGCACTGAGTCGCAAAATAAATTAAATCTTGATTATGTTTATTGTGATCGTTTTCAAGCATAATTAATAAAAGTTTTTCCAGTGATTCACTTCGTTCGTTTTCTACATCGATAAGGCTTTGCAAAATTAATGCGTGATTTTGTTTTCGGTATAAAGCCTTTTTGACAGCATAATTTAATAAACTGTCGTCAAGCATAATATCGAAAGCTGCACCATTAAAAGCAACCGTGTGTTTTTGTGGTGTTTTTTGTAACTTTTTTACCGCACGTACGTAGTGACTTTTTATTTTCAGGTTTTCGATATTATCGTCGGCGGCAGCGAAAGAAGTTCTCGCCACCTCCCCTTGCTCCACTCCGCTATTGATGGCAGGCGAATCAATTATCAACTTATCGACACGGCCATCTCGCAGCGCGAGAGAGGTCGCCAGCCTCGCACCATAAGAAACGCCAAAAATAGAATATTCTTGTACTGCCAGAACATTCATTAGCTCAATAATATCTACAGCATTTTGCTCTGTTGAGAAGGTCTCTAAACCCCGGGGATGCTTTGGCGTAGTTTGCTTGAGATAGCGTGCGTATTGGTCCAAACATTCCAAAATAATTGCCCGGCTCTGTTTTTGCTCCTCAATGAGTGAGTAGTTAGCCGCATAAAGGTGGAATTTAAATTTATCAAATTCGGGGCAGGACCAAGATGGTGTTCCCGGATAATTGCCGCGCAAATCCAATAATATCAGTGGTCGTTTAAGTTCAGTCTGGCGCAACCAATCTTGCCACCAGAGCACTGATGCTTCTCCGGTTCTATTTCCAATTCCCGGCCCACCTGCCAGATAAATAATGGGCCGCTCGATTTGTTCCTCGCTAGTATCATTCGGGACAATCATAACCACTGGCATTTTAAAAACGGAAACTTCACCGTCGGGGTAAAACCAAAAACATTTTTGTTTAAATTCGGTGCTCATATCAAACTCGCAATATCGCGAGTTGATTTTTGCATTGCCGGCATATGAAGGTAGAACTTCCACATTAGCCGAAAGATTATCTTCCACACTTTTTTTTGAAAGATATTTTTGTGGGGCGAGAACAATAAGAAACGCTACTATAAGCGAAAAAAATACAACAATAACCGCAATGCGCTTCATCGTTAAGGTAGTAATTTATTCGAGGATGTCAATGGAGTCGTTCCGGCGGCGAACACTTTTATACCACATCGACGGATCAATGATTTCTCCGTCCGCTCGGACATCAGGGTAAGGGATATTGCGTTCGTCGCAATACTTGGCAACCACCGGATGCGCCCAACGAAAAAAAAGCAACTTACGACGCTTGGAATCGAGCCTACAGTGATCGTACATGCTAGCTCTAGTGCGCTGGGCTTGTGCTTCAAAAAGTATTACCGCTGCAGCAACCGAGACATTTAACGACTCAACCATTCCAACCATAGGGATCGTTACAAGGTGATCGCACTGGGTTAGCGCCTTATCCCCAACCCCACTTTTTTCCGAACCCAAAATAACGGCGGTGGGTTTGGTGTAGTCAAGTGTTCGAAAGTCTACGGCTTTCTTGGATAAGCCTGTCGTGACTAATTGAAAATTCTGCGCTTTTAAATTTGCAATAGGATGTTCTATATTCGGGTGTAAACAAACTTCAACCCATTTTTGGGATCCCTGCGCCGTGCCGCGGTAAGGCCGATAACCATCTTTTGGCACTACGCTATGCAGCTTGTCAACACCTACAGCATCGCAGGTCCGGACAATAGCTGCCAAGTTCCTCCCTTTATGGACTTCGTCCGCAATAACAACCAAGTCTGGCTGGCGACGATTTATCACTTCGGTTAAGCGGTTGAAGCGTTCGGGAGTCATGGTCTGGCCAAAAGAATTAAGCTAAAAACTTGTATTTAATGCCTTAGTAGCAAAACAAAATTAGAAAAGCCGCGCTTGTAACAACAAGTTAGTACTCGCATACAATAACTTTTCCACAAAACCTGTGGATAACTTGGTGGATATTGTCTCTTAATCGAAGCATATGCCCCGTTATATCTGCACTTCGCTCAAATCGGTCAAAATTCAACCCAAATATTTTTCCTTTTAAAATCAAAAACTTACTTGCAACTTGCAAAAATAATCACTGGAAAAAGAAAAGGGCAGGAAAAGAACTATTGAAAAAAACAGGGCTCACCAATTGTGTGCATAACGCGCATCTAAACAGCACACTTTTACGCATACGACTTAATTTTTTTGGTCATACCTTAGAATGAGACGTACTATGTAGGACACGATAGTAAAACTATCCTGCCTTGTAGTGACTATTACCTATAATTCACGAACCACAAATCAGTTAACCACTAGTTGACTGCCAATTGATACGAGTAGGAGTGCTTTGGCTAACGAACAAAAGCCCCATTTACAATAAGGTTTTCGCTCAATAATCTCGTTTCGGGCAATCAGCGGTTAAATTGGCACTTTCAAAGAGAGCGACGCAGTATACGCTTATCAATTCCACTAGCCAACAACAAAATAGAAAAATTTTTATTCTGCAATTCTTGTCATCTCAATGACTAAGAGTCGTGGAAATAGCACTTAATAACGACGGACAAATTTGCCGCGTTCATTTACAATAGATCGCTTTGATGTCTTTGGTCTGGCAGGAAAACATGAGCACCGAAACCCAAATAGAAAATTTAAATGTTGTTTCACAAGAGGTTTTAATCACACCGGCGGAATTAAAAGCCGAGATGCCTCTGACCGATGCAGCTCGAGAGACTATAACGCAAGGAAGGAATACGGTCCGAAACATTCTCGACCGAGAGGATGACCGCCTGATTGTTGTAGTTGGCCCCTGCTCTATTCACGACCCCAAAGCTGCGATCGATTACGCGCACCGCTTAAAAGTTATTGCAGACAAAGTGTCTGACACCATGCTTATTGTTATGCGTGTTTATTTTGAAAAACCGCGCACCACAGTCGGCTGGAAGGGCTTGATTAACGACCCCGATATAAACGACACCTTTAAAATTCAAGAAGGCCTGCACATCGGCCGCAAGTTGCTATTAGATATTGCTGAAATCGGATTGCCGACAGCCACCGAAGCACTAGATCCGATTTCACCACAGTACCTGCAAGACCTTATTACTTGGTCCGCCATTGGCGCTCGCACGACAGAATCCCAAACCCACCGCGAACTTGCCAGCGGACTTTCATGCGCCGTTGGTTTTAAAAACGGCACAGACGGAAGCTTAACCGTAGCAATAAATGCTTTACAGTCGGTCAGCAACCCCCATCGTTTTCTAGGCATAAACCCGGAGGGTAGAGTTGCCGTCATTCGAACGAGAGGAAATGCTTATGGTCACGTCGTATTGCGTGGGGGAAATGGAAAGCCAAACTACGACTCTGTCAGCGTAGCGATGTGCGAGAAAGCACTCGCTAAAGCGGAGATTCCGACCAATATTATGGTCGATTGCAGCCACGCCAACTCAAACAAAAACCATGATTTGCAGCCTTTAGTCCTTGAAAATGTCGTCAACCAAATACTTGAGGGCAATAAATCCATAATTGGCGTCATGATCGAAAGTAACATAGGTGAAGGTAACCAAAAGATCCCCGCGAACTTAGATGACTTGGAATACGGAGTATCTATAACAGATGCGTGTATTGATTGGGAAACGACTGAGCAATGCCTCCTTCAAAGTCATGACATGCTAAAAAAAATCTTGCCTCGTCGCGACTAATTAACAAATTTGGAGTGACAGGCACCCGTTTTTTATATCGCGACGCTATAAAAATCTGATCAAAATTCAACCTAGCAATTTTCAATCCAATAGAAGGCAAGTCATTAGCAATAATGTTGTAGCACGCACTAGATCACTTTTTATCCGGTACTGCTATCTCTTCCTCACCTTTTATCATTAAAAGTGTGGCAGCAATAAGGCAGAACTGTTAAATTAATTTGCATTAATGTAGGAAATTTATGGTAATTTCGCTGCATGAAAAATTGGTCTAGCGGTGATTCGGTGTTAGAAGAGTTTGGGCAGCGGTAAAACTCCGCATGCAAAACAATTCATATGCAAAAGCATACATTTGCACAAACATAAGTTAAGTAACACCATAACAAACACTAAAGCGCCAAAATAAAACAATAGAAGCTGAAGTTAACTAAAAACTTATAAATAAGAGAAAGAATACTCATCACACGAAGCGAAACAAAGTTAAATTGGGCAAGGAGCGCATATTCTTTCTCTATGTAGGCAGTAAACATGAATGCGTTAATTGAGCACCCCACCACAAATGAGCTCGAAACAACAGACTTCGAACTAAATCACTTTTTCGAAGAGTTATATGACCCCACATCCATGTGGTACGACATAAAGATCGCAGTATTGCCCGGCAGCGATTGCATTTTTGTCCCCCGTTATATCAGCGAGTCGTTTGACAAAGTCTATCCCCTCGATGAATTTATCGAAAATACCTATCGAATCTTACAAGCAAAACCGCAGCGCATCATTATTTTCAGCTATGAAATCGCAAACGATGAACTGTATGAATTTGAGCAAATCGATATAAATTGGACTGAAGATGGATCGGTTATTGACTGGCAATCTTCGCGTATTGATGCCGAGTCACCACAGCTTGAATTTACAAAAACCATGTTTAAGCATTGCGAATATTTAGTTAAATAAACCTAATATAAATTACGCTCAAAACTGTCAAATTAGATTCTCCTCCTATACGATTATTGTATCGTCGTAGCCCGCACAGAGTATTGAAACCTGGACCGCAGATTTATTTAATTTGATAAGCAATCTCATACGGGCATTTACACAATGCTAAAACAAATCAAACGCGATTTTGCCGACGCTGGTAAGCTGTGTAAAAAACACTTTCAAGCTTTAATCGTTGTATGCGTATCAACCTTGGCGTTAATAGTCGTCGTAACACCAAGCTTGATCCATGATTTCGGAGCAAAACACTACAACGCATTTTTTTATTACGGCGTGTTGAGCTTACTCTCGCTTATTATTATTACCCGTCAATCGCCACTAAAACTGGGGTTGGGATTCGGAGAAATCAAACAATGGTTGCCTGCTAGCCTACTCTATTTGGTTATCGCCATTCCATTAGTACTTGTCGGTTCGCAATCGGCAGAAATGAATAATTTTTATGTGTCGAATAATTTTGATTGGCCGAGCTATTTATTTGAAACAACACTTTACATGCTCGGCTGGGAATACTTATTTCGCGGCTATATGTTAGTAGGGCTGAAAAAAAGCCTTAAAGAAGGTGCCATACTTGTTCAAATGATTCCTTTTACACTTATGCATCTTGGTAAGCCCAATATAGAAACAATTTCTTGCATTTTTTCAGGGCTGGCCTGGGGCTATATTTGTTATCGTGCGAACAGCTTTTGGCCCGCATTTTTTATGCACATGGTTGTTAATTTAACGACGCAACTTTACGCGAACGGTTTATAAATATGCTACCAATAGAAATAATGTGTAGTGACGAAAGGCATACAAATTTCAATCACAACTAATCTTGATAAAACGCATTTGATGTATCACTGTGGTCGGTGATATCTCGCACGCCCGCCAATTCGGGTATTTTTTCCTTTAGTGTTTTCTCAACACCATCTTTTAGCGTGATATCAACAGCACTGCACCCTTGACATCCACCACCAAACTTAAGCACAGCAAAGGCGTCATCTGTGACTTCCATTAAGCTCACGTTTCCACCATGAGATGCCAGCCCGGGGTTAATTTCGTTATAGAGAACATAATTAATTTTATCCTCTATTGGGCTATCCTCATTAATTTTTGGCATTTTTGAATTCGGTGCCCGAATTGTTAGCTGACCACCCATTTTATCCGGAGAATAATCGACTTTTGCATCTTCTAGATACGGAATACTCTTATTTTCGAACCAAGCGTCAAATCCCGTATAAGAGACTTTTATATCATCTTCTTGTTCTTCGCCGGGACGATTATAAGCAATACACGTTTCTGCCTGCGGCGTCCCAGGGGAAGACACAAACATGCGTATACCAACATCGCCTTCTTGCTTTTCTAACAAACCTTTTAAATAGTCTTGCGCCGACTCAGTAATGGTAACACCAGCCTGCAATTTCTCGTATGAAGCCATTTTTACACCACTCTTCTCATCATCGCGGTTCTCATAGTGCTATTTTAAGTAAAAACCCGATCATTTGAAATACCCTACGAATTTAGTCAGGTATTTGTCGTAATATTCCCGCATCCACTTTGCTATTCTCGTCCGCTAGAAGGCTTGCTTTGCGTGTTTAGTCGCTCGTATACGCTGGGGATTTATTACAATAACTAAATCAAAATTTTTTGATATAGCATGAACGCGTCGCAGACCTAAATCACTCATGAAGAGCAAAAATCCAAAAAAACCAATAAAAACAAAAAATTAGCTCAGTGTCCAAAAACGCATACTTATCTTAGATGGAGGTAGGGCACGCTGATTCAAGCCCACAAAGTTAAAGATGACCCCAACAGTATCGGTCTAGGGTTGGCAATTTTGATAGAGATCAGATAACTTCCCCTAGGCACACGGAAAGAAAAAGTATCGCAGAAACAAAGCGTCGGCTATAACCATATTTGGCGTATGATACTTGACTGCGCTCTCGCAGAGATGTGACTCCTATTGGCAATATCGGTTTTAAGCGATGAATACTATGAGCAATGATAAAAAGTCTAAACTCACAATTAAGCAGCTAATAAAAAGCACCTTGGGTGCTGCAATTGGTGTACAAAGTAAAGAAATTCATCAAGCCGATTTTGAGCAAAAAAGCGCAATCCCCTATATTATTGCAGGAATTATATTTACTGCGTTATTTTTGGGCACGCTCATATTAATCGTAAGTTTTGTAGTTGATTAATATTATTATGCCTCAAAATCACTACCTCCATTATTCAAGTATTTTAAACCGCAAATGAAAAAGCCCGGCACTGGCCGGGCTTTCTTACGATATAAATTGTAATCGCTTGCTTATATTCGTCTACTGACCACTAATCCAAAATATGCAAGCAGCAACAAAAATTAACACCAAAGCAACCGCTGCTATCGCATCTGCAATGCTATCTTCATGCTCGACTTGAGTATTATCGTCAACTTGTTGCTCCATTTCTCGCCCCTTTTTTTAATCGATTCGGTTAAAAGTGAATGGCCCGTACTTTAACAAAATTACGCTCGAAATATACGGCCGGTTCAATATAGCAATTAAAATCTAAATAAATATATAGAAAACTATTTCAACAAAAACTATCTATACAAAACAACCCCTGCAAAAAACACTCTCTATAAACCTACTTCTATAAAACTCGCTAATAACTAATGTCTACTTAACCGAACACATCGAGAACTCCAAAACATCTTTAAAGCTCTCCCTTCACGGTACACTATTAGATCATTAACATTAAAATCCATGTGGTTTGCGCACTATGCCTAATGATTAGCGCTAAAGCTCATAGCACTGAAGGCAATTACTCTCTGACCTTAATGCAAAATTGAGTTAAATCTGCACTTTTAAATCTGAACTTAGTGCATATCAGACTCATGTGACTGGTTAATTATTAACCGCTCGAATGAGCATACATCCCACAATATTCTTATTATCCTTATTTACGCTGGCAATTGTTGTTCAATTACTGATCAAAATTCAATCAAGCAATAATTCACCTTAGCTGCCTACAGTAGACCTTAGCTTTGCAGCGTAAGCAAGTTATTATATAAAATTTCTCAGACCAATTAACACCCAAAATGCGAAATGTGCGTCTTCTAAGTAATTTTTTTACCGCCAATC
Source organism: Marinagarivorans sp. (assembly GCA_028281865.1). GTDB lineage: Bacteria > Pseudomonadota > Gammaproteobacteria > Pseudomonadales > Cellvibrionaceae > JANQJB01. The sequence goes on from JANQJB010000123.1 coordinate 11,985, forward strand.
TCCACATTTAAGGTGTAAGTTAAGAATTTGTTCCATTACATGCGCAAAAATAGTCAAAGCTCGAAGCACAGCCGATTTTCGGGTATGCTTTGCCGGTTTTTGCCCTGACAAACGGGCCATTCTGTTACAATTCTGATATTTAGCTTAGGTATTTGGCATCCAATGTACGTTTACGACGAATACGACCGCGAACTCATAAGGGAACGCGTCGCTCAGTTCCGGGGGCAAACGGCTCGCTTTCTAGCTGGCAAGATCCCCGCTGATGTATATCTTCCGCTCCGCCTTCAAAATGGTCTTTACATACAGCGTCTGGCACCAATGTTACGTATTGCAGTGCCGTACGGTATGCTCAACGCAAACCAACTGCGCCGTCTTGCCCACATTACTCGCCACTACGATAAAGGCTACTGCCACATCACCACTCGCCAGAATATCCAGCTTAACTGGCCACAACTGGAGGAGGTTCCGGATATTCTTGCGGAACTTGCCGATGTTGAAATGCATGCTGTTCAGACAAGCGGCAACTGTATCCGTAATGTCACCACGGACGAGTTTGCAGGCATTGCAACAGACGAAATGGTCGACCCTCGACCATACTGCGAAATTATTCGCCAATGGTCCACCTTCCACCCAGAGTTCGCGTTTTTACCACGCAAGTTCAAAATTGCCGTTTCCGGCACAGCGCACGATCGCGCCGCGATTCAATTTCATGATATTGGCTTACAAATCGTAAAAAACGATGCCGACGAAATCGGTTTTAGGGTTTACGTCGGTGGTGGACTCGGTCGTACACCCGTCATCGGAACGGTAATAAATGAATTTTTGGCCGAGCACGATCTACTCACATATCTCGACGCAATCCTGCGCGTATACAACTTAGATGGCCGCCGCGACAATAAATATAAAGCCCGCATAAAAATTCTGGTAAAAGCGCTAGGGCGTGATGCTTTTGCTGCAAAAGTTGAGCAAGAGTGGGAAAAAATTCGCGACACACAAAGCCTACTTACTGACAAAGAAATTGTCCGCGCGAAATCGTTTTTTACTTCTCCGGAGTACGAAATCTTTGACGATACAGAGGAATATGCTCAACTCAATAGTTTGCGAAAAGATCACCCAGCATTTAGCCAGTGGCTAGATCACAATATCGCTCGTCATCGGGTTCCAGGTTACCGCGCTGTAATTTTAAATCTAAAACCTACCGGTGTTGCTCCAGGAGATCTTACTTCCGAGCAGCTCGATCAAATTGCAGACATCTCAGAAAAGTTTTCATTTGCAGAAGTCCGCACAACCCATAAACAAAATATCGTTTTGGCTGACGTTAAAGTCAATCAGCTCTATACACTGTGGCAAGAACTTGAGCAATTAAATTTGACGACACCGACGGTTGGACTGTTGAGCGATGTGATCTGCTGCCCCGGCGGTGATTTTTGCTCTCTCGCTAACGCGAAATCTATTCCTGTTGCAGAAGCAATACAACGAGAATTCGACCAGCTTGATTACCTATATGACTTGGGTGGAATTGAATTAAATATATCCGGTTGCATGAACGCATGCGGCCATCATCATATCGGCAATATCGGAATTCTTGGGGTAGACAAAAAGGGGCAGGAGTTTTATCAAATCCAGCTCGGTGGAGATTCAAGTGAAAATGCCGCTCTTGGCCAAGTGCTTGGGCCTGCTTTTTCGCGCGACGAGGTCGTAGGCGTGATTCAACAGATTTGTAATGTTTACATTGAAAATCGTGAGCACGGAGAAAGTTTTATCGATACCTACCGTCGTATTGGAATAGCAAAATTTAAGGAGCGAGTTTATGCAAAAGCTCATTAAAAACGGTGACATCACTGAAAACTATTGGGATATTATTAGCGACGAGCAAGCTATCGAAATCGCGCAGCTAAAGAATGCGCTTGTACCACTTGATTTGTGGATCAAAAATGAAGCGCAGCTGCTAAACAATGGCAAGGTTGGAATTTGGGTTCCGGGCGATACTGCATTTGATTCACTGCCGGAATCAGTATTCCAAGCAGCAATTATCGCAATTTCTTTTCCGGCTTTTGCGGACGGGCGCGGCTTTTCTCTAGCGCGACAAATTCGCGAGCACAAAGATTTCAGTGGCGACATACGCGCAATTGGTGCATTCGTGCCCGACCAGTTGTATTATCTGACACGTTGCGGTTTCTCAAGTTTCGTTCTTGACGATGTCGATGACTCTAGCATCAACGAATGTCTAAACGCGTTTAGCAATAGCTATCAAGCCGCCGTCGACGAGCCCCGCCCTCTTTTTCGTCGCCGCAACTAAAAAATTAACGTAACAATTAAACCGGCAATAATTATTGCTGGGTTAACTGATTTAACATTACTTTAGGGTGCTAAACTTTTTCACATAACATTTGAGCCCGCCTAGAAACGCCCTACCGCCAAATTCAAGGTAGGCTCTAGACTCGGGCACACCTGAATAATGCCAATGTACCTCCGATAATGAGCGACCATGGATATTAGTTTATTCACTGTCTTTTTTTTGATATTCAGCGGTTCTGCGGTCCTCGCTTCGATCGCTTTATTTACGCGTCAGCCGCTCATCATCGCCTACATCATTGTTGGCGTAGTCCTCGGCCCGTATGGTACGCATGTGATAACCGATCTAAGCATAATTAAGGAAATGTCACATATCGGTATTGTGTTTTTGTTGTTTTTACTCGGCCTTGATATGCAACCACATGCCTTACAAAACGTGTTGCGTAAAGTTGCGAGCACCGTCATTATCAGCTCAGTTTTATTCGCGTTTATCGGTACCAGTATCGGTTACCTTTTTGGTTTCACCGTTATGGAAAGCATTGTGCTTGGAATTGCTTTTATGTTCTCAAGTACCATTATCGGAATCAAACTACTACCGACAACGGTATTACATCATCGCCATATCGGCGAAATGATGATAGGGACGTTGTTATGCCAAGACATAATCGCCATCGTGTGTCTGCTGGTACTGCTAAGCGGAGTTCAAGGAAAAATGGAATACACAACGCTCGCTTACGCCATGATAGCACTTCCATTAATCTCAGGTTTTGCATACCTATTTGTGCGTTATATCTTGCTCTACGTCATTCGAAAATTTGATCGTTTCCATGAATTTATTTTTTTGATCGCCATTGGCTGGTGCTTGGGGCTTGCATCGCTAGCTGAGGCATTATTTTTGTCAGCAGAAATCGGGGCATTTATTGCGGGAATTTCACTTGCCACAAGTCCGATAGCAAAATATATCGCACTCAATTTAAAGCCGCTGCGCGATTTTTTTCTAGTGCTCTTCTTTTTTGCGCTGGGCGCTCAACTCAATATCGATTTACTACCTGAGCTTGCGCTAGCAACAATAGTGATTGTATGCGCCGTCTTGACAATCAAACCTCTGACATTTCATTTCTTGCTCAAAAGGCAAAAAGAGAAATCCGGTTTGGCGTGGGATATGGGATTCCGGCTCGGGCAAATCAGTGAATTTTCACTTTTAGTTGCTTACGTTGCATTCGACAATAACTTAATTGGCGAGAGAGCATCGCTATTAATTCAAGCAGCTACTATTATTACGTTCGTTGTATCCACCTACATCGTAATATTTAATTTTCCTTCACCGATTGCTGTAAATGATAAGCTAAGGCGCGATTAACGCAAACCTAAAATAACTGTCTTGTATTTAGCTTATTTATCACGCGAACAACAGCCTGCTCCACTCCGGTAGAAATATTCACTCCAAGTTTTTCAGTGATTGATTTTTTCTGCTCGTATTTCACTTCAAATATATCGACATCTTTATAGAGCCGCGTAAGATATTCATCACTCGTTGCAATTTCGTCGACTAATTTCTGGTCCTGGGCGCGCTGTCCAAACCAGATCTCTCCAGTCGCAACGGTTTCGATATCTACTTGGGGACGGTGCTTAGTAATAAATTCCTTAAACAGCACGTGAGTATCTTCCAATTCTTCCTTAAATTTTTCTCGCCCCTCTTCGGTATTTTCTCCTAACATTGTCAACGTACGCTTGTATTTTCCGGCGGTCAGCAATTCGTAGTCGATATCATGCTTTTTTAACAGACGATGGAAATTAGGTAATTGTGCGAGCACGCCAATTGAACCGATTATGGCAAAGGGCGCACTTATTATTTTTTGGGCAACGCAGGCCATCATGTAACCACCGCTCGCAGCGACCTTATCAACACAAACTGTTAACGGAATATCCTTGGCTGTAATTCTAGCAAGCTGACTCGCCGCCAAACCGTAACCGTGAACCATTCCGCCGGGGCTTTCAAGTTTCAAGATAACTTCGTCTCGCGGTTCTGCTACTTCAAGAATTGCCGTTACAACCTCACGCAATTCATCTGTTGCAGTGGCTTTGATATCACCGTTAAACTCTGTGACAAAAGCACGCTTTCTCGCTTCGTCACTATCGTTAGCACTGTCTTTATCTTTCTTGTCCTTCTTTTTTTTTGCTTCCTCTTTCTCGGATTTTTTCTCTTGCTTTTTTAGATCCTTATAAGCTTTTTCGTCGAGGATTGCCGACCGCATAAGTTCAAAAACTTCACTGAATTGATCGTTAATTTTGGTAACAACAATTGAACCCTTTTCAAGTCCTTTATTTTTCATTCCAGCCGCAACACCAATGACTATAATCACTGCGACTGCGATAACAAATGTAACTGTTTTAGCCAAAAACAGGCCGTAATCGGTCAAAAATTCCAATTGATCCCCCTACAAAGACGAGAACGCCATTTTCAAATACATACTAAAAACATCAAGTCCGCGATTTTACGCACTTGTCACTATTGTCGCCACATATCAACCGCTTCGCTGGCAATTTTATTAAGCGGTAACGCAGCAATTCCAGACGCTGTTAACACAAGTTCGTACTCCGCCCCATCTAACATCGGAACGAAAGTCGCATTTCCATAAACCGCATCGACCCAAGACAAGCTCTGCTTATTTTCGTGAGCAAATGACCAGAGATCAAACCAAGAATCTTCATCACGTAACGCATATACCGTCCGATCAGCGTCGCGTTCTTGATCAATCGAATGGTAACGTCCGGCAATCCGGTCGAGTTGATAACCAGGTTTGCTGAATTTTTTCAAAGGTCCCTTCCAACGAATAATACGCGCATCTATTTGCCATTGATCGCCACGCAACAAAAATTCCCTCTCCAACTCCCCCTCGACAAAAAAACTAGCTTGAAACGTCTGTGGCCCTTTAGCCTTTAGTTTTATTTTGGCAATTTTCTTGTCAATCAATAACTGTTTATAGGCGTGAAGATCTATGACAACCAGCCCACACGCCAAGGCAGAGCTCAATAGCGCAACACCGAGCATGCCGCGGAGCCAACCTAAAATCCAACCCTTCTTAAACAGCAAGGTACAGCAAGCCAATATGCCGATAAAGGCCGCAACAACAAGCACAATACTGAGAGGTTGAGTTAACATAGCGGTCAATTACGTCGCTTTTTCTTGTTTTACATATTCAATTATTTCGCGCGATAGCGCACCCTTCGGAGGAAGCTCGGGCAAATTATCAAAATCAAACCAATACGCTTCGTCAATTTCCTCGCCGTCTACTTCAATTTCCCCAGATAACCACTCAGCTGAAAAGCCAAGCATAAGTTGGCCTGGAAACGGCCAGGGCTGACTTTTTATATAGCGGATATTGCGCACCTGAATACCCACCTCCTCTCTGACTTCACGTGCAAACGCCTGTTCCGCAGACTCCCCCGGCTCAATAAACCCAGCCAGCGTGCTAAAGCGGTGAGTTTTATATTTTGTATGATGTGCAAGTAAACATTGATCTTCCTTAATAACAAGGCCGATCACACACGGAGATATGCGGGGATAACAAGTCAGGTTACAAGCCTCGCAATGCAGTGCTCGCCCCTCATCAAAAAGTGTATTTTTAACCCCACAACGGCCGCAATATTGGTGGTTTGTGTACCAATTTAACCATTGAAGCCCCGCACCTAAAAGCTGAAACAGGTCGCTTTGAATTTCACCCAGTAGCGCGCGCAAGCTGATAAATTCGTAGTCTTTGGAAATCCGCTGAATATCCGCTGCGGCTAATTGAAGAACGCTTACCCGCGCACTGTGCCAGTGGCCTATAACATGGGAGATTGTGGTTTGGAAGTTTATCAAGGAAGCCAGAGAATCGAGCGAAAATAGCAGCTCTTCGTCGCCGACCTTGCGCAAAATTTTGCCATTGCCAACTAGCAGAACCAGCTGGTTATCGAATTTCTCTGGGTTAGCATGAGCGTCTGACAGGGCCATTAAGCACTTGGCGTTAGGCCGCTTCAGAAACGGGATACCCTAACGCAGCAACGCTTTCCTCTGCCAATTCCAACACTGAGTCATCAGCATCGGAGGAGTTATTGACCGAATTTAAGTAATACTCGACACTGATTATCGCATCCGCGAAAGTCTCGAGTAACTCTTGCAACGCTGGCGGTTGGTCCGGTTGCATCAAAACCTCATCAACAAATTTTACGCACGAAGCCAGTATCGAAGCGGTTCTCTCCTTGCGCAGCATCATCATGCCACCTCGCACGCCGTTGAGCGTCTTGGCGATATTGCGGATGTGCCCAGAATCGAAATCAGAGTCAGAGTAGGCACTGATCGCCCTTTTAGTCAGTGACAGTCCGGCTTCGGATTCCTGTAATACAATCGACTCCGCTTGAGCCAATTCGCTTTGCGCAACAATCTCGCTTTGCATCGACTCGTTTTCTGCATTAAGCGTCTTAGATGGCACGGTATTACGCTCAAGCTCCGCAACCGTACTTTCAAGGTAAATCAACGTTTTAGCAACTTCACTGAGCTCGTAATCATCCGTCTCGCCGTTATCGTCTTTCCAGCTTCCAACGCGCTCTATTTCAGTGCGCAAGACGCCGCTCGGGCCAGGCAGCCCAATAACCGCAAGAGTCTCGCAAATCTTGGTGAGTGTATCGACCAAACCGTCAATATCGTCGATTACCTGGTCGCCCTGCTCCGCTAGTTCGAGCACTTGTTTCGTACTGTTGAGCTCCGTGCGCAAAACCCTAGCAAGCGAGCGCACAGTATTAACACTGGGGCCTTTTAATGAACGGCGCTCCTCGGCAAGTTCTTTTTCGGTATAGCCTAACGGCTGCAACGCGTAAAACCGCGATAAGGCTTCGATTGCTGGGCTTTTATAACCCGATATTGCGAGTATATAGAGAAGCTCTTTGATCAAGCCCTTAGGCGGCGCTGCATTGTAGGCGGAAATGCCCACCTTTTGTGTTTGGTGAATAACACGATCAATCCGATTGAGTAACATTTTTCTCGTTTCAAGCAGCTCCATCTTTTGCCGCTCAATAGTCGCCAGCGCCAAATTAGCCATCCACCAAAGTAGGGTGAGCGGCTTTTGGCTGCCGCCAATACGTTGCATACGAACAAGCGTGCGCCGCATGATAGCCAAGGACCGCTCACATTGATTGTCGCGCAAAATACCCAGCAGACCCACCTGATACATGTGGCGCAACCGATTGATCAGCGGCTTAAACTCGCTCTCACTTACGACAATCGGTTCAATCTTCGGCAATTTGGGACGACGCGAGAGATTAGCGCCGAAAAAATAACTTTCCGGCAACATTGGCTCGCGGCGAAGTTTTCTCAGCTCATTTATATAGGGAATTAGTAAGACGGGGTTTTTATTACTACTGCGTTGGAGATAGTCTATATAGGTAATTAGTGCGAAGAATGTGCTACTGACAACTTCCAGGCGTTTCTCGCTAGTGCGATCATTTTTGTTGGGCTCTATTTTATTCGTGGCAATTAGGAGCTCATCGGCAAGAATGCTCGCGCCTTTGAGCTCGAGCAAACGAAATACACCTAATATCTGCTGAACGCTGCGCACACAGGCTCGCAAGCTTTTGACATCCTCTTGGGCGCCAACAAAAACTTCTAAATCTCTAGCAGCCTTTTCAATGGTGGCAACAAGTTCATCGCGAACCATGCCCAATGACTGCATATTAACTGTTTCCGCCGTTATCACACTCTATAATCCCACTGTCTTTTTTATCTATTTACACACAGACCAAAGTATCGGTTTCAGTGTCCGGCTTGTTCATTTTTTCATCACCCGGCTGTTCAACTTAGAATAGCGTCGTTTAACGTTTGACGCAATTTTGACCGGATTTGGTTTGTTCTGGTGCCAGCTAGAAGCAACGAGTCGGCCATCTTAAGCAATTGGGCTTAATTTGTCACCGCCAAGTTTAACAGCCAAATCAATATTTTATTGGCTGTCCTCTTCTCGCTAACGAATCGTGCTAATATGCGTTCGCTCAAAAAGCGGGGACAGTACAACAACACAATGACCACCCAAATTAACGCAATGACTATCTGATTAATGTAAAAACTACCTGATTAATGTAACAACTACCTGATTAATGTAACAACTACCAGAATTATTTAAGCGTCTACCCCAAATTAGCCGGGCTACACTACCATAATTCTTAATTGCTTGATGAATATAAACATTAATCCGACATTTCGATTTCTGATATTTGCGTTTTTTCACAATTTGTTGCCACAACCCGTCATCCATATTTTACCTGCTGACGAAAAAGTCTCTTATTGATGGATAAGTGATTGTCAGCAACAACTTAACTCACGCTGCTCTCATTTTGCACTATTATTGTGGAAGATGTGGACAATTTATTTTCATACAATTGGGTTCAGATTGTTAATACGTCCGCGTATGAGTACAAACTAGCTACGTGAATTAAGCTTTGAGCATAAAAATAAACGATTATCAAAGAGTTTAGACGCCACAATAAACACGCTTAGGAACGATAAATCATGGCAAATATGTCTGTAGCTGCAGCCTTTTGGCACAATTTTCTCGGTCATTCCGCAAATTGGTATAAAAAAGCGATTATTGCTTTTCTCATTATTAACCCGATCATCTTTATGATCGACCCGTTCACTGCGGGCTGGGTCCTTGTCCTGGAGTTTATATTTACGTTGGCGATGGCGCTTAAATGCTATCCATTGCAACCCGGCGGCTTGCTTGCTCTCGAAGCAATCATTATCGGAATGGCGAAGCCAAAAGATGTTTACTACGAGGTCGTTAACAACTTCCCCGTTATTTTATTACTGATGTTTATGGTCGCCGGCATCTATTTTATGAAAGACTTGCTACTTTTTGTCTTTACCAAAATCCTCCTGGGCATACGCTCAAAGATGCTGCTATCACTACTTTTTTCGGTTGTAGCGGCGGTGTTATCAGCTTTTCTTGACGCTTTAACAGTTACCGCCGTTTTAATTAGCGTTGCAGTCGGATTTTATTCGGTTTATCACCGAGTCGCCTCTGGTAACCATCATGGACATCATGACCACGACCATTCAAACGACGGCACAATTCACGATTTACACCGCCAAGAACTCGACAATTTCCGTGCTTTTTTGCGTAGTTTAATTATGCACGGTGCAGTGGGGACCGCTTTAGGAGGCGTTTGCACTTTAGTTGGCGAGCCACAAAACCTGTTAATTGCGGAAAAAGCCGGCTGGGATTTTATGACTTTTGTCAAAGTGATGGCACCCGTGTCTTTCCCCGCAGCTATCGCCGGGTTTATTACCTGTGCCTTATTAGAGAAAGTAAAAATTTGTGGTTATGGGGCCACCCTTCCCGACAATGTGCGCCAGATACTCGTAGAATTCGATAAAGAGGAATCCAAAAAACGCAATGCCAGGGACGTCGCCAAACTAATCGCACAAGGTTTGGTCGCCGGCGTTTTAGTTATCGGCCTTGCATTGCATTTGGCTGAAGTAGGGTTAATTGGTTTAATGGTCATCATTTTACTCACAGCAATGACCGGTATTACCGAAGAGCATCAAATAGGCCACGCCTTTGAAGAAGCTCTTCCCTTCACAGCACTTCTAGTCGTATTCCTCTCTGTCGTCGCCGTTATCGAAAAACAACATTTGTTCAGTCCTATCACCGAATCACTACTTACCCTCGACGAATCGGTTCAAGGGGTTATGTACTTTATTGCTAACGGCGTTTTGTCGATGATCAGTGACAATGTATTCGTGGCAACGGTCTATATAAAAGAAGTTAAAGCCGCGCTGGATGCCGGCGAAATATCGCGGGCGCATTTCGATGTGTTGGCAGTTGCAATTAATACCGGCACCAATCTTCCCAGCGTCGCCACCCCCAACGGCCAAGCCGCATTTTTATTTTTGTTAACTTCAGCTCTTGCGCCGCTAATACGATTATCTTATGGTCGTATGGTGCTTATGGCATTGCCTTACACAGTGGTATTAACCATTGTTGGGGTTTTGGCCGTTATATTTTTGCTTTAATTTGGAACTGCATCACAACTAATCAAGATGAATTACGGCGCACTTCGCCCTTTCCTCCTAATAAAGCATGCGGAATAGGTATTTTTGCGTCGGCAGCGCACGTTCGATAAGTCTAATCTCAATTGGCAATGCGCCGCCGACCTTTTAAATGGCCGTCAAATCTAGTTTTAGGTAATAGATAAACTCTGTAAAAAAGAACTTATTTGCAGATCCGCAGCACACTGTTTTGTTAAAAACGAATACTTTAATTCATTAACGGCAATTGTCTACGGAGTTCGCATGCATAGTTGCGTCGGTAAAGAGCCTTTATTTGCGCTGGCAAAATCATTTCTGTCAAGCGCGCTAATACTCGCATTATTCGCCTGTGGTGGTGGAGAAGAAAATAAAACAGGTTCCTCAAGCTCTAGCAGCTCTTCAACCTCTTCATCTACAAGCAGTTCGTCAAGTTCAAGCTCATCCAGTAGCAGCTCATCTTCATCAAGCTCTAGTAGCTCTAGTAGCTCTTCGAGCTCGAGCGGCGATTCCGTCGTTGTACTTTACGCTGTTAATGCAGGCGGGAAAAAATTAACTGCGCCAGACGGAACCAGTTATACAGGCGACCATTATTTTCGCGGCGGAAATATGGGAGGGACAGGTGATTTTATCCAAAACACTCAGCTGCAAGACCTCTACAAAACTGAGCGTTGGGGCCAATTTACTTACAATTTCCCTGTAAAACCAGGAAGCTACGATTTGACACTTCACTTTGCGGAAACTTGGTTTGGCCCGCAACAAAGTGGCAACCGTGTATTTAGCGTTCACGCAGAGGGCGAGCAGGTAATCAGTGATTTTGATCCACTGGTAGAGGTTGGCCACGATGCTGCGTATAGCGTCGACGCCGATGACATTCAAGTTAGCGATGGCGGCCTCACACTCGAATTTATCCCGACTAAAGACCAAGCTAGTTTGCGAGCGATAGTGGTTCGCGGCCCAGAGGGAAATACACTGCCGCAAAACCCTGAGGACTTAGGCACGATCGGCGACGGACCTGTACCGAGCGACTGCAACGGCAACGCAACAGTGGGCGGTAATGATTTTGTCCTTTTTGATGGCGGCGACCTTCCCGACGTGCTTGGACACACAATCGAACTACATCAAGGCTGGGTGCTCGGGGAAGTCTGGGATATCCGCGAAGACCCGAACCAAAGCTCAAAAATTGAGGTAGCCAATTCTACCGGCGGAGAGGCAATCGTATTTACTGCGCCGCAACAATTTAAAGGTTTTAAAATAAATCCTCCTTTATTTTTTGGCGAACCACGTTATTTTAATCTCACGGGTATGGACCTCTATGTCGAAGTCAATAATGGCTCGCCAGAATTTGGTGTTCGCGTTATCAAAGCAGACGAGATAAATGAAGGCGATGGCGGCTCGAGCCAAACCACTTGGTTACGCGACAACGGCAACCAAAATTTAAAAGCAACGCCTGGCTGCTCGCTTCTTCAGCTTACGATGCCAACTAATTCGAATAATAACTTTAGCGAGGAAGCTCGGAAATTTATTTTTGAAGTCAAAAACGGTTGGAACGGCGGACACCAGCTTAGAATCCGCCGCATAGTAATTAAGGGTTTTAGTTACGCGGATTAAGACACTATTGCTGACCAGAAACGCATAAGTTTTAAATTCGATAACCTTTAAGGCATCCAGTTCTGGATTAAAAAACCGTCAATTCAAGTGCGAATTGACGGGGCTACAAAGGGTTAGGTTAGCGAATATCTGGGAATAAGCCACTCAGAGCCATCTGATTCCTCCATCCTTAGCCCTTAGTCTTGTTATCCCTGAACTTGGCCACACTAACAATACCTATCAACCTCAACAGTACCTATTAACGTCCTTTTAATTATTCCGTCAATTAACCAGATGGCTATGAGTGAGCAGATTCACTGTAGCACTCAGCTAGGGCCTACTCTTTAGATTTATTGCGCGAAAAGTTTAGAAAAATTGCGCAATATTTAGCGGCTTTTTCGCCTAAATACGCTCGGCGTGCAACCAACTAAACGTTTAAATGCTGACGAAAAGTTGCTTGCGCTGGCAAAGCCAGTATCTAAAGCAATTTTTAAAATAGGTTCGTCAGTTTTGGCTAGAAGATATTTCGCCTTATTAATACGTTTATTCGCGATATATTGATGGGGAGTGCTTCCGGTCGCTAGCTTGAACATTCGGATAAAGTGATAAGCACTGATATGGGCGATAGCGGCCATATCCTCAATGCCGATACTGTTATCAAGATTGGATTCAATAAAATCGATTACGCGTGAGAGTGTCTGACCATTTAATCCCTTGTTAATTATTATTTTTTTCGCATAGGTGCAATAGTTTTGCAACAAATAGGCACCTAGAGCCTGCGTAAGACTCTCCGCAAATATACGGTTAATATTGTTCTCACGATTTATATCTTTAGACAACTGATGGCCAACGTGCATGACGAACTCATCATATGTACCCGAGGATGCGATCAATTCTATGCTATGTGTATCTATATCCATGGCCTGTTCAGCCAAGACTTTTAATATATTGTGGGGTAAAAAAATCGCGCCGCAAAGTAAATTCTTGTCGGAGTCCGCCCGCCAGTTCCAATACATCGTTTGGTTTTGCGGAGTAATAAATAAATCGCCGAAGCTCGCTTTATCATGAAAAACTCGCTGGCCATCTATCTTACGCTCCCCATGCAGAGGGACCTCATTTTCACGAGTGAACGCACCAAAAAAAGATAGGACATGATCTTTAACTGCTGGGACTGGACTGGGGTCAAGCAACTCGGGTAAGAAAGTGTACATTTCAACCGATGCACTATTCCACATGCGATTGTCGACCCGCTTAAATACTTTTCCGGGAACGAAATTCCAAAAATCTTCAGAGTTGACAGAGCTACTCGAATCAAACTTGTCGACCACTGACATTCTATTGGCTCTGCCGCCTATATACACTTGGCGCGCAGCCAACTATACGTTTAAACGCTGAAGAAAAGTTGCTTGCGCTGGCAAAGCCAGTATCCAAAGCAATCTTCAATATAGGCTCATCGGTTTTCGCCAAGAAATATTTCGCCTTATTGATACGTTTATTGGCAATATATTGATGGGGTGTGCTTCCCGTCGCTAGCTTGAACATGCGAATAAAGTGATAAGCACTAATATGAGCGACAGCAGCCATATCCTCAATGCCGATATTATTATCAAGATTGGATTCGATAAAATCGATTACTCTGGCAAGCCTAGATCTGTCCAAACCTTTCCCAATTTCCAGTTTTTTGGCGTAGGTACAATAGTTTTGCAATATATAAGCGCCCAGGGCTTGGGTAAGGCTCTCCGCAAACACGCGATTAATGTTGTTTTCTCGGTTTATATCTTTCGATAACTGCTTACCCACGTGCATGATGAATTCATCATACCTGCCAGAAGTGGCAATTAATTCAACGCTATTTGAGTCTATATCCATAGCCGCCTCAGCCACATTTTCCAAGATGTTATGCGGCAAATAAATCACACCACAAACCAAATTCTCATCAGTATCGGCCCGCCACCTCCAATCTCCGGGCTGGTATCGCGGGCATACCGTCACCTCCCCAAATACTGCATTACCATGAAAGATTCGTTGGCCATCTATTTTATATTCGCCATGCACAGGCACGGAGTTTTCGATAGTAAAAGCACCAAAAAAAGCAAGCGTGTGATCGTTTATCGATGGCACAGGCTCTGCGTCAAGCAATACTGGCGAAAAAGAGTACATTTCAACTGAAGCGCTATTCCAATTGCGATTATCAACCCGATTAAACACTTCTCCAGGAACGAAATTACAAAAGTCTTCCGAGTTGACTAATTTACTTGAATCAAACTTATCCACCACTGACACTGCCGCCATTTAAATCATTATTCTGATGGGATAACCTAACTTTATCAAATATAGAGCAAGCTAGAGGGAAGCCGATTTATTATTTGATAGCGAGCTTAACACTCTTTCAGCGACTGTATCCATAGCACCTACACACTGCGTTTCAGTGGGATGCAGAAAAAGTGTAAAAATACAAAATAATTATCTGCTTTGTCGCCTAAATACGCTAGGCGCGCAACCAACTAAACGTTTAAACGCTGACGAAAAGTTACTCGCACTCGCAAACCCAGTATCCAATGCAATTTTTAAAATAGGTTCATCTGTTTTGGCCAACAGATATTTGGCCTAATCAATACGCTTATTCACAACATATTGATGCGGTGTTTTTCCCGTAGCGAGTTTGAACATTCGGATAAAGTGATAAGGGCTTACATGAGCAACAGAGGCCAAATCCTCAATACCGATACTGTTATCAAGATTGGATTCGATAAAATCGATTACGCGTGAGAGTGTATGGCCATTTATACCTTTATCAATTATGAGTTTTTTTGCGTAGGTACAATAGTTTTGCAAAACGTAAGCGCCCAAAGCTTGTGTGAGGCTCTCTGCAAATATACGGTTAATGTCATTTTCACGGTTTATATCTTTGGATAATTGCTGGCCGACAAACATCATAAACTCATCAGAATATTTGCCCGCAGTAGTGATCAGTTCTATGCTGTTTGAGTCTATATCCATAGCCTGTTCAGCTACGTTTTCTAATATACTATGAGATAAAAAAATCACGCCACAAACCAAATTCTTATTCGTATCCGCGCGCCAATTCCAATATGCGCTCTGGTATCTTGGACATACTGTTAAATAACCATATGATGTGTTCCCATGAAAAACCCGTTGACCACTCGCCTTAAATTCTCCATGCAGGGCAACCGAGCCCTCGCCAGTGAAGGCGCCAAAAAATGCGAAAGTGTGATCACTGACCGATGGCACAGGCTTTGGGTCAAGTAGCACTGGCGAAAACGAATACATTTCGACTGAAGCGCTATTCCAGCTGCGGTAGTCAAACCGGTTAAACACTTCTCCCGGAACGAAATTCCAAAAATCTTCCGAGTCGACAGTTTCACTCGAATCAAGTTTATCTGCCACTGACCACTTCCTCCATTTATAGCATTATACCGATCAACTTGTATGTTGCTGGATAGCGAGCTTAGCATTTTTTAAGCAGTATTTTCCAGAAATTCTAGTCACGTCACCCCACCCTTTGTGGGGATAAAATTATAAAAATATTGCGCAAATCACGTTATTGGTTATTTACAAGTAACCAGATAAGGCAATCATATCAAGGTCCTGAGGGTAGGACTAATTCAGCAGCATAGTTATCCAGAGCTTGAAGAATTTTACTATCATCATGCGATGTATCAGATTTTTTTAAATTCTCAATTCTAAGTCTCAATTCAGCAATTGATAGACAGGCTTCATCACCATGCTGTAGCCGCTCTGCAACAAATTCCTGCCACTGTTTTTCCTCGTCACCAGACAAACTCTGCGGAAAATTACGCGCGCGATAACGGAAAAAAACTTCGCTTAAACGATTATCGTCAAAATAGAATGTTCGCTCTTTTAAATCCTCTGCACTTGCATCTCTGATATGAGCAAAAGTAGATTTATCACGATTATTAATAAAACCGTTATACAGTTGTCGTTCAGGATCTTTGCGAGGCGCGAAATTTTCATCATCAAATACTGACGTAATTTTTTCGGCTACATTGAGTTTTAACAATTTTTGCCAATTTTTTTCATTTGTTTCTATATCAAGATTTAATCGTGCCGCTATAGTTTTATCAAGCAGCTTTGGCGTCACTAAAATGGGGCATTTATTTAAGTGAATAGACTTTAACGGAACCCTTTCGACTCCTTCAGGTAATTCGTTGCTTGGTGTAAACAGTCGATGTCGAATCTCATCGACATCAAATTCTTCAAGTACACCTGGGTCACCTGCCAAATCAAACGCAATGACGGCATTTTTATTTGTCGGATGCATCGCGACAGGCGCCACTAGTGCTGCGCAGCCATTCGTCGAGGAAAATTTAGAGGAGATATGCAGCAGTGGTTTATTATTATTTAAATCGATTAACGATCCTGCTTCTACTTTTGAGCGATGCTTAAAACAATAGTCGTACAGCTTCGGCTGTTTTTCCCTGATGAGTTTTGCCATCTCAATGGTCGCTACGACATCGGAGTATGCATCGTGCGCATTAATGTGGGTAATATTATTGGCAATACTTAAATTTTCAAGTTTAAAACTGGGTTTGCCGTCAACGAACGGCCACTCGATTCCATCGGGCCGCAAGGCATAACAAAGCCGCACAACATCGATAATATCCCAGCGGCTGTTACCGTTGCGCCACTCGCGCTCATAGGGATCATAGAAATTTCGATAAAATAAATAACGCGAAACTTCGTCATCGAAGCGAATAGAATTATAGCCGGCACCACACGTACCCGGCCTCGCTAGCTCATCGAAGATCGCTTGAGCAAATTGGTATTCTAAAAGTCCTTTTTCGCTCGCAAGCTGAGGCGTAATACCCGTCACCAAGCAAGCTTCGGGATGGGGCAGAACATCGGGGGGAGGTTGGCAATAATGTACAACCGGTTCATCAATAATATTTAACTCTAAATCCGTCCGCACTCCCGCAAATTGGCTGGGCCGGTCAATGCTGGGGTCGGCGCCCCAAGTTTCGTAGTCGTGCCAAAAAAAAGTTTGCATAATATTTAGGTTGTTTTCTTTAGCGCTTAAAACTGGTTTTTTGGGGATTAGATTATGAAGCCTAGGTTTTGGATTTTACGTTTGCGGCAATGTGACGCCGCGCTGTCCTTGATATTTTCCACCGCGATCTTTATAACTGGTTTCGCACACTTCATCGCTTTCCAAAAATAACATTTGTGCAACGCCTTCGTTGGCATAAATTTTTGCAGGCAATGGAGTAGTATTGGAAAATTCAAGGGTGACGTGCCCTTCCCACTCTGGTTCCAACGGCGTTACATTTACGATAATGCCGCAACGGGCGTAAGTAGATTTGCCTAAACAAATCGTTAATACATTGCGCGGGATTCGAAAATATTCAACTGTTCTTGCTAGTGCAAAGGAGTTGGGCGGAATAATACATTCATCCGCTTTCATATCGACAAAGCTGCCTTCATCAAATTTTTTCGGATCGACTGTCACTGAGTGTACGTTGGTGAACACCTTAAATTCATCTGCGCAGCGGACATCATATCCGTAACTGGAGGTACCGTAAGAGACCAGACGATTATCATTTGCGCCATAGCGCACTTGGCCTTGTTCAAACGGCTCAATCATGCCTTCGCTTTCCGCCATGCGGCGTATCCACTTATCGGATTTGATGCTCATTTACTTTGAGTTCCTCGGTCTTAAAATCTAAAGGGTAAGGGATTCTAGCGAGTTTGTTGTGGTTTCGCCATGATCTAAATTTTTGCTTTTTCTTTTGCTGGAGGTTTGTACCACGAACCCGCAAATCACTGGGTGGAGCAAATCAAAAACACGTGAACCCATCCATGGGGCTCCCTCGCGACTCCTGTCGCCAGGGTTTTGATTTGCTCCACCCAGCACTTTGCTCACTTTGGCAGCACAACGGGAAACAATGTTGGATCTCGCGCGGTGTGAGTTTGATGTCGGGTAAGTAAAAGTGAGACCCCCACGCCAGGAGGCGTGAGGGAGCTCCAGGGATGGATTTACGTGTTCTCACTTTTGCTCACCCGGCAGCAAACGGATTCAAAAAAACAATGGCAGAATCTGGCCCTTAGTCATCAACAGTAATGATCTCGAACGAAAATTACCCGGTCCGGGCTTGCAGATACACACGAGCAGCCATCGCCGTAGCATATGTTTGGGTAATTCATTTGCTGGAAGTATGTGCCTCGAATCCGCAAATCACTGGGTAGAGCAAATCAAAAACACGTAAACCCTTCCATGGGGCTCCCTCGCGACTCCTGTCGCCAGGGTTTTGATTTGCTCTACCCAGCGCTTTGCTCACATGCGAAGCGCATCAGGAACTAATATTGAATCTCGCGTGATGCGAGTTTGATGTCGGGTGAGCAAAAGTGAGACCCCCACGCCAGGAGGCGTGAGGGAGCTCCAGGGATGGATTTACGTGTTCTCACTTTTGCTTACCCGGCAGCAAACGGATTCAAAAAAACAACGGCAGAATCTGGCCCTTAGTCATCAACAATCATTATCTCCGGAGCAGAAGCCCCTACCAAAGCCTGCTGCCACAAACGGCCAGACATCCCCCGCGCAATTGAACGATAACTTTGACTGACCTCTGACTCGGGATCAACCGCGACCGGCGGCTTACCATCATCAGTCTGTAGACGAATATCGAGCGCCAGCGGTAAACGTCCCAATAAATCGACAGCATAATCTTCGGCAAGCTTATCACCCCCATGCTCACCAAATATTGCCTCTTGGTGACCACATGCCGAACACGTGTGCATGGACATATTCTCAACCACGCCCAGCACAGGAATATTCACCTTGCGAAACATTTCAATGCCCTTCTGCGCGTCCAACAACGCTATATCCTGCGGGGTTGTGACAATCACAGAGCCGGAAACAGGCACAGATTGCGAGAGTGTTAATTGAATATCACCCGTGCCCGGCGGCATGTCGATAAGGAGATAGTCAATATCATTCCAACGAGTCTGCCGCAGCAGTTGCTGCAAAGCGCCACTCACCATTGGGCCACGCCAAACCATCGGTGTTTTTTCAGTGACGAGGTTGCCCATGCTAATCATATTGATGCCGTTAAGCGCCTCGATCGGCGCCATGGTGCTCGGCGCGAGAATTTCCGGGCGTCTATCCGCCACTCCTAGCATCTGTGCTTGGCTGGGACCATAGATATCGGCATCAAGCACTCCGACATTCGCGCCCTCGTAGGCCAATGCTAAAGCAAGATTTACCGTTGTTGTGGACTTACCCACACCACCCTTTCCCGAAGCGACAGCAATAATATTTTTTACACCCGGAACCGTTTCAGCGGAGTTTTGCGGCTGAACAACGGGCGGTTTCCATTTCAGGCTTAGCGCCAGCAAGCTCTCATCAACTTGGAGAACATTTGCAAGGCCTGACAACGCAATGGGATCGTTGCGAGAGGGGAAGCCAAATTCGAAGCTTAAGGTCGCCTTACCCTCGTGTTGGTGGACTTCAGTCAAAGCATCCGCCAGTGCCATGCCGGGAACATCGTCAAGCGCGGTGCTTGCAAGCAGACTTTTTAACTCATTGATATCGTCAAATATGGGTTGGGACATTCTCGTACTCCAGGCCACTTTATATCGCAACACATTGTATCGGATTTAACTCGTCATACCATGCCCAATCTCGATGCGAAACGCGGTCCTTCGTGGTATAGTTGCGCGTTTTTTCTCCACCGGTGCCGGCGGAGATTACACAGCAATTATCGTTGATCTAATCAGAAGGTAAACATGAGCGAACGTCGTAAAATTCTGGTCACAAGTGCATTGCCTTACGCCAATGGCTCGATTCATCTCGGTCATATGTTCGAGACCATTTTGACCGATATTTGGGTCCGTTTTCAAAAGCAGCGCGGTCACGATTGTTTATACATGTGCGCCGATGATGCACACGGCAGTGGCATTATGCTCAGCGCCGAGAAAAAAGGGGTGAGCCCAGAAGAACATATCGCTTCGATTAAAGAGGAGCACCAGCGCGACTTTGCCGGTTTTTATATTGGCTTCAATAATTATCACAGCACACATTCCGAAGAAAATCGCTTTTACTCAGAACTTATTTACAATCAATTAAAAGAAAAAGGCCATATCGCTCGTCGATCAATAAAGCAAGCGTACGACCCAGAAAAACAAATGTTTTTGGCCGACCGTTACGTTAAGGGCACATGTCCGAAATGCAAATCTCCGGACCAATACGGTGATAACTGCGAAGTTTGTTCTGCCACCTATTCTGCCATGGAGCTGATTAACCCCAAGTCTGTGGTTTCTGGCGCAACGCCAATTGAAAAAGAGTCTGAACATTTATTTTTTAAACTCGCGGACTTTACCGAGTTTTTGCGCGAGTGGACGACCGCGGGCCACATACAAGACTCCGTCGCGAATAAATTAGCCGAATGGTTAAAAGAAGAGTTGCGTGAGTGGGATATTACACGCGATGCTCCCTATTTCGGTTTTGAGATTCCCGGCGAAAAAGACAAATATTTTTACGTTTGGCTCGATGCCCCCATCGGTTATATGGCTTCATTTAAGCAATACTGTGAGCGTGAAGGGGTAGATTTCGATTCATATTGGAAAGCAGATTCGGATGCCGAGCTTTATCACTTTATCGGCAAAGATATTATTTATTTCCATGCTTTGTTTTGGCCAGCGATGCTCAGTGCATCGGGCTTTCGCACGCCAACAAAAGTTTGTGCTCACGGTTTTGTCACTGTAAATGGCGAGAAAATGTCGAAATCCCGCGGTACTTTTATTAATGCTGCAACTTATTTAGAACACTTAAACCCTGAATATTTGCGCTATTACTATGCCAGTAAAATAAGCGATACGATTGATGATATTGACTTAAACCTCGAGGATTTCGTTGCTAAAGTGAATTCTGATTTAGTTGGCAAGGTGGTCAATATTGCCAGCCGTACGGCAAAATTTATTAGTAAATCAGGTGGTGTGCTCGCTGAAAATATTCACGACGAGGCGCTCTGGAATAAATTTATCTGCGCGGGTGAAACGATCGCAAACTTTTACGAAAATCGTGAACTCGGCAAAGCCATGCGCGAAATTATGGCGCTGGCGGATGCTGCCAATGAGTATATTGCCGCACAAGCACCTTGGGCAATGGTGAAAGAACCGGGCCGTGAACAAGAAGTCAAAGAAGTATGTTCGCTGGGCGTAAATTTATTTCGTGTATTAATGACTTACCTAAAACCTGTGCTACCAGAAACCGCAAAAGCATCTGAAGCATTCTTAAATTGCGAATTAAACTGGTCTACAGCACCCGAATTTTTGGGCTCTCATGCAATAAACGCGTTTAAACCTCTAATGAGTCGCATTGACATGAAAAAAGTCGAGGCCGTTGTAGAAGCCAGTAAGGAAAGCACAGAATCCAAACCCGAACCTCAGGGCTGGCTCGCGCAAGAGCCAATCGCAGCGGAAATTGAATATGGCGACTTCGCCAAAGTCGATTTACGCGTTGTCAAAATCGCCTATGCAGAACATGTCGAGGGAGCGGATAAATTACTACGACTAACTCTCGACCTCGGAGGCGAAACTCGCAATGTTTTTGCGGGAATTAAAAATGCCTATCAGCCGGAAGAATTAATAGGCAAACACACGGTAATGGTCGCCAACTTAAAACCACGCAAAATGAAATTTGGCATGTCAGAAGGTATGGTATTGGCAGCGGGCCCGGGAGGTAAAGAACTATTTATCTTAGAGCCCAATGAGGGAGCAGAACCTGGCATGCGTGTGATGTAACAATTTAACAAGCCGATGACCGAATTTTTTATCATTTTACTTAGCACAGTGCTTGTCAATAATTTTGTACTCGTACAATTTCTCGGCCTGTGTCCGTTTATGGGTGTTTCCAATAAATTGGAGACGGCTATTGGCATGAGTGCCGCCACGACATTTGTGTTAACACTGGCAAGTATTTGCAGTTATATTGTGCACGACTGGCTATTGTTACCGCTGGGCTTGAGTTTTTTAAAAACCATTTCTTTTATTTTAGTGATAGCAGCTGTCGTACAGTTTGCCAAAATGTTTATTGAAAAAACCAGCCCTCTGCTTTATCGGGTATTGGGCGTGTTTTTACCATTAATTACAACCAATTGCGCTGTGCTAGGTGTCGCACTGCAAAATACCAATAAAGTGCATAATTTTTCCCAGTCAGCGCTCTATGGTTTTGGTGCTGCTGTCGGTTTTTCGTTAGTACTTATTTTATTTTCTGCAATGCGCGAGCGACTTGCTGTTGCCGATGTTCCCACCCCCTTTAAGGGTGCAGCCATCGGTATGATTACTGCTGGTTTAATGTCTCTCGCCTTTATGGGCTTTGCCGGGTTGGTATAAACGTGTTGGCCTTTTTTGAACAATACCCGATTATCTCGGCATTAATTGCGTTAACCAGTTTATCGCTTGTTTTTGGCGCAGTATTAGGCTTTGCATCGGTAAAATTCAAAGTCGAAGGCAATCCACTTGTCGATCAGGTCGACGAAATTCTACCGCAAACACAGTGTGGCCAATGCGGCTACCCCGGTTGTCGCCCGTATGCGCAAGCAATTGTGAACGACGGAGACCAAATTAATAAATGCCCGCCAGGTGGACAAACAACCATAAACGCACTGGCGGATTTATTAGATGTAGAAGCTCCCTCGCTTGACGAAGAGCACGGCGAGGAGTCCGACGTAAAAACAGTTGCATTTATTCGCGAAGAAGACTGCATTGGTTGCACGAAATGCATTCAGGCCTGTCCCGTAGATGCAATACTCGGCGCCGCAAAACATATGCACACGGTAATCGCATCGGAGTGCACCGGCTGCGATTTATGTGTTGAGCCCTGCCCGGTCGACTGTATCGATATGCTTCCAGTAGAAAAAGGCCTGAAAGATTGGTCCTGGGAATTACCGCAACCGGCCAATATTATTGCAACAGATAAAAAACCTCACTCGGAGAACGCCGCGTGAGGAAAATTTGGGATATTCACGGTGGCGTGCATCCGCCTGAAAATAAAATTCAATCCAATCAAAAACCGATTGGTGTAATGCCGTTGCCCGACTGGGTCTCTCTACCATTGAACCAGCATGTAGGTGCTCCCGCGCGGCCGCTGGTAAAGGTCGGCGATCACGTAAAAACAGCACAACTTATCGCTGACGCCGAAGGCTTTGTCAGCGCGCCTGTACATGCATCACTTTCGGGAAAAGTGGTCGCAATCGAAAACCGCCCCATTCCACACGCATCCGGTATGCAAGCCCCTTGCATCGTGATTGAATCCGATGGAGAAGACACTTGGACCGAACTGCAACCTTGTGAAAATTACATGGATTTGCAAGCGGAAATATTGCTTGAAAAAGTGCGCAGTGCTGGAATTGCAGGCTTAGGCGGAGCCGGTTTTCCGACCGCTGTAAAATTACAACCGGACGCAAACAAAAAAATCGATACGCTGATTTTAAATGGTACTGAGTGCGAGCCTTATATTACTGCTGACGATGTGCTAATGCGCGAGCAGGCGAACGATATCATCGCGGGCGCGCAACTGATGGCAAAACTTCTCGATAATCCGAGAATTTTAATCGGTGTAGAAGACAATAAACCTGAAGCCATTAAAGCGCTGACTGACGCTGCGCAAAACACGGCGATAGAAATTATTTCTTTTCCCACCAAATACCCTTCAGGTGGTGAAAAGCAGCTTATCCAGATATTAACCGGTAAAGAAGTTAAAAGTGGAACACTTCCCTCCGAGATAGGCATCGTCTTGCAAAACGTCGGTACTGCAGTCGCGGCTTTCCAAGCAATTAAAGATGGCATACCTTTAATTGAGCGGGTAACGACAGTGGTTGGCCGGTCACTGCAAATACAACGCAACGTGCATGTTAGATTAGGAACGCCCATCCAACATCTATTATCGCAACACGGTTTTGATGAAAATAATTGCGCGCGTATTATTATCGGTGGGCCGATGATGGGTTATACCGTCGACAGCATCAGCGTACCGGTAATTAAAACGACTAATTGTGTTCTTGTTCCCAGTGAAGACGAAATGCCAACACCGCCGCCGACACAACCCTGTATCCGCTGCGGGCATTGTGCCGATGCGTGCCCTGCCAATTTATTACCGCAACAACTTTACTGGTACAGCCAAGCGCAAGACTTCGAGAAACTGCAAGCGCATCATTTAATGGATTGTATTGAATGTGGCGCATGCTCTTATGTTTGCCCAAGCGCTATCCCATTGGTGCAGTATTATCGCGCGTCTAAAGGTGCAATTCGTCAGCAACAAATAGACAAACAAAAATCTGATCGCGCTCGCTTGCGGTTTGAAGCTCATAAAGAGCGCGTGGAAAAAGCAGAGGCGGAAAAAGAAGCCAAACGGGCTGCACGCAAAAAAGCTGCTGAAGAAGCGCGAAAGAAAATCGATTTAACGAAGTCACAACCAGCGGAAAAAAGCGATACCGCTAAACTCGACCCTGTCGCCGCAGCAATGGCAAAGGCAGCAAATACTAAAGCAGATCCTGCCGACGAAAAAGCCAAAATCGAAAGAAACTTGGAAAGTGCTCGCAATCGCTTAGCGAGATTTAACCATCAGCTCAACGATGCTCGCAACGAAAACGATGAGGCGCGCGCGGGAAAATTAGAGCCGAAAATTAAACAAACCGAACTAAAAATAAGCGAGTTAGAAAATAAACTCGCTCAGATGGCAAAAACTTAAATGAGTTTTTTACGCGCAAGTTCACCCCATGCTCACAGTGCTCTAACAACAGCGCGCGTTATGCAGTGGGTGCTGCTTGCAACTCTCCCGGGCCTAGCAGCGCTAACTGTATTTTTCGGTATTGGTAGCTTAATTAATATCGCATTAGCCTGCATATTTGCACTGCTTTTCGAGGCAGCTGTACTCAAATTACGTAAGCGCAATGCCCTGATTTATTTGCGCGATTGCAGCGCTTTAGTCACCGCTGTTTTACTCGGCTTAGCTTTACCGCCCTACTGCCCCTGGTGGGTTGTGATGCTTGGAGTATTTTTCGCTATCGTTGTAGCAAAACATTTGTTTGGCGGCTTGGGCTATAACCCGTTTAATCCGGCGATGGTCGGTTATGTAGCCCTGCTTATTTCCTTTCCCGTAGAAATGACACAGTGGGCAGCACCATCGACGCTGTCAAATGCTTCAGCGAGTTTTCCGCCCATCGTGGAATCGCTCACCCACGTGTTTAGCCACGATACCCTCGACGGCTATACCGCTGCGACCCCTCTCGAAGTATTGAAACTTCGCGAAGGGTTAACGCTCGATACCTTATATACCAACGAAGCAATATTCAATCAAGCTCGCTGGGCGGGAGTGGGTTGGGAATGGGTCAATATCGGCTTTTTAATTGGTGGTATTTTCCTACTCTATAAGCGCGTATTTACTTGGCATGCTCCGGTCGCGATGTTAGCGACACTCACACTTTGCTCATTCTTATTTTATGATGCCGGAGGTTCGCAAAGTGCCGGTTCTCCGCTATTTCATTTACTCTCAGGCGGCACGATGCTCGGCGCATTTTTTATTTTAACTGACCCAGTCTCATCTGCAGTAAGTAATAAAGGGCGCTTAATTTTTGGCGGCTTAGCTGGCGTTATTATTTTTGTTATTCGCGTGTGGGGAATATACCCAGATGCCATAGCATTTGCGGTTTTGTTAATGAATTTTGCTGCGCCATTTATCGATTATTACACTGTGCCACGTACCTACGGCCACAACCGGGCACATCGCGTGACTAAAATCAAAGAGTAAAACAGTAAAGCCAAGTTCAATGTTACAAAAAGCAATCACTAAAAATAGCACAATTCTCGCTGCGTTTGCCGCTGCAACGGCTTTGCTGATTGCTATTACATTTCAAAGTACAAAAGCGAAAATAGGCGAACAACAGCGCTTGGCTGCACAAAAAGCTCTTAAAGAGATTATTCCTGAATCGCTACACGACAATGACTTACTCGCTACCACCCATACGCTTTCGTTTGAAGAAGCGATGCAATTTGGAATTAAAGAACCGTTAAAATTACATATCGCCACACTCAACGGGGATTTGTCGGCAATCGCAATTCCGGCAATTGCACCCGACGGTTATAGCGGTGATATCAATATGTTAATCGGCATCGATATACAAGGTCAGCTAACAGGTGTACGTGTTTTAAATCATAAAGAAACACCGGGGCTCGGCGACAAAATCGATTTAAAAAAGAGCGATTGGATTTTAGGTTTTAATGGCAAATCACTCAGCAACCCGACACATGAAAATTGGGCGGTAAAGAAAGATGGCGGGGAGTTCGATCAATTTACCGGAGCAACTATCACACCGCGCGCGATTGTAAAACGCATTAAACAAACCCTAGAAATTTTTAACGCACAGCATTCAACCTGGTTAGAAGTGGAAAAAATACCGGCGGAAAAAATACCGGCGGAAAAAATACCGGCGGAACAAATACCAGCAGAACAGCACGAAGTCAGTGATTAAACTTTAAAAAACTATGTCTGAAAACACCGAAATACAAACATCAACGCAGAATAACGAAACAACTGTCGATTACAAAGAGCTAACGTTAAACGGGCTGTGGAAAAATAATCCAGCGCTAGTGCAATTACTCGGGCTTTGCCCGTTGCTGGCAGTTACCGGGTCGGTCGTGAATGCGATGGGTTTGGGCCTTGCGACAATGCTTGTTTTGATGGGCTCCAATATCGCAGTGTCGTTGATTCGGCATGCGGTAACCGATGCTGTTCGCCTGCCTGCATTTGTGATGATTATTGCGTCTTTTACCACTTGTACAGAATTACTGATGCAAGCACTTACCTACGAACTTTATCAAATTCTCGGTATTTTTATTCCATTGATTGTTACTAACTGCGCCATTCTTGGCCGAGCCGACGCGTTTGCAAGCCGCAATAAAGTTTTACCTTCTGCGGTAGACGGCTTTATGATGGGTTTAGGTTTTATGTTTGTGTTATTAGCGATTGGCGCTATTCGTGAAATTATCGGCGCCGGAACTTTATTTGCCGATATGCAATTATTATTTGGCGCTTCTGCTGAAAATTGGAAAATCACGTTGTTTGGCGATAACTACCCCGGTTTTCTTATTGCGGTTCTGCCGCCCGGAGCATTTTTGGTTGCCGGCCTTCTAATCGCGTTGAAAAATATTATCGATGCGCAAATCCAAGCGCGAGCTGCAAAACTCAAAGCAAAAACGGTAAAAGGTTCTAAACGCGTAAGGACGACTGGGCAGATAGCTTGAGGTGTGTAAACCAAAAAGGCCAGCTAATTACCCCACCACTATTTCAAAAAATGCTGAGAGACAGGGGTTGGGACTTATTTTCAAGACCGTCGCGCGCGGGATGACCGCCAAGGAAGGCGGAAATACTGGTAATGCACCGGAGTAATTACCAGTGACCGCGTTCGAGCCCCCATGGAGGGGTTTACGGCGAGTCTTGAAAATAAGTCCCAACCTCTGTCTCGGTGGTGAATAATCACTGAGTAGCTTAGCTTTATTTATAACCCAATAACAATACCAATTGAATTAGAAACCTAATGTCGATTTAATACCAAACCGATAGGTTGTCCCTGCATAATTCGAGCGAGTAATAAAGGGCGAGCCGGGGTAAGCTGCTGTGCGCCGTTTAGGATCGGCATTAAAATCTAGCGCGTTAGCAAAAATCGTTATCCCATTTTCAAATTGATAGCTTGCCGATAAATCAATTTGCCCATACTCGTCTTCCCAATCCGGCAAGGAACTCAACAAGGTTGCATATTGAGTCTCACCTGTTGCCTCAGTATTTAATTCATCAACAACACTTAGACCTTGGCGCCCTGCCCGTCTAGCTGTATTACGTGAATAATATGAGTCGCGCCAATTGTATGCAGCACGTAATGAAAAGCCGTATTTTTCCCAAAATAAAATAATGTTACTGCTTCTTTCAGAAAGCGCATTTACCGGAAGGTCTTCACCCGTCCACTGATTAAAACCGGAACTCTGGTTGCTATCCGTGTAAGTATAATTAACCAACATGCCTAAACCGCTAGCTGCACCCGGTAAGGTACTAAACACTTGTTGATAAGACAGCTCAATGCCTTTTACCTCGCCTCTTTCAGCATTAATTCGCGAACGGATTTCGTAGCTTTCGACGATATCATCAGTAGTCGCTGGATTACCATCAAGATCAAAATTCTCAATAATGGTGATATTGTCTTTTTGGAAATTTTTTAAATTCTTTTTAAATAGTGCGCCGCTCAAAGCTGTATCAGCATTGATATACCATTCAAGAGAGATATCGAATTGAGCAACTTCCTCGGGCTCCAGGTCCGGATTGCCGACTTTTTCGCCCTGTTGGTTATTGTCCTGGTCGCGCGACGGGACGATATCTTGTGGTGTTGCGCGGGCAATATTTTTTGCAGCAGCTGCGCGTAAGTATATGTCCTCACGCAATTCAAAATTTAAATTAATACTGGGTAGGATATTGGTGTAATCCTGCGTTGCATTGCGCGATGCATTGATCGTATCGTCGAAAGCATCACCATCAAATTTAGTTTGTACAACACGAACGCCCGCATTTCCCGTTAACGGAATGCCCACATCAAATTCAAAATTCGCCTTCGTGTAAATAGCGTAGGTTGTTTCGGACAAATCGAAATTAAATGCGGTTGTGTTAACTAACTCCCAGCCACTTATCGCTTCAACATTATCGGCGCATGCCGCTGATGGAGGCATCATTGGATCATCGCTGGTACAATTGACACCCGGATCTCCATCAGGCCCAGGCCCTTCAGCGCGACCAGGAAAATAAGTATCAAGCGTATTGAACCAAAAATCCAAATCAAACTTCGTTACTACCGGCCAGCGACGTGTTGTCCCGCCACTAAAACCTTTAAAAATAATATCCTCGTCTGGAATAGCGAAAAAGTTTTCCGCCAACTCCGGCGCTTGTACGAGCATATCACCATGCAGAGTCAAATCACGGCTACGATTATTATTCGGGTCGCCATCATTTTCCGTCCATTCTGCGCTGAAAATTGAATGCAGGTTCCAGTTGGCCCAACTGTTGGCTCCCTCCTGACGTATAAAGGTTCGGTCACGAAACAAGGTGTACTCAGAAAATCGCGCGCCGAATTCAAGCGAGGTAAAACCGGAATCATTTAGGTCAAAATCAAAATCCAATGCAACGGCAGTTTCTTCCCCTTCTCGGTCATCAAACCTTCCGCCAATCTGATTCCAGGCAAAGCGTCTTTCATCAACTAATTCACCATTATCTAATTGTAATGGCTCTAAGTTTTGCTCATCTATCACCGCGATAACCGGCGAATAATCGATGGTCCATGAAGGTAAGGTCGTGCCCAAGGTGTAATCCCACGAAAGGTCAATATAAATATCGTTGTCATCCTGATCAAAAAAGCGCGGGTTAAAGGTAGTAAACTGGTTGACACGATCGTAATGCGACGTAGACGAAGAGACGTCTAACTTCATATTGAGCCGTTCGGTAATATTCCAATCGACTTCAAAAGCAAAAGACTTGGACCAGTCGCCCCGCTCCTCGCGTTCGCCCGTAGCCTCCACCTGATTTTGATTTGCAGGCAAATTAGCACCATCCGGGACGGAAACGGTTCCCCGGCTCAGGATAGCCATATTTACATTGTCGATAAAAGGAGCACCCATGTTGTCTGCAAAAACCCGGTCAGAGCGATATGAGCTTCGTACAAGCTCCCAGTCAGTTAAACGCAGTGCGCCGCGATTAGCAAAGACAGTAAACTTTTTTCTATCACGTATACGCGTATTGTCAGTAAAAATAGCCTGAGCAAAAAACTGCAAGTCTTCATTTACCTGCCACTGCAAAGCCAGATCAACGGCTTCGTTCTCGGTTTGGTTTTCGGCACTATCAATGTCACCACGTGTGGGACGGAAAACAGTAAAATTGTCAAAGTCGCTGATGCTATTGTTGTCAATATCAGCATATTGATTGTTCGCCAATGGCTGAAAATTTTGCGTGTACAAATCGGTGTTGGTTGTGTCGTCTAAATAACTCACGTTTAACATAACACCGAGTCGCCCCTCACCAACATCGAGTTGGTGTGCCGCCAAGCCCTTCACTAATATGCCCGTGTCATCATTTAACTCGTAATCAATACCCTCGGCAGACAAATTGAGCGTCGTCGTATCATTAAAATCTAGTGGTTTAAAAGTTTCCAAACGCACCGTGGCACCAATGGAGCCCTCAATCATATCTGCAGTGGGCGATTTAAAGACTTTAATCCCTTTAATCAGCGCTGACGACGTACCGTCTAAAGTATTGGAGCGACCTGGAATTCCACTGTTGCTGCCATCGTTGCTCGACGCAAGTGTACGCCCGTTAACCTCAACGCGATTCTGGCTCAAACCACGAACCTGAAACGCCTCACCAGCACCCACTGGGTTGCGTGTAATTTGTATCCCCGTAACGCGCTGCATCGCCTCTGCAACGTTGTTATCAGGCAGTTTGCCTATATCCTCAGCCACAATCGAATCAACAATTTGGGCGGCGTCACGCTTAGCCGATAACGCATCTTGTAAGGATTGACGTACTCCGGTGACGATCACCTCTTCGCGTAGCCCCTCTTCCTCCCCGCTTTGTTGCGCTAAAGAGGTGTAGCTTAAAAAACAAACAGTTGCAGACAGCAAAAGCTTATTCCACGACAATTTATTTAACATATAAAAATCCCCCAATACGAATTTAACAATGATTTTTCAATCTATGCGCCAAAATTGTCAATTTGACTATTGTATTTTTTATTTGGAGCCCAAATCTAAAAACCGAAAATTCTCCTATATATGGGAGGTTTATCGAATTGATTTTTGGCGATCAGGCATCGCTTTTAGATTGAAGTGCTAAATTATTAAAGGTGAATCCTTTCCATGCATTAAGAAAAGCAAAGGAAGCGCAATTTAATTAACTATTGCCTATTTAAAACTAGGTTATTAAATAGACTTTCTGTTGTAGTAAGGAGATTGTTATTGGCTGAGGTGTATTTTCAGCAATACACATAGCACAAAAACTTTTCAAGTTAATTATTTAAAGCTGTCAAAACAACGGAAAGGCACTGGAATTTCCTTATCTAAGCGAATTTTCCAGTGCCAACTCGACTATCCAAGTTCAGCTTCTTTTACACTACGAGTATGTTGGCCCCCAGATTTTCTCGTCGATTCGCATGCCAGCCACCGCACTATACTTTGCCAACTCTCAACATCCTTCTGCCAGCGTTTAATCGGCTTGTCAAAAATTGTTAAACCTTTTTCCATAGCACTGGGATAATTTTGCGTTTCGCGCAATTTTCCGAGTACTTGTAAATTACTGCGTTTTAGAAACTCTGCAAGCACAAGATTGTAGCGCGATTGATTTTTTGTACGATTTACAACCACACCCGTTTTTATATGATTTTCAAACAAGCCCAAACGCTGTAATTCCATATAAAATCGCAAGCATGCTTTCATATCCGTCGGAGATGCAAGCACCGGAAGAAGCAAACGGTCGCCCGGCTTAAACAAGTGTATTTGGCTGGCGGGTGACCAAGCCGCAGGCATGTCATGAATAATATAATCGTAACAATTAGCAGCGATAGTCGTGCCTGCAGTATTGACCGAAAGTCCGCGAAAAGACTTTGGTCGTTGCGCGAACCAGTCTAGACTAGAACGCTGCGCGTCGTGGTCGAGCAATTTTACTTCGCAACCAATATTGGCAAGGTAGGCGGCGATGTGAACAGCTACGGTAGTTTTGCCACAACCGCCTTTCGCATTGGCAATAAAAATCTGGCTCATTCTGTGTTCCTTATAAAATTAGTTGTAGGAGGCGTTAGTCTTAATAGGTGTTGGTCTTAATAGGTGTTGGTCTTAATAGGTGTTAGTTTTAATAAGTGTCAGGTTTTGTAGTTAGTAATATTTTTATATGCTTAGCTTAAGAGTTATTGTTGTTGTTAGTTTAGTAAGCGTTTCTGCTTATATAGCAGAAAATGACTACAGTACCAGTTTAGTTCAATCAATTAACGAGTAAAAAGACGTGAAACTCCTCTTCATATGCACTCACAATCGCTGTCGCAGTATTCTCTCAGAAGCAATTTTGAACCATATGAGCGACGGTCGGTTTGAAGCCCGCAGCGCCGGGAGTCAACCCAGTGGCGAAGTCCATCCGCTAACACTTAAGTACTTAGCTGAAGCAGGAATCGCTACCGCAAATTTGCGTAGCCAATCGTGGGACGAATTTGAAGCATGGGGTCCCGATGTTGTTGTTACTGTTTGCGATTCCGCCGCTGGAGAGGCATGCCCGGTTTGGTTCGCAAAAACGATAAGACTGCATTGGGGGCTAGCTGACCCCTCAAAGGTATTGGGCAGTGAGGAAACTAAAGCCGAGGCTTTTCGTGCCACGATTAAACAAATTCAGGCGCGAACACAAGCTTTGATTGAATCTGAAATTTTTGCTCTTGCTAAAAACGAAAGAGCTGATGCATTAGAAGCTCTGACTAAGCGTGATTTAATACTCGACAAAGTTTAGATTCCCTTGTTTGATTAACGTTATTTTACCCAGCCACAATAATATTTTTACGCTCGGCAATAGGACAACAGAACAGTAAGCACAGAAATATTGCAGCAAACTCATAAAAATTCTCTTTTAAATTAATCTGGACCATTAATATAAAATCCGTAGAAAACACTACTTTTTGCTCGGTTTATTTGCCCAACTTGGTGTCAAACCACACCTTCCCACCTCTGACACATAAAAAAAACCTTTAATTTTCAAAACCTTAAGAATCACACTCCAAAAACCACTTGATATTAGTTAGACTTCTAACTAATATAGTTAGAAGTCTAACCAAATTAATAAAGAGGACCTTCAACCATGTTCAAAAATTTATTGAATGACTTGTCAAAAACGCCTGTCCTTGCTGGCATCGTGATCGTCTCGTATTTTGCCAAAGCTAAAATTGAGGCTTTACTCAATCACCACTACGCATTATCAAAATTCCCGGTTCCGTTTTATGAGGCGCAGTTGTCGTTTAATGCGGATAAGCTTAGGCAGTGGTACCAATATTTACACGAGCATGGAACTTTTGAACAATATATTTTTACTCAGCATTTCGACTTTTATTTTATGGCGTGTGTGTTAATTTTACATTTCTCATGCTTACAACTTATTGCGACTTTTTTAAAAAACAATATACGCTTGAATAAGCTGTTTTGTCGTTTTGCTTTTCTATCGTGCTTAGCTCCACTTGCCGATGCATTAGAAAATGGCGTCGCTTACATAATGCTTGCTAACTCTCAATATTTTCCGGACTACCTAGCATTGATATACTCCTCATTTGCAGCGATAAAATTCTCAATGTTTGTATTGACATATATCGCAATAGCGGTAGGGATTTTTACAATAGCCCTCGTCTATTTAAAGAAACTGTTCAAGCCTAAAGCTTCGACTAACACCGTCCCTTACATAAATTCATAAACCCACTAAGAACCCTGTAACAATAGAAGCACACTTGTAGAGGGGCTCAAAAGAGGACTAACTATTTGAACAACAATATCATTTTCGGTTTTTTCCGCGAATTATTTATTACCGAACAGCTAGTGCGCAATAAAACTGATCGCACTCTACCAGGCGATATGACAACGTCTCAATTTGCATTGCTCACACATTTGATCCGGAGTGGGCAATCGCAGACTCCGGCAGAGCTAGCAAATGCCTTTCAAGTTAAAAGGCCGACAATGACTAATACCGTTCAAAAATTGGAATTGAAAGGCTTTTTAACGCTTACTACTGATACGCACGATCGTAGGAGTAAGTGGGTACAAATTACCAAACGTGGAATAAAAGCCCACGACGATGCACTGCAAAGTCTGATGACGCAATTTGCACCTATGATCGGTGATCTCGGCACACAAATTTTTGCAGATTGCTTATCTGAGCTACAAAAAATCCGACATTACTTGGATACAAATTCGAGAGAATAATACCAATGTTTACAAAATATATTGTCGCAGCAGTGATCCTTCTTTTAGTGATAGTTACTAGCATGACTACACTGCTATTTAAACGAACACGTCACCTCACAAAATATTTTTTTCTATTATCCGCGGCCAGCATATTTGTAGCTGCACTTTATCTATATTCTTCTTTAAAACCGCTCACGTTTTCGCGTGATTATTTATCTCAAAATTTCGATGCAGAGGAATATAAAATAGCGCAAAAGGCCAAAGCGAAAGGGATTTACTTTGGAGCAGCAACCGATAGCGTAGAAATAATTACAACGAACAGTTTCCAAGCAACTTTCAACAGCTTAACGCCCGAAAATGCGCTAAAAATCGGAAGCCTGTTAACAAACTTAGACAAACAAATCTACGATTTTTCAAAAGCCGATGCCTTGGTTAATCAGGCACTCAAACAAAATTTAACTGTACGCGGGCATCCGCTGGTTTTTGGCAAGCTATCCGATTTATTTAACAGCCCCGACCTGGATCAATGGCTAGAACAGTATCCAGAAGTTAAACGTCAAGAAAAATTACAATCACTCGTTGATATACATATACAAACCTTACTTGAACATTTTAAAGGGAGAATTAGCGAATGGGATGTCGTAAACGAACCACTCGATACGTTTCGTCTGGGTAAATTTGAGGAGAATATTTATTATCGCTACTTAGGTAAAAGCTACATTAAAAACGCTTTCTTATTGGCGCATCAAACAGATCCAAATGTAAAGCTCTATTTAAACGAACAATTAACCCACTATAGCGGTCCCAAGGCAGAAGCATTTTATAGGCTTGTCGCAGATTTATTAAAGGACAAAATTCCATTACATGGTGTGGGACTGCAACACCATATGCTATTCGAAGTGGAGACACCGGAAAACACCGCGCACTATGTTAAACGCCTGACAGACCTTGGGTTAGAGGTAAAAATAACGGAAATCGACGCGCGCCTTCGTTTATTCAAAAAGTTCGATAAGCCCTATGATGCCCAGGGTCGTTATTATCGCGATACCTTAGCCGCGTTATTGCCCATTAAAGGTTTTAAAGGCATGACATTTTGGGGGGTAAACGACAGCAGAGTTTGGCATGATTCGCTAAGTTATCTGTTTCCTTTACCAAATGAGCCCTATCTTTTTGACGCGCAGTTTAAAGCCAAACCCGGGTTACACCATATCCATCAACTGCTGAGCAATGGCAATTTGGTGCGCAGTGAAGCTGCTTATAAATACCCTACTTTTAATCCGCCCAATTGATCAAACATGTTTGGTTTTGAATATAAATGCTTATTTTGCCTTACGCAGAATTTAGCTTTAATTGCGGATTTGCTTGCTTCAAATCAAAAAATATTTATCAATCTATGCTTAACAAATTAGTTTGTCGCCAGACTTTTGACGGCAAATAAACCGGCGATCTAATCAAGGACAGACACCGGTGTCATAAAACTGCATATTTATCCTAATATGTGAATAAGGTCGCCAACTCCATCACTGCTTTTTATCAATAATTTCACTAATATAACTGAAAGTTTTTTCGCGTTTTGGACAAACTGCGCGAAGACAAGATTTTAAGCGGTATTTCTTGAGGGTATAGCATGGGTAGGCTTTCCTTTGTCTTAGTTGTATTAGTCGCATTGGTTTCATGTGGCGGCGGCTCCGAAGATTCATCTTCGAGTTCATCGTCGGGAACCTCCAGCAGTTCATCTTCTTCCAGTAGCAGCTCCTCCTCGTCGTCGAGTTCCAGCGCATCGAGCGGAGCAGCCTTTAAAGGTGATGCCACGCGCGGAAGAGCCATATTAAAAAGCACTGTTTGTAGCCAGTGCCACAAAGACGATAATGAAGATGGCTTCTTCAGTGGGATCGGCGCGATCGACGTCGACAACCTGCTATATGCCGACCCCAATGCATTTAGCGGCAAATACGCCAACAAAGGTTACTCATCATCCAGTGTCGAAGGTTTAGCCACTTTTATAGACAATGAAATGGCTAAGGCTGAGTGCGATCAAGCTTGTGCAGAAGACTCCGCCGCTTATCTCTGGTCTCTTAAGGACGGATTAGTCGGTGAACAGGTTGCGTCAGCAGACTGCCCTAACCCATCGGATATCCATTACGGTAAAAGAACGCTTCGCCTATTAACCTCTTATGAATACGGCAATTCGCTAAGCCTGCTGTTTAACCAACCGTTGCCGGCCAACTTTGGCTCGTCCGAAAAGGCTGGCCTCGACAAGTCTGTTGCTTTCCTACCAAATCACCTGGACGAGACGGTCGGCGAAACCAGGATGAACACTTACGATGCCAACGCGAGCGAAATTGCTCGGTGGGCGATATCAACCCCCTCTGCTCTGACATTTGGCTGCGATGACGCCGCATCATGCGCCGAAGATTTTATTCGCGACTTTGCCTATCTCGCCTATCGCCGGCCACTAACGAGCGATGAGAAAGCCAACTATCGAGCAATGTTTACCGAATCTCCCAACGCGCAAAGCGGTCTTGAGTGGGCAATTCGCACTGCACTAATGTCCCCGCAATTCCTCTACCGCTCTGAACTCGGCACCAAGATAAAGGATGCACTAACGGCGCCACCGCCGGTGCCCGACGAACAGGATTATGAATTTGCTGCCGACCCCGCAATATTTGAAGGGGATGCCTTACCGAATTCAGTCATTGAACTGTACGCACGCATCGAAATTAACCAAGGCAATAACCTGCCGTATGAGTTTACCGGTAACGACCTTATTCGTATTACCGTGAAAGGTAAGCAAAATGGCAATGGTGATTGGTCAACGATGAAACTCGCCACCAATGGAGGCGACCTCGGTAGCGTAGAGGTAAACCACTCCTCACTGCGCACCTATTCCTTTTATACAGACCAATTAACCGGTTCAGCGTATGTCTTTTTTATGAATACACCGACGATGGGCCACAACCCCGGGCATAATTTTGAGATATCCCAAATTGCCATAGGCCCTGCAAAAATCGCCGAGCCACCAGAGGATGATAAAGAGAAGTTGCAAAAGGCAGACCCTGAAGCCTATGTGCTGGACGCCTATGAATACGCTTCCTATCTCGCGTTTCTCTACACCGGATCGGGCCCCGATCGCGGCTTACTCGATGCAGCAAAACGCGGTGAGTTGTTTGACCCGAGCAAATTGGAGCAACATATCGATAATTTAATCGATTCCGATTTAGGCCAAGAGCATATCGGACGCCTTGCAGGTTTTTGGTTCCGAACCAATGGCGTGGAAAAAGTACCGCGTATGTATGCACCTGCATTCACTCAAGAAGTGCAAGAGTCCATGGCACAGGAAATTCGCGAAATTTATAAACATGTTTTCTATCAAGATCTTCCAATAACCGAGCTTTATCGTGGCGACTTCACTATGCTCGACGCGACCCTCTCTGCGTACTACGGCATTCCAGGCGGTGGCACGACACACGGTGACTTTAGACGCGTTGACACAAGTGGCTCATTGCGTGGCGGCGTTATTGCCTCAGGTGCATTTATGGCTTTTAACGCGCATATGGACCACAGCTCGCCAATTAAAAGAGGCGTGCATATGCGGCAAGACATGCTTTGCCAAATTATTCCGCTGCCAACTAATTTAGGCGACGACGAAGCGCGAGAACTGGCTAAGGCGCATGTAGAGGAATTGGAAAAAAGCGGCGATTTAACCACTGCTGATTTTTACGATATTCAGACTAACGTCGAAGGCACCGGCTGCGCCGACTGCCACAACGCTATTATCAACCCCTTGTTCGCGGTAGATGACTTTGACCACGTCGGCATGCCGCGCAAACGCGTTAACGGCGAGGTCGTGCAAAAAGGCCGCGGTGATAATGGCAAGGACGATCTACCCATTGCGCAAGTTAACGACGGCGGATTTCTTTACTCGTTCGACACTGTAGGAGTATTAACAAGCGCCCAAGCAGACGAAGACAAAATATCCGGTAACGGTTTGTCGTTTAGCGGCGCAAAAGACCTGGGCCGCGTTATTGTCGACAATAATTTGCCCGGAATTAAAGCCTGCTTTGTCGAAAAATCTACGCGTTTTGCTATGGGATATACCTTGGACAAAGCCTTCCTCGATCGCACGGAGGTCGGCCGTTTAGGCATGACTCCAACGCAGGAACAAGATTTTGCTTGTATTAACGATGCGCTTTCTAGAACTTATGACAATTCTAATGCAAGTGCTCGCGCGATGATGAAGGCCCTCGGCACATCAGACTTTGCGCGCTTCCGCCGGTAAATGGATACAGATTTGAGAGAGATAAGTCGTTATGAAATCAAATAAAAATTCTGTTATTCACAAAAACCCTGCAACCGAAAGTCAGGTCCGTTTAGAGAAACGTCGAGAAAAGGCTAAAAAAGAGCGCCGCAGCTTTCTCGATATGATGACAAAAACAGGAATAAGCGCATCGCTGTTGCGCTCGTCAAGTTTGCTTGGCGGCGTTATGGCGGCGCGATACGCTTCCGCAGCGGGCGAAAAGAAGCGCGTAATTTATTGCTATATTCACAGCGGTTCTCCTCCCGGCACTTGGTTACCCCAATCCACAAGTTCTATGAAAACCCTTTCGACCGCTTATGGCCCCAGCGGTTTTGACGTTGCGGGCTTGTGCCATTTTCGCGAGGTCAATACCGAAGTCACCGGACATATTGGCGTACAGCAAGCATTGGGAAAGCCCGATTACGACCCCCATTACGGCACCATTGATACTCAGCTCGCTTCGGTGTTAGGCGCAACAACGCCATATTCGTCGATTTATTTGGGCTCAAATGCTACGGCTTCAGAAACGGATGCCAGCGTCATTATCAGTACCGGTGGGCTGCCTAAAGATGACCCTCAAGATGCAGTCAACGCCTACTTCAAAACACCGCTACCCAGCACCGGTAATGACAATACTTATGAAAAAGCGTTTGCAGCGCAATACGATGCTATCAATGCGATAAAAGCCAAATTAAGTACTGAAGAGCATCAACGTTTAGACCAGCATTTTGATGCTTTGAAAAAAATCGAAGACCGCATCGTTGCGCTCAGTCAAAATATGGGACCGGATTTGGCCGCGTGTACTCCGCAACTTCCCGCAAATTACGATAAGAAAACCAACGACTCGATGGTCGAGCACGCAAAACTACAGGCCGATATTTTAATTGCTGCACTTAAATGCGGGCTGACGAATGTCGGTGTTTTACAGCTGGGTAATCACAATGGTGCCGGTTGGACGGTCGAGGACAAGTTTAACAACTTACATAACGGGCACAGCGCGGCCCACTCTGCACCTCAGGGAACTTTTGAAAAAATGATGGCGAAAAAAATGGAAGTGCCGGCTTATTTCATCAAGCGCTTAAACGAAGAAGTTGATGAAAATGGCAGCTCGCTACTTGAGACCACTGCGTTCGTGCAAGTCACCTGTATGGGCAACGGAATTTCCCACTTACCGACTGACGCACCCTTTTTGCTTGCCAGTAAAATGCCGGGATTTAAAACCGGGTTTTCATCAAAACAAACTTCCGCAACTGCACGAAATTTTCACGCTGCTGTGCTTGATGGCATGGGTTTACCCTCCTCGCAGTTTATGCTTACTGGCGCAAAAGGAGACGGCATAGATATTAGCTAAATCTAGCTAGAACCTACCTCAACACTGACAACATCGCCTGACGTTGTCAGTTTAATTATATTGCTATTATTTTTTTTAGTTGACGCGACCTCGTGCAGAGGCCAGTATTGATTGTGTCATTATTCCAAGGCAATTTACTTTGATCACAACATTACTTGCTTGCCCCTGTTGCGGCAGCGACAATGTCGAGCCTAGCGGTACAGCTTTTAGTTGTTCAAACTGCAAGGCTGAATTTTTTACCTTTGCCGGCGCGCCCTGCTTATTCCCCAGTGCAATTCAACAAAAATATTATTGGCAACATCAGTTTGCAGCGATGCTGCAACACGGTGAAGAATCGATGCAAGCAGTTGAAGAGGCTTTGCAACGCTACGATTTAGTGCCTAAAACACGTCAACGCTTGGAAGACTCGCATGAAGCTATGTACGAGAGTTTGACATCGATGAAGGCGCTGTTAGAGGACGGTGGTTTAGTGCCCGAATTCCATCAAATGTTCGAACACTCCCCGCTAGAAAACTTATCGGAATACTATCATCATATTTTGCGAGACTGGGCCTGGGATGACCAACGTAGTCAATATTTTGCTACACATGTTAACGATGAAAACCTCAAGCGAATAAAAAAAGTTTGGCTTAAACAAAAACCAGAATTTATTCTCGCTTTAGGCGCAGGTGCCGGAAGATTGAGTTGGGATATTCACGTTAATTTTAACCCCAAACTTACAATAGCAACGGATATCAACCCTGTTTTATTGGCTAGCGCTATTAGACTGATTAAACAACAACGACCTTTAACGCTTCCAGAATTATATAAATACCCTCAAATAGGTTTTCCACATGCCGCAAAATGGAAAATGAAGCCTGCAAACGACCCCGACGCAAAGCGTGATAGTTGGATTGCGCTCGGAGCGGACGTTTGGAATATGCCGTTAAAACCGCGCAGCGTTGATTGCATTGTGACGTCTTGGTTGCTTGACGTTGCCGGTGGCGATGTGCGTGATTTAATTGGTGTGATCACTTATTTACTCAAGCCCGGCGGTCAGTGGATTAATACCGGCCCACTACTTTATTCTCCCTCTCTACCGTTCGATCAAAAATACAGTGCAGAGGAAATAAAACAGTTTGCGTCCCTGGCAGGCTTTGAAATTAAAAAAGAAAATATTGACGAAATTGCTCATATGGCCTCGCCGATAAATGCACGCTTTCATCATGAGCAGATTTGGAGTTTTGCTGCAACTAAAAAGTACGCCGAGGAAGACTTACCGTATCCAAAGAAGCCGACAGACGATAATTGGCTAACACCGGGATGGCTGATCATTCACCATTTGCCAGTGCCACAATTACATTTTGCCTGTCCGCACGAGCACGACCTTGTTGAGAAAGTATTTTCGCTTGTGGATGGCAAACGCAGCATTCAGGATATAAGTTATTCGCTACAAGCTTTGATGCCGGAAGGTATTATTGCAAAGGAGGCCGTTGTCGCTTTATTTGCAGAGGCGCTTGAGTTTATGGGAACCGAGTAAAAGTATCGTTTAAAACCTAAACGCCCACAATGATTAATCAAGCACTAATTCAAGCCTTCTGCTGTCAAGATCAAGCTTATAAAATGCATTATCCCCTGACGTTCCAAAATACAGCGCACTTTGATTTGAATCTAAAAACATTCTCCGAGCTCTAGAAATTTTTATTTTATGAGTTTTTTCAGAGACAATTAACTCAGTATTTCCATTAGACAAATCAATGCTAACTATTCCGTCGCTAACCGAGGTATAAAGTATATTCAGATTGCCGTCAATCACCGAATCTCGCAAAAAGAATGGTTTTAAAGCACCTTCATTTACCTCTTGCAAATCAGCTATTGTGTAGCTCCCTCCAGTTTCAAAATCCTCGGCGTCTAGCCGAGAACCCGATAGGTAAAGCCGGCGATTATTAACGAAATCGAAATATGAGCGGAAGCTTGATGAACTATGACTGTGAATCTTGGCCCACTTTTCACCCTCTATATCATAACGATATAATTGTTCTTCTGGATAACCGACTCCGCGTTGCTCTGTCAACATCAACACCCTTCTGTTTACAAAAAACAGGCCGCCATCATGGGCACCTACAAAACTGGCAAGACTCAGAGGCTCTAAATTATCATCAGTTGCACTCTTCAAATATCGATAACTGTTACTTTCGATATCATATTCTATAACACGAACGCGTCGCACTAACGAATCAAATTCTGCTGGCTCTTGCCAGCGCTCCAAAAAATAAAATTTGCTGTCATTCGCCGTTAAAAACAATTGTTTTACTAATGTGTAATCCTCTTCCTTAGATTCAAACTTATCAAAATTGATTAACATATCAATTTCACCGGTTTCTTTATCTAAAACGTGTAAACCCTGTGAATCAGACGCATATAATTTTCCAGCAACAGCTTGATACAAACCGTATGCAGAATAATAAGCAGAAGAAGATCTAGCATATTGATTAAACAATTGCTTTCCTACAAAAGTTTTAGCGTTGTATTGCGATATCTCTCCGTTCGACCCAACAAGAAACCGTTGATTGTCGGGCCCGATCAAGACACTCAAAAACGCCGAAGAACTAACGACCTCTTCATCCATAGAATTATCGACGAATTCATTTTTTGACAAGTCAAATTCTACTATTCGATATT
Organism: Marinagarivorans sp.; assembly: GCA_028281865.1. Classification (GTDB taxonomy): domain Bacteria; phylum Pseudomonadota; class Gammaproteobacteria; order Pseudomonadales; family Cellvibrionaceae; genus JANQJB01. Next base: position 54,225 of record JANQJB010000123.1, read on the forward strand.
CAGCATTATTATTCGACTGAAGGACCAAGGTATTATTAGCTTCATCTAAGGTAAAACTGCTCGAAGTAGCCACATCAGATGCGTATGGAATGACAATATCAAATTTATTGTCAGCCAACCCTACCCTTGCGATCACATAATGCCTGCTATTAAATGAAGTTCGACTCGCAATCTGATCTCTTATACCATCTTCATCTTGCCGCCGAGTAATGGACTCCGAAATACTCATATAAACCATTTCAGTTTTAGAATCATATTTAAGGTAGCTCGCGATAGCACCGCTATAAGTAAGTCCAGGATAGTCAGAAAAATCAACAAGGCCCAATTCTCGGTAGTCGAAGGTAGTAGTATCAATCTCTCCCATTACTGCGGAGGCATTTTTGACTCCCATCAAGATCAGCCGCTGGCCTGCTTCGTCGACACATAAACTGTAAAATCTAGCGCGATCAGAGGCGTCAACAAACGGAATTGAAACAGCTCTAGGAATACCGACTCCATTTTCTAAATCAACCTCAAAAATTCCTTCTTCACTTGAACCTACTAAATATGCCGTTTTTCCATTCTTAGAAAAAGCAATGCCACTAATCCCAAATGGATCTTCTGGGTCACTCAAGTAGCGATTAAAACCAAATTCAAATATTTTACTTTTAACGCCCGAAACCCGATCAATCCCATAAAATGTATTGGTGCTGCCATCGAACATAACAAAGCGATCACGATCAGCGTCATATGCGCTCTCGTTGTAGGGCCTCAAGATCTCGTTGCCGTTGTAATACTCTATCGCCCTTGTTTTACTCCATCCGCCTTTACCCCGAGTGACAATTTCTACTGAGTTAACCTCGTTGGGCAGATTGACGTCTGCTTTCCAACGCATCACACCATTGTCATTCATTAAAGTTTGATTTTCTCCATTGATTGAAATTTCAGCTAAGTCGTCTTCGGAAACAACACCGTCGGCCAAATCGACAATGTGCCCTGAAACTTCAATTTTATCGACTAAACCTAAAAACGAATTCCCGGGAATAGGCCCGTCGATTATTGCGACAATTTGAGAAATATCTTTGTTATTGCCTTCAGGTTGCTCACCGCCGCCACATGCAGCCAGGATAAAACCAAGAAGAATTAATAGAAATAAACGAGGTAACGAATAAGAGGGCGCCATTAAAACTAGCTCCATGAACTTTCCAAATTTTTAAAATAGCTTTTTACTGGCTGTCGCTAATATCAGTCCAGTTAGCTCGAGCACCTCTGAATAACGCCAATTTATCTCAGGCTTTCAGCAGTGCTCTATTTTTCGATTTATCCTAAGTTTCCTGAAGGACCAATTCACTAAATAAGCAACTCACTAAACAGGCAACTCACTAATCGGGAGTCATCTGTTAGTCTTGGTCTTTTTACTTGTATGATTTTTAGTATTCTCGCCGCTAAACGCGGAGCAGCGATTCTATCGAAAATGCCCCTCTAATCCAAATACCTGATCCACAAATAAAAACGCCGGCACATTAGGCCGGCGCTCTTAAAACAAGAGAGTATAAGGCTTTACTTCCCTCTAACGTAATTTGGATCGCTTTTTCCATCATATTCCAGAGTCACGCAGTCAAAATCCGTATCATCATAACCTGCCGCCCAACGCAAAGAGCCATAGAGATGTCCTGGTTCCCAAACCTCGCGGTCTTTCATTTTGTCGTTAAATCGACGCCCCATATGGCTGAAGATTGTACGGCCCCCCCACTCTAAGTCTTTGCCCCAAACGATCGGTCGATTGTTACCGGCCCGAGGATGGTCGATGGCAAGGAAGGTCTCTCCGCCTTGTTGAGGGATTTGAGCGGGTTTATAACCCATCCAGAACGTACTGGTCGAAGTGCCACCTTCAGGAATGCAATGCCCTGCAGGATGGCCATCTTTAACAGCCTTTACTTTACCGCTGGAATTACCCCAAGGGTGCTTTCCATGATTTCCGTCCGGGAGCAACATCAAATTCTGCCACATAAACCTCCAATTATTTTCAGTTTTAAGAGCAATATGGGTGCCCATCCAACTGCCGCCGTTTTCTATATAAGACTGAATTACCTGCTCTCCTTTGGCGGAAATGGGGCTGCCAAATGTTCCGCTAAAAACAAGCACGTCGTAGGGGCTGAGGTCCGCATTTTCGAGCTGCGAGTTCAAGTAAATAACGTCGACATCAAAACCGTAATGCTCGCCGAGCCGCTGGAACATACGCACGCCTTCGCCGGTGTTGTCGTGATGGTGGTCCTCTCTGTCTTGGTCGGTAAAAATCACAATATTCATGCGTTCACCCGAGTTTCCACCCGATGAAGAAGTGCCTGAGGATGAACTACTGGAACTTGAAGAAGAACTGCTAGAGCCGCTACCGGGTTCTTGAGGTGGCCACTGGTCGCCATCACACCACGTTCGACCGGCCTCATCAGCCAAGTAAGACGCGATATTTACGGCATCTGGGAGCGAAGCAGCGTTGCTTTTACTAGGCATAAATTGCGAAACAAATTCGTGTAGCGGAAGTTTATGGAGCCCGCCGCCATCATTCCTCTTTGCTTTGTAACCATCGCCGTCCGAATCAAATAGATCCATTTCCGACGGGTTGCTGCCCGAATCGTGGCAGCCATCACAGCCGTTGGCAGTCCAGGCATCTGCGCCAGCAAGCACCGAGCCCTCGCAAGGGTGCATAGCAACGCCCGCCGAGCTGGAACTGCTACTTGAACTACTGCTGGAGGAACTGGAAGAGCTACTTGAAGACGAGCTACTCGAAGATGAACTACTTGATGAGCTTGAAGAACTCGAACTAGACGAGCTACTACTAGAAGATGAATAGCCGCTAGAGGAGGAAGTACTGCTACTCGACGAGCTGTTCTCGTCCTTATTTGCCTCAACGGCACCATCGCAGGCCGCTAACAGCATGATTGCAGCACACAGCGGAACAATACGCTTAATCATAATATTGAAGCTCCAATTTGAATGCGGGGATAAGCTATGTAAATAAAATTATTGTTGTAAAAGTCGTTAGAGCGAATACCTGGGCCGGGAAATCAGGATTTGTCCAACAGGCCCTATTTAAATAATTATTAGAATTCAATTGGAAAAGTTAGCATATATTAATGAAGCAGGTAATCATCAGCGAGAAAAAGTGTAATAGCGGTCTCATTTAAACTTGAGGAAACAATAAAACCGACCTCTAATAGTCACATAAACTTTTATTAATAATCGAAAAAGCCATTTTTTCTAAAACGACACCGTCATAAGCTTCAAGCCACGCTCAGGTTGACGATTTGGAAAATCGGAGCTTGGCTGCAAAACATCAGATATCACGCTTCGATCATCTAAGTTGGAGAATTGCTCGGTTAAAAAATCGTAGTTAAGTTCTGGAGCATTGAGACAAGCAAGCACTTTTGCCCGTTTATTAATAAATTCAGGCAAGCGCGAAATAATTTTTCGATAATCACGCTCGGCAATAAAACTCCCCTTTTGGTAGCTCGGCGGATCTATTATGACTATATCGTAAGGGCCGTTTTTGCGAATTCGACTCCAAGATTTTAAGATATTGAGCGGTAAAAATTGGATATTTTTGGTCGAAATATCGTTAACACGATGGTTTTCTCTACCGCGACTCAAAGCATTTTTACTCATATCAACATTCACCACGCTATCGGCGCCGGCAAAACTCGCCACTACTGAGAAAGCACAAGTATACGAAAATAAATTCAACACTTTTTTTCCTTTGGCATGTTCCTCAAGCCACTTCCGTCCGGGTTCCATGTCAAGAAAATAGCCACAGTTTTTTTGCGCAAAATCTAGGGTAAAACGAAGATCTTTGCGTCGGGCAAAACACTGCTGGGGCAATTCACCGGCAACCAGTTCCAACTGCACCTGCGGCAAATAACGATGCTGCAATAATATTGCGATACGACCACGAATTGCGTCATTCTGATAAAAGTTCTGTAAGCGGGAGATAAATTCCTGCGGCGGCTTTGCAAATAAGGTAACAAAAATAACGGGCGCAAAATAATCAATACAACACCAGTCCAATTCGGAAAAACAGCCTCCACGTCCGTGGAAAATTCGACGGCTATTTGTTACAGAACTAAAATCGAATTTTGCTAGAGCCTCAATTACTAGTTGCAATTTAATTGTCCGCACTCAAACCGATGGGGTAATAAACGTGGTCATGGTATCCGGTTATCACCGGGATATAACCGGACCATTGCTGATCCAGCACTTCATCACCGCTGTCAATATTGAGGGGGCGCCCTGCAAAAGTAGCGAGTTTTGTTTTTGTTGCAACCACTTTTAGTTTTTCTTTGCCTAATTGCCGCAAAACCTTCACAGGGATTTGTTGATTTCCGCGCCCAATGATATGACCCTGTGCACCAATCGCCGTCAACACAACGTAAATTGGCACAGCATTAATTAACTTATTTACAGTTTTTTCTAATTCATCTGCATCGACGTCTAACGCTAAAATTTTTTCCTGTCGCACGAGATCCACGCCAAGCAAGGTCCCTTCCAAAGACCAGCATTCTAGAATCTTTTTCGTCGTCGAACCGGGACCGACGATTAGCAACGCCTCAGGCTCAAAAATCTCCTTTAAATAATCCGCAATTTCCAACGCCACCAAATCTTCAACTTCTATGCCCCCCTGCTTTACCTGCTGGACAAAACGCACTTCATCAGGCACCCATAACTCGCCAAAATATCGACTTTTTACTTGCCCATTGCGAAATGCGTCTTCATCGATGTCGCGTACTTCCGATTTAGTAAGGCTATTTAATTCGCGATTGACGAGTAACAAAACTACGCGAGCAGCGGCAGTCGGATTAATCGCAAAAACACCGGAGTGCATTTTAACTCCCGCCGGCACACCAAGCACCACTTGCTCTGAATGGATACTTGCACAAACATCGCGGGCAGTTCCGTCACCACCAACAAAAATGAGCAGATCAAGCTTTAATTTATTAAACTCAGCGCAAGCTTTTTGTGTATCTTGTTGCGAACTTTCAGAATTCGGAATGTGCTTAATCGTATTAAATGAAAACCCCATTTCCCGCAAGGAATCCGACCCCATCACTCCATCGACTGTCCAAAGTTCAATTTTATCAGACACCAACGCAACGCCCTGCAGAAAAACTTTTGCTCTCTCTATTGCCCGCAGCTCTACTTGCCCTGTCTTTGCAACGCTTTGAACGCTTGCTAAGTCACTGCCTTTTTTCGCTAGAGGCCCGCCTACACCGGCATAAGGGTTAATCATAAAGCCAAGTCGAAAAGAGGAACTATGTTTCGATCCGTTTTTATTTTCCACTTGCAAAGCCACACGCGTGTAATTGGCTACCTAACGACTCGCTATCAACGCTTACCCGATAATGTGAAAATTCTCGGCGCTGCCAGTAACCCTTGCGTAAGGCATCAAATTGTTTTGCAATATTTCGTTCGCCTGCGGAATCAAAATTGATGCCCTCACGCATGTATTTGTCATCTTTATCAATCGAATAAGTTTGCAAAATGGCATCATTGAATGAGGTGCAACGAATTTCCACACTTTCTCCAAGAATTGAATTGCGAATTTTTTGATTATGAGCGTGATATTCGTATTCAGGCACTTCAAGAAAATCACACAATGCAGCATGTATCATCGTAGTGCCATTTAGGCGCCCCTCAAAACTATAGCCAGCAATATGCGGTGTTGCGCAGTCAACACGACTAAATAATTCGCGCGATAAATTAGGCTCGTTTTCCCAAACATCGATAACTGCTGCAGCCCCGGTATTTTCCCTCAAGAAGTCGTTCAAAGCGCTATTGTCAAAAACATCACCGCGCCCGGCATTAATTAACATCACGTCGTTATTAACTAAGGCTAGCGACTGCGCATCGAGTAAATGATAAGTGGCGTGTTCCTCAGAGCGGGTCAAAGGCGTATGAAAACAAATAATATCCTTCTGCAGAACTTCTCTCCAGCTTACCAATTTTATATCGGCATCGTTTAAAAACGGGTCATATGCACTGCAATCGACGCCAAGCCGATGCAATATACGATATATTCTTCCACCAACATTACCACACCCAACGACCCCGACTGAGCGCTGAAGCCAATCGGGACGATAGGATGCAAGCGCGGCCAAAACATATTGCACAACTCCACCAGCATTACAACCGGGCGCACTGGAGTAGACAATTTTCTGCACATTCAAGAAATCCAGGTCCAAGTGATCAACCCCAATAGTGCAGGTGCCCACGAATTTTACACTGCTGTTCGCCAACAGTTGTTCATTAACTTGCGTGACTGAACGGACTAGTAATACATCTGCTCCAGCGACATCAGTTGCTGATATCTCTCTACCGGGTAAAGCTTTAATTTGGCCGTAGGGTGAAAAATATTCGTGCAGACTCGGTATATTTTCGTCGGCGACAATAGATAATTTTTTCAATGAGCTAACCTTAAAAAAACCGTATAAAAGATTCTTGGTGGATTTAAAAAAGAAACTGTTTTTGGTAGTGGGACAAAGCTAAAGGTGATTGAACATCAAAGCGTCCAGCCAAAGCCTTGACAAATAACGCTGATCGTTGATTCAAACCGTCAATGCAATAGCGCTTGGCTTGATCGACAATCGCGTTTTTAAAAGCGCCGCTTGCACCAATATCGGCCCCGATGTTGTCAGCGCTGACTCGAAATGGAAGAGCAGCCGCCACCGCAAAAATCCACTCCAATGCTTGTGGCTTCACCTCAACCTCCTCAAACTTGTTCTGCTGTTCCGGTGTGCGGCCGTCCGGCTCATACCAATAGCCATAGTCGACAAGCTTTCGACGCGCTGAGCCCGCAATACACCAGTGCGCGACCTCATGCAGTGCGCTCGCAGGATAATCATAACTTGAGCAAACTCGATCGTAGCTGCAATTTTTATCGGCGGGTAAATATATTGGTTCCTCAAATCCATACAGCAATCGCGTGTTGAATTTTGGGTAAAACACCGTGTCAAATAAACTGGCAATTTCGACAATCTTATGCTCTGAAAGCGTAAAATCTGCTTTTTTGGACAAATCGGGATACATTCGGTCTAAAAAATCGGCCTTGTGTTAAAAAAAGTTATAATTTTTCGCAAAGAGACTATTGTGTTATCGACTTTGTGCATATACTGTAAGGTATGGGTGGTCAATAAATTTAATCACCCAGCTGCTGGAACTTCTCACTAGTTTCTCTGCGCTGTGTATTGTACACCGGAGTGAAGCAACGTGTGTTGTCGCACCTAAAATTGTCGTTGTTTAACCGTTGTTTGACGAAAATTTGTTTAACGATAGTAAAAATGGTTGTTGAGGCTGCTTGTTGATACCAAAGTTGATTTGGTTATCTCTGCTGAAACGTACTTACCACTACTACTAAGGCTAAGGCAAACGCAAAATATCTGAATCAAAATGCTGCGAATTAAAACTATTAACGCAGAATATTCCCAATATTCACCGTTGACTTTTAAGCTCTCAGCACCATTATTCAGATATGGCTAAACCGAAAAATGACCTTGAACCAAGTAATTGGATTTATCGCATATTTCGATGAGGCTGAAGCGATGCAGGACAATAGACAATTATAGGGCACTGTAGTTAGACGAAGTTTAGCGTTGCGAGCGCCAAATATGCTGATGCTCGCGCAGGTTAACTCAGCTGAAGTTCCTGTTTCTTTTTATGGCTTTGTCATAAAGCTCAGCACCAACGGAGGTAGTATTATGAAAACCTCAAGCTCCGATCACGCATCTAAAAACGTGATCGACATCTTCACCGGGAAGCCTCTCGGCGCTCTAAAAGACTCTCGAATAATCCGCCTTGCACCTGAATTGGATGGCCTCGAAATGCTTTATTCTAACGAATCAAGCAACGATAAGCTTTTCAGTTTAAAAATCTTGGCGTGGGGTCTTAGAGCCAATGGTGAAGTTGTAGGTATCGTGCCGTGGCTCAACGAAGTTGTGGCCTGCACCGATATTAGAGATCCACTTAATGGACAATGGGAGGGATATTACGACCCAGGCATTGATGAAATATTTTTTGAGCCACCGATCCACAAAATTGTTGAAGTTGAAACTGCCGCAGAGTATTACGAATTTGAGTGCGAGAACCCGGCAGATGTCGTGCAAGAAATCCCCGATATGATCGGCACGCACGCCGTTTTAGCTGAGGATGATTTTAAAAGTTTGGCTCTGCACGAGCTCGTAAGCTGGCGCCTACATAACGACGGCACTATGTCAGGCATGTTGATCGACGAGAAAAAAATCGAAAGTACTCCTGTATTGCCGGGCGATTCTTGCCTGTTTGCAGCGCAATCTTCCGAAAACTTTCGCTATTTTTTCCAGCATCATATTGCGAATAAAATTAAAAAGGCTGACCCAGAAGCTCTTGCTGCAATTGGACTATTAGTTGAAGATTCTTCCGGTTAATTTCATCTGAATGGGTCCGGCAAAACGCTTGCGTTTTTGCCGGACAACAATTGGGTAATTTTCCGAATTTTTCGCTCAGCCAAAAAGCTGACGATAGTTCTTAGCCACCTTCAAATTTTTCTTCCCTTTCTGGTATTGAAAAGGGGCGCTAGTTTTCCCACTTAAAAAATTGACTATCCGCGAATAAATTTAAATAAGGAAATAGCATTCCTATCCGCTAATGCTTCGGCAAATCAGTCCAAACCTCCTTTCGTCACCCAATAAACATAAGTCGTATCATTTTCTTCATTTGCCACCAGTTTATGGCCCAAAAAAGTACAAAACTTTGGGATATCGCGCTGCGTTGAAGGGTCTGTCGCGACAACCTTAATTGTGTCCCCCGGCTTTGCGTTACGTATCGCATTGTGCAGCATCATCACGGGTTCAGGGCATATTAAGCCAGTAGCATCAAGCTCATGTTCAAATAATATTTCTTCAGACATTACAAAAATTTTTCTATTACGATTAATTTACTATCAATGCTAGACTAGGATATCTCTGAATAACGAAAAGTAGTAGAACTGGTTATGATTCATGTGTTGATTGAACGTCAGATTGACGAAAGTATGCTATCGACCTATGAGGAAAATTCAAGGGCAATATTGCATCGATCTTTCAATGCTGAGGGGTTTATTTCCGGAGAAACATTCTCAGATGTTAACGACCCCCTGCACCGCTTTCTCTTATGTAAATGGCAGTCGTTGAGAGACTGGCAAAATTGGGCCACGAGCGAAGAAAGAGCAGAACTAATGAATTTAATTGCTCCGATTCTGACCGAACCAGAAAAAATTATAATTTTGGAAAATTAAGCCCATAACTAAACGTTGATTATTGCCATAACTAAACGCTGATTGTTATTAGTTGCTCAATTTTGCTGCCAACTTTGGAAATCATGTTGCGTCACTATGGTCGTGCTTTCGGTAAGCTCATCATAAACAATTACTGCATCACCGCTTTTTATTTTATCGAGTACTTGGCTGTACTTTTCCTCTAATGAAAACTCCTGATCTCCATAATCTGTACCCTCACGGCCGATAAACGCCTCAATTAAGCCCGTCAACGCTTCCTGCGAAATACTTTGCCAAGGAATTTCAATCATCACTTTTTTTTACTTTTACCATTTTTGACATGAGAATAAGCTATCCTGACGTATAAACACAGATAACCCTAGCATTATAATAAGTAAGCCATATAAACCGACAACTTATATCGTATTTAACAATAAGGGCCATACATGCAATCACAGCTCATATTAAGCGTTATCAGCGATGACAAACCCGGGGTCGTAGAGGCAATTGCTGATATTGTCAGCCGTCACGACGGGAACTGGCTAGAAAGTAGCCTTTCACAACTCTCAGGAAAATTTGCCGGGCTGGTTAAAATTTCACTCCCAGAAACCCAAGCCGCTAACCTGAAAGCGGACTTTTTGGAGCTTGAGATAACGGGCGTAAGGGTGCGCGTAGATGAGTTGCGCACTCCAGCTCAGTCCTCTGCTCAAAAAGCGAGCATCAATGCCGTAGGCCCCGACCGCAAAGGAATCGTTCACGAGATCGCTCAGTCGTTAGCCCACTACGGAATAAATGTCGATAAACTTGAGACACGCTGCAGTAGCATGGCTTATTCCGGCGATCCGATTTTCGAAGCGGAGGGGACTTTAAGTGTACCTGACTCGGCAGATTTTGAGCGGCTGAACGACGAACTCGACAAGCTGGCCGATAGCCTAGCGATGGATATCTCGCTCTCACTTTTGCAGTAACGGACCCTAAGACCGATCCTAATAAACCGAAAATATTGAATCCGTGTCTTTTGCACCTATTAACCCGAAAAAAACGATTGTCGGGTTAATAGGTTTCTCAAATGCTAAAAAACTCTGAAACTGCTAGCAAAATATTGCCTAATCGCTACCCAATTACCAAATCAATTGAAAACCGTTTCATAACAAGATTCGTAAATATTTAACCTAAACTGCCTATACTCGATTCGGTTGGCAGTGCTTGTATAAGTGTTCGCACTGCTTTACGCTTATTCGCAATTGAAAATCCCCTTTCTTCCTCACTTTACTGCACCGAGGTCATCATGATTTCCTTCACACTCAATGGAAAAAAAGTCGATTTTAAAGGCGACCCTAATATGCCGTTGTTATGGTATGTCAGAGATGAACAAAAACTCACTGGCAGTAAGTTCGGCTGCGGTGTTGCGATGTGTGGCGCCTGTACCATGCATTTAAACGGCACCCCAATACGCGCCTGTTCAACGCCAATATCGGTGGTAAAAGATGGGCAAGTGACAACCATTGAAGGGCTGCAATCGAAAGCAGCTGCTGCTGTTCAAAAAGCTTGGCAAAAACTCGATGTCGTTCAATGCGGCTACTGCCAGTCAGGGCAAATTATGTCCGCAACAGCACTGCTTGAGCAAAACCCGAAACCCAACGACCAAGAAATCAACCAAGCTATGCAGGGTAACTTGTGCCGCTGCGCCACTTACCATCGAGTTCGCCAAGCCATACACAGCGCTGCTACTCATCTGGCGAAGGAGGTATAAACGTGAATTTCTCTTTCCTATATGACGCAGTTAAAGACGATAAGCAAAATAAGCAGAATAATCTTTTAGACAGGCGCACATTTGTCAAAGTCAGCACAATTGCGGGCGTGGGAATGACTGTTGGTGTGATGCCCAGAATAACAGACGCTAGTGCTTCACTGGAACACGGCTTTGGTCATTTTATTCGTGTTGCAAACGATAACACTGTTACCGTCATTATTAAGCATTTAGATAAAGGACAAGGCGTCACGACTGGATTGACCGCTATTGTCGCTGAAGAACTAGACGCAGATTGGCAGCAAATGCGCTGGGAATTTGCCCCGCACGACCCCACGCGCTACAACAACTTGCACTGGGGGCCTTACCAGGGCACGGGCGGTTCCAGTTCGATTGCCAATTCATGGATGCAACTGCGCCAGGCTGGAGCTGCAGCTAAATATTTATTTATTCAAGCCGCTGCGCAAAAATGGAATGTAGATGCCTCTGAAATAACAATTAATAAAGGCCTTGTTTCTCACGCTTCAGGCAAAACCGGAAATTTTTCTGAATTTATAGAGCTCGCTGCAGCTATTGCACCCCCACAAGAACCGACACTAAAAAAGCCAAGTCAGTTCCGACTGCTTGGCACCGATCAAATTCCGCGTATTGATAGTCCTGAAAAAACGACCGGCGCCGCCAACTACACGCTTGATGTCGATTTACCCGGAATAAAATCGGCCGTTATGGTTCACCCTCCCGTGTTTGGCGGAAAAGTAAAATCTGTCGATGCAAAAGCTGCTATGCGAATAGACGGTGTAAGAAAGATTTTTAGTACTGCACGCGGCGTGGCCATCGTAGCCGATAGTTATTGGCTTGCGAACCAAGCACGCAGCGCATTAAAGGTTCGCTGGGACAATAGTAAAGCCGAAACGCGAAGTTCGGAAAAACTTTGGCAGGATTTTAAATCGTTAGCTAAAAAAGATGCTCCGGCGCTACGCGATGACGGTAATGCAGAAGCAACATTAAAACTCGCCAGTCAAACCGTAGAACTCGATTTTGAATTTCCCTACCTCGCCCATGCGTCCATGGAGCCTCTAAATTGCGTAGCAAAAGTTAACGATAAGCGCTGCGACATTTGGACAGCTTCACAAACACCTGGCATTGATGAAGCCGTCGCATCGAAGCTGACCGGTTTGGCCGCAGAAAATATTTTTATTCATACGCAACTCGCAGGAGGCAGTTTTGGCCGGCGCGCAGTGCCTGACGCTGATTTTGTAAGCGACGCAATATTAATTGCAAAGGAACTCCCAAACATTCCAATTAAATTGCAATGGTCACGCGAGGATGACATGAAAGGCGGACGCTACCGCCCTATGAGTTATCATAAAATGAAAGCCGCGATAAACAGCAATGGCGATATTATTGCCTGGCATCATCGCATAGTGTCGCAGTCTCTGTTACGCGGAACGCCTTTTGAAGGACTTATCAAAGGCCCAATTGATGCCGCAATTACTGAGGGAGCCGCGTCATTGCCTTATACCATTCCTAACTTTCGCGTCGATGGGCATGAAGCACAAGTTGGCGTACCGGTTTTATGGTGGCGCTCCGTTGGTCACACACATAACGCTTATGCAACAGAAGTTTTTTTCGACGAACTCGCGCACAAGCTTGATAAAGACCCAATCGAACTGCGCCTAAGACTTTTAAAAGGACAAAACCGTTATAGCAACGTTTTGAAGTTGGCAAAAGAAAAATCGAATTGGGGCAGCACGCTTCCTGACAATAAAGCCCAGGGCGTCGCGTTGCATAAATCATTTAATACCTATGTCGCTCAAGTCGCTGATGTAACTTTAAACGCAGACAAGTCATTTACTGTCGACAAAGTTACCTGTACTGTCGATTGCGGTTTTGCTGTGACACCCGATATTGTTAAAGCACAAATGGAAGGTGGAATTGCCCAAGGTTTGGGCGCAATATTAAATGAAAAAATTACACTTAAAGATGGAAAAGTGGAACAAAATAATTTTTACGATTATTTTCCGCTAAGAATAAATCAAATGCCGGATATCGAAGTGCACATTGTGAACTCTGATGAAGCGCCGACAGGTGTTGGTGAACCTGGTCTACCGCCTATTGGGCCTGCGGTAGCAAATGCATTGCGCAAGTTTAGGAACAAACCCATTGACGAGCTGCCCATTGGCAACAAAGTGTAATAACCTAGAAAAATAATTGATTACCGGGCGTGAACTTTCGTTAAACGACACGATTTATTTTTCACGTATGTTCCTTAAAAATCGACGATGCATCCTATTTGTTCTGCTTAATTTTTCTCTAGCAAATAACGTAATTGCAGCCGATTATGCATCCTTTACCTTTGACAACGATATTTTTGTCGGAAGCGATGACGGTTATACGAACGGGCTGTTCGTTTCTCTTTATTATTTCGGTGATGAAAACTACAGTTTAAAACCTCGATGGCTGTTAAAACCTGTTGCCTGGACCCTTCCTCGCACACTGGGAAATGCGACTGCATCTATTTATACCTTCGGCCAGGCCATGGTGACACCAGAGGATATCGAAACCGAAAGCCCTGACCCCGAAGACGTGCCATACGGAGGATTATTTGTCTTTACAAATAGTTTTTTAGTAATCCATGAGCGCTACACGGACAAAGTTAGTACGAGCATTGGAATTATAGGACCCGCGTCCGGTGCCGAACCATCGCAAAAATTTGTTCACCAAATATTAGGATCTGATACACCGAAAGGGTGGGATGCCCAGCTAGAAAACGAATTGGTCTTCCAGTTTTCAAGGGGACGAGTTTGGCGTGCTTGGGTTTCAAAGTCACAGCAGTTCGACTTACTCTTAGGCGCTGACCTTGCGATCGGCACATTGGAAAGTCAACTCAGTACAGGGGCGATGATTCGCATGGGTAACGGCTTAGAGCGCTCTTATCCCTCACCCGCGCTCAACAACAGCCGAGCTACAAATCCCGTCGCCGTTAACGGAGGCTGGTTTATATACCTAGGATTGGGCGCAAGCTTTATTGGAAATCAAATATTTGTCAATGGCAATACATTTAAAGACAGCCCTTCGGTTGAGCTTGACCACACCCAGATTGGAGCAATCACTGGGCTATCATATTCAACCGGAAAATATTCATTTGCGCTCGCAATCGAGGATCTCACTTTATTTGAGGATTCGCTTGAAGGTGTCACGCGATTTGGTACCTTCACACTCGCCTGGCAGCTTTAAATATGCACTTAATGGACTTTAATTAAAGCAGGACTCCCGATTAATTAATTTGTCGATATTCCGCGGGACTCATGCCGGTGTTTGCTTTGAACATTTTGCTAAAATGCTGTGGATATTCAAAACCCAGTCCGTAGGCAATTTGACCAACTTGCTCTTTAGAGCCGAGTAAAAGTGTTTTAGCCCTATCGATAATGATGCCCTGAATATGTTGCTGCGCCGTGCGACCCGTTTCTTTTTTTAGTAGATCACTCAAATAGGGGGACGACATATTCAGGTTTTCACCACAATATTTCACCGTCGGCAACCCTAATTCTAGTGGTCGCTCCGAGTCAAAATATTCTTTTAACAGATTTTCAAATCGTGTTACAAGATCCTGATTAAGGTTCGTTCGTACATAAAACTGCCGGTCATAATATCGTGTGCAGTAATTTAGCATTAATTCAATATTGGCAATAATTAAATTTTGCGTATGGCGATCGATATTTTGATTGTATTCAGCCTCAATTTTTTTTGCCAATTCAGCAAGGCTCGCTTTTTCCTTGTCCGACAGATGTAAGGCTTCATGAGTCTCGTAAGAAAAAAAAGAGTACTGATCAATATTTCTCCCAAGTTCGGATTTACGAATAAGATCCGGGTGGAATAAAAGCGTCCACCCGTCTGTTAGGCTCGATTCTGCATCCGTTTTAAACGACATCGCTTGCCCGGGTTTGGTAAAAATCATTGTTCCTTCCTGAAAGTCGTAAGTATTGCGTCCGTATACGATTTCACCACAAATGCCGGCTTTCAAGCTAATTTGGTAAAAACCAAATACGTATGTCGAATCACCGTAATCGAAATTGGTCATCCGTTCGTCAATGCGAATCACGGAGACCAACGGATGCATAGGCTTTTCTAGATTCAGAGCTTCATGAACTTGGCTGATCGTATCAATTTTTACAATCTCATTCATTTGCAAATCTCGCTTAACTGTTCTCGTTTCGAATAAAATGATTGACTCACAATTAGCTTAAGTATTTGTTGAACCAAGTTAATATCGGTTCTGGGTTAGTACCCAGCCAATCGTAACCGGCTAGCCGATTTTGAAACACATTTTTTCGCTTAGGTACTTCTATCCACATCATTTCCTTTTCTGTTTTAAGATCATTATAAAATGACTGAATAAATTCTTCATTAAGATAGCCATCGTTTCTATTTTGCACAACAAGCATCGGCACACTCACTTGCTTCACAAAAGGTCTCCAGCTCGTTTCGTTGAAGTCAAGTCCCGTGCGTTTTTTTATTGCTTTTGTTGTGCTATTAATTAAAAATTTCGGCAAACCCATTGTTTCGACAAAGCAGGTATAATCCATCGGCTGAACTGAAATCATGCATTTGACATTGGCATATTTTTTTAAACCGTCTTCCATAGCGAATGCCGCAATTGTCGCTCCCTGCCCCATGCAGATACTTAACAAACCGACCGAAGCATTGCTATAGCTAGGATGATTAGCGATGTAATCTACCGCAGCAACGACATCCTTTGCTTCCTCAGGTCCCCAAGAAACAAAGGGCAAGCTACCGGCTCCACTGTTTCCATGGTTGCGCATGTCATACATTAAAACAGAATAACCCGCCTGGTTGAGATATTTTGCTTGTCGTAAAAAGCATATATCGGTATCCGAACCTTTCATAAACCCTTTTCCTTTTGGCGTATACCCTGAGCGGCTGCACTGAACACCAAAGTGCGACTGGATAATTACTTTATCGTCGTTACCCTTGATTAGCCAGCCTGATAGTTCAACGCCATCTTTTGTTTTGAAGGTAACATTTTCAAAGTCCAATTGATAATCACTTGGATCATCAAAAACCGGCGATTGAAAAGGTTTAATAAATGTATCTGCTATCATATTTCCTAACATATTAATAAATCCAAGCAAGAATTTCTTGCAATTAAGTAGTAGCTATTGGTTGATTTCGATTTAACTGCGTAACATTTCGGAGGAGCAAAACGATTCAATTTCGCGAACACCCCAAAATTTAATTAACCATTCTTAAAATCATGCGATCAAACATACGATCACTAAACCACTTGCGAAAAAACAACATGGGCTTTGCAAGTTTTCCTGCGGCATAACGAGTTTTTGGGTCGCGGCTCTCGACCACCTTGGCGATAAGATCTGCTATTAGCTCTGGCTTGGTACTTGACGAACCGTCATATGTGCTCTCCCCTACTTTTACGATAGCCTTTGCAAGGTGTTCATAGGGGCCATTACTGGAGCGCTCCAACATTGGCTGGTTCATCACATCGCTAAACTCCGTTTGGATAGCGCCGGGTTCAATTACTGATACCTTGATTCCAAAATCCTGAGTTTCTACGCGTAGGCAATCGCTCCAACCCTCCAATGCATGCTTAGTACCATGATACCAAGCACCAAGAGGCGCATACACTTTACCGCCGACTGACGTGACATTAATAATATGACCAAATTTCTGTGCACGCATATGGGGCAAAACCTTTTGCGTTAAAAAAGCGGTACCGAAAAAATTTACCTCAAATTGGCGACGCGCATCTGCTTGCGATACATCCTCGACCGAACCATAGACCGAGTAACCTGCATTGTTGATCAGTACGTCAATGCGCCCTTGCTCTTCAACAATTCGCTTAACTGTTGCTGTAATTTGAACATCGTTGGTTACATCCAGCTCAATCGCGTGACCTCCGTGCGCTAGAAGGTCGCTCATTTTTGTTACGCGTCGCGCAGCGCCGTATACAATATGTCCTTCGCGGATGAGTTTCAATGCTGTCGCCTTTCCCATTCCCGCAGAAGCGCCTGTGATTAAAACAACTTTAGGTTTAGTTTGCTTGCTCATCGTCTTTTCCTCTTTGCTTAAGTGTTTGCGATGAGTTCAGAATACTCGGAGGACGTTAAATCGACGTATACAAATTACGGGAAGGTTTAAACATTTTGGGAATCAGGGAAATTTTAGTTGGTAAACACCCGTATTTCGGAGTTAACCCGCACAGCTTTAGAATCGCTGCGCGGTGATATTTTGTTGGCTAGCTTATAGAGATCTAATGGATAATGGCGTAGGCACTACCAGTTTCAAGATCAATTCCATAGTAAACGCCATTTGCGTTCGCCAGTAGTTGATTGCCCTCATAATCAATTACTAAGTCTGATAAAATAGAATTTTTCGGAATTTTTGCCCGCGAACTATCCGTCACTATACGCATTTCCCTATTTTCGTAATTTATCGCGATAACTGTCGAATCCGCCGAATAATACAAGATATTACCTATTGGGTCGTAAACACCCGTGTATCGCTCATCGCGAATATAGCGATCTGGATCTGATATATAGCCAGTGACAGAAACATCTCCCGTTTCGAGGTTGTGCTCAGTAATTTCAACTAAATTACTATTTTGACCGGGTTGATCATCAAAGCGTTTTAGTTCAAACCCTCGCAGCGAATCAACATGCAAAATCATATCCCCTAAATTATCAAGACCAAAAAATGAAGTATTACGTGTCGCAAGATCTAGTTTGAAATATTCTCTCTCTGTTACCCGTCCAAAAACTTCATCTACACGGCTATAACTAACGGAGGCCACCAAAAACGATTGAGCAGTATCGATACCAAGGTTTTGTAACTGGGTCACTCTGCGGGACATATCATTTTCTGCCTCAAACAACGTCTCACGCTTTTTGGAGTCGACATTGTATAGCGTTAACCTTCGTCCAGTTACAATATCGGATTCAAGACGACTTTCAGTAAGGATAATGTCCTCTGCCTTATTAATTGGCAAACCGCTAGCAGCTACAATCGAATAATCACTTCCGGTGTCGCTGAGAGTCTCCAAATCTACATATTGCTCTACTTCACCCGTTACAATGTCAATTTTGTTGTACCCATCGCCAAAAGCAATATGACTGTAAATGTCAGGCCGATAAAAAGTTGTGTTGCCTGATAAATAACTGTCTACCCGTTTTCCTTTTTCCTTTGAAATAACACTCATTTCCTTATCTATATCTATTTTGCTAAATACATCAACGCCGGTATCGTAGCCAAAAATACTGCCATTCCTCTGATCAATATCCAAGTAATCTGGCAAAGAGGCGCTGTAAAACTCCAAAGCATCATCATTACTCACTAATACCGAAAGTGGTTGCCCAAGCTTTTTTTCCACAATGTATGATTTTTCGTCAACGACTGCGCGTGTGACAAAAGCACCCGTAGCTTCGTTATATGCAAGAGCACGCATTCTGCCATTTAGCTCTATTGGCATGCCGTCAAAAGTGTCGGTATTTTTTGAGAAAATCTCGCTGTACTCGCCGGTTGTCAAATCTACTTCCGCAAGAAAAGAATCCTGATATAAATCTTCGTTGCTACTCCTCTTATATCGATCTAAATTTACATAGACCTTGTTACCACCTGGAGTAACTATTTTCGTTCTAATTGCAGGCCTCAATTCTTCTACTGGTTCGTTTATTTCGGCTAGCTCCTCTGGAGTATATCTGCGAAATTTTAGTATATCCTGAAAGTTGCCACGTCGATCAAAAAACCCGATAGATCGGTTGCTACGATCTGCAGCAATTATATAAATATCGCTTAACGCCGCATTCTCACCCGGAGGAAAAAAAGCAGCGCCAGTTAAGTTTCTATAAAAAACAAATTCTTCTGCAATCCCAGTATCAAGCTCAACAAAGTGTATTCCTTTAGACGACACGAACATTGCTCTTCCATCGTCAAGTAATTCAATAGATCGTATCGTTGACGCAAAGGCATAAACTGGAGACCGATCAAAAAACTCAATTATCTCAGCCAGAGATAAAATTATTGAGTATTGATTAGTATTTAAATCTAACGAATAGATATAGTCATTGTATCGATCAATAAATATTATTCGGTTATTCTGTTCATCGACAACAAATTTATCAGCAAGCTTCAAAAATTCGTTATTGTTGTAAGAAAGATTTTGTTGCAGTTTACTTGCATCTGAACCTTGAATTTCTATTGCTACATTATTTTCCCCAAGAGAAAAACCCATATTCTTGGTGAAAGAAAGATCCTCAGGGTTGAACGTAACGGGATCACCATTAATTGACAAGCCTGCGATATCCTCTGACGAAAGTATCCCATCTTCCCTATCAATAATTTTTCCTCGTAACTCCGTATCAACTGGAAAGCCACCAAAATTACTACCGGGAACCGGGTGAAAAATGACTGCTTGTATATTTGATACATCAGTGATGCTAACCCTCAGACTCTGTTTAGTTGTCTTACTATTGGAATCAGTGGCGCTTATTTCCAACTCATAAATGTTGTCTAAGTCGGCATCTAGCGGGTTCTCAAAATCAGGTGACTGAATAAATGAAAGTTGTTTGGTCACTGAATCAATATTAAATAAGTCTCGGTCCGCACCACCGGTTATCTCAACTTTCAAGCCTTGCAAATCTTCGTCTTCTATACTCAGAGCCTCGACTACCAATGCGTCTTCATCGAGAGGGATTTCAGGAGAGTTCTTAAACACCGGAGCTCGATCTGGCAAAGAAGTACCAGATGAGCTGCTACTAGAAGAGTTATTGATATTTGAGCTATTAGACCCATTGCTACTTCCACTGCCACAAGACACAATAGTCGGCAACGCAACGGCAATAAGTAATAAATATCTAATATAAGAGAACACGACACGCCTCCATGTGAAAAGAACAAAAAGATTAGAACGTTGAAAACAGCATTTTTAAGTTTGGCGTATATAACCACAAAACCGAGTACCCGTCCATATTGTCGTGACTAAAACGCTTAAGATTTAAACTTATTCTTCCTTTCCACCACAATGCCATAATGAAAAAAGCAAACGGGGAGCCGTGCTTATAATGTTATTGCATACCTCACTAAAAAAAATGAATCAACGACAAATCACCAAACACGGTTTCGACATGCCTTCCCTCCTGCCGCCAAGCTCTTAATACCAATAAATTATCTTTCTTAGCACTGGTCCAAGAAATACCGCCGCCAATAGAATGAATATCTTCATTTCCAGAGCGTTTGAGTTGTTCGATGGAATCAGTGTTTTCAAAATAACCCCGCCCAAAGCGTCCTTCCAAAAAGCCGTGAAAATTGTGTTTGAGGTTTATTGAAAGCATTAACCCTAATGATGCATTTAAAGA
>JANQJB010000146.1 GCA_028281865.1 Marinagarivorans sp.
CCCCATTGGTCGCCGGGCTTGAGAATCTTGATACCGCCGTTGCAGGTGCCGAACAATCCGCCGCGAATTTTGCCGATTAAGCTACTTGCGTCGGCCGCATAGCCACCCCATTGTTTGTCAGCTGCAACGAGTGCAAAAGCCACATCGAGATCTGCATCGGTTGCACCTCCGCTGTTTCCGCCTCCACCGTTGCAGTTGCTTACTCGCCACGTCATAAAGCCGCCTGCGCTATTGGCAAAGCGCTTGTAAAACTTGTGTAGCTTGTCGAACGTGTCTTTGTCTCCCATGTAAGCCGCGATTACCATGCCGTAACCCATGCCTTCGGAGTTTGTGTGATTGGAGTCGTTGCCGTCTTTTTGCGGGTAAACAACACGCGCGTCATTACCACAGTCCTCCACAAACTCGCGCCTCCAACGCTCGTAGGTAGTTTGTATTTCGTTGGGACTCAGTTGGGTGGAGCGGAAGCCGGCAGCGTAATCGTTGTTGTTAGGAAACGGCACCATTGTGCCATCGCTTGCCCCGGACGAGCTGCTGGAGCTTGAGCTGGATGATGAACTTGACGATGAGCTGCTTGAGCTAGAGCTTGAAGAACTGCTAGAACTCGAACTGTTTGAACTCGAAGAGCTGCTGGAGCTAGAAGAGCTGCTTGAGCTAGACGATGAGTTATCGGGGTTTTCGCTAGTGCCGCCGGAACACGCGGTAATCAAAACCAGCGCCGTGCCCAGTATGGCGACACGTAGTGACATTAAATTTTTGCAAATAAAATCCATAACGAACACTCGTGATTCTTCTTTCAGAGGAAAGCTTTTAATGCTAAAGCTTGCGTTTTCTTAAATATGTCTTTTGAAGACAAAATACCGATACATATAGTCGGGGAAGTATAAAGCTTCGCGTCATCCTGGACCACAAATTGTACAGTGGGCGTGCGAAGAATGATAACGGTGTCAAAGCATTAAGCTCTCTCAACTGACTTACACGTGTAAATTGGCCTAGGGGCATATCGACGCTTTGCGCTCATGTTCTCTACAATTTCTCTCTGATCGCCACAGACTAAATAAGGGTGAAGACATAAAAATCAGGAGAAAAAGTCTCTGGCGAGAAGGCTGTATCGGCGTTTCGCAATTATACGTTTCACGGCTGAGGCAAGCCTGTCTGGGGGCGTCACTATTTTTCGGGCTACTTATTTTTTATATATGGAATAATTCAAGAATTTTTATCGGCTTTAACTATTCATGATTTAACGATTTTTACAGATTTAACGATTTGCATATTTAACGATTTATGCGTGTATCATTTTCAATGATATGCGCTGATTTTCGCAATTAAAAATTACTTTTTTCTGCGCATTTTTGTTCGCGGTTTTGTCTGTGAAAATACCGACAATGATCGGGTTAAATAAGAAATTGTCTGATTTAAATTTAAGAGTTTATTTTTAGTTTCCAAAGTAAATGATGCAAGCGAAAATTAAAACTTAATTATAGATAGGTATGCACAGAGACTTTGGCCGTTGAGCTGGTTCTGCTAAGAACATTAAATAAGTTTTTATGGATGCTTGTATATGTAAAGATGGTTTCTCCGCTAATGGCTTAAGTATTTGGGGGGGAATAAGCTTATATTTTTTCGATCTATTTCTTTTGGTCGTTAATAAGTACTCTATCAATAAGGAATCAATAATTGCGTCAAAATTAATACTCGAATTTGAGAAACAACCCGCGTTTTATTTTATTTTTGTATAAAAAATAGGAAAGCAGGCCAAATATTGACTAATCTCATAATAGCATTCTCTACCTATCAAGCGAGTTCCATTATAAAGTAGCTTATCGTACTTGCACGATTAAATGGATTTATGAATTATTAGATTGCTTGTGTAATGGATAGAACTGCATGCAGTACTTAGAACCCACCTTAAAATTGGTAGACGAAGCTGAGACAAGGCAAAAGCGGTTGAAAACGCTTTTAACGCTGTATTAGCGAGTCTAGCAATTTGAGATAGGTTCTAGTTGTTTTGGTGGGTAAGTGACATTACGTGTGCTCAATGACTTCGACTAAATATTTGGGAGGGTGTCATGCTCGCAGCAAAACAAGAAGTATTAAACCTCGTGAATCAGATTCCAGATGATGCAGATATGGATGAAATTATGTATCGCCTTTATCTTTTCGACAAAGATCGTCAAGAAACAATTGCTGAAAATCAGACGGAATTAAGTGATCAAGCTAAAAAAGAAATGGATGCTTGGTTTGTAGTTTAAAAACTCATTTTCTGTTCGTTCCCCGAGTTATCGATGTGAGCCTTATCGATAATTAGAAATAAGCTCGTACCTAACTTTTGTCTATTTAGTATGTTCCCAGGTCTGCTAGGTTTTTAATGAGAGATTTTTGAATCTAGCAACAAGTCTTAGAGCTTACTGTAGTTATCTGTCTTTTAACAAAAAAGACTCGATTCTCTCAGCTCAATAAACCCATTAATTCACATTTCCGCGCATTCGATTTTCAAATATCGAGTATTCGTTTTCGATTAAGCTTTGATCAATTATATTCGCTCGTGAGGAAAGTTTGCACTAGTTCACTAAATGAACGAGGGTTCTAAAGAGAAATTTTCACCTTGATCTAAGTCAAGGCAAAACCCCGTATGGCATCCATGATTAGATTTAGATTGTAGGAAAAAGGGAGTTTTTATTAGCGGACATTTTAGATAACAAAATTCTTAGGGGAACCATCATGCATATTGTCCTTCATCAATTGATTCAAGATCATCAAAATCTTACTAAAATTCACGCCTGTTTAAAACGAGAAATGCGTTATTACAAAGATGGCGAATCACGCCCAGATGTAGGTATTTTGTTGGATGCGACGGATTATTTACGCAATTACCCCGAAGCCTTTCACCATCCTCTAGAAGACAGAATTTATGGGCAGATGCGGATTAGTGTTGTCGACCCATTTATGTTGCGCATGCTGGATCATATTGAGATGCAGCATGCGCAAATGGAGGTGCTATTAAGGCGGCTACACGCTGATTTTGTTGCAATTGCGAATGACCAAGTGATACCTGTACGCAAGGTTGTATCAGACTATGAGGCCTTTATTGACTTAGCGGAGGAGCATATCTCGTGTGAAAATAAGTATCTGTTTCCGGCAATTACCCAGTATTTAAGTCATGATGAACTCGATGCGATAAAAGAAGAAATAGATGCCAGAAAAGATCCATTATTTGGACAAGACCGTTTAAAAATCTATGAAAATTTACATCGTAGTATCATGCCGAACAAAGATGCTGTAGCTTAACATCGTCATTAAAGAGATTTACTCGCTTGGGATAAAATAACCGTATAGCGTTTTGGCGCTTAATTAAAAAGAGGGGGGATATTTGTCTAATCAATAGCTGCTTTTGCATGCGTTTTCTGACCAGTGTGCAAAAAACTTGGATATGCGGCTATAGGTCTATTTTAAGTTATTACTTATCCAATATTGATAAATAAGTGTGTTAATAAAAATAAATCGTTCACAAATCGTGATTACTTGGAGGTATTAAAATAATAGTCTTATCAAGTTAACTTCTATTAGCCTTGGTTGATATTAAAAATAGTTTGCGCTGTTTGACTCTGCTTAAATCACAGTCAAAAATTATGTTGCAGTAAGTTTATTTTGACTTTGCAGATTATCCGAAATGCAAGTTGGCTTTGGGTTGGCCAGCTTGTGCAACATTAGCTCGCGACATTCGTTTGAGGGTTATTCCTCTGGAGGTAGGAGTGTCAGAGAAAAAACGCGCAAGTATTACGGTGCTCGACAGCGATCTTGATCAGCAGCGCCAGTATTTGTTATCTAAGCTTCCCAAGCCGATACAAATCGTGCGTGAGCACAGTTTTAAGGTTTTGGAAGACCTGCTTGGCACGTGTTTTAGCCGTATAGACGATGTATTATTTGATTTAGCCAACAAATCTACACAAAGTCAGGATCAAGATACGTATTTTTTCGCAATGCGGGAATTACGCGTTCAGCGAAGTGATATCGAAAAGCTTTTTTTTAAAACCTTCAACAAAAATTTTGCTGAGATCAACCAGCATAATTCCTCTAGCAAGTCGAAAAGTGCGTTTGACGCACTGACAGTAAAAGATCTTTCAGTCGTCGAAAATGAAGAACTCGACGAAATCGTAGCAAAAGAAGCGTTAATTAAACGTGTAAACAAAGATTATGCCGCGAGCTTAGAAGCGATTTGCCAACGTTTCGATGCCGTTGTTCCGGCTGACATTACTCTCGCGAATTTACCCGTGGGCCCGGAACTAATATGCGATGCTTTTTTGCTAGCAAATAAAGATGTCGATATTGAAGCCAAAGCAAAATTAGTTCTGTTTAAATTATTTGAAAAACACTTGCTGAATGCTTTGGGGCCTTTCTACACATCAATTAATACGCTGTTGGCTGAGCGTGGAATATTGCCCGGATACGAGAAAATCGCTCAAGGTGCATCTAATCAACAAAATGAAAATGCGAGTAACCCATCGCAGCCAACGACGAATCAACCCAATTTGCATCACCCGGTCAACCCTGGGCCTGTGCCTCAGCCAAATTTGCCCGTTAGCCCGACTGCGCAAGTCAATAACTCTGCCTATTCGATTGGTGGCAATCCGCAGATGCCTGTATCAGGGCAGATGTATGCGCCTCAGCAGCATACCGGCGAGCATGTGAATCCGAACGCAAATCAAGATATGGGTCTGATGTCGCCGGTCGTGCAGTCGGACGCTGGGGGCCCAGCCTCTGTAGATTGGAGTACAGTACCACAAACCGCTTCTCCACGAACCAATTCGAATGGCTTGGTGAACAATGGTTCTCAACATGGCCAAGGCCAGGCAGGGTTTCCCCACGCCCCGGTAAACGGCGTATCAGCGCCAGCTGTTAACAATGGTGTTTCTGCACAGGCCCCGGCGCAACAGGGGCCGGTTACGGGTGCTTCTTATCATCATCCTGGGCAGCCACATTATTACGCGCAACAGCAATATCCACAGCAACAAACTGTACAACAAGGTCAAATACCTCCACTTGAAACTAACACCGGCTCAGCATCCGGTAATTTTGAATCTGACATTGGTGGCGTAGGCGGGTCTTCTGCCAATAATATTCAGCAACCGATGAGCGTCAATAGTCTTGTGGGTCTGCTTAATTATGCGCAACAACAGGTGGGCCCGGTTGTCCCAAAAAATGCGAGTTTGCTCGATTATGTCACTGGTTTACAGGCGCAAAGCGGCGTGCAGGGCGACGTCAGTAAACAAGATTCACAGACCTTAAAATTGATTAACGTGCTGTTCGATGTCTTCAAACACGATGGCAATTTAGCTTCTCCAATTAAGGATTTACTTGATCGTTTACAAATTCCACTGGCGAAAGTCGCGCTGACGGATAGAAGTTTTTTTCAGCGTCCCGATCACGGCGCACGTCGTTTTTTAAATGCTCTAGCAGATGCGGGTTTGCGCTGGAATTCCAATGAGGCCAGCGATTTTGAAAGTGATCCTATCTACAAAAAGATGCTGGAGATCATCGATACGATTGTCGATGATTGTGACAACAATGCCAGCATATTCGATAAGCTATTAACGGAATTTAATGAGTTTAATGAGCGTGAAAACAAACGCATCGCCATTCTTGAAAAACGTATTCTAGCGATCGAAAAAGGTAAGGCAAAAGCAGAAAAAGCACGCTTAAAAGTTACCGATACCATTGCAGCAATAACTGAGGGGCGTGACGTTAAAGGGGTAGTCAATACCATTATTCACAAAGCTTGGCACCAACTTTTATTTGTTACGGCGCTTAAAAACGGCACTGATTCAGATCAATGGGATGCTGCGTTTTCTACGCTAAATGCTTTGGTGTGGAGTACTGACAACAGCTCTCTAGAATTAGACGCGAATTATTTTTCACGCAACGCTAAGGAAGTTGTCGAGCAAGTTAAGAAAGGCTTGAAGGATATTAACTTAAATCCGTGTGAATCTGACAAATTATTAAAAGCGCTAGAAAAGCTTTATGAAAAAATGCTCGCAAAAATTCGCACGCGAGAAAAACAAGAAAATGAAGCTATTCAAAAACAAAAAGACCGACAAATAGAGCAAGAGATTGAGCAAAATAAATCTGCAGATTCTGTTAGAGAAGAGGATGTGCGAAATACCGAGCATCGTGCTGATGCGAAAGGCCCGGCAAACGCAAAAGGCTTAGCAGCTGAAAAAAGTAAGCTGGTTGCAGAAGAGCAAAACCAATCGGATAGCAAAAGTTCGGAAACGCAGTCGAAGCTAGATCGCGATTTTTGGGCGATTCAAGCGCGCAAACAAGCCTTGCGTGAGGCTGAAGCCGCCGCTGCGGAACGTCTGTTAAAAGAGCGTGAAGCAAAAGCGGAGAGGATCAAAAACGACCCGTATTTGAAACAAGCTAACAAATTAACGCGCGGTTCGTGGTTTGATTTAAATGTTTCGGGGTCGACTATACGCTGTCGCTTAGCGGCTGTGATCGAGCAGACTTCGACCTATATTTTTGTCAATCGTGCCGGCGCAAAGGCGGCGGAGAAAAACTTGGAAGAGGTTGCCGAAGGTTTAAAATCAGGCACAATCAAGGCAGTGGATAGCAGTCAATTATTTGATCGAGCGCTGGAGAAAGTCATTGTCGGGCTGCGCGATCAACAAAAAAGCTCGCAGATAGCGAGCTAGTTACCTTTTATGATCAAAGAAAAAATCTCCTTTTCCGAGCGCAAACTCAATTTTCCCTAGCTTAAGCAGGGTCTTTCTCGTCGGGGTCGATGGCGCAGCAGGCGTCTGTTATCTAGACTCAATAGAGAAGACAGTGTTCTTAACGTCGGTATTTCTCTCTTATTTCGATAATAAATTAGGTTGTAGTATCTTATGGCGGGTAGAGGCCTAGAATTTTGGGTGCACAAATTTACCAATCACGGAATGCCGGTTGCCGGGCGCATTATTAATGAAATTAATAAGTTAACCGGTAGTAATGAAACTCAGCTCAACCAATTGACGGAAGTTGTTCTACGTGACCCCAATCTAACGTCTCATGTTCTGCGCGTCGCCAATAGCGTCAGTTACAACTACGGAAAATCGCCAGTGAGCACGGTCAGTCGCGCAATCGTGTTGATTGGTTTGAAAGGGACTCGAGCACTGTGTATTTCATTGTTGCTAATCGACTCAATGTTAGACAAGGGCAACAAAGAACGCCTTTTGCAAGTAATGGGCATGTCTTTTCACGCTGCAGCTCAGGCTCGTCGGCTGGTGCAGGCAATGGGAGAGAATATTGAGGAAGAGGTTTTTATTGCTGCGTTACTGTTCAACCTCGGTGAAATGGCCTTTTGGACAACGGAGCATCAGACCGAGGATAAGAAGCGCCTTTTCGACAATGACAAATTGGTGCGTCGCGAAGCCATGGAAGAAATTTTGGGTACTTCGTTTAAGCTCATGACACGCGAGCTTTCGAAGCAGTGGCGACTAAGCGAAACGCTAGATTCTGCGCTGAACCCCGGAAAAACACCTGATCGCAAAATTGTCGCTGTTCTGCTTGCAGATAAAGTGAGTCGTATTGCGCAAGACGGGTGGGATACGCAGCAAATGCAACAAACTATTAGCGAGGTTGAGCGCTTTACCGGAATGGAGACCGATGCCTGTACAAAGATGATGTATGAGACAGTTGAGGAGGCTGCGGAAGTTGCCCGCCAATACGGTGCCTCAAATGTTTGCCACTTTATTCCGACCCGGGAAAAAGTACTTGTATGTGAGCTTGATACCCCAAATGAAAAAGCAAAATCGAAAATTTTAAACAGCGACGCGCATTTACAACTGAGCATCTTGCGTGATTTAACGAGAAGTGCATCGGAGCAGCGAGATGTTAATACAATCTTTCATATGGTTATCGAGGGGATGCACCGTGGCATAGGGTTGGAGCGAGTGTGTATTGCCTTTATTCAAAAACATATGGTGACTGCGCGTTATGCCCTCGGCTTGGGTACCAGCGGTTGGAAAAAGGAGTTTGATTTTGATGTCGGGCCCTTTACCGAGAATATTTTTACTCACTGCATTGAACACGGCGGGTCTGCTTGGTTGGATGAGGACTTTGTTAAAGAAAACGGATTATTATTCCCGAAAGAAATCACTGGCATATTGGGAAAAGTACCGTGTTTGATGCATATTTTAGAACTGCATGGAAAGCGCTTTGCGTTGTTCTATGCAGATCGTGCTGATTACGGCGGAGTGATTGATAAAGATCAGTATGAAAGCTTCGCTCATTTTGCCGAGCAAACACAACTTACGCTGTCGCAAAATTCAAACGGTAACAAGCATCGTGCTGGGTTTGCTTAGGCTGATTCTCGCAATTAGATTACGCAAAACAAGTCTTTGAGAATTAATGGCTCACCTGCGTGACATCTACGTAGAGTGTAAGTCGTTGACCCGGTTTAAGGTACTTTTTAGGGTTTACCGTATTCCAATCGAGAATATCTTGTAGTTGCACGTTAAATTTATTAGCGATACGTGCAAGCGAGTCGCCTTTCCTTACCTGGTAAGCAACCTTGCGTACAACAGGGTTTTTACTGTAATTGCCGCCGCGGGGTTTTTTCCAAATGGCAAGTTTCTGACCCACGCGCAGAGTGTCTCTGGGTGCTAAACCGTTCCATTTCGCTAATTGCCTTACCGAGACACCGTAGCGTTTTCCTATTGTCCAGAAGGAATCTCCGCTTTTTACAACATAGTTGATGCGTTCGCCCTTGCCGCGCGATTGCACCTTGGCCAAGCGTTGAGTTGAGCTTAGCGAGTAATCCTGAGCATTTTTTGAAGCCACCGGAACCAATAGTGCCTGGCCAACACGTATACGTGTGTGCTTTAAGTTGTTCGCGAGTTTGATGTGTTCGGTGGTAGTGCGCATCTTTTGCGCGATAGTCGATAGGGTGTCGCCCGACTTTACCTTGTAACGCTGCCAGGCAACGCGCTCTTTATCAGGTAAAGCCTGGATTTTCTGCTCGAACAGATCGGCTTTGCCAATTGGTATCAGCAAGTGGTGAGGCCCATCCGGATCAGTCGCCCAGCGATTGAAGCCAGGGTTTAA
>JANQJB010000150.1 GCA_028281865.1 Marinagarivorans sp.
TTGGGGTGATTCGTTTGGGGCACCGTTGGCCCCAAAGCCAGGAATGCTAAAACCTCGTTGTTGGCTGTCCCAGTTTGCAATTTCGCGATTGCAAGGTGCTCCGGAAGTCTTTAATGCAAAACTTGGTCTTGTAGCGACCTCGAGTGCATTAAAAACTGCGCTATCGCCGACTTTAATATCGGGGACTCCGGGTACTGGTAGTACCCAAGAAAACGCTGTTGGAGAACCCGAGTATTGAATTTGAACCATTGTTGTGATTTTGTTTCCCTGTTGGCGAAATACAATTTGTTCTTCAGCTTGGTTAATCGGGCGGTTACTGCAAAAAAAACCTCCGCATGCGAAAGTATGTAGTGGGAACAAAGTCAAAAAGCAAAATAATGATAAACTCAATTTTCTAACTGGAATTTCCATTGCACGATCCTCAGTGTTTTCGTATTAGCTTGCGCTGCGGCTTATAACAATTAGCCGATGGCTGCAGGCTTATAACAACACAAGAGAACGTTTTATATATATACGTAGATCTACGTATTTTTTGCGAAGATTATAGTAGTTCGCCTTTGGGGCAGAATATTTCTAGCTGCAAGCTCCAGCAGACATCTACAAATCAACAAACAAACCAATAACAAAAGTTTTTATATTGTCATCTTCGCCGTAAGGCGAACCAAAAGCCGATTCTGAGCTGAGAAGCTCGTAAGCGATTTTCAGATTGGCCTTTTGATCATCGAAGTAATAATTGATACCCGCCTTCCAGGCGTGAAAAGAGCCTTCGTCTAAATCAGCGTCGCTTTTCCAAGATTCAAATGCGAGCCATGGCTGCCATGCATTTTTATAATAACCAGACTGTATATAGGCACCTTCACCTTGCACTTGCAACCCAGTAAATGCTCCCAAAATTTTTGGCTCGTTAAATGTAATGAGTTGTGTCGCATCGTCGAGCTCCAGGCGAATTTGTGCTGCTTCAATATTGAGGCTGCCGCTGACAAACTTTTGCTCCAAAAATAAATCTACGGAATAAAGTTTGTAATCAACAGCAGTAAATGTGCTGCCATCTCTTGCGACCTCTTTTTGTTCATCGTAGCTAAGTCCAAGTGATAGTGTTTGTTTTTTGCCGAGGTAAGTGGACCTGTTAAAAAAATACTTTTCCTCATCACCGTAATTGAATTGAACTCGTGCAGTGAGCCGATCGGATTGAGCTGTTTTGGCACCGTCGTAGATGCCAAGGTAGTATTTTGTATGTAATTTTTTCCATTTTTGCTGGCTTGTCAAAGTTAGTCCGATGTCTCTTACGTTAACACTACCGTCCAAATTTGCGTCAGTATTGTTCATCGTAAAACTATTCATCCCTGCAACCGATCTTGTTCCCCATGTAAGTGATTTATAAGTAATCGACGGCCTGTCAATTGCCATAATAGCACCGGCGCTTGTAATATTTTGTCTTAGAGCCGGAGCCATGTGTT
This sequence comes from Marinagarivorans sp., assembly GCA_028281865.1. Classification (GTDB taxonomy): domain Bacteria; phylum Pseudomonadota; class Gammaproteobacteria; order Pseudomonadales; family Cellvibrionaceae; genus JANQJB01. Next base: position 1,458 of record JANQJB010000150.1, read on the forward strand.
GTCCTAAAGTAACCTGTAATTTGTCGGTTACCTGTGCCCGGATATACGCGTCAATAATTTTCATGCTCGCGTTGCTGGTATCGCTGTCTTCACTGTAACCCGTTTGTAAAAAGCTGCTCAACCATGGCTTAATTTGAGCTTTAACTCGTATGCGAGCGCGACGAATTCGAAAATCACTCTGATCTCTGTCCGATATGACATTAGAATCCCGGTAGTGGTAATAGCCTTGAAGCCTTAATCCCAAATCAATGCTTTTTTCTTCATCTAAGCTGATTTTTACGCCGGCGGATACAGGAATACTGATTAATAAAATGATCAAGTAAGGTGTAAGACTTCGAATACGCATTGTGGTTAGTCAATTATTTTAGAGTTGTTAAAGCAGTTAGATCTAGTTCTAAAATACTATCGATCGTAGTGACAGTTTAAGTAGGCGGACAGAGCACTCACATTGAGTCCGTAGCTAGCGAAAGAGATATGTAGAGATTAAAGGAGTTATGTGAAAGATTAATTGATATATGCCAAGCAAATAACGCTAAGTTTTAACATGACATTTTTTTTTCTGTTTTATTAAACTTTTGTAATAATTATGCTACTGACCTAACGCAGAAGCCCACATGAATATCCATATCAATTTTGGTGGGAATAGCTTTAAAAGAGTTTATATAAATAACAATGGACAAGTCGCTTAAATAGCAGAAGCAAGTAGAAGCAAAGAGTTACTTTAGTTCAGCCAAGTATCCACAACTTTTATGTCTTCGTCACTTAAACTCCCCGCTGTGCGCTTAAGTTTTATCATGCTGAGCACATAGTCGTAGCGGGCTTCGGTGAGATCGCGAAAAGCGGAAAAATAATCGCGTTCAGCTTCTACCACTTCGACGCTGGTATACAAGCGCGGAAATCCGGCTCTGAGCGTTGTTACAACGAGAGCTTGTGCGCTAACAGCCTGTTCGAGAGCTTCGATTCTATTGATGGAGCTGGCCATTTCACGGTGGGCAACTCGGGTATCACGCAGAACTCTTCTTTTTGTGGCCAGTAATTTATCGCGTGCTGCTTGATGTAGTCGTTTTAATTCACGCACACGAGAGACTGCATAGCCACCTTGAAACAACGGCATTTCAAAACGTATTTCAGCGATTTCGGTATCGAGCTTACGACCGCCTCCTATATCGGTTTCCGCTTCGTCGCTAACGCTGCGCGAAGCGACAAATTCAACCTTCGGTAGGCTTGTGCTGCCTTCTTTCTGAACTTCTTTTTTAGCAATTTCAACGTTAATACGTTCTTGTTGTAAGTCGAGGTTAAATTCAAGTGCTAATTGTTCCCAGTGTTTTTCGTCAAAGATATGCTCCACTTCGATATTGAGTTCGTTTAATCCTTTGAATTTTGCCGGTACAAATCCGCTGGTTTCCTCGAGAAATTCAATAGCATCGTCACGTTGATTAAATGCGAGCAGTAAGTTGCTTTCAGCTAAACTGTATTGTGAAAGTACGTCTAGATACTCGGCTTTGCGGCCCAACTGAGATTGAAAGCGCGCTTTTTCATTTTCGAGTTGCCCTTTAATAGCAGCAACTTCTTTTTCCGCAAGTGATACAGCGTCCTCAGCACCGAGCGTGCCGAAGTAGCGATCAAGAAGTCGGGAAATTAATTCTGATTTGCTTATCAGCAAAGCAACATCCGCGCGTTTTTTTTCTAATTTGGCTAAGGATAACTGATGAATATCTTCGACCTTAAATATTGACTGAGACATGCTTATATTGCGCGATTTTGAGCGAAAACTGTCTAGCCCCAAACGATAAAAAAGGCTTTCCGAGCGCAACGTTTCGCGCAGCGTATGTGTGTGGGAGGCACCTATACTTACCTGGGGCAAAAACCTAGACCACGCCTGATGCGTTGTTTCTCGTGAGGCCGCGTGTTCAGAGAGTGCCTGCAGATATTCAGCATCGTACTTCAAGGCTCGTTCATAGAGATAAACAAGAGTCGAATCTTCCTTTGCTAAAGCACTGTTTACGCTAACAAAAGAAATAATAAAGAGAGTAAGAATGAATAAATTCTTTATAGACATAAAAAAAGATTTTCCACAGACAAACGATTAAAATGTCACTTTACATTTGAGCCCAGAAGGCACGGAAGAATTTTTATTAGGGATTTCAAGGCGGACGCGAAAAGTGCCGCTGGCCGGGTCAACGACCGGATCGACAATACGGACCTTAGCATTGCGCGGAGTATCCAGTGGTGCTTCAGGGACAACGCTTGCTTGCGTTCCTTCTTTTATTTGTCCGAAATATTTAATCGGGACGATAACTTCGACAAAGAGCGGGTCAATACTGACGAGCGTTAGTATCGGTTTGTCGTCCACGTATTCGCCGGGAGATTTAAAGCGTTCTATCACATGGCCGTTGATTGGGCTGCTAACACTTTTTTGATTTAGGCGGACTTTGGCTTCGCGCAGTTCCATCTTTGCCAAATTTGCATCTGTCTCCATTTCGTCCCGCTCCTGCGTCGATAACAGTTGTTGTTTCACCAGCTCCTCGTTTCTAAAGACAGTTCTTTGGCCAAATTCTGCTTTTTCTTTCGCGAGTGCAACATGAGCTGATTCCAATTGGGAATGTAGATTAAATAAGCGTTGACCTTTTTTAACTCTATCTCCGCGAACGACATCGACCTTTTCAAGAACGCCGTGCACTGGGCTGCTGACTTCAATGGTTGAATTGGGTTCTATTAAACAGTCAAACGATTCTGTCTGTGCGAACGCGAGCCCGGACACGCATATCAACGAAAAATTTATTAAAAGGAAGGGTAAGGGCTTGAGTTTGGTTTTCATACGTCGAAATGCCTTCATTTTATTCGAAACGCCCGGTAAATGATAGAACTTGGTTTTGCTGGTTATCACTATCGAGCAGACGTTTACGAATTTTATAATTCATTTTTTCAATTTCTTTTTGCGCAAGTTTTATCACTTTGCGAGCAAACCAGTTGCCAAAGGGTAGCCGGCTTTTTCTCCACGCTATACACAAGCGCTTTAATATTTTTATGGTAACACTGATTTCTTTAATATCAGCAAGTGAAAGTACTTCAATGTACACACCGGGGTCCCCCTGGCGTGCGCAGCGGCCGGCAAGTTGGCGATCGATGCGCCCAGCCTCAAAACGCTCGGTCAAAATTACATGTAAACCGTTAAGTTCTTTTGACAAAGCGGTAAGTTTTATATCAGTTCCACGTCCGGCCATGTTAGTGGCGATGGTAATATTGTGAGCCTGGCCCGCTTCGGCAACGATATTGGCTTCTTCCGCTTGGGATTTAGCGTTGAGCAAACGGAAGGGAAGTTGGGCTGCGTCCAGTAGGTTTGCGAGGTGTTCTGAAGCTGCAACCGAGCGAGTGCCGACAAGCAGCGGTGCTCCTTGCTGATGCACGTTTTCAATGGTCTGCATAACACGCTGCCATTTTTGTTGTTCGTCGAGCACCACGATTGGCTTTTGTGTCTTGCGTCTACTGGGTTTGTGTGTGGGAACCCGAATAACGCGCAGCCCGTAGACATCCCACAATTCCTTTTTGACCTCCTTAGCAGTTCCCGTCATACCGGATAATTTTAGGTAGCGACTAAAGAAGCGTTGATAACTTAACTTAGCAAGCGTTTCGCGTTGGTCGGTTGGCTCACAGTTTTCTTTTAGTTCAATTAATTGATGTAAGCCGCGTTCCCACGAGCGGTCGGGCATTACACGCCCAGTATTTTCGTCGATAATTTGGACCTTGCCGTCATCGACAATATAGTGTTCGTCCAATTTAAATAGGTGCTGTGCAGTCAAAGCTTGGTGTATGGCTTCCTCACGTCGGATTTTACCAGACCACAGCGAGCCAAGTGTTTTCGACAAATCAGCAATGCTAGCGCGTCCTTTATCGGTAATAACGATAAAGCGGCGTTGTTGATTTAATTTGTAGTCTTGTCCCTGTATCAGCTTTTTCGCAACAAAATGCGCTTGTTCCATAAATTCGCGTTGTTGTTCGCCGCCTTTACTGGCAGAAATAATCAGTGGTGTGCGCGCTTCATCAACTAAGACACTGTCGGCTTCGTCGAGAATCGCGTAGTGTAAGCCTCGTTGCATTAAGCGCTCGCTGCGCAATGCATTTGCATAGAGTTTTTCCGATTGCAAAATAATATTGCTCGGCGCTGTATCGAGAACCATGCGATCGCGCAGATAGTCAAAGGTTAGGTCTTTGTTGCAACAATATGTGATGTCGCTGGCGTACTGTATTTTGCGTTCCTCGTGAGGCACATCATGCACGACGCAGCCAACGCTTAGGCCTAAGAATTTATAGATTGGCCCCATTTCTTCAGCATCGCGTTTGGTTAGGTAGTCATTAACACTGACAACGTGTGTCGGAACACCGGCAATTGCGGCAGTCGCAGCGGGCAGTGTTGCGGTTAGCGTTTTGCCTTCACCCGTCTGCATTTCGGCAATGGCCCCTGACAAAATAACGTGGCCACCGAGTAATTGTGAATCGAAGTGGCGCATGCCAACGGTGCGGCCCGCGACCTCCCTAATTAGCGCAAAACTTTCTGCTATCAGTTGCGCTTGAAAACCTTGGCTGCGCAAATTAAATCTCAACGAATAAACCCGTTCACGCAAGCGCTGGTCACTTTCATTTATTAAAGGTTTAGCACATTGATGAACTGCTGAAACTATTGAAAGAAATTTACCTATACGCGCTGTAAAAGGGTTACTGACAACACCAAAAGTGCTCCATGCAATTTTTTCTAACGGTGTTTTTACCCAGTCAGGTTTTTCCGCTTGAATAAAATCGGCGCCAGGAGGAAGTGCGCGAGCGATGTTTAGCCGTTTACGTTGCAATTTAGGTCGCGAGGCTTGGTTTGGCGCAATACTATCCATGCTAAACGTCGAATTCCTTCAAAAATAGACGTCTTATTTTGCGCCCAATTCGATAAGCGACCGGCTCAGGTTGATGATGAAAACGCACATACACTCGTTCGCCCACACGATTATATAGGGGTGTTTCATCGTTTAAATTGATATCAACAATAAATATCGGCTGCAACGCATTGGCTTCTCCCGTTTGCCTTTCGGGATTTAATACGATATTGCCGCCGCCGCTTACGCTCAGCGCTACACTCGGCAATTCTTCAGTGGCTTCTGGAAATTCTCGCGTTATGTTCGCTGCCACGCTCTCGTAAAGCGCCTCGGCGGAAATTAAGTCGACATGGGTTAAATTGTTTTTTACCGTTTCGATATTGTGTTGCTCAACGACAACACGTGCACGACGGGTAGATTTGTTATCAACGTATCCGATGTATTGACCGCGCGCCAAAAACTGACCAAGCAGATCATTTAATCCGTTAATATTGACTTTGCCACTAACGGGCGCCTTTAATTCTAAGCCTGCAAATTTTTCTTTTACAATGGCTAACTCTTCTTCCGTGCGGCGGATTTCGTCCTTTAATACACCGTATTCCACTCGGTTTTCCTTTAAGCTTTCCCGCAGTTTGGCTTTTAACTCGTTCAGTTTAGCCTCGCTTACACGAATCTCAGTGTTTAGCTCAGTGGGGTCGCAGCGTAAGATGATGTCGTTTTGTTTGACAACTTGATCGTAATTAACAAGCACCTCGTTGACAAAACAGTCTGCTTTAAGTGACATTTGGCTTTCGTCAGAAGCCCATAACACACCTTCGGTAATGGTTTTATAGGGCACGGGCAATGCAAATAAAATCGCGACTAAAATAGAAGCCGTTGCAAAAATAAAAGCATTGACTTTGGTTTTGTAACGCAGCAATAAAGCATTTGTACGTAACGTTTTTAACAGTTTCATAAGAGGCAACACCAAGGTATTAAACAAAGACCAAATGGCTAAAATAACTCCGACAAAGAAAAATTTTTGAGCAACAAACAGCGATATGCCGATCATAATAAAGATGCGGTAACAAAACGAAGCGATGCAATAAAACCAAAGCCAAAGCGCTTCCTTCCAAGAGCCTGTTTTAATTTGTGTTTCCTCTATACGCAAAATAAAACGCTGGATCCAATGGCCAAAAAATTGATTGGACTTATTGCCTAAATTTGGAATTTCAATTGCATCGGATAATACATAATAAGCGTCGAAGCGTAATAGGGGGTTGCCATTAAATAAAATGGTAGAGATGCCGCCGATTAACATCACATTAAACAGAAGAGCACGGACAATACCCGGTTCGATATTAACCCAAAGCAATAGGGCCATTGCCGCGAGAGTGAGTTCCACTAATATCCCGGCGGCTCCAATAAACATGCGCTTGTGTTTTTCGCGTAACGCAGATGAAGCAGAGGCGTCGACGTATGGGATGGGAATAAATACCAAAAACATCACGCCCATTTCATGCACTTCGCCGCCGTATCGTTTAACGGCGTAAGCATGGCCGAACTCGTGAATAAGTTTTATCACCGGGTAGACTAAACCCAGTAATAAAAAATTTTTCCCGTCAAATACACGATCCGACCAATTTTGTGTGATGCTCTCCCAATGCACACCCAATTGTGTTAACGCATAGACCATTAATAGTAGCCATAGGAACTGAGCTGGCTTAGAAAAAAGTGGTGCAACCCAAGCATAAGTCGCGTCAAGGAATTTATTCGGGTCTACCAATGGTAATTTCATCGACATCGGTGACTTGACGTATTGCAGAATTTTATTGCGTTTTTGTTTTAAATAACGTTGGTGGATGTCGGCGACATCGGGCATCTTATCGGATTGCAGTAAATCGCTACTGTGAAGTTGACCTAACAAGTTAATAATTTCGTCTTGTGAGGGCATGTCGTCGCCGAGTTGTTCACAGGCCTGTTGCCAGACTGTTTCCATATTGCGCGTGCCGTCCATTAACTGAATAATTAAGTATGCCTCGGGTGAATAGCGATGAAATTTTCCGCTTGAGTGATCCTGCAATACATACCAGGTTTTATTGCGATAATAGTGGCGATGGATTTGCGCGTGTCCGCGTAAACGCGGTTTTAATTCTGCGACGCGGTACCACGATTGGCTAAAAAGCGCGTCGCTCACGGTAGCCAGCGCCAGATAAACAAGCGCACCCAGTCCCGCAGGCCTTTTGTCCATATTGCAATTAAATGGCGCTCGCCAATACTCACTTTGGCAACACCCTCCATTCCTGGACGAAGCACGGGTGATTGTTCAAGCAAATGCGCTTCAACGCGAAAAGTATTTTCGCCATCTTGGGCCGCAGTCTCGGGTGTGATCGTGACGATTGTAAAAGCAAAAGATTGGTTCGGCACTGCTGCTAGGACAAGTTTTCCTTCTTGCCCCTCTTGCAAGTCGGCAATGCGATGCTCGTTGACATGCAAAATTAAGCGGTAATCATCGAGCGGCGCTAATTTAAATAATTCTTCTCCACGCTCAACAAAACCGCCAACGCGTTGACTTAAATCGCCATAAATAAGAATGCCGTCAAACGGTGCGGTAATTATTGCGCGTTGTAGCTTGGCTTCAGCGAGTTCGAGCTTGGCTTGTGCTTGCTCAAGCTGTGCTTTAACAATGTTGAGCGTCGCGCGATCTTGCTTGGCAAATGCGTCTTGATATTCTTTTTGATATTGGTCGATTTCACTTAAGTAATTTAATCTTTCGAGTCTTAGATCTTTGTCGTCCAAGCTCAAAAGCTCTTGTTGGGTCGTGACAATATCGCCAGCTTTAGGCCCGACGTCTTTGATGTAACCAGCAAAAGGTGCGGCGATAACACGCTGGATTCTCCCTTCCAACATACTGTCAGAACTGACGCGATATTCGCCCTTGGCCAGCGAAAAAAATACGACAATGCCGATGCAAATGGCGGCGGTGAGCTTTTGCGCAACGTAGCGTCGCCCAATAAAATGTTTTAGTTGCTCGCCGAGCGAGCTTGCCATTTTTTTCCAGATGGAACGGTGATTCAGGCGTTTTTCTTCGAGCGACGGTGCGCAAAGAGCAGCGATGCTGCGACAGTATTCAATTTCCTCTTGCGTAAAATAACCGTCGTTTTTTGCAGCAATGTTTGTCTCGGCGAGGTTCGCCGTAGCGCTAGTACTGCGTTCAAAACTGACAACGCAATAATATTTATCGTTGGCGTAAACCGGTAAACTCAATATCGCACCGGACGAATATTGGTTGGCGAGCGCCTGGTGATCGGCAAACATCATTTCGTCATCGTTGCGAGGCGGATGCCGGATAGCCTTACCAAAAATAATCGCCTCTTCCATAGCCAGTGCAATTGCGCGAATTAAATTCATGCGCTTTGCCACTTGCGCACTGTGCGAAAGTGCCTGTACCACAACGCGCTTGCCTTTGGGAAAACCCAAGCTCACGCGATCACATTTTAATTGCGTCGCAAGCTCGGTGACAAAAGCCATACAAGCGCGCGTAAAATCGGGCTCAGATTGCACAGCGGCTAAAAGGCGCATCGAGGATTCCAATTGCTCTCGGTGATGCGAGGCCTGTTTAACTTGTATACGATTTAATACCCGTTCAACCCATCCCACGGACCACTGTAATTGGGACATGATTTTATTAATTTCATTCTGCTCATTGCTGTTGAGCTCTATTCCGACAACGCCGTAAAGCTCCTCATTTACATGAATGGGGTAGGCGGCAGCAACGTGGCCCGAGCCGTCGTCAAAAGCTGTTAATAAAGCACGCTGCTTCACCAGCGCTTTTTCAGCAATTGCAGCAAGTCGATCAGCTTTTGCTTTGATGGGCCATTTGGCGATTGGAAAATACGAATTTTTATCTTCGCGTTTTAAAATGATTACGCCTTGTTCGACGGCGGAGTTATTTGCACTATGAAGTTGTAACCAATGGTAGAAAAAATTAGCCTGATTTTTACTGTGGTCTTCTAAGGTATCACCAAGTAAAGACCATAGGTCTTCGGGCATTAAAATCTTTTGCCCTGAAGAAATAACATTCTCTTGTGTTTCGGATTTGTTTTCTAAATTTGCGGAGCGATTTTCGGTGATGGATTCGGACATTTAATAGGGCGTTAGTCTAGGTAAGTACTACTAATCTTTAGCGCATAGCTCACAAATGACACTTTGGTACTATGCAATGAACGGCACAGTCTCTGTAGATAGCCCGCTCCGGATCTCCAGCAGTAGTTTTTAGGGACGGGCTAGGCGCCCCCCCTTAATACATCTCTGTAGGCTACGCCCCCAGAAAAAACTGCTGAAGCTCCGAAGCGAATAGCCATTTGATAGAAAACCGCTATCGAACAAATTCAATCGGGCGCATAAGCACATTTCTAAAATACCTCTAGGCCGCGCAGCATAACGGATTCCGCCAATCGAGTTCAATGTTTCTGGTCGGATCTATTGATTTGGGGGTATTTGCTTTGCTGCGATATTTGTCAGACTTAATCTGCCGTCGCACTATATGTCTAACAATTTAAGTAAATGGGGTGGGTCCAAATGGATAAGCACATTTTCCGTGCGTTTAATTTGCATATTGTTCGTTAGATTGGCGTGTTTTTAAATTAATTTGTCTGTAAACCAACTAAGAAAAAATTAACTAACACTTTTATAGTTGTTTCCGGTGCCTAGTGGTACTAAACTCACGCCTCTAACTGCAAATATACGTTGGTCCAAGTACGTTTGAGTTATGCAAAAGAGGACACTAGTTTAGTTGGATTCGATGTATTTGCAGGAGGCCGATTATTTCCCAGATAAGCCTCACAATCTCAATGCAGATTAGCTAGGCTTCGGTAATCGAGGCTCTTGGGGTCTTGCCGTTTGCGTTGCAAAGCAAACAGCCAACTCAAAACTACTTGGTGTCACTCTTTTTTCCTGTTTATAAACTTTCTGGCAAGCACATCTCTCGCTTGTCTTATTCGTTGAATATTGGCTAAGGGTGAACAACTTATGTCGCGCGATAACGACAGCAAAGTTAGTGGTACGCAATCGAACATCAATCCTACAGATACAAATCCCAAGCAAGAAAATACTAATAGAAAGAAGTCTATTAAGCGCAATAAAATTGAGTACGAAGCACTTGAGCCGCGTATTTTACTGTCAGCCGATCTTGGCTTATCGCCCAATGAGCCAGCCCTCGAAGAAGACCTTCCCCATCAAAAACAAGCCTTAGTACTTGAAGTCGACCCCGGTGAAATCCCTGGCGATCGCGCCAATGCAGGCGACGAAGCACCGGTTATTGAGGGTTTAGGCGTTGATGAATTTGTTATCGAACAAAAAAACGGCAAACAACTTATCGTCGTTGATCAAAGCGTAGACAACTACGATGAATTAGTTTTTTCTTTGTTAAAAGATTTAGGTGAATACGAAGAATTTGGTGAACAGCTTGCAGCAATCAAAGCTCACGCTGAATCGGACAATTCAAATCAATTATTGTTAGAAGGCGAAAGTCGAGCCGACGTATTTGTGCTCGGCGCAAACGATGATGGTCTGTCGCAGATTGGGAACCTGTTAAGTCATTATCAAAATGTCGCCTCAGTTCATATTTTGTCGCATGGATCAGAGGGTCTTGTCAATCTCGGTGCTGCGCAGCTTTCTCAACACACCCTTGCAGAGCGCGCATCCGAAGTTTCCGCATGGAGTGATTATTTAACGCACAATGCGGATGTACTTATTTATGGCTGCCATGTCGCACAGGGCGAATCAGGTATTGAATTTGTTAATCAACTTGCGGAGCTAACCGGGGCCGATATCGGTGCCTCTGAGGATTTAACCGGCCACGGAGGTGATTGGGTACTTGAATATGCAACGGGTGCTCTAGAGAGCGAAATTTCGTCCTCACAGAATTTATCAACTTATGTTGGCACTTTGGTCAATGTGCCAGCAAACGCCAGCGGTAAAAAAACGCTGACGGTTAATTTAACTACGACTGCAGTAGAGGGGGGCGCCTCTTCTCCCGTTAACTTTAATAATAACGATGATTTGACCTTGAACGGTAGCAACGGGACGCTTCGATTCGAAGGGGCGGGGGGCAATAACATAATTGCGACCGCTACTGGCCTGAATACCATCGTGATTACCGGTGTAACAAACCAAAGCGGAAACGTGAGCCTGGGTTCAATCACGATTACCGGTTTTAAAAATATTAAAGGACTGGAGATCGTTAAGTTTGTTACTTCTAATCAAACCGATGTTCATGTTCGCAGTGGCAATAGCCAAGCTTCAATAGGTGCGAATGGTCAAATACTTGAGGGTTTAAAAGCCATCGAGCTTGGCAATGGAAACGACACGGTTAAGGTCCACAAGGGCGCTAACTTTAAAGGCACTATTGATGGAGGAGCAGGCACTAATACCATCGATTATTCGGAGTTTAAAGGTAAAGCGGATGTTGATTTAAGCAAGCAAGTCGGCAATACGGGTTTCTTTACCACTACACAGCCGACAAAGGGAATTAAAAACTTTAAACATGTGATTGGCGGTGCTGGTACTTCAGGTATTTTTGTTACCAACAAAGGCAATGTGCTAACCGGTGATGTCCAAGCAAACAATATCACTGGGGGTGATCAGGCAGACACCTTAGCTGGCAACGCGGGCGCAGACGTGCTTGCCGGTGGCAAGGGAAATGATGTTTATAAATTTAGTTTAAACGATTTTCAAAATATTACTCATCGTGACACAGTTACCGAAGAGCTAGACAATGGCAAAATCGATGCGCTTGATTTTTCCGCGATAACGGGTACTGATCCGAACTCGAATAACGATGTCGTAAAAATCGAATTTACTATCAAGGACATCGTCAATTCCGGTGTCCAGGCGCAAATGACCATCGGGAACGTCAACAGAGGGAATTTTTTCCTTACACCCAATAATGTTTTTGGTGTGCGGCATGTTGAAAAAATCGTCGCAAGCTTTGGGGCTAATACCTTTACCTTTCACGATAGTTGGACCTCGGGCAAGAAGACTTTTTATATTGAGAAAGGTACACCGCTGCTCGATGAGGCTAACTACGACTATACGCTGAATTTTGCTGAGGTCACTCACGACCTTATTTACGAAATACGTGGCAACGGCAGCGTATCGGTATTTGAGGCATCGACTGACGATAAAGGTCGGACCAACAAAGTTAAAAACGGTGCAAGCTTGATCGCCACTGATGTGAAAAACATTGTCGGTGGTAAGGGTAAGAATATTTATAAATTTATTGACGGGGGCAAGATACTTGGCAACTTGACCGGCGGCTCACCCAATCAGCAAATTGGTAAGTTAAACGTATTGGACTACTCCAAGTGGGGTTCGGCAATAACCGCAAATTTGAGTTCTGAGGAGGTTGTGCTCAGCTCGGCCGAGCCGGTTGTTTCTGCACCGCTTGGTGTTGCCAATGGCGTCTTACCCAAACAGGCAAAGTGGACCATTGATATACCGCTTGAAGACGGTTCCATTTCGTTCGGGTCGGGCGAAGAAACAATCAGTTTTAAAAAGACTAATGACGAATCCGTCGATGAGCAACGCTTTAAGCGCGCCTTATCTAAAGTGCTAGAGCGTTCAGATTTTGCGGTAAAAAAAGACACCTCAACCAATGGTAAAACCGTTTGGACAATTAGGTTCTCCGAACCTCAAGCTGTAGACGGCTATGACGTGCGGTTGGCGGCGACAAAGACCGGTATTGGAGCTGTGAATGTCACAATTCCCAGTGGCATAGTCGAGAAAGTTCTCGACGCCGGTGTTTCGTCACAGATAGAGAGGCAGCTTGGAGATGCCTCAGATATCACTAGTGTCAAGGCGTCTAAAGACAGTAATAACTCCAATAAATGGAACGTTCAATACACTAGTAGTGACGCCAATTTTGGTAATACCAAGCTTGTGGCTTGGGATGATGGCCTTACTGTTAGCGATAGAACAACAGTAAAAACAACCTATAAGCAAACACTTTATTTAAACGACAAAAGTCTAGATTTTAGCCTGAAATTTGACAATTACACCGCCGAGTTTGACAGCTCGAAAAATATTAAAAATCAAATTAAAGACTTTCTGATTAACACCGTCAGCGCGGGCATTGATAGTGTGTCAATTTCCGGGTCGGGGACTTCCGGCAAACCGTGGGTAATCGAGTATCGCGCGCCCGGCGATAATCCGTTGGCCAACGAGAAACAATTAACCGCCGTAAGCATAGTGCCCAATACCACACCGAATGCCAACATTCGCGATGCGCGTACTATCGCTAAGGTTACCTACAGTCAGTCGGTTGAACTGACAGATACCAGCAAGAGCAGCTTTCAAATCGGCTTAAGCGATGGAGTTGCTTTGGTGTCTCAGCAACCGGTTGACGGTGTTGCGGGTACCGACCTTACCTATGCCGTGCACAATAACGGCATCGGTGGCACCTTTAGGTTGAACTTTTCATTTATTGATTTGAACAATCAACAAGTTGCTGGCCAAACCACTAATATCGCCTACGATGCGTCGCCGGATGTTTTACTTGAAATCATCCAAACTTCGATCAAAAACAAGCTTGCCGGCAAGAAATTTGATGTACCGCCTCAGGTGAAGGTCACAGGGTTTGGAACGGAAAACTTTCCTTGGCGCATCACGTTCGCAAATATCGGGCATGTTACGTTAAACGTTGTGCCGACGACTTTGGATGGTGTTCAACCTTCTGATCCACTGACCTTGTCCGCCAATACAGCGCCGGGCGTCGATGGGACCTTGTCAGATGTAAACGAGGTATTAGGTTCAACCAAGGACGATCGCATATACGGTCTCTCTGAGGCTGAGGAAGGTCCGCGAGAAATTGTTCGATTTAACTTTACCAACGACTCGGTAGTTGGCAGTAAAAAACTGCGACTAAACCAAGTACTGAATTTAGATACAGGGCAGGCTGTGCTCTACACCGTTGACGGGGGCGATGCCATTATCGGTTTAGAGCCGGATCGCGTTTACTATATCGGTGTGGATGCTGGCGGCACAGGCTCAGTGCCACAAGGTAAAACCGACATCACCTTTTATGCAAGTCCGGAAGAAGCGGTCAAGCACGGTAATACGGGTCTTTTTTCCTCTAGCCCTGATCCGATTGAAATCGTCAAGCCGGAGTTTAGCGGCGATCAGAAATTAAAAGAGGTGCACTCTCTCAATGGCGGTATAGGGGCGGACAGGCTTATCGCAGACATTGAAAACGTCGCTAATACGCTACAGGGCGACAATGGCAACGACGCAATTGTGGGTGGTAATGGCTTCGACTACGTTTCGGGTGGCAAGGGCAATGATGTTATTTTCGGCGATGGCAGCCACGAAATTACGCCAGCGGAATCTGCGCTGTTTAACGCTCTGGTTACTAAATCAAATACCAACCAAAATTTAATCAACCAAGAAGTCACCGACGCGGTTAAAGAGTTGATTAAAAGCTATGTCGTTGATGAGAGTTACAAATTAGCTAATGGAACAGCCTACACTGGCGCAGTGGCGGACGGCTTGGCGGTCAACTTTAATGGGCAATACACAGTCACTGCCGCAGCGGTAACTTTACCGAGCCTCAATACCATAAAAACGGATATTAAAAACGGCCATTTTCTGCTTGAGGTTCTTGCAGCGTTGGGCAAAACCATTAATAAATCAGGCGTGCTGACGGCGGCACAGAGCTTTCCTCAAGTCGAAGCTATTGTTGCAGGCGTACCCTTCGATCCGGTGCTTGCCGCCCATCAAGACATTGTGCGATCGGATTTAAAAGGCCTGCGCATCCAATATGAACTCAACGGTTATATCCCGCCCGATATCTTGATTGAAAATTGGGGTGAGACATTGCCCTCAAACGATCCAGCAATTCCGTCGCAAGAATTGCGCGTTAATGCAATGAAGGAATACGCTGCATTTTTGGGCTCGCTTCCCAGCCGAGATATTGAAGATGTTGTGTACGGCAATGCCGGAAAAGATCACGTTTTTGGCATGGGCGGCTCCGACAAGCTATTTGGTGGCAGTGGCAACGACATTCTGGTCGGGGGCACAGGCAACGATATTGTTGAAGGTGGTAAGGGCAATGACAAACTCGAGATAATCGAAAGTGGCTTTTTGACTGACTACGACAAAATGCGTGGTGGAAAAGGCAATGACGAATATATTTTCAAAGGCGATTGGGGTATTGCTTCAATCGAAGAGGAAAGCTTAGGTAAAGATGTTATTGATTTTTCCTCAGTGGGTAAGAACCAAGTCCATGTGTTGAGCAATGGCAGTTTCTATTCGACTAATGGCACGGTGTTTCATACTGATCAGTCTGTTGCCGCGGTCAATACCGACGGTACGAGTTTGACTTGGGACGCTACGAATAAAACCATTAAACGCCAAAACGGTAATTGGGAAACTGACGGCTTTGAAGCCGGTATGAAAATTACCGTCACCAATGCCTTGGTAAAAGAAAACAACGGCACCTACAAAATCCTCGCAGTCGCGGGGGATACCATAAGTTTGGATCCGAATGCCAAGATTAAGGCCTCGGCCAATGACAATCAGGCGGCGACTGCAGGTTCAATAACCGCAAAGCCAGCTAATTTCAGCGATATTAAACTTTCCAACGGCGAAAGCATTCGCCTTTACGATGCCTACGGCGATTTAACCGGTAGTCAGAGTTCCTCGGGGAGAATTGCCACCGAAATTGGTTTGGGTTTTTATCAGACAGCGATTGGTAAGTCCGGGGAGAGCTCTGACAAAACCAAAGCAAATGCCTCTATTACAGCACTTAAAAAGTTGCCGACAATAAAAGTTGGTGACAAAACAATCGCTAAAATCACGGCGGATTTACATTTTCGCATCTGGGTTGATCAGGGCAGCGGTGGTAATGCTTACGATATTACGATTGCCAAGGGCAATTATGAGGAAAACGGCAATAACTTTAATTCACTTGTTCAGCATATTAATGCGCAACTGGCTGGAAAAGGTGTGCAGGCATCGGTCGAACCCAGTTCGGTCAGCACGTCTTTATTTGGTTATCGTTTAGTTTTTACCGCATCGGCAGATGGCTCTCTTGACGATAATCTGAAGTTTAATCCTGCGCTACTTGAGATCAGTGCCAAATCTGATCACACCGTTGTGGTTGATGAAAACAACTTTGATCGGGTAGAGAAGATCAAGCTTGGCGATGGTGGTCAAACCCTTTTGTTCGGCAACGAATACTGGGGCGGTGGTGATTCGGCAATAAATACCGCCATTCAAGCCATTCCTATTGCTGATATTCTTGCGCGCAATGCGCAGGGCACGCTCGAAATTGACACCTCCGTTACGGTTGCGGAAGACAACCCGATTATCCTCGACTTCCGCGACGTTAACCACGAGCTGCGTTTTAATTTTACTGCGATTAAAGGCGACCCGCAGCGCGTGCAGTTAACGGTTACGACTGTTCTTGATTTGGAATTACCTATCGCCGGTATTGGGCCTGAAATACGTAATCAAACCTTGATTATCACCCATATCGACAAGAACACAGAAATTTATGGCGGCCGTTACAAAAATACTTTCAACTTCGACAAAGGCGCTGTATTCCAAGGCCGGTTAATTGGCGGTGAAGGTGGAGCTTGGGGCGGCGGTGCGACTTTCCCAGGGCGCGCAACCGACATTGTCTTTAATGGTGTTTCCTATTTTGAAGGTGCCGTTACAGGTATTAGCGCCGCCGACATTGGGGATATTTATTTTACAGTAGATAACACGTTAAGTTATTCCAGTCCGCTTAGCGGGGCTAGCACCAGTGGTGTGTTTTCATCGCTTAAAAAACTAAAAAATTTTGGTACCTACGTTAATCTCGAAAAACTTAATCGTCCTGTGACGACCGGCAAGGCGGTCGCCGCCCAATTGTTAATGGGTAATGTGGCAGCACTTGGGATCGATGGTGTACATAAACTTCGCTTAAAATCAAATAATGAGTTTGGCACTACGGGTTTGTCGGGAATTGTTGATAATTTCCGCGATGCCAATCTCGGTGATGTGGTTGTGCGCTCCGGTTTCAACCTGGTTCGCGGTACTGATTATGTAAAAGAGGACTTGCGCGATACCTTTAATGGGACCAACCCTTTTGCATTGTTTACCAGTGGTGCGGACACGCTTAGCGTCGGCGATAACCCTTTTTCGATCACTCCCGGCGTGCATATATTGGCGGGTGGCTCGGGAGGCGACACCTACAAATTTAATTCCCAGCTCTGGGGTGCTGCGCTGATTCTCGATGATTTCTTTTCGCTCGATTTCTCAACCAACAATGCCCAGGCGGATGGTGCGCTTGGCGCTCTGATTCCGACTGATACCTTGGATTTCTCCAATGTTTATCAGGACATGTACTACACCATTTGGCGCCTGTCTCTCAAAGATTTTAAAGACATTAAGAATGCGTTCGAGTCCTCGGGTTTTGGCCTCGATTCGGGTATTGATGTCGGTACCAGTATCGTCCTAGCCTCGTCAGCGCCGCTGGAATATAACAGTGATGGAAGCCCTAAGGTTGGCGAGATGTTGAAAAATACCTTCGACCCGACCAATCAGGAAGGTTTGAGTAGTGGCAGGCCAAATCTTACCTTTGCTATCGGGGTTGAGAATATTGTCGGAACTCGCGGCACCAACACCTTCCACTACATTGGTGATGCAACCTTAGGCGGGCGTATAGAGCCTGGATTTGGCGGTAGCGTGGTCATCGACTATTCAAAACGCGATGCCGGTGGCGTGGAAGTGGATTTTGGTTCCGGGGCAGATTTCGAGGCGATTCCGAGCCTCGAAACGCTTCTCAACGCAATGGGTGTTGATTTCACCACGCCGGAGTCGATTGCGGCGCTCTTGCCCAATGTGACCTATCAATTTGGTAACGCTACAGGAACTGGCAACGGCAACTTAGGTGTTGCGGTTGGCGGTAACGTTATTGGAACCGATAAAAACGACAGCATTACCGGCAACGTGAATGGCAATCGTCTGGCCGGCGGCGACGGTAAGGACACGATTTCTGGTGAGGTCGGCAGCGACTCTATTTTCGGAGATGACGGCGATGACACGCTGAAAGGAGGTGACGATGGCGATGCGTTAATCGGTGGTCGAGGTAATGACAGTATCAATGGCGGCAGTGGCACTGATACATACTTGCCTGGGACTGATGCAAACGGTGGTTTGTTAATGGTGCATACGGGGGCCTCGCCGATTATCGAACCAGGCTTTACGGCGACAGTCTCAAACGATGGCAAGATTTCATCGATTACTGTCGACAATGTCGGGGGTGATTTTACGGCCAACTCTACCTTGACACTGCTTATTGATGCCCCGCTTTCAAGCGATGGTACGCAGGCGACTGCAACGGTAGGAGTCGGTTCGAACGGTAAAATTGATACATCGACGGTGACCATCACCGAGCAGGGCAGCGGCTATGATAAGGACAAGCCACCGGGGGTTGCTGCACAGCTATTCACCGCGACTATCAGCGATGAGTCCATAAGTGCAATTAGTGTGGCCAGCCCAATGGGCGGCTTTGTTCCGAACACCACACTTTCGTTAATAATCGGCTCGCCGAATGAAAGCGATGGGGTGCAAGCGAAAGCTACGGTAACGATAGATTCCAACGGCAAAATTGATACGTCGAGCGTCAATATTACTGCTGCTGGCAGCGGTTATACCTCTGCGCCGTTAATTAAGGCGCTGGAGCGGGATTCGATTTCGTCGATAGAAACCATTCTGCTTACCAAATCCTACACGCTTCCGCACGATAACAAGGAGGTGATCAATCCGGATCTGCCTACCGATATGGTTATCCATGCTACTGGCACTCCGCATCCGGTCGTCAGCATAAATCCCACGGGCTTTAGCGGCCTGGGCACTTACCATGTCTTTGTCGATAGCGAAAATGCCATCGATCTTAAGGGTTACGGTTTTGAGCGCGTTGATTTTAATTACGCCAGTTACGGCGTTCAAAATGGCCAAACGGTCCAAACAATCAAAATATACCAAAACAAAGATGACCGTCAGAATGACACTAATTTATCGCTGTCGCTAAAAGTCTACGGCTTTGGCCGCCAAATCACTGAAAACGACCTTGGTTTTAGTACTGATATTTTGCTGGCGACGAGCGAGGGCAGTGGTGGTCCTGACATCGTTCAAAGTGAACTCGACGGCATAGCAACGGCGGCAAAAGCCGATTGGCTGGCGGCCGCTACAGGAGCTGTTGCGGGTGTCACAATCACAAACGGCGGATCGGGCTATAGCACTGCACCGGCAGTCACATTTAGTGCACCCGTTTCAGGTGTAACGGCCGAGGGCACGGCTAGCTTGGGTGTGACGGCGGCAAGTTTTACGCTTGCGCCCACTACCACCGAATATTCCACGGCACCCGACGTTATTATCAGCGGTGGTGGTGGAGTGGGAGCAACCGCCACGGCTACGTTAAGCAACGGTGTGGTTAGCAGCATCACCATTACGAATGCCGGTACTGGGTTTACCAGTGCGCCAACAATTAATTTTATCGGTGGTACTGTCTCCAAAGAAGGTACGGACCCCAGCGGCACGGGCAATGCGACCAACTTTAAAGTAAGCGCGGTAGAAATGACCAAAGCCGGCTCTGGCTATGCCGCTGCTCCCACTGTGAGTTTTGCAGCGGGCAATGCAGCGAGCACCACTGCGACATTAGTTGATTTATCGGCAGTTCAAAACAGGCTCAATCAACTCACTTTTACCATTGAGGATTTAGATGGTCTGCGCCTGGGAACCTATGACAAGGTTACCAATGTTGTCACTCTCGATGTCAATGCCGCAAAAAATTCGTGGTATGTCGATAGTACGCCGGATACCAGCACTGAGTTTGCCAATATCGGCGCGGGAAGCTCGTTAATTGCGGCGAGCGGCAGCGACCCGTTTGCCAAATACGACCTGCTCACCGTCGTTCTTCATGAAATAGGCCACGCGCTCGGCTTAGAGCACGTAACGCCAGGCGGCGACTTGATGGATGCCTATTTGGCGGCGGGAACGCGCGAATTTATCGGCACACAAAATCTTGCCGACCTGGACCCAAGCAACCCTGTAACGGGTGACTTCACTGTCGATTTAACCGATGCCGACAAGTTTGAAACCGGCTTGACGGAGTTCGGCAATTGGGTCGAAGGCTACAGCTCGCTAATTTCAGATGCGCTCAAAGGCGTTGATCGTATGCCGTTTATGGACATTAGTTTGAGTGACTTATGGGATGATACCGCCGGCGTTCTCTCCGATTCGCTTAAGAGCAAGCTCAGCGACGTTATTGTCAGTAAATTCGCCAGCGGTGCGCCGATTGATGCGGCGACCTTACTTGCTATACCCGAGGTCAGCGCAACGAATACCGGACGGCTCGGTGAATTCAGTGCAGACCTCGAGTTATTCCGTCAGGAATTCGACCTGCAATTAAGCCTCGATACCCTAAAAGACTTGGGTATCGACCTGACAAGTTTCCTCGAACTTGAACAAAACGAACCGCTCACAGTCGCCGCGACTTTCGATGCGCGCTTTGATTTTGGCATCGACACTAGCGGTCTATTCTTTGTCCGCAA
>JANQJB010000027.1 GCA_028281865.1 Marinagarivorans sp.
GCGTGATAAAAACCACCTTTACTTAACGAGGGAATAACGGTATTAAGATCGACATCGTCATCGATAATCACCGGCGCTACACCACCATGCTCCAACGCACAGCGCACACCCGGAGCCAATTTACTTTTAAGCATCCAACCAATTTTTGCCGAGCCAATAAAGGTCATAAAATTAATGTTGCGACTCGTCGCTAATTTTTCTGCGACCGTATTATTGCAAATAATCGGCTGGCACCAACCTTCCGGCAAACCGGCCTGATTTAATAATTCACACAAGCGCAAACAACACAGCGGTGTTTTTGAAGCCGGTTTTACAATTACCGGGCAACCGACTGCAACGGCGGGAATTACTTGGTGAACAATTAAATTCAGCGGATGGTTAAAAGCGCTCAAGGCCAACACGACGCCAATAGGTTCGTATTGCGTGCTGGCATAGCGATGTTCAGTCGCCGGCGTCAGCCCCATCGGAATTTCTTCGCCGCGCATAATATGCGGCAGCTCTTTAACCGCTAGATGAATACCATCGATAGCACGAGCAACTTCCACCTTGGCATCCACCAAAGGCTTACCACCCTCACTGGCAATCAACATCGCAAAATCATCAGCCTCTGCACTGACAAGTTCGGCAAGGCGATTTAAAATAGCAATCCGCTGGTGCGGCTCCAGCCAGCCATCGCGATTTTTAAATAACGCAGTAGCGGTAGCGAGCATATGATCAGCGTCGGCAGCATCCTGCATGGCAACGCTTTTTATTAGAGAATTATCGTAAGGGCAAAGAACATCAATCATAGTAGGACCTTTTTTAATATTCAAAACGTCAATACGTTACTATCGACAAACTCGGAGAGACAGGGCTTGGGGGTTGTTTTCAAGACCGTCGCGCGCCGGATGACCTCCATGGATGGAGGAAATACTGGAAATGCTGGAGCAATTTCCAGTGCTCGCGCGATCGAGCCCCCATGGATGGGTTCACGGCGTGTCTTGAAGGCAAACCCCAAGACATGTCTCGGTGCTGACAAGTAGCAATTCGGGCTATCACTACGCAACGTTTTTGATAATCAATATTAAATTACTGAACTGTATTATCTTCAACTTTTTGTCGATCTTATACCACACAGATTTTTTCTTTTAACTCATCAATCAGCACTTTATTGTTTTCGCTATAATCCACCGGCAAATCAACGAGATGTACACCACCGTCTTCAAAGCATTGATTTAACAGTGGCACAAAGCTCGCTGTCGATTCAACCCGATGGCCTTTAAGGCCGTAACTGTCCGCGTATTTTATGAAATCGGGGTTATTAAATTCCAAACCGTAATCCTCAAAACCCATACCGTACTGCTTCCAGCGAATCATACCGTAGGAGCTGTCATTTAATATCAACACAACCAAACTTAAGCCCAAGCGATGCGCCGTTTCCAACTCTTGCGAGTTCATCATAAAACCGCCGTCACCGCACACCGCCATCACCCGACGCCCAGGATACTCACGCGCACATTCCATCGCCGAAGGCAGGCCAGCCCCCATCGTCGCTAAAGCGTTATCCAATAAAATAGTATTGGATTGATAAGTGCGATAGTTGCGTGCGAACCAAACTTTATACACGCCGTTGTCCAACGCGATGATGCCGTCTTCACCGACAGCTTCGCGCACATCGGCAACAAATTTTTGCGGTTTAATCGGAAAATCGGTGCGTTGTGAACGCTCTTCAATGCGTTGGTCCAGCTCTACTTTAACGCGATTAAAATAACTGCAATCCTGCTGCAATTTACCAATTTTTTCACCGAGCTGAGTAATCGAGGCAGCGATATCGCCAACCAATTCCAACTGCGGAAAATAAACATTATCAACAATCGCAGAATTAAAATTGACATGGATAACTTTTTTGCCGCCGTGCTCCATAAAAAACGGCGGTTTTTCAATAACATCATGCCCAACATTAATAATGACATCGGAGCGCTCAATCGCGCAGTGAATATAGTCATTATCCGACAAAGCTGCGGTACCAATAAATTGCGGTGACCTCTCATCAATTACGCCTTTACCCATTTGCGTATTGAAAAAATAAATACCGGTTTGCGAGACAAAATCCGATAAAGCCGTTTGAATACGCTTGCGATTGGCACCGGCGCCTACCAATAATAACGGATGAGTTGCGGCACGTATTAATGCGGCAGCTTCGTCAACCAGCGTGCCATCGACAATCGGCGTGCGCACCAAGCTTTTCGAAAAAATAGGTGTAGTGGAGTCTTCGACTGGCTCAGCCGCAATATCTTCCGGCAACTCCAAATGCACGGCGCCGGGGCGCTCTTCTTCTGCGAGGCGGAAGGCTTCCCGCACCGTGCTGGGAATCATATTCACGTTAACAACTTGCTTGGTATATTTGGTGATGGGCCGCATCATGTCGACAACATCAATAATTTGAAACTGCCCCTGCTTGCTGTGTTTAATTGGTTTTTGACCGGTAATCATCAGCATGGGAAATGCACCCAATTGCGCATAGGCGGCACCGGTAACCAAATTGGTAGCCCCCGGCCCCAAGGTAGCCAGGCAAACACCCGTCTTGCCTGTCAGCCGACCATAAGTAGCGGCCATAAAAGCAGCGCCCTGCTCGTGGCGCGTTAATATCAACTTAATACTGGATTTACGCAAGGCTTCCAGAAAATCCAAATTTTCCTCACCGGGTACGCCGTAAATATATTCAACGCCCTCGTTTTCTAAGGCTTTAATAAATAAATCAGAGGCATTCATAGACATAGTCGACGCTCCAGTTAATTGTTTTCAGAATGTGGGGGATACGGTTTGTTCATCATATCGGACTTGATATTACTTATATAGGTGCATTGTAGTTATCATTCAAATTGATATGCGAGCACGCACTAGCAAAACAAGCAGTGTAACTTTGTCTACCACAGCATTAGAAAGTTACAAACTTAGGCAGGAAAGATTTGACTAGGTGCAGCAAGCCCCTACAGGGATATACACTGGACATATCCAGCCCCATCAATTAGTATATCCCTATAGCATATACAAAGGTGTCAGACAATGGTTCAAACTAATAATGTGGTTAAAACTAAAGTCTTTAAAAGTAATAAGTCCCAAGCCGTACGCCTGCCTAAACCTGTGGCCTTGCCTGAAAGTGTAAAAGAGGTAGATGTTATCGCCGTAGGCAATAAGCGCATTATCAGCCCCGCAGGCACAGCGTGGGATGATTGGTTTGATGAGGGTCCAGCATCGAAGGATTTTATGGCTGAGCGAAATCAGCCGGAAGCACAGGAGCGAGAAAGTTTTGATGATTAAATACTTACTCGATACGGATACCTGCATCTATACCATCAAACGAAAACCCGCACACTTAAAACGACTTTTTAACGCCCATATTGGTCAGCTGGCTATTTCATCAGTCACTTGGGGAGAGCTTGTCTACGGCGCAGAAAAGTCTCAAAACACAAGCGAAAATCTAAACCAAATCAATGGCTTTGGCGCTAGGTTAGAAATACTGCCATTTGGTGAGGACGAAGCCAGCCAGTTTGGGCAAATTAAAGCGGAGTTAGAAAATAAAGGTAAACCTATCGGCGCTTACGACATGATGATCGCCGGGCACGCCAGAAGCCTTGGGCTAATTGTCGTAACGAATAATTTAAGAGAATATAAATATGTCGATGGCATCCGCGTTGAAAATTGGGTCAGAAAAAAATAATGCGTTTATCAAAGGCATTCATAGACATAGTCGACGCTCCTATTAATTAGTCGTTTGTGGAAATTGGAGTTCTTCACAGACAATTAATTATTTTCGGAATAAGGGGGATAAAGCTCGTCCATACTAACGGATTTGCCATTCTCTAAGCGAATACGCGCATGATAACGCTTTAAACATCGCGGTTCAGGCACGCCGCAGGAATGCGCCAAAATGCCCAGCTCTTTGTTCATATTTTTTACGTAATTGGCAACGCGTACCGCTTTATTTTTTGCGTCTAAACCATACTGTAGTTTTTTATTGTGCGTAGTAATACCGGTTGGGCAGGTATTTTTATTACACTGTAAAGCCTGGATACAACCGAGCGCAAACATAAACCCGCGCGCGGAAACAATAAAATCAGCTCCGGCACAAAATGCCCAACCCGCTTCGGAGGGGTGAATAAGCTTACCACTGGCACAAACCTTAATACGGTCGCGCAGTTTATGCTGGTTTAAAATATTAATAATTAACGGCAAACTTTCTTTAATCGGCATACCCATATTGTCAATTAAACACATGGGTGCCGCGCCGGTGCCGCCATCTGCGCTGTCGATAGTGATAAAATCGGGAGCACTTTCAATACCGCGCTCGTGAATAAGTTCGCACAGCGTATTAAAAAAACCGTAGGCACCCACAACCGCTTTAAAGCCTACCGGTTTACCCGTGGTTTCGCGCACGAATTGAATCATATCGAGTAGATCCGGCACATTACAAATTTCCGGGTGGCGATTGGGGCTAATCGCGTCTTGCCCAACTTCAATGCCACGAATTTTAGCAATTTCTTCATTTACTTTTGCACCCGGTAAAATACCGCCTTTGCCCGGTTTGGCGCCTTGGCTAAGTTTGATTTCAAACATTTTTACCTGCTCGTGCTGCGCGACTTCCCTCAGCTTTTCCTCATCAAAACCACCTTCCGGCTTGCGCACACCAAATTTTGCTGTACCGATTTGAAAAACCAAATCGCAACCACTTTCTAAATGATACGGCGATAAACCGCCCTCCCCAGTATTCATCCAAATACCCGCCTCTTTCGCTCCATTAGAAAGCGCGCGAATTGCAGGGATGGAAATAGCGCCGTAGCTCATACCGGAAATATTGATAAGCGAGCTGGTTGTGTAAGGATTTTTTGTATAAGGGCCGATGGTAACTTCAGTGGCGTCATGCGTCTCGTGTTCGAGCTGCGGAAACGGGCAATTAACAAAATAAATCGTGCCGGGTGGCCGCAAGTCACGAGTCGAGCCAAATGCGACTGTGCTATCAATATTTTTTGCCGCGCGATAAACCCAAGATCGCTCAGCCCGATTAAACGGCAGTTCTTCACGATCCATCGCAAAAAAATACTGGCGAAAAAATTCGCCCATATGTTCAAAAAAATAACGAAAGCGCGCTAAAACCGGGTAATTGCGCCGCAGCGTACTCTTGGTTTGGAAACGATCAGTGACATACAGAATACCCAGCCATAAAACGCCCAAACCCAACACTAATATAAGAAAGTAGGTAAGAAATTGCAGCGTGAGTAAGGTGACGTTGGAGAGATGAACCATGTTATCCATGAAGCGCCCTTATTGTAAGTATTGAAATATGCACCACTAGTAGCCGGGTGACAGCGAACAGTACTTTTGTCGTTTATAAAGTGGATAGGTTACAAATAAAGATACGTGAGCGTAAAAACATTCGGCGGGTTTAGCAAGGGTTCCGAGTAAAGCTCTGCAGATATTTCTCGAGGGGAAGCAGGCTTAATAAAAAAAGGGAGGCATCCAATACCTCCCTTCACAGGAGAATCAAAAATATAAGTGGGTTGCCACCGCTGCGGTTAGCCCTTAACCGATGTTTACAAGCGTCCAATTGCTCGCGAGTGGCAGGGTAATTATGGGCGGGTGGGGTTGTGGAATCCGTGGAAAAGTTGGGCTGGGGGTTGTGAGATATTACCGCTTTGGTTGGTGGGTGTTTTGCTTTTGGGTTGGCCTTGAAGGGAGGGCCCAGATTCTCAAAAAATCAATGTGCCGACGGGTTGATTTTGGTGACATTTTGTTTGTTATTGTCTGACTTTTGGTTACGGGTGATATGGGGTGGGTGGTATGCTTCGGGGTCAACAGAGGGTCGCCCAAGGTGGACAAATTGGAGCTGTCATTAGCCAGAGTTTATGGCGTTTCAGTCTAAATGCATTAATGCGGAAAGTTTCTGTATTTTCACGGTGGCGGGCATGCCCTAAGTTAACTTAATCTCCGTGGCATTTGGGGTTAAGAGGTATTACACGGTTAATTGAATGTGTGTTAGACGGAAAAAATCCGTGTTAAAACACGGAAACTTTCCGGCTAATAATATTGTTAGGCTTACGTCGAGAAAATCAATCAATCTTCAATAAAGGAAAAGAATTATGGCAACAACTATGTTTTTCGAAGAGCTCGTTAAGTGCCAGGGCGGAAAAGAAGAAATGGATATAGAGTTCGGTCGATCCTCATTTTACAAAGAGGATAGTATATATCTGAAGGTGGATGGAAAGTCCTTAGTAATGGATCGAGCGACCGCCAAGAAATTTGTTGAGGCCGCCTCTGGAGTTGGCCACTATTTTGGTTTTATTGACTAGATACTGGAGTTATAAATGCCAAATATTGATTTCAAAGATGTTGAAGCAATAGATTCGTCCACAATGGCGGTGTCATTTCCCGCTACCGTAGATGGAGTGCAAATTCGATGTGTCATTTCCACAGAAGCTTTGCAGGATCACTTTAATGCTATGTTTGATGATCAATTG
>JANQJB010000008.1 GCA_028281865.1 Marinagarivorans sp.
CGCAGCGGACTACCTACAAAGACCAAATCTCAAAGTAACTCAAATAAACAACTCAATTCCTTGCCGGAAACAACTCTTCCAGCTCCTCACTTTTTAACAACCATTCCGATTCAACATCGTCCTGCTGTTGTTTCAACTGACCTTGCTTTTTTACAAGCTCCGGCAACTCCTTGTTACCCTCCTCGTAAAGTTTTGGATCAGCAAGTTTCGCTTCAATTTCAGATAACTCAGACGCAATTTTTGACATTTGCGTTTCAAGTTTTTTAATCGCCTGCGTGTAGGGCTTCATTTGCTCTCGTAGAGCGGCAGCAGCCTGTCGTTGTTCTTTTTTATCCTGTTTTTTCTCAGGCACTACTACGCTAGTGGCTTCTTCATTCAGAGTTTCAGGCTCTTTACCGAGACGATCTGTATTTAAACGTTCCTTATTTAACCACACCGCATAGTCATCTAAGTCACCTTTAAACTCATCGACGCTGCCAGCATTTACTAAATAGTATTCATCAACGGTATTTTTTAACAAGTGTCGGTCATGCGAAATTACAACCATCGCGCCCTCATATGCCTGCAACGCGACAGTCAACGCGTGACACATTTCCAAATCTAAATGGTTAGTCGGTTCGTCGAGCAATAACAAGTTTGGTTTTTGCCAAGCCAAAATCGCAATCGCTAAACGAGCTTTTTCACCCCCAGAAAAAGGAGCAATGATTTCATGAACCCGGTCGCCTTGAAAGCCATAGCCACCCAAAAAATCACGAATAGCTTGTTCACTAACATTGGGAGAAAGACGCTGTAAATGTAAAGCCGCACTTGCCTGTAAATCCAATGCCTCTAACTGATGCTGCGCAAAATAACCAATTTTTAATTGTTGCGCCTCGTTTCTCTCACCGGCGACTAGAGGAATCATCGCCGCCAGTGACTGCATCAAGGTCGATTTACCCGCGCCATTATGACCTAACAATCCGATGCGGCTCCCCGCTAAAATCGAAAAATTCACGCCTTTTAGAAGAGCTTTGTCATTGTAGCCCAATTCAGCCCCATCTAAATTCAATAATAACTGTGGAATTTTTTCCGGTTGCGGGAAACGAAAGTTAAATGGCGAATCAATATGCGCTGGCGCAATTAACTCCATGCGCTCTAACTCTTTTAGACGGCTCTGCGCTTGTTTAGCCTTTGTCGCTTTAGCACGAAAACGACGAACAAAGTTTTCAATCTCTTTTACGCGCTGCTGTTGTTTTTCATAAGCTGCGGATTGCAGAGCCAAGCGCTCTGCCTTTTGACGTTCAAAAGAAGAGTAGTTTCCACTGTAACTGACTAACTTTTTATTTTCAAAACTTGCTATATGCCCGACGACGTTATCGAGAAAATCTCGATCGTGCGAAATAATCAGCAGTGTGCCTTTGTAATTTTTTAACCAAGCTTCAAGCCAAACACTGGCATCTAAATCTAAGTGGTTAGTCGGTTCGTCAAGTAGGAGAAAATCTGCGCGGGACATAAGCGCTTGTGCCAAATTTAAGCGTATTCGCCAACCGCCAGAAAAGTCTTTTACTGTTTTATTATCCTCACCTGACTTAAACCCTAAACCAAATAATAATTGTTGCGCTCGCGACTCCGCCGTATAACCACCAATATGTTCCAATTGTTCGTAGAGTTTGGAGAGTTCATTACCATCGGTTTGCTTTGCAATTTTTTTTTCGATTTCGCGCAGTTCATCATCACCGTCAAGCACATAGTCAAGCGCCGTTTGAGGCGACGCATGAATTTCTTGGGCCATATGCGCCAATTTCCACGATTTTGGAATTTGACAATCACCTTTATCAACCTGCAAATCACCCAGCAATAATTGAAACAGCGACGATTTTCCACATCCATTTGAACCAATTAAACCCCACTTCGTGCCTGCCTGTATCGTCAGGTCAGCATTCTCAAGTAAGAAATTATTACCGCGAATAAAAGCGATGGAATCCAGTCGGATCATAGGGCTTACAATTTGGAGGGACGATTCTCGCTCTTAAAAGAGCGAGAATTAATTAAAATGAAACAAGTATTTAAAAGAGACAACGACTTAAAAGATACACCTAACTAAAAGATACACCTATTTAAAAATAGTAGCGAATGCCGATATTAGTGCCCATCACTTCATTTTCTTCGGCATAGGTTAAATCTCCCGTCACCGCCAAACCGTTTGATAGACCATAAACAATACCTACACCAAAACCCAACCCGAGGTCCACGCCATCGATATCAACATTGTCGTAACTAATAGTGCCGTTAAGTTCGACTCCTGCATTGATATAGCTGCGAACGCCAGCGGCAATTCCATAGCCTAAACCTGAATCGTCAGGCGTATCAATATTCAAATTAAATAGGCTTGCTTTCATAAACAGATTCGATTGCGTGCCGTAATCCCCACGTAAACCTGCCGAGACACGAAATAATTGGGAACCACAAGGTGCGTCACTGACATCGCTCATGCTCGCCTGTACAAACATTGATTCATCAACGGAAATGCTTCCCGCTAATTCCAAGCCTGTCTGTGTGCAGTTAAAATCATCCAGATCTTGACGCAAGTAAGTTGCTTGCAGATAGTCGTAGCTCGGACGCGCAGCATACGAGGTTGCGGGAACGCTAACAATTGCAGCAGAAGTAAAAAAAGCAAGAATAAAATTTTTGTAATTCATATCTAACCCCTATTTCAAGTTTCGGCCTTTTTGCGCCGCGATACGCATTCGTAAGGCATTTAATTTAATAAAACCTTCCGCGTCTTTTTGATCGTAAGCACCGGCATCGTCTTCGAACGTTGCAATTTTTTCGTCAAATAAACTTTCATTTGAGCGACGGCCTACAACACTTACAGAGCCCTTATAAAGTTTTACTCGCACATCACCGTTCACGCATTGCTGCGACTCATCAATGGCTTTTTGTAGCATCAAACGCTCGGGACTCCACCAATAGCCGTTGTAAATTAATTCCGCATATTTTGGCATTAAACTATCTTTTAAATGCGCAACTTCGCGGTCGAGCGTTAGCGACTCAATTGCGCGATGCGCCGGCAGCAGAACCGTGCCACCCGGTGTTTCATAACAACCGCGAGACTTCATTCCGACATAGCGATTTTCAACAATATCCAAGCGGCCAACACCGTGAGCACCTGCGCGTTTATTTAGCGTTTCTAAAACTGTTGCGGGCGACATTGCTTCTCCGTCAATCGCCACGACGTCGCCTTTCTCAAAAGTAAGTTCGAGATATTCAGGCTTGTCGGGCGCAGACTCTGGTGCAACGGTCCAACGCCACATATCTTCTTCGGCCTCAGCCCAAGGATCTTCTAAAATACCGCCCTCGTATGAAATATGCAGTAAATTGGCATCCATCGAATACGGCGACTTCTTCTTTTTATTAGCAAAGTCAACCGGAATATTGTGGGACTCGCAGTAAGCCATTAGCTTTTCGCGCGACGTCAGATCCCACTCGCGCCAGGGTGCAATAACTTGGATACCGGGCTTGAGCGCGTATGCACCCATTTCAAAGCGGACTTGGTCATTACCCTTCCCAGTTGCACCGTGAGAAATCGCATCGGCACCCGTTTCATTGGCAATTTCAACTAAGCGCTTGGCAATCAGCGGACGAGCGATCGAGGTACCAAGTAGGTATTCCCCTTCATAAATTGCATTTGCGCGAAACATCGGGAAAACAAAATCGCGGACATACTCTTCGCGCAAGTCGTCAATGTAGATTTCCTTAACGCCAAGCGCTTCGGCCTTAGCCCGCGCCGGCTCAACTTCTTCACCCTGGCCAATATCGGCGGTGAAGGTTACAACCTCACAGTTATAGGTATCCTGCAACCAACGCACAATCACCGATGTATCTAAACCACCGGAATATGCGAGCACAACTTTGTTCACTGACGGCATATTGCCTCGACCTCTTCTTTAACACTGTCTACTTTGATAAGGGGCTGAATTGTAGCCTTATCACTTGGCAAAAAACAGAGCCGGTATTCAAGCAAAGTCCCTCGATAAAATAGGGACGGACACTAGCGCTGTTATGCTTATTACCCAAGCCAGCTTCGCAGCAAAGCACGTAATATCTTAGAATTAGGTAACTGCCACGCTCAACATGAACTCTTTAAATAAAACCGACTCGTATAAGTCATGAAGTATATCGCCGTAACAGTCCTTACCTTCATTACAGCCGCAGTATCAACAGGCTCGTGGGCCTACTCCTCACGTGTCAACCACGGCCAAACAACCTACCCTATCTGGTCAGAACTCTCGTATTTTGAACGCGATGTTCTCTATAAGCGTGACAAGGCACTTGCCAACGACCCTGATGCTCTATTGGCGTTTTATATTTTGGCGTCCGGACGCCATAGCATCGGTGACTATGAAACGGTAAATCGCAGAGTTCACGCATTTGTCGAGAAAATTCGTCCTGAGCTTGAGCGCTATTTAGATGTGTGGCAGCGCGGTGAATTGCTTAATCGGCGCATGCATGAGGCGTTTTTCCTCAAGCCCGGCATCAGCAAGGCACCCGCCGGCTACAGCGAAGACCAGTCGCGATTGATGGGCATTTTCGAGACCGGCGAATTTAACTGCATTAGCTCTAGCCTTCTATTTATTGTTCTGGCCTACCAACTTGGATTTGAAGCACAAGGCATCGTGTTGCCTTCCCATGCGTTTGTAAACCTTATATTGAACAACGAGCGATCGGTCGAAGTAGAGACAACCAGCGTGTCCGGTTACGACCGCACTCACGACCGCAATTACTACGAGAGGGCTGCCGCAAATTGGTTTAGTGCGCGAGGTTTGCAGCCATCGACCTATGAGGACTACTTAAACCGCCAATTTGTATCGCCGATGGCGCTAGGTGCAATCAATATGCTCAACCAGCACACTTTCGACGACCAAATGAGTGCCGCAGACCGCGGGCGCCTGGCGGAGATTGGCGCCTATATCCTGCCAAATAACAAAGCCCTCCAATATCGGCGTATGGGTTTTTACAAAGACGAAATTCGACAAATGACTTCAGCTAAAGGCTGGCCGGATTTAGTCCGCTTCTTCGATACCGTGCTCGATACGGCCCGCGCAGATACACAGCGTTTCCCCAATGAGCTTGGCTTAAACGACGCGAGCCTTTGGATGCATGAAATCGCGGCAATGGCCTTTGCTCATGAAAAGCAAGCCGAGCGAACAAAAGACCTAATGCAGCTAGTCCACACTTGGCCCAAACCGGAGGAACTCGTGGCCCGCAGTCAATGGGCTCTGCTGCATACCAGTTCGACCTTGCTTCAACATTATGTTGCAAGCGATGAGTTTATTGAGGGCTTACTATTTTTGTTGTTTTCTCAAGATTTACTCGAAACTTCACATGATTGGCCGAAAACCGTCAGCTGGTTTTATAGCGCATGGTCGGAGCATCGCGCCAAAAACGAGGATTGGGGTGGTGCTATCGATGTAATCGATGAATTCTTGTCGCAAGAATATCGCGATCTGAGCCTATTTAGGGCCTACGAAAATTTGGGTATTGCTTATTACAACTGGCTGATTTCGTATAGCAATGCCAAAGATTGGGATGGAGCTAGGTCCGTGCTGCAAGAATGTAAGGGCAAGTACCCAGAAACTGATGTTTGCAAGCGGGCGGAGTCGGTTTTAATCAAAGCTGATCAAAAAGAAACCAACCCAAAAAACTCCAAAGAGGTGTAAAGCGCAAATTTTGCACGTAGCTGCTGACCACCCGGTACTTGATTTGGGATCGTAGCCGATAGGATGACCTCCATGGATGGAGGAAATACTGGAAATGCAGCGTTCCGGCGTTCCGGAGCAATTTCCAGTGCGTCGGCGACGAAGCCTACAGGGATGTATGGACGTGGGGCGCCTAGCTCGTTCCCAAATTAAGGATTTGGCGCCAAGAAGCGGATCAGCTAACTCAAGCAACCTTGCCTTTTAAATAACTCATTGCTTAAACTCCGCGGAACCAAGGTTTCTTCAATAGCAGTGCTATCCTCCGTAGATGATCCGCCCAAGTACCACCGCATCACTATTTGAGACCGTCGTCAATACATCCATGTAGACTGCCTCACCAACGTCGTGTTGTTGAGGCTCTCAAATAGTGATGCGGTGGTACTTGGGCTAAGTGCTAACAATTTAGCTAAGTACTACTTCTTTATTAATTGGAAGGCAGTTCTTCCAGTCTCTCCAAACGAATGGTCACACGACGGTTCTTTGCCCTTCCTGCTCGAGTTTTATTCGATATCACTGGGTAGCGTTCGCCGTGCCAGCGCATGGTGATTTTTTCTTTCGATAAGCCCCTACTGACCAAATAGTCCGTTACCGTCTTAGCGCGTTTTTCAGACAGTGAAAGATTATCGTTGCGCATACCCACAGCGTCTGTGTGACCGTCGATAAAAAACTCTGTGACATTGGGATCGGCCTTGGCATAGAGCACAATATTGTCGAGTTTTTTTCTGTCCTTAGGTAACAAATCATCAAATTTTGCAGAGCCAAAAAACACTGAGGTCCGCTTTATTTGGTCAAAATTAACCGGCAACAACCCGGCCAAACAATCTTGGTAATCTTTATATGCGGATCGAAAACCAATCGGCGTTATCGCAACACGGGATGATTCCTTGCCTCCGTACCAAGGTTGTCGCGTTATTTCGAGTTCCATCCCGTCGAGCAGTTCGGTTAATAAACGCTCTGCATAACGGCTATTAAGCTTAACCGGCCTCTCTCCACGCATCACCGCAACATAACCAAGATCTACTTTTTCAGTGTCATATTTCCAAACCGGCGGTAGCGAAACCAGCGAAGCTTTACCCGTTTTTAGCCGTTCAGATAGAGGTTTAAGAAAAAACTGTGAGTCTTCCCCAGCGCGTTTAAGAAAAACAGCATCACCGTAGAAAGGAACCTGATGGGCCAGACGACATTCAAATATCGAACTGTTTACACTCCAGCCACCGTCATTGATTGCATTTGAATATAACGTCGCATTTGCAAGCGCACTAAATAGCGCAATCAAGAGTAATAACAACCAGCGCATAATTGCTCCAACCTAATCAAAAGCAAAAAAGAGAGACTCCTTGCACATGCTATCGGCGTCAAACGCCTGTGCTTTAGCGTGTTTTTTGGTACGATGAGGTCTTTATCACTGAATCTGACAACGGCTATGCTCTGAGCATTTCTTAAACACCCTGCGTGAGGCATTAAGAATTCTTTCAAAGTCAATCGTAAGTACTCCTAACCAGGCGCATTATCCAGCTGCACACCTAACTAAGAAATTGAATGTCTGAATCACTAACCCTCGTAAAACCTGACGATTGGCATATACACCTGCGAGACGGTGCTGTGCTAAAACATACTGTCACCGACGTCGCCTCTCAGTTTAAACGGGCAATCGTTATGCCCAATCTGGTGCCACCCGTCACTAACGCTGACCAAGCTCTATCCTATAAACAGCGCATTTTAGAAGCCCGCGATAAAAATTCGGATTTCGAGCCGCTAATGGTTCTTTATCTCACGGACCTTACCTCGCCCACTATCATAGAACAGGCAAGCAATGCGGGAATCACTGCCTGCAAGCTTTATCCGGCGGGCGCGACAACGAATTCCGACTCCGGCGTAACCGACATAAAAAATATTTACCCTGCGCTCGAAAAAATGGCCGAATGTGATATGCCTTTGCTTATACATGGCGAGGTAACAGATAGCCACATTGATATTTTTGATCGCGAGAAAATATTTATTGAAGATATCCTTATTCCGCTGTGTCAACGGTTTCCAGAACTAAAGGTTGTTCTGGAACATATTACTACCAAGCAAGCGGTCGAATTTGTAAAATCTTCACGCGAAAATACTGGCGCAACAATTACCGCACATCATTTATTATTTAACCGCAATGCAATGCTCGCCGGGGGGATTCGGCCGCACTATTATTGTCTACCGATATTAAAGCGCTCGGTTCACCAACAGGCGTTAATTGAAGCTGCGACTAGTGGCGATAATCGTTTCTTTTTAGGCACAGACTCTGCGCCACACGCACGCAATAAAAAAGAAGCCGCCTGCGGTTGCGCGGGCTGCTATACGGCGTTTGCTGCGTTGCCTTTTTATGCCACAGTGTTTGAACACGCCGATGCTCTCGATAAATTGGAAGCTTTTGCCAGTTTTAATGGGCCCGATTTTTATGGCCTGCCGAGAAACACAGGAACTATTACACTTGTTAAACAAAACTGGAAAATTCCTGAGTTGCTTCCGTTTGGCGATACCGAACTCGCGCCTTTAATGGCCGGTCAAACGCTAGATTGGAAAATACAATTGTGAGCATTTCAGAAGACGATATTCACGCATTTAACCGACGATTTCGCGGTTTTATGCCGGTTATTATTGACGTCGAAACCGGTGGATTTAACAACAATACTGACGCATTACTCGAAATTGCTGCGGTTACATTGGATATGTCTGACGATGGCATATTGCAGCTCGACCAAACAATCGCCTTTCAAGTAAAACCCTTTTTAGGCGCAAATATTGAAAAAAGCGCGCTGGAGTTTACCGGAATAGACTTGGCGGATAAAGACCGTGAAGACGTGCCGGAAAAAGAAGCCTTAGATGAAATATTTGCCAGTGTCCGCCGCAAAGTCAAAGATTACCAATGCAATCGCGCTATTATAGTCGCACATAATGCGCATTTCGACCTGGGTTTTGTGCATGCAGCCGCTGAGCGTTGCGGCGCAAAGCGCAATCCTTTTCACCCTTTCTCGTGCTTCGATACTGCAACACTTTCTGGCTTAGTGTTTGGGCATACCGTGCTTGCAAAGGCTTGCGAAATCGCGGGCATTGACTTCTCTAATCGCGAAGCACATTCTGCAGCTTACGACGCCGAAAAAACAGCAGAGCTATTTTGCTTGATAGTGAATCAGTGGAAATTTATGGGGGGCTGGCCGATTTAGGGCCCATTGCTAGAAAACAAGACCAGGAAAATTAAATTGTAATTTTCCTGGGTCTTATTAATGAAAGTCATTTCTAGAGAAATCCTGTTTTTTTATTGTAAAAAATAACGAACATAATCGCTATTTTTTAAACATTTTTCTTCTGGCAAGCGCTCCTAAACCAAGCAAAGATGTCATCATAAAGACAATGGCAGGTGG
The DNA here is from genome assembly GCA_028281865.1 of Marinagarivorans sp. Classification (GTDB taxonomy): domain Bacteria; phylum Pseudomonadota; class Gammaproteobacteria; order Pseudomonadales; family Cellvibrionaceae; genus JANQJB01. The sequence goes on from JANQJB010000008.1 coordinate 9,140, forward strand.
TGCAGGGATTGGTGCTAGGTCAATATCCGTACCAACTTCAACACCAAAAGTTCCCATATTAAAGCGATTGTCCGTGATACCAAATATGCTTATCCAATACTTCTCCTCTTCATCAGCGTTAACACTGAACTCCATTTGCTCGCCCTCTAAACGTCGTCCCTCTCGAAACGAGATAGACGCAAGTTTTTTTGTAGAGGTTGAAATCATCGCACCTAAAAAGTCGAAATTTTCACCCAGGTCGTGGTCCATTAACGCTAAACTATAGGTCCCGCTTTCATCAATAGTGAAGCTTTCGTTGTAAGTAAATACGCCGTGCACAGTTTTCACCGCACCGTCCTGTAAAATATCACCAATGTTAAGCAGCGACCCTTCAATTGCATCTTCGGTAGCGGCAATTGCAGATCCCGAACCTAAGGCTGCAAAAGCCAAACTTGCCGATAATACAATATTTCTTAGCTTACCTAATTTCATTTTACCCCCCTAAATTAAAGTGAAAATTTAAATTGCTGCTGCGTATTCATGGGACGAGTTGAGTTGCAACGGCAGCTGATCCACAACCGAGTCGCATTCACAATTTTTGCCCAAAACATATTTATCGTACAAATAATTTTGCAAAACACGATTTGCATCGTTGGTGCCTACCTGCTTACCGCAAATTTCAGAAAGCTTTTTAACGGCATAATTTTTATTAAAGTTAGAAAGAATCATTAAGTGCAAATCTAACGAATCAATTCTGTCCTCGTTGCTGGCAGACTCTTGATTAAACATCTCTTCAAGGCGATCGACATCGATATCAAAGTGCCCAAGCAAATCGTTGCCACACTCCAACCAGGTTGGAATCAAATCAGCACCGCTCATTTTTTCATCACTAAGCGGCATTAGCTTGATCAACATGTTTTTAATCGAGTAACGAATAAGCTCGGACTCCTTAACCCCCAAGCGCTGCGCGATTTCCTTCGCTTTTTTTATGTCCGACACAGAAAGTCTTACAGATACATTACGTTTTTGATCCATGTTTACCTCCTAAGGCAATTATTTTGTCATGTTTTATCACAGAGTAATCCCTGAGATTGCATGCGTACTTTAACAATAAAGCACCCTTTTTAGATGACATTTACAATAATTTTTGATTAAGATTTTTTTACGGAAATACTTAATAAATAAGTCTTTTTTATGTATAAAAAATTAAAACAGCTATTTTTTAAATTCATATATAATTAATTTTAATTGCATTTTAATTGCATATTTGGATTCGAAATTTAAAATGATTGTATTTTGATCAAGAAGTACACCAAAGCAACTTCTGCAGGTTTAAGCAGGAATGGCCGCAAACAAATAAGCTTGAAAGTAGAAAAGTATTTCAGGCAACAGAAATGGGAAAAGACCTAAAGAAAGAAGTGGCTTTAGTAAAGGCTTACAAAATGAAATTTAGGAATTAGGCAGCAGGAGATTTATTTGAAGGAAATAGAGATTTGCTCATCTAGAACAACCAGAGCTTTATATTAAAAAGCCAGCAAGAGCTTTCACTAAGCTTGCTGGCTTTTGATTATTAACGTACTAATTACGCGTTAGGGTAATTCAAACGTCGTTGTTCCGTTGACGGAAACTCTTTCACACTTAGACGCATCCATCGTTTCGTCACAGAAAAATCTTTCCTGCGCTGCGTTGAAATCAAAATCCATTTTTACAATCTTCGCATTGTTATCATCTACAGTTAACAATACTTGACCCGTCAGTGGAATTGTCGAATTGACGAAGTCCGTAACTGTACAGAATGCATCGTCGGGACCAGACCCAGCGAAGAAACCATTACAGGTGTTGCTGCCCTGATCGTCTAGGCTAAATTGCAGCTTTTCCAAGGTTGGTTTGTAACCCACCAATTTAAGGGTAATTTGCGGGTATTCTTCATTGTCATCAACGTTCGTATACAAACGCACAAGCAAGAAATCATCCTCGGAACCCGCACCGGAGTTAAACTGCGGAATCACGCGTTGAATCCCGAAGGTGGAATTCTGATCGCCACGCCGAGTTGTCCAGCCTCCCTTCGGTGGTAGCTTATTATTCGTTTCGCCAAACCCTGAGCCGATGACATTCACCTTAAATATCTCAGGAACCGCGTTACTTTCGATAAACACTACCGCCTCTTGTTCACCGGCGCTTGATGGCGTAAAAGTAATTTCCAGCTCCCTTTCATCTTCTGGCTCGATAGTTCCTTCGCCTACTAAACTTGCCGTATAGTCCATTGCATTGGTAAATATACTGTTTTGTTCGATAACAAGGTCGGCGTTGCCAATATTCTTTAAATCAAGTTTAATCGTATGGCTGTTACCAATCTGAACATCACCAAAATTCTCACTCCCTCCATCGTTATTAATGATTCCTCCACCGCGGGAGACAGATAGGACAGGAGCTAAAGCAGATACTTGCACAGCCACGGTTTCGGCGGTGGTTGCGCCCTCCTCTATTTTCGCGTTTGCAGTCACCGTATATTCACCGCCAGCAAGATACTGATGGTTTATCATAAGTCCCTGTTGAGTATCGGAGTTGTCACCTAGGTCCCACTCGACCTCACACTCAATAACAGTATCAACATTATCTTTACATTCAGCTGTGAGAGAAATCTCCTCACCTACCACTACCTGGTTTTTGTCTGCATCAACACTTAAATTCAGCTCGTTAGACCGCCTCCATTGCACCCTTGAACTTGTTTTATCTATTGCGTAAGTCAGGCGAGTCATATTTTCGATTTTAAACAAGTGATCTTCACCAAGATCAAAATCTCCGTACATTGCGTTAGCAACCCCGAGTAAATTTTCAACATTGCTTTTTGCAATCGCAATTCTGTCAGAGAAAAAAGTTCCAGAGCCAAATTTGTCACACTTAAATAGCAAGTCTAATAAATTTTCATCATCAATTTTAAAATCAATAAAATCTTCCCGACCTTTTTTAAACAAGCCGACGTAACCGTGATAATAGTCACCGGAAAATATAGGCGAGTCATTTGCGAGCGAATTGGCGACATTGCCGATATAGCTGTCAAAATCTTCTTTTAACAAACACTCAGTCATATCGAAACCACCAGGGTCTGACAAGCCCAACATCATATTAATTGATTGCAACAGGTGCTTATGTATGCCACTCGACGTAACCGCAAGCTTAAACGCTGCGCTGGTCTTCAAATCAAATGGTTCTTCTTCGCCGGGAAGTAAAGCAGGCTCGATGCTACCGGGGCCAAACAGTGTAAGTGTGAGTAAGTCTTGCGCCGCAATACCATTGGGTAAATCAAAAAATTCGTTCCCGACCTCAAGCACCAGACGCTCTTGTTCAAATTTGTTCGATTCAATCACTAAACTTCGAGAAAACAAGTTTTGTACTGTTACGCCAAGCCCAGACTCTTGATTAGAAGAAGAGCCTGCTACTACGGATATCCCTGAGTTATCAATATTTTCAATATAGTCGATCGGGTCTGGAGTGGGAGCATCAGGGTTATCAGGTATCTCTACCGGAATCTCCGGCTCAAGCGATTCGTGTGTAAAAGTAGAAATAAATTCCGCGCTTATATTAACTAGATTAGTCAACTCAAGCTGCAAGCTATCTCCCATGTTTTCCAAGGTCGCATCTTCACGCGTAAGTGAATATATTTTTCCATCAAGATCCACGAGCTCTAATTGTATTTCCTTTAATAATGTCCGCTGTGCGTTTGTTACGTTGGTATTGTCTATATCTTGTAAAGCTGAGATCAAGTTAGCAGCGCTTATTTGACGTTCCAACAAAGCAGAAACTATTGTAGGCTCCATTAATAGCAAAGCAATTGCTGTTGTATAAGCATCCATCTCGAAATTTTGTTTTGCTACATCGTCGATATAACTTAGAAAAATAACTTTGTCGTCACCGTTAGCATTTTTTTCCATCAATGCAACATAAGAATTGTCAAATGCCAATAACGCTTGCGCGTCTAGATTAAGTTCCTCTCCATCCGCTCTACCTGCTTGCGCATAATTGCTGGTCAAATAGACATCCGCAACTTCAAATGCTCGAGGAAGATTTGTTCTAACAATAATTTCCGATAAATTGGCGCAGAGTACTTGTACATCAGTTCGATCGGTAATGATAACGCTTTTGGAATTTCGAACTTCGCAAATTTGATTTTCCGGCTTCGACTCTATCGTTACGTTATACTCTTCTCCTGCATCAAATTGTTCACTAAATAAGAAGGCACCGTAGTCAGGAGAGCCAAACCCGTTAGCATAGAGCTGCGCACTCGAAAATATTTTTGACTCCTTTCCGCTCGATAGAACCAAACTTCCTTGCAAGCCTAATATACGTCCGCCTAAAATTAAGTCACCAGAAGTGGGGCCTGGCTTCTCAGGGTCATTTCCGCTGCCGGGAGGATCATCACCGCCACCGTTGGAGCAAGCTACAAGTAAAATCGCAATGAATAAAATACAACTTCTAAATAACATCGATTTATCTCTCTTTTCCACTCAGGAAACTAACTACTCTGCTGCAGGCAAATCACTGGTGCCCAAAAGTACACGCAAATCATGATCCTCAATACGATGCGAATACTCTTGAATAAGGTTTTCCAGCCTAACCCGACCTAAGCCCAAAACTGGATCAAGTCCTTTTTTGTTCTTCTTTCTATACATTTCCAGTAGCTCATTATTAACGTCAGCAAGTTCATAATTATTATTGTGGCAAAATTGATGATCCTTGGTCATTTTAGCGAGTTCGTCACCTGTTTTAGCGTGAGCTTCTTTTTCATTTAATAAAGTCAAAGTAGTTTCTTGCAAATCTTGTTTGATTTTTTGATGGCTTTCTTTCCAACTTCCCAAAGAGCCTTTTAATTTTTCTGAGTTCTTTTTAGACACAGCCAAATCTCTTTCCATTTTTTTCTTGTACTCTTCAAACTCCTTCTTAATAGCATCGTGCTCCTGTTGGATTTGCAACTTTTCCGCATTGACCTGGCGCAACATAAACTGAGCCTTTGCCAGAGCATTTTGCAGATCTTTTTGGGCAAAAGCATTTGAAGACATCATTAGCGACCCAAAAACCACAAGCAATAATACTGAGCATATTTTCATTTTATTGCCTCTTTAAAATTTAGTATTCAGTGATAAATGATAGGTATCGATACCAAACGGCTCTTCATCAATTTCATCAGAGCTGATAACTTTTAATGTCAACCAAGTCTTCTTGGCTATGCCCATACTACCAATTAACTCATAACCCTCCGCATCGGTACCACCCAAGTGAAACTCGGAGTCTGTAAAGGCATCAACAACGGCATCCCTCTCAAGTTCGCGATAGGAAATCGAAAAACTCCAGTCAAACAGCTTATCAATTGTTTTTGTCCCTAACCGTACACCAAACAAATAGCCCGACGTTTTGCCTTCAACAAATCCACCATCCCGATGAGGAATTTCTTCGTTAAAATTAATATTTTCTACATAGTCGGCAAGCACTCTAATCTGTAATGCCCTAGGCAATTGATATGTATAAGAAATAATGAAATTTGCCTCGTCGTAATCCGAAGCCAGAGCAAGTAATCTTGTATTCGGGTCCAAATCATTCCGTATATCAATAACCGTATTCCCTTTCTGAAAAAATCGAGGTGCTGTGTAGTCTGTCAATTGGCTATTAAAGGTATTTTCAATACCCTGCAAATTATCAAAATTATATAATGCTACCCCCATAATCAGCCTTGAGCTGGTACTAAAGGAGTAATCCCAACCTAACTGTGCCGCTTGCAGCCAAGCATCGTCCGTAGTCAATCGCGACTCGTTTATCGGAAACGCACCGGTTGTGAAAAACAGACCTGTTTTTTTCCAATGTGTTTTAAGCGCGACACCACTAAAGTTAATGTCTGCATCCCAAACCAAACTTGAAGAAACCCAGGGATTTGGCATCCTTCCAGCAAGAAATTCAATATTCCTATTTTTATCATGAATATTAACGTAGGCTCTATCAGCGGAAATATCCATGCTACTAAAGCCCTCCGCCATATTGACGTTCGCAGATACTGGATTATCGGGATCTCCGGTCACTATCCTAAATCCGACATCGACGTAATCAGAGTATTTTGCTTCAAGAGCAAATCGCATTCTTAGCAACATGCGTTCGCGATCTTCCGTAGTATTAAGTATCTGATCAGGGTTCAAGGTACTACCACCATCACGATTAATTTGGTTTAAATCACGATAAAAACCAACTGCATTGTCATCATCAAATGTATCGAGTTGCGCGCGTGCACGCACATCACCCGATACAACAACCTTATTCAGCCAACTCGGCCAGGAATCCTGCACACCCCAGCGTTTTTCATTGGCATGAATTAAGACATCATCGACAACTTCTTTTTTTAGCTCTTCCTTTAACTCTGCCTTAATTTGCTCGCGGATAAATTCAGGCACATAGTTAACACGTACAACATCGTTGGCAACGGCTTCTTGTTGTTGAGCCTTATTCTCAGCTTCTAGTCGTTCGTTTTGACTAGAAGGCGACGAAGATTCAACATTATCTGCTACTTCTGCTTCATTCTCGGCATTAGTCGCTGCCGAAGAAGTATCAGAGTCAGCTGCACTCTGAGCGTTCACAACATCATTACTAGGACCAGTTTCAGCGTTGCTACTAACCTCCGTCGCTTGTGTTTCTGCCGCAGAAGTATCATTTTCCTGCTGCGCAATAACATTTCCGCTCAAAACCGCAATAAAAATCAATACGCTATTACGCATTCACATTCCCCAATTTCTTTACTTCAGATTTTTTATTTATAACTTAAACCCGACGAAAACGAATTTGTCAGGCGTATTTCATATACAGGATTCGCTTCAAAAGGACGCGAACGCCCAATATTTTTTGCGCTTAATAATATTTGTTCTATGTATGAAGAAACGCGCTCATCGCCACTATTTTGCTTAAAAACAAAATGCTCTATTTCACCTTTCGGTCCGATTTTTACAGTCAAAACCCCTGAATACTCCAAGTATTTTAATTTGTCATGCTTACGCAATAGCTGTTCAAGCTTGGCGCGCACTACGCCTTTAAAACTACCTCCGCGGTCAAGCAAGCCACGACCGCCTTTTTTTGCCTTAATTCCAAAAGCGTCACCACCTGCAGAGCCATCAGCATCCATAGCCAAACTTTCCGCAGGTGCTTCATCCGGCCCCTCATCAGGAGGCGCGTCTTCAATTTCTTCTTCGATAATCTCTTCGTCTACTTCGGGTTCTTCGTTTTCTTCAGGTGGAGGTGGCGGGGGAGGAGGCGGAGGTGCAACAACTGTAATTTGCTGCACCATTTTTCGTTGTTGTACATCTTCTTTTTTAAAAAAATCAGTAAAAAAGAATAGGTAAAAGAAAAATAAGACAACGATCAAAATCAACATGATTAGCATCGCTGCAGGCGTACCCAAAAAGGCCGCTATTTTAATCATCCTTGAATCAGACGTGCTCTTACTATGTTCACTGGTTGACATGTCTTATGGCCTATTGGTTATTTAACCAATTTCTGAGTCACCAAACCCAGCTTATTAATTTCGACACGCCCAAGTACATCCAGTACATCAACAACTTTTTGATATTGAACAGTTGCGTCAGCTTTTACTACTACGGGTAACTCTGGATCAACCGCTTTGTATTGCTGCAACAGCGATTCCAATTGATCAAGTGTCACCGGATAGGCGTCTAAATAAATCGAGCCATCCTGGGTAATCGATACCGCTTTAGTTTTGGGCTCACTCAAGCTAGGCGCATTACTCGCTTTTGGCAGGTTGACTTTGATACCTTGAACAGTGGCTGTTGTAAGAATGATAAATATAATTAATAGGACATAGGATAAGTCCAACATCGGCGTAACGTTAATATCGTCATAAATATCCTCTTCTTCTACCATCGATACACCCGCCTGATTTTATGCGTATTCTTCAGTTTTAACTTGAGGCTGAGACGAAGTATTCACAACCGGAATATCATGATAATACTCAGCAAGACGCGTGATATATTCGTCTTTAAAAACTCGCATATCGGCAACAGCCAATTTAATTTGCGTCATTAAATAGTTGTATCCAAACAAAGAGGGAATAGCGACAACCAAACCCGCTACTGTCGTTAACAATGCGGCAGCAACACCCGGTGCGATAGCTGCGATATTGACATCACCGGTTAATGCAATAGCGGCGAAAGTCATCATTACACCAAGGACAGTTCCCAATAAGCCAAGGAAGGGTCCACCACTAATAGCAATCGTGAGCAAAACCATTTTCGAATTAAGGCGTTGAGTTTCGCGAATCATCTGCGCATCTAAAGTTGCGGTAATCGCTTCAACGGCCTCCGAATTTAAACCCTTCCTGCGCGCGCTAGTACTTCCAATTCGCCCTTGAACTTCTTGAATGCCACGATGGTATAAACGATAAATGGGGGAGCTTTGATAATGATCATGCTTGCCAAAAACGGCTTGCATTACCGGCGACTTTTCCAACAATAAATCTTCTTCGGTCTCTTCATGGTCGAGCAATGCAGGGTTACGATGTTTAATCTTATTGTATTCGTCTAAGAAGTTGACGTTATCTTTGTTTACGCTGCGCATATATAAAAATTTACCTAGCATCACAAACCAG
>JANQJB010000022.1 GCA_028281865.1 Marinagarivorans sp.
TTAGTCGTAGACTTGCTTTTTCCGCCACGAATTATTGCTTTCGTCCTTAATAGCCTTCCACGCTTCGTTTTCGGATTCGCCTTCGGCAGCTTCTGTAGGCTGTGCATTCGCAGCACGTTCGTCTTCGGCTGCTGCCATAATCGTTAATTCGCCAATAAGGGGTTCGATAGAAGATATTTTACTGTTGAACTGGCCGGCGTTGTTTTCGCGCTTCATTATTTTGAGCGCTTGGTTGTAATGGTGCAGACTCAGGCGGGCTTTGCCTGCGGCATGCGCATGGCGCCCGGAAATTATGTAGCTGTCTACCGAAAGTTGTACCACTAGTTGCTTAATTGAATTGCGGTAGCTGTCTGCTTGCGATTTTCCTACGCGGCCGCGACCTTCCAGGTGAAAAACAAATTTAAATAGCTCCTCCAAACAGTTTTTCGCTTCTTTAATTATTTGCGGGTTATCGAGTTGCGAAGTCACCTGGTTTGGGTCTTGTCGTTGCGCTGCGGCCATTTCCTGTGTCATCAGCTGTAATTGGTTTGCATACTCTTCGTTCGTGGGTTCAAGTTCAGTCAATTGCCCAAAAATCTCGACCAGGCTTTTTTGTACCAGTAACTTGAGCTCGTTGGGCAGGAAGCCTGCTGGAAACCCTTCTAATATATGTTTAAAGTTGCGTGCACGCGTAATCAGCGCAGTTTTAAAGCGCGCGCGCTGTTCCTTCTTGTTTTGGACGGTTTGCGAAATAAATGCATAGCAAACCAGTATTCCCAGTACGACGACTATCGTAATAATGATGGCGATTGAAGACATAGGCCGTATAAAAATCGAGGTTCTCTATAAAGGCTAGACAGCGTGCCATGCCCTTGCAAACAATAAGCCTCGATTGGCGCGTAAAAGGGAGTAGACGCTAAACGAGTCCATTTCTAAGCAGCTTTTGTGCAGAATCAGGCGATTTATATCGGATTTGGTTATTAAAAGAGCTGCTAAACTGTAGCTGTTCGCGGCTGTGTTTTTATGAATGGGCGCTCTTGACAGTGAGGTCGCCCACCAATAGAATGCCCGGCTCTTCCGATGGCGATCTCATTGCCATCCACTAGGTCCCCTTCGTCTAGAGGCCTAGGACACCGCCCTTTCACGGCGGTAACAGGGGTTCGAATCCCCTAGGGGACGCCAAAAAAGCGGGAATAGCTCAGTTGGTAGAGCACAACCTTGCCAAGGTTGGGGTCGCGAGTTCGAGTCTCGTTTCCCGCTCCAAAAATATTGCTTCTTTTGGCTCTTTATATTCTTGTTAGGTAATGATCCAGCATAATTGCAGCAAGGCAACAATAAAACCTTGCTGATCTCATGTTTTACTACCCTGACTTTCGAATATTTTTGAGATTGAATACCTGTCACTGAGGCCGATAAGATCTTTACTTTTTTAGCCGAATTAGTTTGCAAGCATATCTAGGGAGACCGGATGTCTTTGATTAAAAGTGCGAGCCTTCTATTCTCTTCATTTCTAATTTTGTCATGTATTGGGGGAAAAACGATGTCTTCTGAGAGTCGAACTAACCCGTGCTTATTTTCAGCGATATCAGGTGTTATCTTGGAGAACGGAAAGCCGTTGAAAAATGCAAAATTAAAACGTGTTGCTAGTAAAGCTCATACGCAAGGAAGTCTCACTGACGAAACAACCACCGATGAGAAAGGTTATTTTTCGATGCCAGCCGTTTTTGACAAGGTAATTTTGGCAAAGATTCTTCCGATGGAATTTTCGGTCTCCCAGCAAATTTATGTTTATCACGCGGGAGAAGAGTACAAAATTTGGAGCGGTGTCAAACGTAGCAGAGAAGAAAATGCTGAGTCGCGCGGCAAGCCCCTTATTGTTGAATGTGATTTGGCGAGAGAAACAGAACTAATAGAAGTAAATGGTGGACCTATTTTCTCTAAATGTAAATGGGATGTTGAGCCCGATGCACCCATGGTTTGGGACCCGCTCGAAGATGATGAATAAATCAAAATAATTGGTTAAGGACGTTTGACTATTTTCAGCCGAGCCCTGGAGTATTTCCTGGAGCGAAATGGCATGATATAGGTTTGTATGTTCGAACCGCAGGGACCCATAAATGGTCGGCACTAAGAAATAAAAGAAGAGTAAAGGTCGATTCCCCCGGTGTATTAAATTGGCTCGCTAGTGAGGGGCCTGTTGCTTTTAGCGCTGCGAATTTAGAGTGGTTAGATAAGGCCATCAACTATGTTTTGGGGAAATGTGTTAATTCAATTGGTGTTGCCCTCACTGGTGTAACTTCTTGCTCGTTCACGTTAATGGATCGATTGGCTTATGTGTTAAAAAAGGGTATTGATCTGTCGAAGAATATCTCTGATTTAGTTCTTTCGTTAATCCGAAAAATGATGAAAATTTTGGGCATGAACGCTGCAATTGAACGGGTAGATGCGACTTACGCATTTATTCGTAGTATTTTTCGAAAGCTGTCTCAAAGAATTAGTGCTTATTGCCAACAGGTTCTTGATACCGTTTTGGTCAATGGAAGAAGTGCTTAAATTTTTTAAACGTTAAGTTCATATTAATATCTTGTTTTAGGGCGATATGGTAATGATTACTCATGACTGCATAGCTACAGCAATCAATAGAGAAAACGGTATAGAGTAAACGAATTCTGTTCTCAACTCATTCGCGTCGGTGTTCGTAGCTTTTACCCATATAAGCATCCTTTCCACATAAAAAAGAGCGTCTTACACAGCGAGAGATGACATGGTAATAGGCTGTGTCAGAGAGTGAGATTTGGTGTTTTCTGGGTGTGGTCATGATATTCCCTATCTGTGACTTTCTTTTTGCAGTTGCACCGCTCGTCGTGTAGTATCGACGCGTTTGCGTATTTGGTATTTGTCTCTTTCATTACGGGGATCAATTTATATGACTATGAGAAATTTGTCGAAAGGGTCAATCGGAGCCCTCTTGTTACTTCTGTTATCGAGCGGTATGGTGCGGGTCGATGCTGCCGTGATAAATTATTCGGGTGTGTGCGACACCGATTGCGGGCGGATTGGCCTGTCGGCCGGGCAATCTGTCTCAGCATTATTCAACCTCAACCCGCTGGGTAGTGAGGCGAATCTAACACTGGAAAAAACGGACATCATATCGTTCTCTCTAGACATTGGTTCGATCGTGTTCACCAGCGCTGATACCAGTAATTGGGACTTCGAGGCAGCGACCAACGCGCTCGGTGAGGTGGTCTCGTTCAAGTTCCTCGCGAGCCTCGGCAGCCCGCTGACAACAAGTGATCCT
>JANQJB010000065.1 GCA_028281865.1 Marinagarivorans sp.
ACCGACAGCGATGCTGGTCAATAAAAAGGGCGAAGTGACCTTCAGTTTTGTAGCACCTAATTTTAGGGTACGGATAGATAACGGCATCATCCTAGCCGCGGCAGAGGCCCAGTTGGCCAAATAGGGGTTTGTTCAGTGGTGCCGGTTGACTTGCTCCCCACACACCCCTAAAATTCGCGCCTCTTTGTAGGTGTATGTTGAGATTCGGGGCCTTAGCTCAGCTGGGCAAAAGGCGTGCTTTAAGTGAAGCATCGCTTTACGCGCCTTTTGCGACTCGCCAGGGATGGCGAGGCCGGACCCAAGCACCATGGATGGTTTGTAGCGTTATGCTAAATTGAAAAAGACTTAGCGGCGGTTCGATTAAAAAAGTACCGCTGACCAGAAAGTTGAAAAATTACGGGGCCTTAGCTCAGCTGGGCAAAAGACGCGCTTTATGTGAAGCATCGCTTCACGCGTCTTTTGCGACTCGCCAAGGATGGCGAGGCCGGACCCAAGCACCATGGATGGTTTGTAGCGTTATGCTAAATTTAAAAAGATTCAGTAGCGGTTCGATTAAAAAAGTACCGCTGACATATTTAATAAGCAGACAGATTAACGGGGCCTTAGCTCAGTTGAGAGAGTGCAACACTGGTGGTGTTGTGCCGGGCTGGCGCTCCAGTCGGCGGTTCGATAAAAAAAGTACCGCTGACCAGACAAGTCGAAAAATTACGGGGCCTTAGCTCAGCTGGGAGAGCGCAACACTGGCAGTGTTGAGGTCAGCGGTTCGATCCCGCTAGGCTCCACCAAAAAATACTCTTTAATATCAATGTATTAGAGGGAAATTAAACCGCCCTCTAGGCGGTTTTTTTATGCCATCATGAATAGTGGGGGACATATTGGGGGACCAATGTGATGCGGTTTTAAACTTCGATTTGCTAGAAATTTATTGTGCTTTTTACTGAGTTCAATTGACGTTATTATCAGCAGTGCAGCGAGGTCGCGAATGAAGCCAAAAGAAAGCTTGAGTGAAAAAATTTCACGCATTTCAAAGAAGAATCACCTTAGTCCCCTCAGGTATCCGGGAGGGAAGCGAAAGCTAGCACCCCTTGTAGCTGACATTTTTCAGCGCCAAGGAACAGATATTAAGTTGTTTGTTGAACCATTTGTCGGTGGTGCAGCATTGTCATTGTGTCTGTTGGAGTCTGGTGTAGCAGAAGAAATTGCGATCGCAGACAAAGATGATTTGGTTGCCGCATTTTGGCAGGTGGTTTTCTCGAATGAAGCAGAGAAACTTGCTGATCAAGTTTCGAATTCAAAGGTTAATATAAGGTCGTGGCGAAAAATTAAGGCTGATAAACCTAGTCGTATACTGGATAAAGCTTTTAAATGTATTTTCTTAAATAGAACTAGTTTTAGCGGAATATTACATGACAGAGCAGGGCCAATTGGTGGGATAGGTCAAACAGGTAAATATAGAATAGATTGTAGGTTTAATAAGGATGCACTTAGCAGACGTATCATAGAACTATCAAATTATAAAGACCGTGTTAGGTTTATTCGTTGTCAAAGCTACAAAAAAACTTTTAGTGATATAAAACAGACAAAATTAGCGAAAAACTCTAATAAAAATCTCTATTGGTACTTGGATCCTCCATTTATTGAAAAAGCCAATTTTCTATACAGAAGCTCTTTTAAACCAGCTGATCATGAATTATTGAAAAAACAAATTTTAGATGCCAATTTCCCGGGGAATTGGGTTCTTTCGTATGATGATGTGCAAATTGCTCGTGACCTGTATAGTAAATATAAAGGGTTTTCCAGAGTAAACTTGTCCTACAATGCTCGCGTTGATAGCGTTGAGAGACTCATAGCGAGCGAAATTGTTGTTTCTAATGTGATCGAGCGGCTTCGTTTAAAAGGCAGGAAAGGTATCCCTGCAATGGGAAAAATTATTCCCTTGAACGGATTTACATGTAATCGAAATGCTAGTTTGGGTAAAAGAGTAGCTAGCTAAAATTCTAAATTTGTTGATTTATTCTTCGTGGTCTTGCAGTAGGTCGAATTGACGCGGTCCAGTGTAAATTGAAATTTCGATTCGGCTTTTGGCGCCATCTCTATTCCCTTTGAGTGTAGCTTTAATTGGTTCGTTTTTATTGCTACTAGATAGAACGTCAGGGGTTTCCACATCCCATTTTTCCAACAAGAGTGGTAGCTCTAACGTCAAAAGTGTTTCAATGGCGGATTGGTGAACTCGACGATCGGTTTTCTTTTTAAAAGGAGATGAGTTTTTTGGTTTTAATTTTCGCAAATGATGGGGCTGTTCTGGCTCGTTCAAGTTTAGAGACAAATTAGGTTCGTCTTGATTTCGAGCTATCGGCGAAGGATTACTAGTTTCCAATAAAATCAATCCTTTTTCAAAGCCGCCTGCTTTTTCTCTTTTCTTTTTTTTGCGTTGTTCTATGTCTTTCTGATCCGCACCTAAATGTTTTACTAGCCCATCAATGACCTCCAAAACATCCGCGATTTCATCCAAAACTGAATCGTGATCTGTCGCGTCTAAAACTTCAATCGATTCCTCGACCAGTTTTTCTCTGAGGGCTCTGGTTAAATCTTCACCGATTAAGGTTTGTGTGTATGCAAATTCACCGCCGCCTTCAATTTTATTGGGAATTTGATCTCGGACGAGCTTATTAAATTCTCTTATTTCATCATCTTTTTGGAATGGGTTTTCAACATGCACGGTAGCATTTGTTTGTATAAGCTGGTAGAACGCGTGAGAAAGTGTAGCCCCTTCTAATAAAATAACGGCGTCAATTTCCTTAGCAAACTCGCCAATTCGCTTTAGCGTGTGTTTGTCGCGTAATAGTTTTTCGTCTTGTGGCTGAATTAGTATTTGTCTTATTAAGCTACTTTCCTTATCAATTTCTTTAGCCAGCTCGTTAATATCTTCAGTGTTTCTTATAGTGAAAAATTTATCAAAAGGCGTTTTGCTGCGGCGTAGTTTTGATCTAGGAACCTTATCTCGACTATATTCTTCATGAAACCAAGGTATTGCTGGATAGCTTGATGCCCAACTAGGCACGCCAAGAAACCACATCACGCTAATACTCTTTTGTTCACGCTCGGCAATTTTTCTAGATTCAATGGCAATTCTTTTTACCCATTCTTCTTTTGAAATTGATGAATGCCAATCAAATGGAGGAGATATTTGTTGAGATTTCCAAGTACCATCTTCTGTTGGTGCAACGCAAAAAGACTTATAATTTGTTTTTTTATTTACATCAAATTTATGTTGCAGTGATGCTGCTTTTTCTACTTGGCTATGAAGAGTATCGACAGTAAATTTGTCATGAGGGTTGTAGTAAAGTCCCTCAGGTATACCCCAAAGGGATTCGATTTGTACTTTACGCTCTTTGGGTGCCGCAAATACGAATGCTGATGCTTCCGAGGGTATAAAATTGTGGAATATAAAAGCGATGTTTGCAGTAGGATGCTTGGTTAATATTTCGCTAGAATACTGAAATAACCATTTTTTAGCGTCCTCAAATGATCTTACTTCATGGGTTCTCGGGAGCATCTGTTTTTCTTCTTGGTTGCTGGTTTCAATGTCCATGCGTATGACTAGGGATGACTGAGTCAGTAGTTTTAAGTCATGCTCGAGATTTTTGGATATGCGTTTCTTGGAAAGACTCGTTAAAATCTTTTTGTTATCCAATATATATAGGTGAGTAGTTGGCATCTTTAAATCCATGTAAAGATAAACATTGTGAATTTTTGAATATTTTTTTGCGTGCTCTCTACTGATCCTCTCTATTATTTTGAGTTTAAAATTTTCGTTTGTAATTTCTGGTTTTTTTGGCGGAACTTTTGGGTGAAATGTTCCTGTTGATGTTTCGCGATTCAACTGAACTAAAAATATTTGTTTTCCATCCCATACCCATTCAAAGTGAACCCTAACACCCTGTTGTTTTCCCCAGGTGGCGGCCAGCTTTAATGATTTTTGGATGTTAAGTTTTAAGTGACACTTTAGAGGAGATTTTATCGCATGATGTACGTTTATGTCCTCACGCCAAGGTCTCAAATTTATTTTGAAATTTTCGGGCGTGACAGTACTTTCAATCTGGCCTTGCCAGTCACGTGGTTCTTTGGAGCATCTGCGCTCATTAGAAAGGTGTCCCTTTTCAGAGCAAATCGAAGACTTTTGTACAATAATCGATATTTTTTCGTCGCGTATTTCTGGGTCCTTTAATACGGTTTCGACATAAGTGATTAAGGATTTATTGATATTTGAGCAAATCGCTGTTTGCGTAATAAATTTACCACTGCTCGTTTTTTGCTCATTTATAGCCGAAGATCGCAGATGTACGGAATCTTTTGGTGAGATACCGATAGATTTAAGGGATAGTTCTATTGATTTTGCCCATTGATTTATAACGATTTGGGGGGGATCGATTTTCGACTTTTCAAGTAGCGAATGGGAAATTACGAAAAATGGAAGGGTCCAATCAGCTGGTAAACACGCTAATCCGAATGCTTTGGCCCCAACTAGGTCTATTGTTAGGTTGTCAGGTTTGACAACGCTAGAATTGCTTTCTTCAATATATAGTACATCGTGAATGGGGATCAACGAAGTCATTAATCTTGAGCTGGTTTTTTTGCATGCCCAAATATAACGTTGGCGATTTCGTACATTTTTGCAATTGCACTATCTGAAAAATAGCCTGATACAAACCCAATTGATACTGCCGTAGGGGGGGCGATTACAGAATCATTTCCATTCAGCAAGTTTGAGTGGACTAATGCTCCGACGACAAATGCAACTCCCATCGATATAATTGGAGACATGAATCTCCATAGTTGCCTATCAATATGCCATATACCTCTGGCAACTGCATGATATAAATACTTAATAGAAAAAATCGATCCCGCTAATAAACCAGATAGCATAAAGTAACAGTATTTTTGGAAGGTTGTGCTATTCGATATCTCGCAACAAATCGAGACAATACTTTCTAGAGTACTTGTCCAAGTTAAAAACAGGAAGATAAAAGAAAAGAGTAACATCCCCACAAGAATAAACGCTTCCATTTTTATTATTTTTTTGGCTTCTTCGGGGTATCTACTTCTCCACTCATATGGTTCTCGCCCATCAGTTGGCTCTGCTGAACCAAACGAGGTAGCCTCTTTGACGGCTCTACGATTTAATTGATCCGAAGCTGTTTGCTCGTCGCCAGTTTTATCATTCATTGTTATTTTAACGCAAGATTGGAAAATGTTCGCCTTGAGCTTTCAAGGTGCTTATAGTTTTTATAATCGTATTTTTCTCCAATGCCCACGCTTTTTCCGAGTATTTTTCTAAAGTACTGTGATGTTTTAATTTCGGGGTAACAATACTGCCCTTCTAATACGGAAGTCGTAACTTTGTCAGAGTAAAATAAATAGTCTGATTGATTTTCAGGGGCATCTTCACGAGTGTCTTTGGTAAAAATCCAATTTAGTTGTGGGTCTAAAAGACTTTTAATTGATGTTTTATGTGGGACGATATGAAAGTGAGCATGATTGACCCCACACCCTAAAATAGAATCAGAATTGCTTGAACCATGTTCGAACATTACGGTATTGCCGTAAACATTTTCGACGTGATTCTTAACTTTGTTTAGGAAACTAATAAATTCATCAGATCTGAAGTCGGTAGCTAAAGACAATTTGTGGCACTTAGGCACTACCATAGCCCAGCCTTCGATAAATGCCCCGATAGAAGCTATGGCGATATAGTTATCGCTTTGCATTATAGGTTTGTCGATATCCCCGTAGATGCCTTTTCCCGAGACAGCATTACAGAGGCAGCATTGATCTACAAAATTTTTCATCGAAGTGGTTTGACCCTAAAATTTAAAAAAATCACATTTCCTTTAATGCATTGCCAAGCTAAGCGCTCCACGAGCTATCTTGTTTGATTTGCACCCTAATAGTGTGATAAGTGTACAGCCCATCTCTATAATGTTAGCATTTTCGAGAAATGTCTACTAGCTGGGTCGTTGGGTTGAGCACCAAAAATAATTAGTTTAGACAGCGAAACATAGTTTTGTACCTTTAATCTAATGATTATTCGAATGACTTGAATGACCTTTAAAAACCATCAGTTTAAGAAGTAGGAGGGGGGATGAGTTTGAAAAACTCCAGAGTATCCTTTCGCGCCGAAGAAAATTTGGTCAAAGCGTTGGAGGATATTGCCGATTCGGAAGATGTTAGTGTAGCTCACTTAATTCGTCATATTCTGCGCCGGTCTGTACGGAATCGAAAAAGTCCCGTCGAGCGCTCGGATAATAGTATAAAAGCGACACGGAGCGTTTAAACGTCATTGCCAGTTATTTTAAAAGCTTTTTGTGTTTCCGCGTGTCCGATTAAGCTAAGAAATTTATAGGTTTATAATTAGAGCTCAATTGAACAAATTTTACTCGCATGACCAATAAAGCATAGTCGTCAGATCGACACTATGATTTATCCAACGCTATAAAATATTAGGGAATGCTGTATAGTTTCGTTGAACAAATGTTGGACATTTATAGGTGTAAATTCTTCTAAGCTGCAAAATTGTTTGGTTTGTCCCCCGAGCTGGTCCCCCATCTTAGACTGATTAAATATAAGTTGTTGAATTTATTGATAAAAATAATTTAGACCTCTACATATGTGATGTTTTTATCCTGATTTAACTATTTTTTCTCCTCAAGTAGCTTTTTCCTATTCTCAATTAACGTAGCTAATTCATGGTTAAAAGTTGGTGGGATTTGCAATCCGTCGAACGACCCTGTTGGGTCAACGCCATGCTTCAGCATCAAATCTATTTCCCTTGCTTCAAACGAGCCATCCCGAGATTTGTTTTGCCATTGCCGCCAAAGCCGTAAGCATGCTTCTGCTCCTTGTTTTAGGCATACAGGGTTGCCAGCTCTCAAATCAAATGAAGAGATCTGGGTGCCGCACATAACTCCTGCAGGCGTGTTCTTTAGTTGTGCCATTACAATGATTTCATCCGTCGTCGGTGTTTTTCCTTCTAGATGCCTGATTAAATTGGCCGGCTTTGGAAAAAATTGCCCTTCTGAAGTGTCTCTCAGGTGAGCGTTTACTGCTGCCTTTATTTGATTAAATGGGTATTCCCAAAGAGTTTGAAAATACATATCCAACTCATTTTCACGCAACAGTTGGCGGCCATATAGCTGACACAGGTTGTCCATTGTTTGCTGAAAGTTATTTAAATCTTCTTTATTCATGGTCAATTATCTCTAGAAGTTGTTTAGATCGCTTTTCTGCCCAATCACTAGGCCGGTTGTGTTTTGAGTTTGTTGAGGTGTTTAGTGGTTGACTAGTGGTGTTTGTCATCCAGCTTGATTGAAAGCCTTTCCATGAATTGAGTTCTGCTTGAGCAAGACAGTCGTCGATTTCAAAGCCTTGCTCATAGGCCGCTTTCAACTCTTTGCCTATCGTGCGAAAGCTAGTATCGGTGATTGGGTATCTGTTTGACCGGCGCATTTCTAGCCATGCATTAAAAATGTTTTCTGACGGTTTTGATGGCCAACCCCAATCACTCCAAGAATCCGCAATTGGTTTATTTTCTTTATTAGTTGTGTTTCTTGTTTTTTGTTTGGTGTTTTTTGTTTCTTGTTTAGTATTGCGTTTGCAATGCGCTCGCTCTTCGTTTGCTTGAGCGGGATTGCCTTTGTTTTTTCTTCGATTTTTATCCCATCTGGTTTTAGCAGCAGCTTTAGCTTTTTGAGATTTTTCGCGATAGGCAGCTAACTCGGCTTCAACTCGACAGTTGATATACCCGTCATCGGTAAGAGTAAAAAAGTCACGCAATACAGCCGCTATGCTTTCGGTATGCTCTCGCATACTAATGAGTCTTGCGAGCTCATCTAAATCTTTAGGGATTGGCTTCTCATGAAGGTAGTAAAGGTCGAGGATGCGCCTATATGCCAGATCCTCAAGGTGTTCGAGGTGTTGTGTGTGGCTAATGTAGTCGCCGATATTGAATTGAAAATAGTTCATTGTGTTAATTCTGCCTTTCAGCTTGAAGAGGGCAAAAATTAACCATTGCTCCGTGTTGGTCGTGTAAGTTTCGCTCAAGCCATTGAGATACGAGTAACCCGCTAAAAAATGCTGTACGTTTTATGTACTTTGGGTGAGGAAAAGGGTCGTCGGGTTCAAGCATCCATCGCTGAATAGTAGATTTGCCAACAGGGATTATTTTGAGGACGTCACACCATCGCAAGAGTGGAGTCGAAACGCCAAATTCTGGTTTGCAAAACACGCTTTCTTTATAGTCAGCCTTAGCGATTTCAGTCGAATCTGGAGCCTTTGAAAGGTCTGCGGACTGAGTGTTTAAAGTGTGTTGATGCTTGAAACGCTGCTTTGGCATGCCACTAGCTCTCGTTGTCTGTAACGGAATGGCATGACTTTAATTGATTTATTTGGGTGCTTGTAAAATTTCAACGATTATTTGAAAAGTAAAATAATCGTTGAAATTTGATTAAGAAACAGGCGGAAATATCGGTTTCGGAACTTTTTTTGCATTATCAATTACTTTGTTTATGTCTAGGTTAACTCCGATAAATTCAGACAATATGAATCTGGCTAATTTGTTGCTGCTATTTTTGCGATTTGTATTAATTGTTATCCCAAAATCTTTAAAAATATCAAAAAGAAAAACTCGGACAATTAGGGCAAACTCGCCTTGAGTGCTGGGGCCGATTGGCTGATCATCAACTTGTTTTTTTATTGCGATAATTAGCTGCTCTTTGGTTACATCTAGGTCATCAGCTAGGCTTTGTTTGCGATGCTCGTTAAGGTTTAAAACCTTATTCAATAGCGAGTGGTCAGCGGCATCTTTTTCCCATGAGGCTTGTGTTACTCGTTTTTTTGCAAATGCGAAAATCGTTGCAATGCCCTCCGCAATCGCATTAATGGCATATTGCTGATCGGTATTCGTCATATTGCAAAGCTGGTTTTGCAATAAGCTTTTTAATTTATCCCAATTTGCATTGTTGCTCGTTTTAATTCGCACATTATCTTCCTCATCCGGGTCGACGATAAAATTGTCGAATTTAAGCTGATTTTGCATCGCGGGCCTCCTGTTCGCAGGCTGCCAAGCTGTCGATTGTGTCTGATAGAAGACAAATTGCGGCTTTGCGTTCTTCGAGCAATTCAGCATGGTTGTAAATAGCCATAACTCCCTGAAGCTTGTGATTAACCATTTTTTCAACGATATGTGGGGCTACGCCAAGTTCGTTTAAAAAAGTAACGAACGATCTACGTAAATCATGAACATTTAATTTTGAGTTCATAGCTAGCTGTCGTAGCCCTGATTTGTTTGATTGCTGTAATCTGGTTAATGCTCGAGTAATTGCAAGTCGACTTATGCTTCCCATTACCAACTCAGAACCTTCGGTAACGTGTTTTAATTGCAGGAATAAATCGCAAATTTGCGGGGATAATGGAATTGAATATGATTGGTTTGTTTTGGTGTTTTCAGCAGGAATTAGCCATATTTCAGTGTTCAAATTAACATCTGCCCACTTGGCGGCTAATAATTCCCCTGATCGCACACCTGTGCGTAAAAGTAAGTTTATGGCGATCTTTGATCGAACATCAATCGAAGAGTTTTTTACGGCCTTGAATAAGACTGGAACTTCTTCGTTGGATAGGTGCCGGTCGCGTTCGGCTTTTTCAAATTTAAATATTTCGCCACTAAGTTCTGCGGTGGGGTTGGATTTTGTTCTTCCTGTAGCTTTACACCATTTGAATAATTTACTTAGATAGCAAAGTGTTTTTCTAGCGGGTTCTTCGCCATTGTGCGCCCTTATTCGTTCAACCTCTTGAGACAGCAAGTAAGTTTCAACCGCATTTAGTGCTGTGTTCTCGAGGAGTGGAATGATAAAGCGTTTGAATATGTCTTTAACCGTTTCGGGCCTTTTTAATTTTGATACCTGGGCTAGGTAGAAATCGTCTAAAACGTCGCTAATAGTCAGCTGGTCGCTAGGTTTTGGGGTGGGGCCATTTGTTTTTATTTCAGCTAATTTCATTGCTGCTTCAGAGATCATCATTCCCTTAGTTGCGTCCCCAAGAGTAATTGTGATTCTGCGCTTCTTTTTGGAACAATATACTTTTGACCGGAATTTCTTGCTTCGGCTCGAAACGCGAACGCTTAGTCCTGGGTGATTTTTGATTTTGTAGTCGATTCGCTTGCCTGCTGGAGCCTTAGCATTTGCTAGCTGCAGGTCAGTTGTTACAATATTCGTCGTCATCATCAAATCCTCTAAATTTGGTGGTGGCTAAGCCCTTTGGTGATTGCCGTCACTCAAGGGCTTTTTTGTGCGCGATGCATGATGTGGGGGACAAATGGGGGACACAAAATGCGGGTTGCAGAAAGATGATATGGTCTCTTTTGGGGTGTGTCAATAATTTATGTTGATGTCATTTTACTTTTATATGCATATATTATAGGGTTTAGGGGTTGTTATGGGTTGTTGTTGTCCCCCGTATTTCTATAAGCTAACTTTGTGGATATAAAACTGGCAGTGTTGAGGTCAGCGGTTCGATCCCGCTAGGCCCCCAATTAACGAAGACTGAATGTATGAAAAAGCTCAGTCTTTTTTTGGTCATCACTTTGGCAGGATCGAACCGCCGGTTCGACCGAAATGTCGGACCACCCGCTAGGCTCCACCAAATAAAAAAGCCCGCCGTGCGCGGGTTTTTTTATTTGCGGATGTTTTGCAGATCGAACCGCTGAAAGCGGTTTGATATCGCCGGGCCGCGCAGGCTAGGCTCCACCAATTAACGAAGACTGAATGTATGAAAAAGCTCAGTCTTTTTTTGGTTATCACTTTGGCGGGATCGAACCGCCGGTTCGACCGAAATGTCGGACCACCCGCTAGGCTCCACCAAATAAAAAAAGCCCGCCTTGTGCGGGTTTTTTTATTTGTGGATGTTTTGCAGATCGAACCGCTGAAAGCGGTTTGATCCCGCCGGGCCGCGCAGGCTAGGCTCCACCAAACCCCGGGACCAGATCGAATTAAATTGAGCTGGTCTTCTTATCTTAATCCGCGTTGGCGGGATCGAACCATCGGTTCGACCGAGATGTCGGACCACCCGCTAGGCGCAACCAAATAAAAAAGCCCGCTTTGAGCGGGTTTTTTATTTGTAGGCGTTGGCAGATCGAACTGCTGAAAGCGGTTTGATCCCGCCGGGCCGCAGCTGACGCAATATTTAGTCACTAATTTCTTCAGGCTAGCGCGCTACATCACTAACTACCCGTAATTTAACCCGTTAGTTTTATTGCCCCTCATCAAACTATAAGAAGCTTTTATTAACAATTTTTCTAGGGGCATATTCATGGTATGTTTGCTGCGAACTAATAGTCGGTAGTTGCGACTTTCAAAACACCCAGTTATTGCACGCGCTCCTGGTATAGCGTGTAGCCGCTACCGTTTACGATTTACTACATGTTGTTGATCAAACACAGCAGGAACACCGGACACAATTAATGACCAGCCAAGAAGAGCAAAAATTCCTAGTTGATCTAGAGAAAAAACTCTGGACAAGTGCCAACAAACTTCTACCGTCACTCGATGCTGCCCAATACAAGCATGTCATGTTGGGTTTGGTCTTTTTAAAATACGTGAGCGATGCCTTCGATATTCGTCGCCAAGAGCTGGAGGCTCAATTTAAAGACTCTGACCATGAGTACTACATGGACCCTGAAGAATTTGGTGGCGAAGACAGCGAAGATTACGCTGCAGATATCTACTATGAGCTAGAGCAACGCGACTACTACACAGAAGAAAACGTCTTTTGGGTATCGCCTGAAAGTCGTTGGCAGTTTTTGCAAGATAATAACAAAGCGGTTATTGGCGGTGCAACCTTGCAAGTGCCAATGCCAGAAGGTGAAACACGCGACATCAAAATCAGCTCCATCGGACATTTAATCGATAATGCACTGGAAGCAATTGAGGTCGACAATACAAAGCTAAAAGGTGTACTCAACAAGCGTTACGCACAATTACAAATTGACCAAAGTAAACTCGGCGAACTAATCGACTTGGTAGCAACGATTCCATTTGCCCATGCCACGCTCAGCAGTAAAGATATTCTTGGTCATGTCTACGAATACTTCCTCGGTCAATTTGCCTTAGCCGAAGGCAAAAAGGGTGGCCAGTTCTATACGCCCAAATCCATCGTCAGTTTGATTGTGCAAATGCTTGAACCCTTTAAAGGCCGCGTATATGACCCGGCGATGGGTAGCGGGGGCTTTTTTGTGCAGTCGGAACATTTTATTACGGCGCACCAGGGCAAGATTGGGGATATCTCGATTTATGGGCAAGAAGCCAACCACACCACCTGGCAACTTGCAGCCATGAATATGGCCATACGCGGCATTGATTTTAATTTTGGTAAAGAACCCGCCAGCACCTACACCAACAACCAGCATCCCGATTTACGTGCCGACTTTGTTATGGCCAACCCGCCTTTTAATATGAAGGAATGGGATACCGGTGTAGACGACAACGACCCCCGCTGGCAATACGGCAGACCGCCCACTGGCAATGCCAATTTCGCGTGGCTGCAACACATGCTTTACCACCTAGCCCCCAACGGTAGCATGGGCTTATTACTCGCCAACGGCTCCATGAGTTCCAATACCAATAACGAAGGCGTGATTCGTCAAGCCCTTATCGAAAATGATTTAGTCGAATGCATGGTCGCCTTACCGGGGCAGCTGTTTACCAATACCCAAATCCCTGCGTGTATTTGGTTTTTAACCAAGAATGACGTGCAAGGACGCACTAATGCCGCGGGCGCAGGAAGCGCAGGAGCGGCAAAAAAAGCGAGAAGATCTGCCGCAGGCCGCAGCTTACGTGACCGCAGTGGTGAAGTATTGTTTATTGATGCTCGCAACCTAGGCTACATGAAAGACCGTGTGCTGCGTGATTTTTCACAAGACGATTTGGACAAAGTCGCTAACACCTACCATTCATGGCAAGAAGGTAATGGCTATGAAGATATTCCGGGTTTTTGTAAAAGCGCAAACTTGGAAGAAATTAAAAAACACGACTACGTACTCACCCCAGGTCGCTACGTTGGTGCAGCCGCCGAAGAGCAGGATAGCGAACCCTTCGCCGAAAAAATGGCGCGTTTAACTGCGCAATTAAAAACGCAGTTTGATGAGAGTGAGCGTTTGGAAGCGGAGATTAAAAAGAATTTGGCGGGGTTGGGATATGAGCTCTAAAAGTGACAAGGCAGTAAGCTCAGAATTATTGGCAGATATACGGCAAGTGATCACCGAGGCGCGCGGCCAAGTTCGCCAAGCGGTAAACAGCACTATGGTGAATGCTTATTGGCAAGTTGGGCGCTTAATTGTGGAGCAAGAGCAGCAAGGTTCGCAGCGTGCGGAATACGGCAAGGCACAGCTTAGCCAGCTTTCCAACAAGCTGACAAGCGAGTTTGGAAAAGGCTTCGATGTGACCAACTTGCGCAATATGCGACGCTTTTATCGGGCGTTTCCAATTCGAGACGCAGTGCGTCTCGAATTGAGCTGGACCCATTATCGCGCACTGTTACGGGTAGAAAACGAACAGGCACGCCAGTGGTATATGCAAGAGGCCGAGCAGCAAGCGTGGTCCGCTCGAGCGCTTGAGCGTCAAATAGGGACACTGTACTACGAGCGTTTACTTGCCAGTGAGGATAAAACCGCCGTCGAGCAAGAAGCCAAGCAAAACACGCAGTCCCTGGCCGACGCCCCAAAAGCCTACTTGCGCGACCCGTATATTTTAGACTTCCTCAATTTGAATGCTAAGCAATACCTCGAAAGTGATTTAGAGCAAGGCATCATTAATAACCTGCAACAGTTTTTATTAGAGCTGGGTAAAGGCTTTGCTTTTGTCGAACGCCAAAAACGCATCCGTTTTGATGATGAAGACTTTTATTTAGATTTAGTTTTTTATAATTTTAAATTGAAATGTTTTTTATTAATTGACCTAAAAATCGGCAAGCTAAAACACCAGGATATTGGTCAAATGGATACCTATGTACGCCTGTACGATGAACAATACAAAGGTGATGATGACAACCCCACCATTGGCTTAGTGTTATGTAGCGAAAAAAGCGAAGCCGTTGTGAAATACTCTGTGTTAACCGAACAAAAACAATTATTCGCCTCCAAATATAAATTGCACTTGCCCAGCGAAGAAGAATTACGGCAAGAGTTACAGCGTGAGCGCCAGCGGGTGCAAGAAGCGTTACTGTTAAAGCAACAAAAGGAGGTGGATGATGAATAAACGGATGAGAGAAAAAATGGCTCGTTTGACTGTGCAATTAAAAACGCAGTTTGATGAGAGTGAGCGTTTGGAAGGGGAGACTAAAACGAATTTGGCGGGGTTGGATTATGAGTGTTGATTGGCCGAAGCACCAGCTTTCAGAGTTTGTAAATGTTAAACATGGTTTTGCATTTAAAGGGGAGTTTTTTAAAAGTGAAGAGACACTCGATTTTTTAGTAACACCAGGTAACTTTGCAATCGGAGGCGGTTTCAGGTCCGAAAAGTTCAAATTCTACGATGGCCCGGTCCCAGAAGATTATATCTTAAGTGAGGGTGATTTGGTTGTCACAATGACAGATCTAAGTAAACAGGCAGACACGCTTGGTTATTCTGCGCTAATCCCTGACATCGAAGGCCGTAGACTTTTACATAATCAGCGTGTAGGTTTGATTGAATTCAAAAATGATGATCTAGATAAAACATACTTGTATTTTTTGTTGAGGTCTCGTGAATATCGTCATCATGTGATTGGTGGTGCAACTGGTACCACGGTTAAACACACTTCTCCGACTAAAATTTTGTCTTTTGAGTTCAATAAGCCCCCGAAAGATGTACAAAGAGAGATTGGTGGTAAGCTCATCGTCCTAGAGGAAAAAATCCAACTAAACCGCCAAACCAACCAAACCCTAGAACAAATCGCCCAAGCCATCTTCAAAAGTTGGTTCATCGATTTCGATCCCGTCAAAGCCAAAATCGCAGCTAAACAAGAATGGGCCAGAAGAAATTCGACCGCCATGGATGGCGGAAGTGACGAAAATGCAGGAGCAATTTTCGTTGAACGTGCGGCCATGTGTGCGATTAGTGGTAAGAAACTAACAGAACTACAAAAACTCGCCCCAGAGGTGTTGGAGCAGCTTGAAACTACAGCGGCATTGTTTCCTGATGCTTTGGTTGAAAGTGAGTTGGGGTTGGTGCCGGAGGGGTGGGGAAATGGGGCTTTAGCTGATATTGCGGAAGTAGTGATGGGGCAGTCGCCGAAAGGTGATACATATAATGACAGTGGCATTGGAACCGTATTGGTTAATGGGCCAGTAGAATTTGGAGATTATCATCCTAAAAAGATTAAATGGACTACGACTCCTACAAAAATGTCTCAATTATCCGATTTGATTGTATGTGTGAGAGGGTCAACAACTGGCAGATTTGTTAAAAGTGATGGTGAATACTGTTTGGGGCGCGGTGTTTGTGCAATCCGGTCGAAAAATCAGGCATTCACGGATCGTTTGTTTAAGTGGGAAATTAATAAACTTTTAGATTTGGCTACAGGGTCTACTTTTCCCAGTTGGAGTGGCCCTACACTAAAAAACTACCCGATCATTGTTCCGGAAAGTACTTTAATGGAAGTTTTCTCGAAAGCAATCAATACGCTGGACAATAAAATATCAGCTAATGAGTTCGAGTCTGGCTTTTTGTCTAAATGTAGAGACTCCTTACTCCCCAAACTCCTCTCCGGCGAACTCTCCCTCAGCTCACAACGCGAATCCTCCAAGGAAGTCGCCTAGTGTACCAAATCGACTACTCCAAAAAACGCGTCAGAGTTTCAATAGTATCGATAGGTGCATATAAGACTTCTTCTATTGCGATGAATATATGCTTTGTGCTGGAGAAATACTTTGGCTGATTTTATAAAGGTTAGCCTAGAGTATTATGACGAGGCCGAGAAAGAAAAGCTTCTGAACTATCCAGATTCAGAAAAAATATCAGCACTAGTTAAAAATGGGGTTGTTGACATTCCCATAGTGGATTTTTACTTGAATTATCAGAGCTATTACAAGAACTCTGGCGCGGAAACTCAAGAATCGCTCTTAACATCTATTTCAAAAGGGGTGGTTTTTGATCGTTATCAGCTCGAAAAGTTTTTTGAGTTTGATGATGGAGAAATTTATCTTAGAGATAATATTCTGTCGGCACCACCTTCTAATATGGCAGAAAAAATAGGTGAAGCAATTGGGCTTTCTGTGATGAATTATCTTTTTGGTATGACTCAGTTCGATTGGGCAAAAATTCCAGAAAATAATAAGGCAAAATCACTTGATTATAGCGGTAATGTTTTAACCGCATCGACCGAAAGATATTATGTTCAGGTAGAAAATAAAGGAAGTATTGTTCTTGATGATAAGCTTGGTATGGAAAGTTCTAGATTTGATAATGTTTCAGTTGATTTAAACAAAGACGTTACAAAGGGTAAGCAAGTTAAATCAGCTCCTATTTATAGCCATAAGTCGTCAGTGATCGCAAAAAAGGAAGAACAAGCTCGCCCCAGTAGTATTTGCTTTGGAACGATATCTGAGGTAGGTAAAAGAAGTAATGGTGGCGCTAAGTGCTGGTTACTTGATCCTCCAGCGGAAGAGTTTCTTTTTTCCCCAAAAAAGGCCAGATTGATACATCGTTATTTAAATGTGGTGGAATGGATCTGTTCTCTCCATAGTCGCTCGTCGTTTGCCGCAGTTTTACGGAATCGTCTAAGCGCCCTTATGACGCTGGAAGATCCTTATGTACTAGATTCTCTTCCGTTGAAAAAAGGTAATGGAAAGCTTTTTAACTCTTTTTTTTCCGACCTTACGGAAGGGCCTGTATCTATCGAAGGTAAAAGTGCTATTAAGGCGGAGGGGGTTATAGGTGAGTGTCAAGTTATTAACGAAGAGATCTATTTTATTGGGGTTGCTTCAGATTGGTATAATGTAATGGTTGAACAATCTTTTTCCAAAATTATCTCGTTTAAGTCTCCGGTTTCTGATTTTTCAGGTATTTGCAAGGTTGTACTTAAAGATAAGGATTTTGAAAGCCTAGGCTTTGAGGTGGTCAGGCTTGGAAAAATACCTGGGGTAAAAACTAAAAAGTATGCCGAACTAGTCGGTGAATTTGGGCAAAGTTCATCTGGTATTGTTTATGGACATATTCAACTCGAATCTCGAAATCGACTTACCGTTAATGGACGAAGATCAAACTTTGATGACTATTGAGGCTCGTTTGATTGAACAGGTTGGTTCAGATAAACCTGGATATTTAAGATTATGTATTTTTTTCACTGGTATTCGAGGGCCTAGGAGTACGCAAGGTATTTAGGCAATTTCTTGGGGGGAAATCATAGTGATAAATGCAACAATAGGATTAACGGTTATATGATCACAGAAGACCAACTAGAACAACTCTGCATCGAATGGTTTCAATCCATCGGCTACGACTATCAGTGCGGTTACGACGTCGCCCCTGATGGCAGCAGCCCAGAGCGCAGTGATTACCGGCAAGTCGTTCTTCCTGCGCGTTTGCTGCAGCAGTTACAGCTCATCAACCCCCAAGTGCCTTTAGCAACGTTGGAGCAAGTCGCTCAACGAATCGCAAAACCCGAAACGCCCATTCTTCTCAAAAACAATAAAGCCTTCCATCAGCAAATATTAGAAGGAGTAAAAGTTGAGTACAAAGAGGGGGATGAAAATAAGGTTGATTTTGTTCATTTATTGGATTTTAACAATGTAAGCAATAACCAATTTTTAATTGTTAACCAATACACTCTGGTAGGCTCAAAAGGCAATCGCCGCCCTGACGTGATTGTATTTATCAACGGCTTACCGCTAGCGGTCATCGAACTTAAAAATCCCGCCGGCAATAGCGCCGATATTTGGTCTGCATTCCAACAATTACAAACCTATAAAGAAGAAGTGCCAGACCTGTTTATTTTTAATGAGGCGCTGGTGGTTAGTGACGGC
>JANQJB010000073.1 GCA_028281865.1 Marinagarivorans sp.
CCAGTGGTGGTCGATGGGGGCTGAATATTACAAGGACCACACGGAATTAAAGCTTTTGTCCGGCCCGGTCGGTTATAACGAGCAACGTGCGGTAATAAAATTTATGCAACAGCGATCAGCTCCCTACGCGGGCGCTACTTTGGATGTTAAGCCGAAAGCCGTTATTGAAAAAACTTATTTCCTACAAGCTTACCCGGTTGCGCGCGAGGGTGACGGTTTTCGTAAGCCCATTCACACAAGCATCGATATCTTTAAACCTTATTTTGTTGAAGAATTTCCAAGCTTTGAAGAAATTATCGAAGCTAAGTCGCGTTTCGCCATCAATCGTTTTTTTGAAGGCACTGCGCCAAATGGCAAACAGTGGGCGGGCTTTTTTATGGATGACCCCGGTTATAAGCGGCGTCGTATTGTGATGGGATGGGCCGGTCAATCGGACGCTCCAGGCTATGGCTTGCAGTTTGTGGCACAAAAATATAATCGCCCTGAACTCTACTCGAAAATTCAAAAAAGTATGGATTTTCTCGCTTCTACCCCGTTTACACCTGAGGGTTTTAAACTGCGCTTTGATACAAAGAAAGGTGAATGGACTCACTACGATCATGTGTCGCAAGGTCAGGCACTGTTTATTTTTGCCAAAGCTATTGCGCGAGCGAAAAAAATAAAAGAGCTGGATACGTCTAAATGGGAAGCTTTTTTCAAAAAAGCCGCTTCGTTTCATGCAGATAGAATTCTAAAAAAAGATTGGCGCCCCATTTCGACCAACGAAGGTTTCCACGTTGCGCCGCTGACTTTGGGTTATCAGCTTTACGGTGATAAAAAATATAGAAAAGCTGCTCTAAAGGCTGCAGACCACTACGGTAAGCGACATTTAAGCATGCGTGAATCGTATTGGGGTGGAACCTTGGATGCTCGTGGCGAAGATAAAGAAGGCGCTTGGGCGGCGTTTCAAGCCTTTATGGCTGCGTATGATTTAAGTGGAGATAAAAAATATCTCGATTGGGCCGCTCATGCAGGCGATGCAATGTTAAGTTACACCATGGTTTGGGATATTCCGATGCCGGCAGGACGCTTAGCAGATCATGCGTTTAAAACACGCGGTTGGACTTTTGTTTCGCCACAGAATCAACATCTTGATGTATACGGTGTTCTCACTACACCTTGGCTTTATCGCTTAGGTGAGCTGACTAATAATGAACGTATTAAGAAAATGGCGATATTGATGTACGTAGCTTGTGGTCAAATGATAGACCCCTTTGGTTCGCAAGGTGAGCAAATGCAAGAGACGAATTTTGTGCAGAGCTTTTCCAATATTGATAAAGCGGGTAAGGATGCCAAAGTGTGGGATTTCCGCGGTGGTTATGATGAGGATTGGAGGGTGTTGTGGATCACTGCACACTTCTTAACTGCGGCAGCTATTTTTGAAGAAATGGGGGTGGAGTTGTAATTCTGTTTTGTATTTTAACTAGAGAAGAGTTGATGCCAGTCCTCAATAGAGCAATGCTGCCCCGTAAAGTAATTTGTATTTTAAGTGCAACAGAGCGTGTTGCTAATCTCTAATTCCATGAGTCGCCCCAATCCCTGCCTCTCAGAGTTTGTGGGAAAACGGTGCTCAATATAGGGCGGTTTTACCCTATCGTTTACGGGCGTTCGTGAAAATGATTTGCCGGCATATTCATCGCAGTGGTGACTTCCGGTAACACTACCTGCGTATCCACTGCGAGCAAAAATAGAAAAATCGCAAGTATGCAGGCGGCAGCTAGCTTGCTTGCACGAGGTTCATTTTCAAGTATACGGTGGTTTGCAGAATAATGTTGCATGGCAGTTTTTTGCCTCGATTTGAATTGATTAGGTCGAATAATAGTTGCTTCCGCTTCCTGAAGGTCTTTTAAAATGTGGGCTAATTGATGAAAATTAGCGATGCGTTTCTCAGGGTCTAAATGCAGTAAGTTAGAGATCATAAGCTGCAATTTTTCGGGTAATTTTTTGAACTTTTCGGAGGGTACAAATTTCGTGTATTTTCTCTCGGGAAGCTCTCCGGTTAACATTTGGTGGAAAATAACGCCGGCGGAATAGGCGTCGAAAAATTTGGATGTTTTTTCATGCTCAGGTGAATACCAATTATTATCGGTAAATTTTGTGTCGTAGTGCTCGTCAAGCCCGAAATCACAAATCTTTATACTGCCTTTCCCGTCAAACAAGATATTCGATGGTCTCAGGTTTCCATGTACAATATTTTGCTCATGGGCACTTGCCATGGTTTCGGTTAGCGAAATTGCAATAGGATAAAATTCGACGAGTTTAAAGGGGCGCGTTATTCTCTCCGCAAGAGATCCACCGACACAATATTCAGAAACAATAATAAAGTTGCGCTCGTTTTTGGACGAACCCAATATTTTTACGATATTAGGATAATTTAGTTGTTTAATTTTTTGAGATACATCAAAACCGCCTTGCCATAGCGGTTTTTTCTTAATAACAAATAACTCTCGATTTTGTTGTTCTTGGAATAAATAAACGGCACAATGTTGTGTTTCTCTCAGTACATCCAGCAATTTAAATTCTTTGTTGACTCCTAGGTTGGCACGTTGTTTTTGTTCTTGATTTAAATGTTTTCCCTGAAGAATTTGGAGCAATCTATGTTTTACTTCATCTGCACTCGTGGGACGTTTTGCGGGTTGTTTTTCCAGGCATTGTAATATTAAGTTACTTAAAGCTTTGTCTATGCTGGGCGTAAAGTTTGTTAGCGGCAAGACGGGTAAATTGTTGCCTGAGTTAGGAAATTGTCCTGCGAAGTAGTAATACATGATCACACCTAGCGAATATAAATCACTTTGTGTAGTTGCATTTGAAGCTGACTCGCGCTGTTCGGGGGACATATAATTTGGCGAGCCCATAACAAACCTCTCGCCTGAGCCTTTGGGTTTTCCCAGTTGGCTATAAATTAGTTTGTTATAAATTTGCGCAATGCCGAAATCGAGGACGCGTACAGTGCCTTCGCGATCAATCAAAATGTTTTGTGGTTTTATATCACAATGTGCGATGTTGTTTTTATGAGCGTAGGCTAGTGCTTTGGCGATTTGAATAAAATAATCGATAGCACGCTCGTTGGACAAATTTCCGTTTTTAATTGCCTTTTCTAAAGTATTGCCTTTTACATAATCCATGACGAAGTAGGGCAGGCCGTCACTGGTAATGCCTTGATCGATAACATGAATAATATTGGGGTGACTTAAGCGCGCAATTATCAGTGATTCGAGTTCAAAACGTAAACGGATTTCGTCCTGTGCGAGCAGATTTCGCTTGAGAATTTTAATAGCGACACTGCGTTTGAGCGATAATTGCACGCCCCTAAAAACGCTTGCAGTCCCACCATCGCCCAGGCGGTGTGTAATTTGGTATCCATCCAAGCGCGTATTGGTGTCGAGAACTGCCATGCTGCGTAGCCAAAAATAAAGGTGCCTCAGATAAGTTTAGTTGATGCAGTTGGCAATTTAGGACGCCATTGAGTCCGATTTATTTTGGTTTTGGCATTTGTTAGTGAGTACAGTCATTAAAATTGTTGTTAGCTTTATGACTTATAGCGATTAGTTTAAGTTAAATTTTTTTAATATCGCTAGGTAATATGTGCTTAGGCAGAATTAGTAAGATAAAAACCCCTCTAGTTTAGAGACAAGCGAGCTGGTTAATGGGGGTGAATACTTGCTTGGCAGCTGTTATTTCGATGTTTAGTTGGGTTAACAAGTGTATGTTAAAGCGTGTCGATATAAAAAATTCAAAAAGTAATTAAAGTAGGTAAGCTTTAGTTGATTTGGGTACATTAATGTTTTCTTAATTATCGTAAGATTAGGCCATATTAATATTTAATGCTGACTACAAATTGCGTTTTTTGGTGACAATCCGCATGAGAAATAATGTATAAATTAATGGGTTTTTAACGGCGTCTAGCCGCGATAATAATTATTGCTGAATCAATAGTTAGATTCAGCTTTTATTAAGAGAGGCTCAGATAGAATTTCTTATATTCGCTTATTTACTAATGCATTAACTTGGTGTGAATATTTCACAACAATGGTGTGAGAGTATAGCTGGCAAAAATCCGCTTAAAGCACTATTTTATTTTTTTATTGAAGTACTTGATCGGCAAGTGCTTTTAATCTGGAAACAAATATAGTAATTTTTAATCTGTGATTTATTAAAAAGGGAGGGGGATCAAATGGCACTCAATTTAGAAGACTTAATTCGATCTCTTGAGCGCGCAAGCGAGTCCAATACCGATCAAACTATAAATGATCACACCGTTGCTAACGGTGGGTGCGAGTCTGGTTCTCAGCAACGCACTTGTCAAATTATTGCTTTTCCTCAAAACACTGCCGTGGGCGAAAAGTCTGCTGCAGGTTCTCAAGACACAGCTAACGATTCATCAAGCAGTAGCCGTAATACAACTCGCGACTCGACCACTAAGACCGTTTTGTACCAAGAAGGTACAGTGCTGGTATTTGATACAGAGGGTCGTTTATGCGAGTGCACAATCCCCTATGATCGCAGAGTCGTTGGCATTGTTGCGGGCTTGGGGTCAAGCGAACCGGGAATGCAGTGGACTCAGTTCCCCGGAGCAAGCGGAAAACTTTCGATTGCCATGCGTGGCAGGGCATTCTGCCGGGTTGATTCGCGTTACGGTAATATTCGTGAAGGTGATTTGCTGACGACATCGAAGACGTCCGGGCATGCAATGAAGGCTGTTCCTTGTCGCCAGGCGCTTGGCACTATTGTCGGCAAAGCCTTGACCTCGTGGAACCAAGGTAAGGGCATTATTCCTGTCAGCGTTATTCGAAACTTTTAAGTGTAGTAACTCTTTTTCCTATTTGCTTTTAGCATGTCTGAAACCGGGGGCCGCCTTAGAATTTTTCATAGTGCCTCGCTGTTTACAGTGTTCTGTCGTTTACAATGCTCTATAAGCTCACGGTGCCCTAGTGAATGGATTGCAAATAGGCAATGATATCCATTAAATCCTGGCCAGATAGGTTTAATGCTTTTGCGGCCGGCATCATTGATACATCACTTGCATTCTTTTCCACCACTTCCTCAACCGCAATTTGTGTCTGTTTGCCCGCGAAGTCTTTTATGATAATTGGGTCGGCGTCGGCGACTAAAAAACCGTTGTATTGCTTTCCTGATCGGGTGGCGATATTGACCGTCTCGTAGCCGAAGGTGATAGCGTTTGATGGATATATTAGTGAGTCGAGAAGGTAGTCCGTTCCAAACTTAAGCGCAATTGAAGTCAAATCAGGTCCGATTTCAGTGCCCTGTTCTTGAACTTGATGGCAGGTAAAACAAATACCCCGCCCGTAAAATAATTTCTGGCCTCGCACCTTGTCGCCGGCTAAGGATTTAATTGCCGCAATATCATCTAGCGAAGCGGCAGTGGCTAAGGTTTGGTTCTGTGATAAACCGCCGTCGTGAAAGACTTGGAATTTTACGCTTGCTGAAGCTTCGTCCTCATCGCGGCGGTATTGAGGGTCAACTTGTGCAGAGACATAGAACTTCTTGAAGTCCAGGCCCGATACATTATAAAAGATTGTCGACGGCGCATTGACGCCGATGCCGTTGTCCCGAAACTCTCGGTTTCGGCGAATTTTGCTTCCGTTTGCGGTAAAACCGTACTGTAGAAACCCGCTCGATGTATTGCCGGCCAGCCACTCGATATCCTTTAATTCAACACGTGTTCCATCAGATTTTTCAAAATAACCGTCAATCCACGTCGCAAAATTTGAGTCATGGTCAGAATCTTCTGCTTCTACCCGCAAGTACAGTCGATTTGCACCACTAACGTCGAGCTCGATTTTTTGGATATTTCCCGGTGCTTGCATAAAGGGACTGCTATAAGCAGCGCTATCTATCGTAATTTCGATGGGCCTCTGGGAAGGACTAATTTCCGGTAGCAGTGAGACGGGGTCAAAGGCCTTCCAAAGTTTTAACGCGCGGTTTTTTACCCACCAGTCAGAATAAATTTGCAAATCTTCTGGGCCGTTTTTGGCAATATCCACCATCGCCATTGCCGCTTCGTAAGTGGGAATAAATGCAATTGCGTCTATAGCCTGCTGGCGCTGAGCCTTGTCTAAGCGAGAATTCATTGCTCGTGATTGAAATGCTTCCACTGTTTCAGGCGGATGTAAGCGCCATGCTAGGCCGATGAATCGTGCCGGCCAGTCTATCGGGTCGCCCGGTTCTAAAGTGTGTTTGATTAATTGGTAGAGTTCGGCTTCATATGACTCTGCGGCAATGCCCAATGCTTCTAAATACCAGCGGTCTTTGCCATCGTAGCCCTTGGCTAAACTGACCAACCAATGCTTTTTATCTTTAAACGGGACGTCACGCAATTGCAAAGCCAAT
This sequence comes from Marinagarivorans sp., assembly GCA_028281865.1. GTDB lineage: Bacteria > Pseudomonadota > Gammaproteobacteria > Pseudomonadales > Cellvibrionaceae > JANQJB01. The sequence continues at coordinate 6,391 of JANQJB010000073.1, forward strand.
TCACGGCGCACACCAGGGTGTTCATCATCGATTAAGCGTGCAATCAGATCTAGGTCCAGTTCGGGGTTTGCGTTAACGAGAGCGCGAAAAGCGGTGATTCGCATGTGCAGATTTTCGGATTTAAGCAGGGTCTCAACTAGCTTTTGACCCTGTTTATCAAAATGAGCCAGTACCCAAATTGCGCGTGCGGCCAAATATGGGTTCTGATCATTTAACAATGACCGAAGCGCGACGAAACTGCTGTTAGTCTTATTCTGAAGTAGAGCTTCGTAACCTAGCATCCTTACCGAATGGGCAGGGCTTTTAAGCGCTGTAATTTGGCCTGTAAGCGTATTGATATCGATTTTTGGTGCTATCGGGTTGTCACCCTTACGTGTAACACGATAAATCGTTCCAGCGCTTTTAGGGTCGGACATTTTGTGGCCACCTACGCCGGGGTCAAACCAATCCGTTACATAAATTGCTCCGTCTGGGCCGACACTGATGTCTGCGGGGCGAAACCATGTGTGAATATCATCGGGTGATACTCCTGGTCTTTGGACACTGCGCAAAAAGTCGAAGCGTTTCAAATCGAAGCCCGCGCCTTTGGCTTTAGGAAAGTAACCAAAAATTACGCCTAACCCCGATTCGGCGCTCAATAGCAAACCGTTGTATTTATCGCCGAGAGCACCGTTTTCATAGAACGTTATACCTGTTGGTGCTCCAGCGCCATAAATGTCACCTGCGGGAATGACACCAGGGTCCTGCTGTCGCCATTGAGCGGTAGGTACCGATTGACCCGGTCGCCGATCTGCTTGCCACGTGCGTTCGCCGTCGGCGCTTGAAAAGCCCAGGTTGCCGTACTTCATTAACCATGTTGTGCGACAGGCGGGGGGGTCGTCGTTGTCGTTCTGAAACATATCGCCAAACGAGCTGAGCACCAGCTCATAGCTATTGCGGAAATTGTGGCCGACCACCTCTAGCCCGTCCCCAGTTTTGTCGATACGCAAAGCTAGCCCGCCGACCCAGACGCGCCCATCATCGCTTATTAATCCTGGCTGATTATCTTTTGCGTGCGGCGAACCGCCTTTATAAGAAGACCCGGAGCGCAATGTCCAGCCAGATTTGTCTGTTACGATTGATGGGCCAGCGTTGCCGGTGGCGGTGTAAAGGGCCCCGTCTGGGCCCGGGACAAATGCATGAACAGCATGGTCGTGGTCGAGGCCGCCAAAGCCGGTAAGAAAAATCTCTTTGCGGTCGATTTGTGGGTCAAATTTCAAATTTCGATCAACGTCGGTATAGACGATAACGTTTGGGGAGCTTGCGACCATGATTTTATTGTCGAAAACCGAGATGCCCAAAGGCGCTACAAGATCTTTGTCTTGCACAAATACCGTCGATTTATCCGCAGCGCCGTCTTTATCAGTATCTTCAAGTACCACGACCCTGTCTCCTTCAGCGAAAGAGAGGCCCTGATTACGTGAGGAGTTAAACGATCGATAATTAACGGCCTCTGTTAGCCAAATTCGCCCATCGGCATCAAAATCTATGTTAGTTGGGTTATGGAAGAGTGGTGTTTTTGCCCAAACTTTAATTTCTAGGTCCTCGTTCAAGTCAAAGGCTTCTTCCGGAACTGAATCGTAAGCTTGATTTTCGACTTGAGAAAGGTTTTCTCGATTAACATTTTTTTGCGTCTGGGGGCCAGCATCGTTTGTCGTTTCGCAAGAAATGCATTGCAGAGTAAGTAGTAAAAATACGAGTTTTCGCATAAATTTTTGTGATAGAGTCAAATTCAACAAAACGGCATGCAATAAGCCGAGATTAAAAAACTTTAAGCTAACAGTCAGTTAAAATCTTTATCGCCGCACAACTAAAGCTGTCCGATTATAATTTTAGGTGCCCGATTATAGTTTTTAGATGCTTAAGTCACAAGAACGTATAGAGTGCGTGGTGTTATAAGTTTCAAAAAAACGGATATATTGAGTTGTTACAAATCTTGACAATGGTAATTCGATACCTCAAAGTCGTTTGGTGGTTCCGAAGGGGAGTTGGCAAGTTTAACGGTTGTTCAAGTGGAGCTTTAAAGGAGCAAGGATCGCTGAGGGAAAAATATTAAAAAACACCTAAAAAATAAACGATATTAAGGAAATAATATGCAACTGAAAAATTCTGTAAAGAATTTTATTGTTTTGGGGTAACAAACTATGGGGGATTTAATGAAAACCTTTAATGTTTCCAGGCTTTCTCGTCGCGGTTTTGTCAGATCGGCCTCTGTTGGCAGCGTTATCTTGGCTCAATCGCTGGCAAGCTCTGTTGTTGCGCAACAAGAAAAAATTACTTCAGCTCAGTCACCCTTTAAATTAAAGTTTGCTCCTCATGTTCGTCATTTTGCGGCGTCAGCTGGGCCGAATATCTTAGACCAAATTCGCTATGCTCATGAATTGGGTTTTACCGCATGGGAAGATAACGGTATGCCCAAACGCGAAATCAAGGAACAAAAGGCGATCGGAAAATTATTGCAAAGTTTAGATATGGAAATGGGTGTGTTTGTGGCCTACGGCGAATTTAGGCATCCAACTTTATCGGGCAACCGATTCGATTTTTTTAGTAAATCGCGCGATCCAAAAGGCGTAAGGGAATTGTTGGTTAAGAAGATGCAAGATGCTACGGAAATTGCTAAACGATGTGGCGCACGCTGGTGTACGGTTGTACCCGGTACTCAGGATCCAAGTTTATTAAGCGAATATCAGACGCATAACGCAGTTGAAAATTTAAAATACATGGCTGAGGTCTGTGAAAAGACAGGCTTGGTCATGGTTTTGGAACCGCTTAACTATATTAACCACCCCAACTGTTTTTTGCAGAGAATTTCTCACGCATATCAGATCTGTAAAATGGTTGACAGTCCTTCGTGTAAAATTCTTGACGATTTATATCACCAGCAAATTACGGAAGGAAATTTGATTAACAATATGATTTCCGCATGGGATGAAATTGCTTATATCCAGCTTGGTGACGTGCCAGGTCGCAAGCAACCGGGCACCGGAGAAATTAATTATAAAAAAGTTTTAGATTGGATTTACAACAAGGGTTATCGCGGAATTCTTGGTATGGAACACGGAATTGATGCAAAAGGAGTTGAAGGCGAAAAACGTTTAATTGAGGCCTATCGCAAAATTGATCTTAGCGCATAGGTAGCGCGGAATTACCGCGCTAGTTAGGGCAATCATTACATATCGGTGTAAGATTCTACAGTTTCCTTAACCAAATATTTCTAAAACTGACTTTATCTCGATGGTCCTGAAGCATAATGGGCGCGCATTTGTGAGCTTCGTATTTTGGTGGCCCTACATATACGGTTGGTCCTCCGAGTTTCACATGATTTAAAACTAATACACCATTGTGTAATGCCGTCATATAAGCAGGGCGCTCAACTTTACCGTCGGGTGAGAATCGTGGAGCGGTAAATATAACATCGTAGGTTTGCCATTCGCCTGTGGGCCTCATGGCGTTTACAAGCGGTATATGCTGTTTATAGACAGATGCGGCTTGCCCATTTGAATAGGTAACATTTTCGTAGGAATCCAATACCTGAATTTCGTAACGTTTTTGAAAAAATACTCCGCTATTTCCCAAGCCCTGGCCACTCTTACCTGGAATTTTGGCCGGTGATTTCCATTCGATATGCAATTGCACATCGCAAAAGCTGTCCTTTGTCACTATTGATCCGGAGTGGGGGACGACGGTAAATGTGCCGTTGCTCACCTGCCATTTGGCTGGCCCTCCTTTTACAGATTCCCATGCATCGAGATCTTTTCCGTCAAATAACACGACAGCATCTGACGGGATGCCGGACTGCGATAGGTATATGACAGGTGGCACGGGTTTCCAGACTTCGGTGGCTTTGGCGAGTTCATCCCTACTTTTTTTGGGCTTTTCATCCGCTAGCGCAGATTGAAAGAAAAGAGAAAAACCAAGCATATAAATTAAACAATTTGGTATGATTTTGTGCATTGAACATCCCCTAATTTGATGAACGCTTGAATTATTATTTAATTCAGAGCGCGCAATGCTAACACGATTGATGCCGAGAAGCTTTACTGGCATAGGCCGGCTATAAGCTTGCGTTGCCCTAACAAAAAAGCCATCGAAACTAAAAATCTGGCAAAAAATTATTTTCTTTCAACTTTTTTAACGCGATTGGGAACCATGAAGTATAGGTTTCAGGGTGTCGTTGTGTGTCAACAAGTACCTCACTTGTGTTTACCCAACGCCAGCTCGACACCTCATCAGCAGATGGAATTGGCGTCGCGTCGGTGAAACCAATAATCACGTGATCGTATTCGTTTTCAATAAGCCCGTTAGGCAGAGTGACCTTGTAGGTGAACTCAAGTACTTCCGCTAATTCCGTTGCAAGACCCATTTCTTCCGATAGGCGTCTCGTTGCCGCATCTAGGACCGTCTCGTTTGGTCTCGGATGACTGCAGCAGGTATTTGTCCAAAGACCGCCGGAGTGATATTTATTTTCGTTACGTTTTTGAATGAGTAGCTCGTTGAGTGAATTAAATATAAATATTGAAAACGCGCGGTGAAGTCGCCCATCTTTGTGGGCGGCGAGCTTGGGATAAGTGCCAACCTCGGCGCCTTTAGCGTCGACTAAGATAATGGTGTCTTCTTGGTCGTTAAGATTGTGTTCTAACTTGTTGCTTGCCACTGATTTAGGTTCGAATAATCGTGTTTAGGTGAGAGAACTCTTCTGCGCAACAGAATGGATTGGTTTCATGCTACGAGTATATCATTTTGAAACTTAGCAGTTGGAGAGAAGTTGTTTTTAACTTTTACTCCTCGAATAAAGAACTTAGCGCATTTAAATAGCCGTCTGACGCTGAAGCATCGCCAAAGTCCTGCCATTTTTCGTCTGAAACGAGTGGGTTGGAGTAGAGCTTTAACAAACTTGGCTTATTCTGAGTAACTGATTTAACGCGACCCAAATTTTTTTCACTTAAATGAGCAAACTCTTTTTCTAGTTCAATTCTAGCTGCCGGGTCACTACTATCAATAATAGTTTGATACATAACTGAGCTATTAATCGTGTCAAACATATCTTGAGATCGCATTCCTTTTTGCGCGAGTGGGAGGCAATATTCTTTTCCGATATTAATACTGTCGACTTTTGTTGAGCACAAAATTTGTCGCTCTTCGATACCGCTGTTTGGTATTTCACTGATAACTTCAATATATTTCGCAACATGGAGAGTGTTAATGTCGCTATCATTGACTCGCAGAGTCTTATCCAACTCCTTCATATATTGTGCGGTTAAGGTTGTCGAATTATTATTTGTCATCGCTTGCTCAAGCATTTTTAGTGCCTGGTCTGTCTTTCCTTGGTCGAATAACAGCGAAGCTAAGCCTATCGCCGAGTCTGTATCGGTCACATACTGGCTAATATTTTCAAGTTGCTCACACACCGATGATTCAGGATCATTGAAACAGTAGTCTAATACGCGATGGTGAACCAGCGCGTTTGCTGGGGCCTCTTTAACCAGCTCACCAATGACCTTTTCGTGATATTCGTAGACATTTTTACCTTGGAATTGTGATTTTGAATTGTCGAGATAATCCTGATCAATGAGTATGGTTGCAAAAATTTTATCCGAAAAGCTCTTTGCAAAAACAAGGTTGTCTTTCCATTCTTCAAAGTTTTGTTTTAGCTCGTGATTCGTTTTCGCAAATGCGTAGAAATCTTCAATATCGACATTTGGGGGCAGGGTATTCGACATGATATTGAGTGCGTAAGCCTTGCATCCCGGTTCTGACTCGATGGCTGACACTAGCAGTTCGTAGAGTAAATCATCGCTTTCGCATGTTTTCGAATTGCATTCCGCAAGTTCGTTTGTCAGTGAAGCTGCCATCTCGGCGATAGTGTTGCCCAGAATCTCACAAATCAGAAATTGATTTTCATGAGAGTTAATTTCAGCCTGCTTGGTACTTATTGTCAGAGAGACGGTGCCTTCGGTGATGCTTGAAGTATCAGGCCTGGTAAGTTGAGCGTCATTGCTCGAATCAAAAATAATGTAGAGAGAAAAAACGCTAAGGAAAATTGATGCGCAAATTGAGGAATATAAAAGCTTTGGTTCACTTTTAATTCTAAAGGCCAAGGCTTTTGTGGTTTGAGCGACCTGTTGACCGTATTTGCGCAAAAGACTGATAAGGTTTTTTTTGTGCTGCAGATGGCTCGCGTAACGGCTAAAGCTGGACGCAATTTTTTTTAGGTGTTTAACGGTCAACTGTTTTACTCTACTACGTATTTTTTAGTGCCCATAAACGAAAAACCCCGGCTCACAAGAGCCGGGGTTATACACAACATAACTATTGTTTATGGCTAATTACAAGTGTCCGGCTAGCCGCTAAATACACTATTAGGCAGCGTTCCACCACCAAATGATGGATCACCGAATTTATCAACGTTATGGCCCATGTAACGAGCGATGGAGGTAAGAATATCATTCGCTCTCGCATTGACATTCACGGCGTTACCTTGCTGCTTGAAGTGGCCCGTTCCACCGGCAAGGAAAGCCAACACATTGCTCTTATGCTCATGACCCTCTACAACGTCAGTACTCATGTAGAAAATTGTATTGTCTAGCAAAGAAGAACCGTCTGGCTCCTCGTAGCCTTTCAAAATTTTCAAGTAACGAGCAACTTCTTGAGCACGGAAACGAACAACATCACCCAAGTAAGCGCCTTTACTATGCTTACCGTGAGTCGCTTTATGGTAACCAGCGCCGCCGCCACTGTAGCTGTTAAGGTGGCTGTATGTAATACGCTGTGCTGCTGAGCCGTAATAAGCTCCAGCAACTCGTGTTACGTTACAACCTAGTGCAGCTGCCATAAGTGCTGATTGAATGGGATATGCTTTATCAGTACCTACAGCGCCACCGTCTGGTTGGTTTGCTTCACATGAGGACAAGTTGCCAGAACTGTTTTGAATGTTCTCTAACTGCGTTTCGATAGAGCGAACAACAGTTTGGTGTTGATCCAACTTATGTTTGTCTTCGTGAGCAATACGGCTATTTAAACGCGCCAACGCTTTAGAAACATAGTCAAGTGCGCTTAAGCGACGACGAATCGTGGAATCAGACGCTTGGCCACCGCCGCTATTGCCGCCACCCAAGTTCAAGTCTTTAAAGAACTCGTTATACATTGCTTCCGGCGATTGTGGTCGGGCAATGGCTTTACCATTAACAACTGAACTCGATACGTCGAAGGCTTTATCTTTGCCGTTATCGTTTCTATATCCAGCGCGAATGTCACCAATCAAAGAGTCTGCTGCATATTTTTGTGAAAGAACTTGGTCAAGGCTCGTACACTTGGCGTTATAGCGGCCTTTACCGCCCCCACGCCAACCACTGAAGCCAGCTACACCGTTGGGGTGAGGACCGTCACCACCGTCAGCACTCGGACGACTTACGCCGCGGAGCATCAAAATGTGCTGTTTAATTTCAGGGTCATTGAACACCGTCCAGTTATTCTTAAAGTCCAATGAGCCAGCAGCAGAAAGGCTACCCGAGAGTACCTTTGATCCTGCATTTGTCGGCTCCAGCCAATAAGAGTAACGCTTGATTGAAGCTGTCGCTTCTGCTTCCATTGCTTCCAGGCGAGGAACCAGTGGCCAAAGCGTGTTGACTGCAGTGGCACCGGCTGCCATGGACAGCAGATCGCGGCGCGATAGGTTTTTATATTTTAGTAAGTGCATTGCCTGTGTCTCCTAGAGTTTGCGGTAGTGAAGTGCGGGGCTGTCAACGAGATCGTTCAGAAGTTCGATCAAGTCGCCATTCTGTTGCTTAAAGCGCGCTTTAAGACGGTTTAACTCACAATCATCTTCTGTCGCGGGAAAGATCGTGAAGCCATCGCCGTCGAATGGAGCGTTGCCTAAAGTATCGAGTTCAGGTTTTGGATAGCTGCGTAAGAACGCTTCTTTAAACCAAGTTTTGACGTAACATTTTTGGATAATGTCAGAATTCGCAACTATCGTTCCTAATTCATTCGCGTCAGTAATGGCTCCCAATAAGCTCTCATCAACGCTTGGGTCAATCGCTACACCGTCTTCATCGGTACGATAGCGTCCAAATCCGTCATAGTTTTCAAGCGGGAAGCCCATGAAATCGGTGCGGAAGTGGCAACCGTAACAAACGTCATTAGTGCTTGTTGTTCTAATTAACGCGTCGCGGGTCGATTCGCCCGGAGCTTTGTCAAATAAAACAAACTCCGGCGCATCTTGAAGCGCAGCTGGAGCTTCTGGAGCCCAAACTTGGCATCCAAGCTTGGTACCAATAATTAAGCCGCGCTCAGTCGGAGTTGTCGCTTCCGAATCTGAAGTGGCGACAAGGAAACTTGCTCGTGTCAGTATGCCAGCGCGATCATTCAGCGTAACTTTTTGG